>JBBDML010000017.1:0-4518 GCA_040878345.1 Acidimicrobiia bacterium | reverse complement strand
GGGAGGCTATCCGTTCACACCTGGGACGAACGTGCCCTAGGCATGAGGGGAACGGAGTTCCCTCCTTCCTGCATGCGCCCCCATTATCGACCACCCAGAGTGGTTACTTGAACACTTTAGTGGTGAGGTTTCTCACCCGACCCGGTTGCCACTTGTGCGAGGAGGCGTTGCCATTGGTGGAAAAGGCGGTTCTGAGGGTGGGGATGACGATGGATGTGGTGGACGTCGAAGCAGACCAGCGACTGCTCCGGGAGTATGGGTTGCGGATCCCGGTGGTCTTGGGGCCGGACGGGATCGTGCTCGCCGAAGGCAAGATCGTGGACGGTCGCCGACTGACAGCCGCTCTCAGGAGGTCACGGTCGAGTGGGCGGCGGCTTCGGGCGCCGTGGTCTCCCCGGTGACATCCTCCTCGCCTTCGGTCGGCTCACCGTCGCCTTCGGCCGGTGTGACCAGCCCGCAATCAGTGCCAACCTGTGCCTGGTCGCCTCCGCCGAACCGGACCCGCTCGAAGGCCACCACTGCCGCGATCTGCCCCGGGGAAAGCGGAGCGGCGAACCCTGGCATCCCTATGGTCACCGGTTTCTGGGTGTCCCCATAGGTGTCGCGGCCCGCCTGGCTGAAGCCGGCCGATCCGAGTGACACCCACTCGATCTGGTCGATGCAGGAGCCGAAGGTGGTGAGCACCCCATTCAGCGCCGGACCCACACCACCCTCACCCCCTGCGCCGTGACAACCGGCGCAGTCGACCCCGGTCACCACCGAGCCGCTGAAGATCGAACCCCCGAGCGCCACGAAGTCGACGCCACCACCACCGCCTGGCTGGCCGGTGAACTCTGAGCCGTCGCAGTTGACGATCTCGCCCGTCACCACATCGGTCCTCAACTCGGTGGCTTCCCCGCACTCCCCGGTCGCGGAACCACCCAACGAGAACAGGGCGAAGAGGGGCGCCACCATCAAGAGAGTGGTGAGCCACTTGGGGATCGAGGAGTTGGTGCGCTCCCGGATCCCGGCAGTGGGGACGGTGATGACCTCGGGGAGACGAGCCGCCTCCCGGGCGGTGACCTCGGTGGGGATGGGAGCCCGTGACGCCCCCGCCATCGCGGCTCCCCGAGCCGGGGTGGCTGCCGGGGTTGGCGCGGCGGCCGGTGGCTGGTCAGGCGTGCCGTCCGGTGGGGGTACTTCATCCGGTGTCTCGGGGGGCGCCGGGGTGGGGGCAGCCGCCGGCATTGGGGCGCCACCGGCCCAGGCCGTGAGGACCTCCTCGACACTGGCCCCGGTGTCGGCGGCGCGGGCCGCGGCCGCCCGTTGGACGAGGGCCTCGGGCACACCAAGGGCTGCCGCTGCGGCGGTGAGGAGCTCGCTCATCGACCGTGCTCCTCGGCAGTCACCGACTCGCTGAGATAGGCGACCAGCGCAGCCAGATCATCGCCGGAGAGGGTCTGGACCGGGTGGCCGCCGAATCCCCCGACCACCGCCTCGATCTGGGCGCCTGTCATCCGGGATCCGACATTGGACAGGTCAGGGCCGAAACGTCGGGTCCCGAGCACCTGGTTGGTGTCGTTGAGGGTCACCGCCCCCAGACCCACATCCGCCACCACCGGCCGCACCATTTGGGTGTGACATGCCGCACAACCGAGACTCGCATAGAGGTCCCGGCCGTGCTCTGCGGCGTCACTGAGCTCGATGGCGCTGGTCCGGGCGCCGGCGTTGGCGGTGGGGAGCGAAGGGCCCACCAGACCGACCAGAAGCACGATCAGGAACAACCCGACCACGCCGGCGAGGACAGTCAGCGGGTTGTCGGACACGCCCACCAAGACCGGCGGCTGGTGAGGGCCGGCAGGAACCGGTTCGGGAAGGGATGGAGCCGGGGCGGGGACCTCGACCACGATCTCCGAGGCCGGGCCCGGGGCGGCCGGGGCATCAGCCTCGGTGGTGGCCGGCTCGGGCTCAGGCGCGGCCGGCGCCCCGGAGGGAGCGGGAGCGCCACCGGCCCAGTCGGCGAGGATCTCATCGACTGTGGCGCCGGTGGCCACCGCCCGAGCCTCGGCCGACCGCTTGACCAGCGCTTCGGGGGTGCCGAGGGCGGCGGCGGCCGCGCTCAGCAACTCACTCATCGTCGGCTTCCCTGGCGACGAGGATCTCCTGGGGGATGGCCCTTCCCCTGACCAGGGTTCCCAGGATGGTCGACGCGTAGGCCAGGTGCCCCATGAAGGCGACGACAGAGAAGGCCAGGGCGAGAAGCAACAGGGTATCGGCGGTGGCCCCGACTCCGGCTCCCCATCCTTCGCCGGCGTTGACGAAGGCAGCCGAGTTTGCCCCCCCGATCCAGGCATAGCCGTTGTACAACCCGGCGGCAGTCAGGAAGATCACAACGCCAACCGAGCCGATCACGGTCAGGCGGCTGAATGACCGAGCTCGATCACGGGATGCAATCTCGCGGCCGGTGAGCCGTGGCAACGCGGAGAAGCTGACCCCGGCCACGAGGAGTGCTCCCACTCCGGCCACCGAGGCGTACTCGATCGACTCCCAGAATGAGGTCAGGGCGGCCACCGATGCAATCGACCGGAACCCGCCGAGGGCCGCCAGTGCCCCCACCCCCACCGCCAGGAAGAGACCGAATACACCTGCCGAGACCCCAGGGCGATCACTCAGATCGCCCCATGAGCCCTCGAGGGTCAGGCTGACGTTGGCCGCGTTGGCCAGGGCACCGATGGGGAAAGCGAGGCCCAGTGCGGCCGCCACCCCCGCCAGCCAGCCTGGGCCGGGGCCGAAGATGAGCTGGGCGGTACCCCACCAGACCGAGGCGAAGCCGAGGGACCAGAAGCCGACCAGGGCGAGTTGACGGCTGGCCAGCGCGATGTCGAGCTCGCGGACCACCGTGTAATAGAACAGCCCCGAGCCCAGGGTGATCACCACCATGGTGATCAGCCCCGAGGAGAGGAACAGGTCGTTGTAGGCGATCGCCAGGGTGCTGAGGAACGGGGCATGCCCGGCGACGTGGGTGGCATACAGGAGGGGCAGCCAGGTGACGCCGCCGAGTACGAACCAGATGGTGACGTAGGAGTGCTTCTCTTCCCGGTTGGCGATCGTCCGGCTGACGATGAGGAAAGGGACGGAGAGCACGCCGAGCATGGGGAGATCGATCCACCAAGGGAGGCCGAATGGCTGACGCCCGCTGCCGAGCCCGAGTGCGACGGCGAGGTCCCCGGCGAGCACCAACCCTGCCATTCCCAGAAGGCCCAGACCGGCGAGACGGCTGTTCCATAGCCTGGCACCGGTGAGCCGGGGGAGCACGTAGTAGACGCCGCCGACCAATGAGATCACGCAGAAGCCGATGACCAGGGTGAGGTTGGCGATGGGCTCGATACGCCCGTAGCTGATGGGGAAGAGGTCGCCGAATCTGAGTGCGAAGAAAGAGAGGACGGCGAGAGCGCTCCCTAGGACCAGGAAAAGGGCCCCCACCACGAGGTGGGTCGCCGCAACGCGATCCTCCGCCGATCCGCCACCGAGGACGGCTCTGATGTCAGCTGTTTGGGTAGCGGCCAAACGGGTTCCTCACACCGGACGAGACTGCGGGAGCTTAACCGCAGGCGCGGCATCGCCCTGGCGTGCCGGCAGGCTTCGATGTCGGGGGGTGACCGCTGAGCAGAGCGGGGCCGCAACTATGGTACAAACCCCGTGACAGCGATCGGCGAGACCTCAGAGACATGTATCGCCTTGGAGAACTGAGCGACGGACGTCGCAAGCAAATCGGCTCTGCGTTACTCGTCCTCGGCCTACTCGGCCTGACCATCGGGGTGATCTGGATCCACTGGGCGTCGATACCCGAGACCGAGCTCGTCGATGGCGTCGAGGTCCCGGTCGTGGTCGACTTCCTCAATTGGTTCCCCCGTGGCATCTGGTGGAAGGCCGCCGGTTACCTCATCGTGATGGGGTCGACGACCATGTCCCTGGTCGGGGCCACTTTCCTGTGGGTGCTCAATCAGCCGATGACCTGGGCCCGGGCCACGGTGGCCGCCCTGATCACCTGGGTGGCCCTCGTCTTCTTCTTCGGGATGGTCCCCTCCGAGTGGCTCAACTTCGCCACGACGGACCTCGAGTGGTCGTCGCAGCGGGTCGCCCTGGAGATCCCACCTCTCTTGGTGTTGGGCAACACCGTCGACATCAGTTGGGCCGCCATCAGGGACTCCGTGCAGATGGGCTACAGCCTGGGGATGCTCGGGGTGGCGGCGGTCCTGGGGCTCCAGATCCAGAAGATCAAGGATGGCCGGCCGGCGAAGGCAGCACCGGCAGAGCTGATATCGCCCTACGGCCGACCCCTGGTCAGGGGTGATCGCTGATGCCGAGGGGCGTCGTCGACGAGACCCCCCCGATGAGGGACGACTACCAATTGGCGGTGGTCGAGACCGACTACTTCGCCGACAAGCTCCGGCCCAAGCAGTTCCTCCACATCGATCAGTCCGAGTGCATCCTCTGTGAGGGTTGTGTCGACATCTGCCCCTGGAAGTGCATCCACTA
>JBBDML010000016.1:89727-107393 GCA_040878345.1 Acidimicrobiia bacterium | reverse complement strand
ACCAGCCCGAGGCCTACATCCCCCAGACCGACACCTACATCGAGAAGGACGCCACCGTCAACGATGAGATCGATCGGCTTCGTCACTCGGCGACCGCCGGGCTTCTGGTTCGTGACGACGTGATCATCGTGGCCTCGGTATCGGCGATCTACGGCCTTGGCTCACCGGAGCAGTACGAGGGTCAGTTGCTCCGTCTGATCCAGGGTGTCGAATACCCGATGGCCGACGCCATCAGACGTTTGGTCGATATCCAATACGAGCGGAACGAGGTCAACCTGATCCGGGGCAAGTTCCGGGTCCGTGGCGACACCCTCGAGGTGTTCCCCTCCTACGACGAGACCATCGTCAGGGTCCAGTTCTGGGGTGACGAGGTGGAGCGGATCCTCCGGCTCAACCCGGTCACCGGTGAGGTGGTCGAGGAGCTGGGAGAGCTGTTCATCTTCCCTGCTACCCACTATGTCACCGAGCGGGAGCGGATGCTCAAAGCGATCTCGGCCATCGAGGAGGAGCTTGTTGAGCGTCTCGCCGATCTGGAGCGTCAGGGCAAGCTGCTTGAGGCGCAACGTCTCCGGATGAGGACCCATTACGACCTGGAGATGATGCGTGAGGTCGGGTTCTGCTCCGGCATCGAGAACTACTCCCGTCATCTCGATGGGAGGGAGGCCGGTGAGGCCCCATACACCCTCCTCGACTACTTTCCCGAGGATTATCTGACCATCGTCGACGAGTCCCATGTCACCGTCCCCCAGATCGGGGGCCAATACGAGGGAGACCGCTCTCGCAAGGAGGTCCTGGTCGAGCATGGGTTCAGGCTCCCCTCGGCCAAGGACAACCGCCCTCTCCGCTTCGACGAATGGTTGGAGAAGGCAAACCAGGTGATCTTTCTGTCCGCCACCCCTTCCGACTTCGAGATCTCCCACTCCGCCCAGGTGGTCGAACAGATCATCCGTCCCACCGGTCTGGTCGACCCCGAGGTGATGATCCGCCCCACCAAGGGCCAGATCGACGATCTCCTCGGGGAGATCCGGGAGAGGGCGATCCGCAACCAGAGGGTCCTGGTCACAACCCTGACCAAGAAGATGGCCGAGGACCTCACCGACTACCTGCTCGAGATGGGGGTGAGGGCCCGTTACATGCACTCCGAGATCGACACCCTGGAACGGGTCCAGATCATGCGGGAGCTCAGGCTGGGGGATTTCGACGTCTTGGTTGGGATCAATCTGTTGCGGGAAGGTCTCGACCTCCCCGAGGTCTCCCTCGTCGCCATCCTCGACGCCGACAAGGAGGGCTTCCTCCGCTCCCAGACCTCCCTGATCCAGATCATCGGTCGGGCCGCCCGCAACGTCGACGGTCAGGTGGTGATGTACGCCGACAACATCACCGAGTCGATGAAGAAGGCCATCTATGAGACCAATCGTCGCCGTCGCGCCCAGGAAGAGTGGAACACCGAGCATGGGATCGACCCCCAGACGATCAGGAAGCGAGTGTCGGACATCCTCGAACTGGTCCAGTCAGACGCTCCGGCTACCAACCGGAGACGGCGAGAGGTGGAGCGTCGTGCCCCCCTCGATCTGGAGGGGGCCGACCTGGCGCGGCTGGTCCTCAGTCTCGAGGATGAGATGCACGAGGCGGCCAAGGATCTCCGTTTCGAGTACGCGGCCCGTCTGCGTGATGAGATCAATGAACTGCGACGGGAGCTCCGTGAGGTGGCCGAGGCCGGTTGAGGGAGAGTCGGCCGGGGCTGTCCGGATGGCACGTCCGGCACGGCCGAATGATCTCTGGTTGCATCTTCGGCCGCCGATAATGGCCTGAGATGGCGGTCGACTCCCAGAGAAGCGGGTTGGCGAGAGTCCGAGTCGAGTGGATTCTCGGCCTCCTCGTCATCGTGACCGTGGGGGTCATCCTCCAGCCGTATAGGGCCCAGCAGGGTTCCAGGTACGCCCTGACCGCGGCGCTGGTCGAGAGAGGCACCGTGATGCTCGACGATTACGAGCAGGTGCTAGATCTCGATCGAGCAGTCCGCGACGGCCACATCTATTCGGACAAGGCCCCCGGCCAGCCGGTCTTGGCCGTGCCGTTCTTCGCCATAGGGAAGGCAGCAGGTGTGGAGGAAGCCACCATTCTGAGGATCGACCGCAACCTCGGCCTGTGGTGGGTGTCGTTCTGGTCGGCCACGATCCCTGCAGCACTGCTGGTGGTGATGATGTATCGGCGGGTTCGGGCGGTGTCCGACGTGGGGGCGGTGCCGGCACCCCTCGCCGTGTTCTTTGGCACTCTGCTCCTGCCGTTCTCAGCCCTCCTCTTCGGTCACTTGCTCACGGCCGTCCTTCTCTTCGGTGCCTTTCTCCTGCTGGTTGGCCGAGGCAGTGCGCCCCGGCTGTGGGCGGCCGGGCTGCTGGCCGGCATGGCCGTGACGGTCGAATACTCGGCTGTGCTGGGTTTGGTACCTTTGGCCTCGTACGCGCTTTGGAGACATCGCCGTCAGTCCTTCGTTTTCATCCTGGGTGGGTTGATCCCTGCAGTGGGCTTGGCGGTTTACAACCAGATAGCGTTCGGCGATCCCTTCACCCTGTCCTATCAGTTCAGCGCCTACCACGATGTGACCAACACGGCGAGACCTGTCACAGACATGCTCCGGACCGGCTCACTCGGCAATCTCCCACGCCTGCTGTTCGAGGGGCGAGGTCTCCTGGCTGCGACGCCGATTGTCGTGATCGCGGTTGGGGGAGCGGTGGCGAGACTGAGGAGAGGCATCCAGGTCGACGCCGCCATGGCGCTGGCCATGTTCGGCCTTTTCGTGCTCCTGCCGCTTTTCTGGGGCAACCCGTGGGGCGGTGACTCGCCGGGGGCTCGATATCTCACACCGGCGCTTCCCTTCCTTGCCATGCCCCTTGTTTGGGCGTGGCAGCGGTGGCGGCTCCTCACCTCCGCCGCCGTGCTCGTCAGCGTTGTGACGATGATGGTCGCCACATCCACCGACCCGATGATCGGTCGTGAGGCAATCGGAGGGATCGGGATCTGGGTCAAGAAGCTCTTCGAGGGCGGGGCGGCCGAGACTCTGTGGACGATGTCGATGGGCGGTCCCGGCTGGGTGGTGCATGGGCTGACGGTGGCCGCGGTCGTCTGGCTCCTGGTTCGCCGGCTTGGGTCGCAGCGGGTCAGCACACCTGCACCCGAGGTCGTTCGCTCGTGAGCGAGCCGTCTTCCTCGGCATCCCCAGATCAGGAGGTGCCGCCGGCCCCGCATGCCAGTCTCGACCTGGAGAGCCGGCGTCTCAAGGCAATGAAGATCGAGCGGATGCTCCAGCCCAGGATTGATGACGGCCCCGTTCGGGTGTTGGAGATAGGAACCGGCTCTGGAGGGATCGCCCACTATCTCGCGGCCGAGCATCCGGGGTCACTCACCGTGACGGCAGTGGATGTTCGAGACCAACGGATGGTTGCGGATGGTTTCACCTTTCGTCGCGTCGATGGGACAACTCTGCCGTTCGAGGGCGGCAGCTTCGACATCGTGATCAGTAATCACGTGATCGAGCACGTTGGGGGCCGGAGCGATCAGGTCTCTCATCTGGCAGAGATGCGCCGCCTACTGGCGAGAGGAGGTCTGGGTTTTCTCTCGGTCCCAAACCGATGGGCGCTCGTCGAGCCGCATTTCCGTCTCCCCTTCCTGAGTTGGGTGCCTCGTCGATGGAGGACCTCTTATGTGCGGTACGCCGGTAGGGGTGACGCATACGACTGCGAGCCGCTGAGCAGGCCGGATCTCGACTCGATGTTGAGCGAAACGGGATTCATGTTTCAGCACCGGGAAGTCGAGGCGATGAGGGTGACACTCGAACTTGAGGGTGCCGACACGTTGGCGCGCCGTCTGGCCAGGGCGGTCCCGGATTGGTTTCTCACCCGTCTCACCCGCCTGTCGCCCACGTTCGTCTGCACATTCTGGATCGATGCCGAATGACGTCTCGAGCGGCCTTGTCGGCGAGATGAGCGGCGAAGAGACCACAATGGGGGCATCGAGATGCGACTCTCAAGGAGCAGGATGGCCGGCCGATGTATCCAGAGATCCAAGAGATGACAGCACCTGACGTTTCCATCATCCTCCCGGTGTACAACGAGGCCGGGCACCTGATCGACGAAGTGAAGCGGATACGTCACGCCATGGATTCCAGCGAGTTCACCTATGAGGTGGTTGTCGTGGACGACGGTTCCACCGATGGCTCCGGCGGGGTCGCCGCCTCGATCGAGGGGATCACCGTCATTCGTTTCGGTTCGAACCGTGGGTCAGGATCGGCCCGGAAGTTCGGGACCATGTCAGCCCAGGGCAGGGTCGTGGTCTGGACCGATGTCGACATGACCTATCCCAATGAGGAGATCCCAGACCTGGTCAGGGCCCTCAAAGGCTACGACCAAGTGGTGGGGGCCCGCCGGACCGAAGAGGGGACCATCAAGATGCTGCGCCGCCCCGCCAAGTGGTTGATCAGAAGACTGGCCTCCTACTTGTCACGCACGGAGATCCCCGACCTCAACTCGGGTTTTCGGGCTTTCCGACGTGAGGTCGCCGACCAGTTCTTGTATCTACTGCCTCGGGGCTTCTCCTGCGTCACCACCATCACCATGGCGTTCCTCTCCAACGGCTACTCGATCAAGTATGTGCCGATCGATTACGCACCAAGGGTCGGGAAGTCGAAGTTCCATTGGCTGAAGGACACCCGTCGCTACCTGCTCCAGGTGATTCGAATGGTTCTGATGCACGAACCGATCCGGTTTTTCGGGCCGCCTGCTGCCCTCATCGGGATCTTTGGGGTGGGAAAGCTGGCCTACGACCTGATCACCAAGGACCTTCGGCCCGGGACCAACACCATCATCATCCTGGGGCTTGCCTTTGCCCTCGCCGGCATCGGGTTGATCGCGGACTTGATGGTGCAACTCAACAAGCGCCGTCACGACGTGATGCCGTCCACGCTCGACTGAGCGCATGACCGGCCGGCCCAAGGTGTCCATCGTGACTGCCACGCTCAACGCCATGCCCGCACTGCAGAGGACCGTCTCCAGCGTGGCGGGCCAGACCTTCACCGACTATGAGCACATTGTGATCGATGGTGGCTCGACCGACGGGACGAGGCCGTGGCTAGAGCGTGAAGGCCCGGCTCTCCGTTGGGTGAGCGAGCCCGACAGCGGCATTGCCGAGGCCCTGAACAAAGGGATCGACCTGGCACTGGGGGAGTGGGTGCTCGTCCTCAACGCCGACGACACATTCGCTGGTTCAGAGTCTCTTTCATTCGCACAGACCTCCCTCGAGACCAGTGCCGACGTCGTCTGTTTTGATGTTCTGTTCACTGCTCGGGACAGGCGGCGACGATTGAAATCGCATGCCTTCTCCTCGAGGATCAATTTCAAGCCCTTCCCCCACCAGGGCGCATTCACGCGGCGCAGTCTGTTTGACCGGTATGGCAAATTCGACACAGACCTCAGCGTTCACATGGACTACGAGTTCTTCTTGAGGACCTTCAGAGGGGGCGCTCGGGCAGTTGCCACCGGCGAAGTGCTCTCGGAGATGCCGGACACAGGGATCAGCTCCCGGAGAGACTGGGAGTCTCTGCGAGCCCGTTTCGGCGAGGAAAGGGCGATTCACCTTCGTCACTGTCCGAGTGCTTATTGGCGCCTGGTCTATTCGGGGTACTGGCCTGGTTACCTGCTCTACCGGCGAGCCCGATCCTGGGTCTCGAGTCGGTGATGCGCGCAGCACCTGACGGCGAGAGCGGACTTTGAAAGTCCTGACACTGTGCAAGCGGCGATCATCCAGCCGAGACCTGGTCAACGAGCGATTCGGTCGGTACTACCAGCTGCCTGTCGCCCTGGCTGCCTCCGGCGTGCAGTCATTGGTGCTCGCCGCCGATTACAGCTCGGGTTCCGTCGATGAGATCACGGTCGGCTCAGCCAAGTTCGTCAGTCTTCCACTCTTCGTGTCCGGCATCCCCAGCTATCTCAGGCGCGTCGGTGACGCTGCACGTCGCTTCGGGCCGGACGTGGTTCTCGCCGGCTCAGATACCCAGTTCGGATGGGTCGGCCGACGAATCGCCCGACAGATGGGCGTCCCCTTCGTGTTCGATGTCTTCGACAACTACGAAGCGTTCGCTTCCGGCCGCATCCCAGGAGTGAAGCGGCTCTTCCACAGCCTCGCGCACGGCGCCGACCTGACGGTCGTCGTTTCTGACAGCCTCAGACTCTTGCTGAAGCTGGGAGACCAGGTGGCCGTGGTGCCCAACGGGGTGGATATGGACCTCTTTCGACCCCGATTCCCTGGAGGCCGTCGGGAGCCAAGCCCAACCGCCATAGTCGGATATGTCGGAGGACTTGCCCGGGACCGCGGGGTCGAGACGCTCGTCGAAGCCGTCTCCATCCTTCGCCGGAGAGGTGCGGACTTGCGCATGGAAATCGCTGGTCCGCTCGAACGTGGGTTCAACCCGCCATCAGAAACCTGGATTCACAACCGCGGCTTCGTCGACCATTCCGAAGTCCCTCAGATAATCGCCGGCCTCGACGTTGCCGTACTGCCCTATCCGGACACAGCTTGGGCACGACACACCAGCTCCTACAAGGTCTTGGAGTACATGGCGTGCGAGGTGCCTGTGGTTGTAACGGATATCTCCAACTATCGGCGCGTTGCTGCTTCGGTGGAGGCGGTGGCTATCCCTGGGGACGCGGAGGACATGGCCAGGGCTATAGAGTTCCAGCTGCGGAATCGTCGAATCGTCCCCCGCCAGGGTGCTTGGTCATGGCAGGCACGAGCCGGGGAGCTGCTCGGCGCAATGCAGGCGCTGCTCAACGCTTGACTGGCGGTTCGATCATCACCTTGCGGTAGACGGTCTCCAGGTCTTCGGCAACACGCGTCCAGCCACCCACCCGTTCGAATGTCTCACGGGCCGCGCGACCAAATGGCTCGGCGCTCCTCAGAGCGACGTCGATGGCTTTGGCGACCTCGTCCTCTCCGATGGAGTCGAGTAGGACACCATTCACACCGGTCTCGATCAGATCTGGGGCCATCCCAATCCGAGTGGCGACCACCGCTCTGCCGGCCGCCATAGCCTCCATGAGCACCACCGGCCCGCTGTCAACATCACCTCCTGTGGGCACGCTGGGTACGACGACAACGTCAGAAGCCGCATACCAGTCCGCCAAATCACCACGGCTCCTCGATCCGATAAGATGTATGCGATCGGTCATCTCGGTGGGAATGGCTGCCTCCAGCCGAGCCCGATCGAGGCCCTCCCCGATTATGAAGAGACGAGGGCCGGCTGGTCCGAGATGGACCATGCTCCTGATCAAGGTCTCGAATCCCTTCTTGGGAACCAGTCGCCCGACGGCCAGAATGATCGCCTCCTCAGGGACCAGTCCCAAGCGCCTCCGCGCTTGACTTGAACTGCGGCCGCGGAGAAGCAGATCGTTGGCTCCGTGGGGGATGACATGAGACTTGGACTCGATGCCGGGATGGATGTCGGCTACGGCCGACAGGACTCCGGTGGAGGCGGCTACGACGGCATCCGCTCGGGCCAGAACTCCTCGCGCTATGTTGCGCAGCAGCCCACGGGAAAAGGCCACATCTGCTCCATGGATCGACACCACCAGAGGGAGCGATCTGGGTACCACCACAGCAAGGAGGCCTTGAGGGAGCACCCAATGGAGGTGCACCACGTCGGGCTTTTCCGTCTTGATGTTGGATCTGAGCACCCGACCCATCGAGGTCAGGGCAAAAGGCGTGACGAGCGCGGCCACTGCCCGGAGGCTCCCGTCACTTGTCAAACTTCGGCCATAGCCCCATTGTTGGAATCGTTGAGGGGCATACCCGGCCCCCTGCACTTCGACGCCGTTGCGAGCCCCTTCAAGGAGCCCTTTGACCCGCGGGACGACGACACTCACTCGATGACCACGGTTGGCCAGAGCGCCGAGCATCTCCTCCATAAAGGGTGCCGTCGTGTCACCAGGCCCGAGTGGGTAAGAGCTGGCGGCGTGGAGAACTCTCATGCGAGATCAAACGCCTACAGACAAGACCAATTCGCGGGGTCCGAGTTGGTCATGAGGCAAGTGGCACATAGTTGACGCGGTCAATTTGAAGCGCAGGACGGCTTCGGTAGCAGAGTCTCAACGTTCGTGGAGTCCAGGCCGAACTTCCAAATCATGTGTGACTTGCCCTTCCTTGCAGCGACTCGAAATAGCATCCTTGCCTTGGAGGATGTCGGACCCCACCCAGACCCTCCCGCAAGTTGCATGGCGAGTTCGACATGTCTGAATGCTCCGCGAAAATCGAACCGAAGTAGGTTCAAGGGCGTGAGACGCAGATAGGTCTCTGCCACGGCGAGACAGAACCGCTCTTTCTCCTGGTCGGTCAGCGATAGGGCGGATCCAGACATGGACGCCATCTCTTGGAGGATGGTCATGTCGGCGAGGAGTCTCTCGGTTCGACCCGACTGGGTCACTGATCCTGAGTGCACTCGATAGACCGCCAGCGGTTCGTCGAGAACGAAACAAGACCAACCTCTCATGGCCCGAATCAGAAACTCCCAATCATGGGCCATCCACAACTCAGGGCGTGGAGGTCCCTGCCCAAGGAGGGCTTCTCGGCGCAGCATGATCCCAGGCATGAAGAAGAAGAACTGTCCGAGCAATCGGAGCCGGAAGTTGGGAGCGTCCAGTAGCCCGGCGGGCGCTCCGACTGGTGCAAGTGAAATACGGCTCAACAACTCGTAATAGGCGAACACGGCGGTTGCAGCCATTCCGGCCGATGGCGCGTCATCCAATGCCGCACCCATCGCCTCGAGGAATCCTGGCAGTTGCCAATCATCGGCATCGAGTTTGCACACATAGCGACCGCTGACGCGATCGAGGCCCTCACCCCACGCCCTTGCCGGTCCAACATTCGATGGGAGTCGCACGTACCCCACATGTCTGGTGTAGCGGGACACGATCTCTGGGGTGGCGTCTGTGCTTGCGTCGTCGACAACAAGGATCTCGACATCGTCCCGTGACTGATCGAGAACAGAATCGAGGGCTGTCGGAAGGTAGCGACCGTAGTTGTAGGTTGGGATGATGACCGAGAATCGGGGCGGGGCGGATTCAGCCACCGAACAGGCGCCTGAACTCTTCTACGGCCCGCCTGGTGACAGGGCGAACTGCAAGCGTGTTGGACGCGGCCATCAGTCTTCTCCGCATAGGCGACAGTGGGACTCTTGCATCCTTCAAATACCGGTTGGCGGTTCGAACCATCTCCCTGTGCAAAGCATCCAGGTCGAAGGTCTTCTGACCTGGATGCTCTCGGTAGAAGGCCAGGACTTGCGGTAGCACAACCACATCGAGTCCGTGCAGAGCGAATCTCATCCACAGGTCGTAGTCCATCGTGTAGAAGTAACTCGGGTCGATACCCCCGACCTCGACATACGCCTTCTTTGGGAAGAAGACCTCCGGCTGATAGAAGAATTCCCCCGGAAACCAATGCATGGCCATGTCCAGCATCCGGACTATCGGCAGGGGCTCAGGGCCAGGGGCGTTTTGGAACATCGGAAAATGTGGTGGGGAGTCCCGCTCGCCACCGAATACCTGACATCCCCCAGCCATCAGGATCTCAGGCCTCTTCATCCAAGCCTCGGCCACATGCATGAGGGCACCCGGTGCGAGCAGGTCATCGCTGTTCACCCAACCGAGTATGTCGCCGGTTGCCATCTCGAAGCCTTCACTCAGCGCGGCGGCCTGTCCATGGTCCGGGGTCGAACGCCAGTTGGTAAGGCGGCTGGCGTGCTTCTGGATCAGTTCGACGCTGCCGTCAGAGCTGCCTCCGTCGAGGACGATGTACTCCAAGTTTTGATAGCCCTGATCGAGCACGCTCAGCATTGTTTGTTCCAAGAACTCCCCTTGATTGAATGAGGGGGTGACAATCGAGATCTTCGGAAGGCCTGTGTTCATCGGGCGTTGTGCTAGCAGCTCCGAGGTCCGATCCGGGGATGCGTGGTCGGTCCTTGAGCGCCCTCCACGATGTCCCGGTACCAGGCGATCGTGTCAAACATGATGTTCATCTTTCCCCGAGGGTCCACTCGTGATCCTGAACCACCGGTCCGTAGCCGTTTGGGGGAAGTCTCCCAGTGCCGAAGAAGTCCCCCTCTTCGACCTGGACCCTGAACGCATTGAGGACCCAGTCAAGGGGTTCACCTCTCAATGTGGCCATTACGGTTGCTTGATACGTTCCGGGCAGCAGACCGACCTTATCGATGGCGCAACGAAAAACACCCGTCGTTGGCACAACTGACCACGATGCACCTGCCATTTCGCTGCCCAAAAACAGAGCGCCTGACCCCAAGGTGTCGAACAATCCGACTGTCACGTCCACGTTGCTCACGTGGGCTGACGTTTCGAAGGCGAGGGCGATGACTGCCGACTCGCCGGTCACGACAAAATCGGATGGCGTCCCCCGATACTCCACCCACGCCCCTACGAACCGCATTGCGCCATTCCCTTGCCGGTCTAAGCGATCAGCCAATGAGACGAAGCTCATCTCTCCGGTTCTTCGCAGGTATTCCTCTACAACTTCGTGGGGGATTCCATCCCGCACGACGCTCCCCTTCTCCAAGAGAACGCTTCTCGTGCACACGCTCTTCACCGCAGCCAGGTTGTGACTGACGAACAGGATCGTCCGTCCTCCCTTGGAAGCGTCGCTCATCTTGCCGAGCGACTTCCGTTGAAATGCCGCGTCTCCAACGGCCAACACCTCGTCGATGATCAGGATTTCCGGCTCGAGATGCGCCGCGACGGCGAAACCCAGACGGACGCGCATCCCGCTCGAGTATCGCTTCACGGGGGTCTCGAGGAACGGTCCGATGTCAGCAAACTCGACGATCTCGTCGAAGCGGGCGGTGATCGCACGTTGCGAAAGTCCCAAGATGGCTCCGCTCAGAAATACGTTCTCGCGCCCTGTCAACTCAGGATGGAACCCGGTCCCCACCTCGAGGAGAGCGCCAACGCGCCCTCGCAGCTCGGCTCTCCCAGATGTCGGACGTGTCACTCTTGACAGGATCTTGAGGAGGGTCGACTTACCTGCGCCGTTCCGGCCGATGATGCCCACCACCTCGCCCCGGGCGATATCAATAGTTATGTCACGGAGGGCCCAGAAGTCGGACGCTGGTGTTTTGGCGGCTCGATTGACCAGCTTGGCCGGCAGTCGCGCCAGGGATTCGGTCAAACGTCCGTATGAGGCGCGCGTCCCCAGTCGGTACTTCTTGGAAATTTCGTGCGTGGTGATAACGGGAGGGTCAGACGACATCAGCCAGGATGCTCTCGGTTCGTTGGAAGTAGATCGCGGCCGCCCATGCGAACAGCCCCGTGCCGATGAGCGAAGACACAAGGAGGGCCCCGTCGGGCGCTGGGGTACCCAACATCGACCACCGATACGCCTCCACAACCCACGCCATCGGATTCAGGCCGTACAGCCACTGCCAATTGGATGGCACGAGCGAAGCCGGGTACGCGACCGGTGTCACAAAGAGCCAAACCTGCACTAGAAGCGGGACCGCGTACTCGACGTCTCGATATCTGGCGTTCACAGCGGCCAGGAGAGTTCCAAAGGCGACTGAGACAATGAACGCCTGAAGGCCGATGATCGGCGCAAGAAGGACTGCGAGACCGGGAGGAATACCGTAGATCAACAATGCGACAACCACGACAACGGCCGCGATCACGAAGTCGAGAAGATGTGAGGTAGCCGCCGAGAGCGGCAGGAGGACCCTGGGAAAGTAGACCCTGGAGATGATCTCACGACTTTGAACTAGGGACCTAGCCGAGCTGGACAGTGCCGACGCGAAAAGAGTCCAAGGAACGAGCCCCGTCAACACGAACGCCGGGTAGGGGACTCCTTCACTGGGAACGTTGACCAACCGACCGAGGAAGATCGAGAAGACCACGGCCAAAGAGACAGGTTGCAGGACGGCCCAAGCGGCCCCAAAGAAGGTCTGCTTGTACCGGACCTTGATGTCGCGCCAGGCCAGGAAGTACCAAAGCTCCCTGCGGCGCCAGGCCTCTGGCAGGTCGAGATCGGCAAGGCCCCGGGTCGGTCTGATCTCGGTGATCACGGGTGACAGGGTATGTCGGAAATGGGCAGTGACATGTGCAAGTACTAAATCGGCTGCCCACACCAGCTCCTCAAGGTCTGGGGTATCGAGTCGGCCGACTCGTTGACTGGCAAGGGTCCCCAGACTTGTATCTGAGGGATGAAGGGGGCTCCCTTTGTAAGGCGCCTTGCCAGGCTCGCTGAGAACACCCTCAGGCGGGGCGCGACCATTCTGCGCTATGGAGGATTCACCCAGTACGACCCCGGTTCGTGGTAGGCGAACACGCGTTCGCCGACCACCTTGATTACACTGGCGTAACTCAGACTGACCAGGCGAGAGAGTGTCCACCGATTCCATTTCCATACGGGGCGCCCGTGAGCACAATCTGAAGAACCTCACGGTGGAGTTGCCCCGTAATCAGTTCATCGTATTCACCGGGATCTCGGGGTCGGGGAAGTCGTCGCTGGCCTTCGACACCATCTATGCCGAAGGGCAGCGTCGCTATGTTGAGTCGCTCTCCGCCTATGCCCGCCAGTTCCTGGGCCAGATGGACAAACCCGATGTCGATTTCATCGACGGGTTGTCACCGGCGATCTCCATCGACCAAAAGACTGCCTCCCGGAACCCCCGGTCGACGGTGGGGACCGTCACCGAGGTCTATGACTACATGCGTCTGCTCTGGGCCCGGATCGGGGTGCCCCACTGTCCCAATGACGGCACCCCGGTGGAGCGCCAGACCCCCCAACAGATCGTGGATCGGATCCTCGAGCTGGAGGAGGGGACCCGGTTCCAGGTGTTGGCTCCAGTGGTCCGGGGTCGCAAAGGCGAGTACGACGCGTTGTTGAAAGACCTGGCCAAACAGGGTTACGCCCGGGCCCGGATCGACGGGGAAGTCCATGAGCTCACCGAGGAGATCCGCCTCGACCGGTATCACCAGCACACCATCGAGGTCATCGTCGATCGTCTCGTCCGCAAGGAGGGGATGAACCAACGTCTCACCCAGTCGTTGGAGACGGCTCTCAATCTGGCCGAGGGGGTGGCCGACATCGAGATCGCCGAGGGTGCCACCCTCACCTTCTCCCAGCATCTGGCCTGCTCTAAGTGTGGGCTCAGCTTCGAGGACCTCCAACCCCGCAACTTCTCCTTCAACAGCCCCTACGGGGCATGCACGGTGTGTTCGGGGATCGGGACCCGCTATCAGGTCGACCCCGAGCTGGTGATCGCCGACCCCGATCTGTCATTGCAGAACGGGGCCATCCCGATGTGGTCGTCGAACCGGATGCGGTATTACCACCGACTCCTCAGCGGTCTCGCCGAGGTCTTCGGGTTCTCGATGGAAACCCCGTGGAAGGATCTCACAGCCGACATCAAGGACAAGATCCTAAATGGGACCGGGTCGGAGAAGATCACCATCCGCTATGTCAACCGGTTCGGGCGGAAACGGCAATGGCAGACCACATTCGAAGGGGCCATACCCTTCCTCACCCGACGTCATGAGGGGGCCGACACCGACTCGGCTCGTGAGTACTACCAGGAGTACATGGCCGAAGTTCCCTGTGACGCCTGTGACGGGGGGCGACTCAACCCGGTGGCCCTGGCGGTGACCATCACCGGTCACAACATCGCCTCGGTCACCGAACTCAGCCTCGGTGACGCCCATCTGTTCTTCGACACCCTGGAGCTCAGTGAGCGTGATGCTCACATCGCCGAGCTGGTGCTCAAGGAGATCAAGGCCCGGATCCGCTTCCTCCTCGACGTCGGCCTCGACTATCTCAGCTTGTCCCGTTCCGCAGCCACCCTGGCCGGGGGAGAGGCGCAACGGATCCGTCTCGCCACCCAGATCGGATCGGGGCTGGTGGGTGTGCTCTACATCCTCGACGAGCCCTCCATCGGGCTTCATCAAAGGGACAACCAGCGACTGATCGAGACCCTGTTACGTCTCCGGGACATGGGCAACACCCTGATCGTGGTCGAGCACGACGAGGAGACCATCAAGACCGCCGACCACATCCTCGACATCGGCCCCGGGGCGGGAGAGCATGGTGGGGCGATCGTGGCCCAGGGGACCCTGGCCGACATCACCGCCGCCCCCGACTCGATCACTGGTGACTACATGGCCCGTCGCCGTCAGATCGAGATGCCACTGTTCCGTAGAGCGGGGAACGGGGCGACCATCGAGATCCTGGGCGCCACCGAGAACAACCTCGATCGTCTCGACGTCAGCTTCCCCCTCGGGGTGTTCACCGCGGTCACCGGGGTCAGCGGGTCGGGGAAGTCGACCCTGGTCGAAGAGATACTTTGGAAGGGTCTGGCTTCGAAGGTCAACCGGGCCCGGGTGGTCCCGGGACGTCACAAGCGGATCACCGGTGTCGAGTTGATCGACAAGGTGATCGACATCGACCAGTCACCGATCGGTAGGACCCCCCGGTCCAACCCGGCCACCTACACCAAACTCTTCGACCACATCCGTCAGCTGTTCACCCAGACCAACGAAGCCCGCGCGCGGGGCTACAAACCGGGGCGGTTCTCCTTCAATGTCTCCGGAGGCCGGTGCGAGGCCTGCAAGGGGGACGGGACCATCAAGATCGAGATGCACTTCCTCCCCGACGTCTATGTCCCCTGTGAGGTGTGTGGGGGCAAGCGTTACAACCGGGAGACCCTGGAGATCCTGTGGAAGGGTCACAACATCTCCGATGTCCTCGAGATGTCGGTGGAGGAGGCCCTGGGGTTCTTCGAGCATCAACCCAAGATCGTCCGGATCCTCCAGACCGTATACGACGTCGGTTTGGGTTACATCAGACTGGGCCAACCGGCCACCACCCTCTCGGGTGGGGAGGCCCAGCGGATCAAGCTGGCCTCGGAGTTGGGGAGACGGTCCACCGGACGCACCTTCTACATCCTCGATGAGCCCACCACCGGGCTTCACTTCGAAGACATCCGCAAGCTGTTGCAGGTGCTGCAACGGTTGGTCGACGCCGGGAACACGGTGGTGGTGATCGAGCACAACCTGGATGTGATCAAGACGGTGGACCATGTCATCGATCTCGGCCCCGAAGGAGGGAGTGGGGGAGGGCGTGTCATCGCGGTGGGCACCCCCGAAGAGGTGGCCCAGGTGGGGGAGAGCTACACCGGGAAGTTCCTCAGGGAGATCGTCGGCGGCTGAGACCTCGGCGATCCAGCGTCGGGAGTCCTGGGAGAACGTCGGTATCTGTAGGCATCGAACCTGCGGTCCGCCACCCCTCATGGCGCCGGTGAGATGATGGCTGGTCAACCCCAATACCTGACGGGCCGATACTCCACGGGAGGCTATGAGAGGCAACTGGCGAATCGCCGTGATACCGGTCTTGATGGTCGTCGTCGCCATCGCCCATGGGGTACGGGTCCGCGCCTTCGATGAGAACCCCTGGGTGGGCGCAGGGTTCGGGATGTTCGCCGAGATCGACGGACCACAACGAGCGATCGAGGTGACAAACCCTGCCGGCGGAGTCGTGGTATTTCCAGCCAACCTCGATGGAACTCTGGCCCGTGCCGCCAGTTTCCCCACCTCGGGAGAGTTGAGGCGTCTGGCCGACGCACTCGAGAGGACCGGTGTGGAGATCACACGGCTCCGTGTCCTCCGACCCGTCTATACGTCTCCTCAGCTGACCTGGGAGGAGGTGGCGTCTCTTGACAACCCTTGACCTGATGACACCTCGACGTCACTTGCTCGATCCGGCTGATCCTCGGTTTGCCATACAGGTGGCCCTGTTCAGTTTCGTGGTGGTGGTTCACTCCGATGTGCGGCGGGCGATATTCGGAATGGTGGTCGCCGTCGTTGGTCTCCTGATCACCGATCGTCGCTTCCAGATCTGGTTCTGGTGGGCGCTGACCACCGTGATGACGGTCTGGTTCATCTATGAATGGCCAACCCTCGACAATCACGTCGCCCTCTCCGTCTACTGGGCCGGAGCCATCGCCTTCGCCCTGACCGGTCCTGACTGGGAGATCACGCTGGCGAAACTGGCCCGTTGGATGATCGTCACCGTCTTCGGCCTGGCGGTCTTCTGGAAACTGGCCTCGGCCGACTTCATCTCCGGGGGTTTCTTCGAGTGGACTCTGGTAGTCGACCCTCGCTTCGCACCGTTGTCCCAACTCCTCGGGATGTCAGGAGAAGCATTGGCAGCCAATCGGGAGACGGTCGTGGTTGCCGGGTCCGGCGAGCTCGCAGTAGGTGGCGCGGTGAGGGTGGCCGCTCAATGGCTCAGCTGGGGGACCTTGGCCCTGGAGAGTGCGGTGGCCATCCTGTGGGGGCTGGGGGAGCGCGCCGGAAAGTGGCGCCATCTGGTCCTCGGGCTATTCGCACTGATCACCTATGGGCTGGTCCCGGTTGTGGGCTTCGGGTTCATGCTGCTTGTGATGGGGCTGGCGACAGTGGCCACCTCGAAGGCGCGGCTGGGTTACGCCTCCGCCGCCTTGGCACTCTTCTTGTATGCCGCCGTGTGGAATTGGGTAGTCCTTGGCTGACATGTCACACTCGATGTGTTCGGTCCACCTAGTTGAGCAACGAGCAAGTGCCATTAGTCTGACCTGCATGGTGGAGGGCTTAGGCATATGACTGATTCTCGCGCGTCCAGACCAGGTGGCTTTGACGAGCTGGCGGGCAAGCATGCCGTCGTCATGGGCGGAGCGGGGTTCCTCGGGTCCCATGTCTGCACCTGGCTGGTCGACGCCGGGGCCAGAGTCACATGTCTCGACAACCTGATCACCGGTAGCGCCGACAACGTGGCCCACCTCCTCGATGGCCAGGCGTTCCGTCTGGTCAACTACGACGTCACCGAGTACATGCATGTGGCCGGCAAGGTCGACTACGTCTTGAACTTCGCCTCGCCGGCGTCACCGACCGACTATCTGAAATGGCCGATCCACACCCTCAAGGTCGGGGCCTTCGGGACCCACAAGGGCTTGGGGCTCGCCCTGGACAAGGGTGCAGTGTTTCTCCTCGCCTCCACCTCAGAGGTCTATGGCGACCCCCTGGTCAACCCGCAACCCGAGACCTATTGGGGCAATGTCAACCCGATCGGGCCCCGGGGGGTGTACGACGAGGCCAAGCGTTTCGCCGAGGCTTTGACCCTGGCCTACCACCGCGAGCATGGTCTCGGCACCAGAATCGTTCGTCTCTTTAATACCTATGGGCGCCACATGAGGGCTAATGACGGGCGGGCCGTCCCGACCTTCTTCAAGGCCGCGTTGGAGAACCGGCCATTGCCCGTCCATGGCAATGGGCAGCAAACCCGCTCGCTGTGCTACGTCGACGATGGAGTCGAGGGGATCTTGCGTCTTCTCCTCTCCGACGAGACCGGTCCGGTGAATATCGGAAACCCTGAAGAAGTGACGGTCCTCGAGTTGGCCGCGACCGTCCAGGACGTGGTCGGTAATCACCCCGGGATCGAATTCGTCCCCAGACCCACCGACGACCCCTCGGTGAGACGCCCCGACACCACACGAGCTGAGGAGATCCTTGGCTGGAAGGCCCAGATCCCCCTTCGGACCGGTCTGGAGCGCACCCTTCCCTGGTTCAAGGATTCGTTGGCCTGACGGATTA
>JBBDML010000016.1:13237-89627 GCA_040878345.1 Acidimicrobiia bacterium | reverse complement strand
ACCGGTCTGGAGCGCACCCTTCCCTGGTTCAAGGATTCGTTGGCCTGACGGATTAGGTGGGTGGCCGGTCGCACAAGCCGGTGGAAGTAGCGCCCGATAAGGGAACATGGTCCCGATGCAAGACGTCGTCGGCGCGTCCGCTCCCGTGGGTGTTTGGCGGGTGATCCCCCAACGCGTCACCCGATGGGCGCTGGCTGCCATCGCCGGGTTCGGTATGTCCACCCTGGTCCTTTCCATGGCGGGGATGATGTTTCCCTGGTTGGCATGGCCGATCGGATTGGCGGCGACGGTGGGTGTCGGCCTCTTACTGCCGGACGGCAATGAAACCCCGGCGCCGGTGACCGGATACCTCATTCTGGCTCTGGCCGCCATCACTGTCACGGTGGGCTGGATCGCCCCACATGAGCACATCCTCGGTGCTCGGGACCCGGGCACCTATGTGGCTACAGCCACATCGTTGGCGAGGAGCGGGAACCTCCTCATCGAGACCGACGCCGATCTGTTCGGGGAGGCGCCGGTCCGATTCACCTCTCCGGGGTTCGACGCCACCTCCGACGGTCAGAGGCTCTACCCGCAGTTCATGCACCTGTTCCCAGGGCTTCTTGCCTTGACGGCCGCGACCTTCGGACAGGCGGCACTTTTCCTGGTGAACCCGGTCATCGCAGCCACCGCCCTCCTGGCGTTGTACGCCTGCCTCCGCGGGTTGCTCTCAGCCCGTCTCGCACTCCTCTCATGCCTGCTGGTGGCGGCATCGCTGCCCTTTCTCTACTTCGGCCGAGCCCCATTCTCCGAGATGGCCTCGATGGCATTCGTTTTTGGCGGGCTCTGGGCGGCCCGAACCGCCATCGAGAAACGCTCACCACGGTATGCCACCGGCGCCGGTCTCCTGCTCGGGGCTGTGTTCGTGGCGCGAATCGACGGCCTTCTCGTCATCCTGGCTCTGACCATCTATCTCACCTGGGTCGAGGTGGGCGGGAACCTCCCGGAGTGGCATGGCCTCCTCCGCCGGGTATGGGCGGTTGCCTGCCTCACCGCGCTGCTGGGTTTGGTCGACGGGCTCCTCTTCTCCCCGGTGTACATCGCCAACCACGCCGAATTCATCGGTGGTGGTCTCGCCGCCTTGCTCGTGATCAGGGTGATCGGTGCGATGCTCGGGCGATCTGGCCCCCTGAGTCTCGTGGCGAGACACCGCGCCCAGATCTCGAGATGGCTGACATTCGGAGTGGGAGCATGGCTCGTGTATGCCTGGATCCTCAGACCTGGGATCGAGTCTCCGACTCGCAGCGACATATATGGGCTGGCCGGTCTCCAGGACCAGGCCGGTGTCGCCATTGACCCCCTCCGCACCTATGCGGAGCTGAGCGTTCAGTGGCAAGTCTGGTATCTGGGAGTCCCGATCGTCGCCTTGGGGCTGATTGGCCTGGTGTTGAAGTTGCGGTCCCTGACGGCAGGTGCGGAGAACGGGGAAGGGCTCTTCGTCACCGTCGTTGCCGTGACCACCCTCACCTATTTGTTCCGGCCTTCGATCAACCCGGACCACGTCTGGGCGATGCGTCGGTTCGTCCCCATCGTGCTTCCCGGGGTGATCGCACTGGGTGTGTGGGTTCTCTCGAGGTTGCTGGAGAGACTCGATGGGTGGAAACATCTCGCCGCGCTGGTGGCGGCCACTGCCGTGCTCGCCGCGCCGGTTGTCATCCACACCGCCAGACTGGGGCTGGCGGCGGAGTTCGAGGGCGGGGGCCAGGCGGCCATCGAGACCTGCGAGGCGATGGGGCCAAACGCGGTGTTGGTCATGGTTGGGGAGGCGGCACGATCCGGCGGAGACCTGTTGATGCCACTGGTTCGTGGATGGTGCGGGGTGCCGGCTGCGGCTGAAATGGCCGAATCGCTGATGAACGGGGCGGTCTTGGAGGGGTTGGCCGACCGGGTCAGGTCTCGAGGCCTGGATCTCTGGGTGGTGGGCGACGCCCCAGAGACCGAGATCCCCATAGGTCTGCTCGACCAGCCATTCCAATATGTGGAGGTCACGCTCTTCTCGACTCCGAGGAGATGGGCCGAGTTGAATGTCGGCTTCACCGCCTGGGAGGCTGGGTCGTGAACGGCTCGCCACCACAGGAGCCCTCGGTCTCCGAAGACCGAGGCGGTGGGTCCCCGATCGGGGGCCGTCTCACCAGGGCCCGTGCCACACGGGTGGTGGTGTTCTGGTCGATCGTCGCCCTGGGAGCCTCGACCGCCGTATTCGTTCTTTTCAGGACCGACGACAACCCGATCGAGGCCATCATCGGCGCCTGGCCTGTGGTCATTGCGTCCGCAGCCCTCTATGTGGCCGGGATGATCACGTATGCCTTGTCGTGGGCACGACTGTTCGAGTCGAATCGGCGGGCCCTGGGCCTTGGTTTTCTGATCTCCCAACCAATCAAGTATCTCCCCGGAGGTATCGCCCAACCAATAGGACAGATCGCGCTCGGGGTCGAAGCGACGGGTCAGGCGGCCCCGATCCTGATCGCCTTCCCGGTGCACGTCCTGATCAATGTGGTGGCCGCCGCCACCCTTGGGGCCCCCTTGCTACTGGTAGCGGAAGTGCCCTCCTGGGTTCGGTGGTTAGTGGTCCTGACCCCTCTGCTCTGGACGCTCCTCGACAGAAGGTGGATGAGGACGGTTCTCGATCTGATCGGCCGACGAATTCCAAAGCTCCGAGTCGAGAGCGCCCTTCCCCAGCAATCTCTGATCAATCGGGCGTTCCTCACCGCCCTCCTGGCCCACGGCATGATGTTCCTCAGCTTCGGTGTTCTGACAGCGTCGGGGGTGCCGGGGTGGTCCATTCTCGAGCTGAGCACGGCATTCGCTGCCGCATGGCTCGTCGGATATGTGGTCATCCCGTCGCCTGCCGGTCTGGGGGCCCGAGAGGCGGCTCTCTTTGCGTTCCTGGGAGGGGCTCTGTCCGGCACCGAAGTGGTCGGCATCGCAGCCGTCCACAGGGTGATGACGATGGTGCTGGAGTTGGCGATGATGGGGGTCGCGGTGTGGCTGGCCAGACGCCGCGCTCACCCTGCCGCTCCCGTTTCTCCCCCTGGCGACGGGCCGACCAGCCACGTCGACCCGGCCTAGAGACCCGGATCGCCGGATCTCGACCGTCACCTCGAGTCAGGTTGCGATCGAGACTTCGGGCTGTCTCGATCGAACCTGGGCGAAGATCGGGTAGGTCGCGAACATCAACAGGGAGAAGACAACCAGCTCGCCAGTCCCGCTCATGAACAACGTGATCGACAGGTGGAGCCCGATTCCAAGCAGATAGGCGACCGGTCGGTATCGGGGCAGCCACAGCGCAAAAGCAAGGAAGACCTCGACGAGCACCGCAGTCACTGCCAGCGCCGACAGGAATGCGGGGGTGCGCAACGATTCCGGGAACGAGATCAGACCGCCGCGTAATGCTTCGGCCAGGACCTGTCCACTGAGGAAGTCCGGGTTCAGCTTGGTCAGGCCAGTGAAGATGTAGAGGATCGAGATCTGGAGCGGGATGAGCTGGACCGCCCACCGAGCAACCTCTTTGGGGGCTCTTTGTATGGAGAGGCCTGTCCCGGCATCGGCCAGCACGAGGAGCAACACCAACCATGCCATCAGGTAGAGGTGGTTGCTGTATGCCTGCAGATCGAGACACATGGCGAAGATCGCACAACCGACGACCACCAACCCGCTGATCGCGACCCGCCATCCCAATGCCAGGAGGACACCACCCAGGGACCACATACCAACCACCGTCCAGACCAATGCGGGTGTGGGAGAGGGCATCCAATCGAAAACTGGGGCGTTGAGGACCAGTGGTTCGGTGAGTCGAAGGAGGAGGGGCAGGATGATCAATGACTTGATGACGGCGGCAACGCCGACGACGATCCGGGTCAGCCCAAGCGGGCGAGGGTCGAGCGTGTGCACCAGGCTTTTCAACACTCCAGCTCACCCTCAGACCAGGTCACCCGGATCGCCTCCGGGTAGGTGGCACAGAGATGTGGAGGCAACAGATCGTCGAGGTGCATGTCGCCACGCGGTTTGGCTACCACATCGTCCGCGTCGATTTGGATCACGCCTGAGGGCGTCACCACCTCGAAGTCGAAGAAGCTGGCAGTGGTGAACATCTGCCAACCGAACCGCTGGGAGCCCTCGTCTCCGCCGATCATCCGTGTGAGCGGGACGGTCAGTTGGACCACGAGGAACAGCGCCAGACAGACTGCGGCGATTCTCGGATTCCAGCGCCATCCGGTCATTGACAAAGGCTAAAGCCAAGAGGGCCGGGGTCGGGACATATCCCGCCCTAGCCTCGTTGGATGCCATGGGTCGACCTCGGGGAGTGGTGGTTGGAGGAGATCATCGACGACCCTGCCTACGAGTCGGTGGTCACCCCGCTTCTCATCGAGATCCTTCACCCCGCGCCCGGGCTCCTCTACCTCGACCTGGGGTGCGGCGAGGGTCGGGTGATGCGGGCGGTTGCCGCCACCAGCGCTCGGGTGATCGGCCTCGACCTCAACGAGAGGCTGGCCAGGTTGGCGCCGCCCTCTTTGGTAGCTCGACTCCCAACGATCCCGTTTGCAACGGATGCTCTTGATGGTGCCTTCGCGGTGCTGGTCCTCGAGCATGTCGAAGACCACCAAGGGCTGTTCGGCGAGACCGCCCGGGTGACCCGGGTTGGTGGGACCTTCACGGTCGTGATGAACCACCCGGTTTGGACCGCCACCGGATCGACGCCCATCGGCGACAGTGACGGAGAGATGCTGTGGCGACCCGGTGACTACTTCACAGCGGGCTCGACCGAGGTGGAGTCCAGGGGTCAGACCGTGACCTTCCATCATCGCAGCATGTCTGACCTGCTCAATGCGGCGGCCGACGCAGGCTGGTCCCTGGAGCAGATGGTCGAGCGACCCCACCACGACACTGGCGCCCTCCCGGCGGTGCCCCGTCTCCTTGCATGTCAGTGGCGGCTCATGTCATGACAGATGGTTCTCAGCCAACCGCCACGATGGACCGTGTCGGCACGACTGTTTAGCCTGATCGGTTTGTGAGACGGCAAATCGGGGGCATCTCAGCGTTCGCCGCAATTCCCATCGCCAGGCTCGTCGCCAACAATCCGGGTGAGCGCTTGCCGGTCCTTCGCTTAGCCGTCTATTGGGCAGTCCTCGTCGTGATCGCTGGAGGCAGCGTCCTTTTGGTGTCTCGTTCTCGACCCCTTCTCGCCAGGAGGTTTGCGATCGGTCTGAGCATTTTGGTGTTCGGCGTCACGTATCTCGCCGTAGCCCTCAGGAATGCTCTCGGTCTATCGGCGACACTGGGGATAGATGGGGCTATTTGGCTGGTGTTCGCGATCTCGATCACGGGCTTTCTCATTAGCAGATGGAACTGGGTGCAGGGATTCGTACCTCTGCTCGGCGCCTTCCTCCTCCTCTATCCCGTCGTTGAGATCGTGGCAAGCCCCCCGTCGAGGGCTGTCACGTTCGGATCAGCCCAAGAGCCTGCTGTTGAGTTGGAACGGGCTCCCAACGTCTACTGGTTCGTCCTCGATGGATACGGCCGAGCAGATGTCTTAGGTGAGTTTGGTGATGTCCGACAAGATTCGTTCACTCGGGAAATGGAGGCGAGAGGGTTTATGATCGACTCGAGGGCATCGGCAGCCTATCCCATGTCTTTCCTCTCGATTGCCTCGACGTTGTCGATGGAGTACGTCGCCGACGCGAACACAGATGTGAGTTCAGAGGGCCCCTTCTATCTGGTAACCCAAGGGGAGAACGTCGTCGTCGACTCTCTCCGGGACCGGGGCTACGCCTATGTCCTCTACCCCGGCGCTCCTCAATGGTCGGGTAGCCAGTGTCGAGGAGTCGAGGACATCTGCCTCGCGGAGGGAGGATTGGATCCTGCCGATCGAGCCCTGCTGGAGATGACTGCCGCTGCATCGATTCTTCGCTCAGCCCTGCAGTCGACCGACTCTGATCGGGTGAACCCCATCGAGGTTGTAGAGAGACTCGAGGGTCACCGTCCCAGCAACCCCTTCTTTCTGTTCGCTCACGTCATGAGTCCGCATCCACCTTTCCTGTGGAGCGGGCCTGATTGTGATCTCCTGGAGCGGCCGATCGGTTCCGTGTTTGGTGACTGGGGGGCGACTTCGGACTATCTCAATGCCATTCACTGCCTCAATCGTCAGCTGATCACAACGATGGATCGGATAATCGATGCAGACCCAGAGGCCGTGATAATCGTGCAGGGTGATCATGGACCTGACTACGGGGTCGAGATGCTCAACGTGGAGCACGTGTGGTCACCGGGCGACATCCGACAACGTTTCGGTGTCCTCAGCGCGATCCGACTTCCCCCGACTTGCGATGTGCCAATCGGCACGTCCCTGGTGAACACGTTCAGGGTTGTGTTGTCCTGCCTCTCCGGGGAGCGCATCCCGCTGCTCCCACCTCGGGCATGGAGCGGCAGCTATGGACTCAGTGACCTGACAGAAGTGGATCCCCCGACCCGCTGACAGATGGACGTACTACAGCAATGCAGATATACTGTAGAGAGTGTCCGAACGATACACCGGCATCATCCCGGTCCGACAACGAGGGGTGGTCACGCTGCCTGCCGAACTGCGCAAGCGACTTCGACTCGACTCGGATGGAGCGCATCTCGAAGTCACCGAGCGGGACGACGGTGTCATCGAGTTGAGGCCCACGGTGGCCGTGCCCGCCGACCAGGCATGGTTCTGGACCGACAGATGGCAGCAGATGGAGCGGGAAGCTGACCATGATGTCGACACCGGTCAGGTTCTCGATGCCGATGATCTTGAAGGCCTGATCAACATCCTCGACACTGGCCAGTAGTTCGAGGGAGGTGTGTTGCGGTTCCAGGTGACCGCCTCGGCCCTGGCTGACTACCACAGACTCAGCCACAACCAACGGGAGTTGTTCAAGACCGCGGTCCGCGAGTTCAACGACGGTGCAAATCGTTTCGTTTCCACCGGACATCCCTCGTCATGGCCTAAGGCTTTGAGGGTGAAAAGCGTGGTCCGGGCTCCGGGGGTATTTGAGATGACATGGTTTTTCGCCGGTCCGGACGGGCGCGCCACCTGGGAGTGGGTCTCTTTCTCCATCGAAGGGAAACCACACCCGGCGGTTCGCTGGCGCCGGATTGGTGACCATCGGATCCTGTTCGACCCCTGACGTGCAGCCAGATGGCGGCTCCTACCCTGAGAGGTGATGTTCGACCGGCCCAAGCCAGCAGAGATCCCCGGCCAACCAGGGGCCTACATGTTCCGTGACCGTCACGGGAAGGTGATCTACGTGGGGAAGGCCAAGAGCCTGCGGAGCCGGGTCACCTCGTATTTCGGAGTGGGGCTACATCCCCGAACCCAGGCCATGGTCGACTCGTCCCGGACCGTCGATTGGATCATCACCGAGTCCGAGGTTGCCGCCCTGATGCTCGAGTACTCGCTGATCAAGCAACACCGGCCTCGGTTCAACATCAAGCTGGTCGACGACAAGTCATACCCTTATCTGGTCCTCACCCGCTCCCTCCAGTGGCCCCAGGCCCTGGTGGTGCGGGAGAAGAAGCGAAAGGGCAACGAGTACTTCGGTCCCTACGCCCACACCTATGCCATCCGCAAGACCCTCGACCAGCTCCTCCGCACCTTCCCGGTCCGGACCTGCTCCAACGGCCTGTTCGAGCGGCAGAGGGCGCAGGGGAGACCGTGTCTCCTCTATCACATCGAGAAATGCTCCGGCCCCTGTATCGCCGCGGTCGAGCCCGAGGAATATGCGGAGATGGTCGACGGGCTGGCCGCTTTCCTCAGCGGCGACACCGAGGGAGTCCTCTCCGATCTCGACGACCAGATGTGGGGAGCGGCCGAACGGGAGGACTTCGAGATGGCGGCCCGCCATCGGGACCGGATCGACGACGTCCGTCGGGCGATGCTCCGCCAGGAGGTGGTCACCGAGCGCCCCGAGAACTTCGATCTGATCGCCTTCCATGGCGACGAGCTGGAGTCGGCGTTCCAGGTGCTCAACGTGCGCCGGGGTCGGGTGGTGGGGCGTCGGGGGGTGGTGGTCGACCGGGTCGAGGATCTGACCGACGCCGAGCTGGTGGGGCGGATCATCCGGGAGCTCTACGGTGACGAGCGACCCCCCCGAGATGTGCTGGTCTCCCTCGAGCCCGATGAGGTCGAGCTCATCCAGGAGTGGCTGGGAGCGTTGCGAGGGAGCCATGTCAGTCTTCGGGTCCCACGACGGGGGAGCAAGAGACGGCTGATGGAGACTGCGGCCGCCAACGCCGCCGAAGCCTTCGCCCGGCATCGTCTCAGCCGTCAGAAGGACCACAACGCCAGGGCCAAGGCCCTGCGATCCCTTCAGGAGGTGCTTGGTCTGGTCGACCCCCCGCTCCGGATCGAGGCCTTCGACATCTCCACCCTCCAGGGGACCAACACCGTGTCATCGATGGTGGTCCTCGAGGATGGTCTCCCCAAGAGAGGCGACTACCGGCGGTTCAAGATCCGGAACGTCAGCGGCCAGGACGACTTCGCCTCGATGGAAGAGACGGTGCGCCGGCGTTTCAAGGCCTATCTCCGGGAGCGGGAGCGACCGGTCACCGAACAGGGCCGGTTCTCGTACCCACCCGGTCTGGTGGTCGTCGATGGCGGCGCCGGGCAACTGGGCCGGGCGGTCAAGGTGCTGGACGAGTTGGGCCTCGACATCCCGGTCATCGGGCTGGCCAAGAAGATGGAGGAGGTGTACACCCCGGGTAATCCCGAGCCGATCCGCATCCCCCGTGACGCCGAGGCCCTCTACATCCTCCAGCAGGTCCGTGACGAGGCCCACCGTTTTGCCATCACCTATCACCGCCAACTCCGCTCCAAGTCGATGGTCGACTCGCTGCTCGACGAGGTCCCCGGGGTTGGGCCGAAGCGAAAGAAGGACCTGCTCAAGCATTTCGGGTCGTTGAAGCAGATCCGCCAGGCCGGGGTCGCCGAGCTGGCCGAGGTGGTGCCAGGGACGGTGGCGACCAACCTGTACGCTGCGTTGCACGGCTAGTTAGGCGAGCGATGGATCAGGTCGCAACCGACGCACCCCATGTCCTCGTGGTCACCGGCATGTCTGGCGCCGGGCGCTCCTCGGTGGCCAAGATCCTCGAAGACCTGGAGTTCGTGGTCATCGACAACCTGCCTCCCACCTTGTTGGAGTTGGCGGTCCAGTCCCACGACATCCCCACCGAGCCCACCCATCTCGCGGTGGTCATCGACTCCCGCGGCGGGCTTCCCATCGACGAGATCAAGCAGGCGATGATCGCCCTGGAACGGGAGAGCGTGGTGAGCCGGATCGTCTTCCTCGACGCCGACGACGACGTGATCGTGGGGCGCTACGAGGAGAATCGGCGCCCCCACCCCTTGGGGCTGGACACCATCACCGAGGCGATCAGCGCCGAACGGGAGATGCTCTCCGAGCTCAGGGAGATGGCCGACGTGGTCATCGACACCTCGAATCTCAACGTGCATGAGCTCAGAGAGCGAATAACCAGCCTGTTCAGCGAGGGGGAGGCGTCCACCGCCCGCCCCATGCGGGTCTCGATCCGGTCATTCGGGTTCAAACACGGGACTCCCCGCGACCTCGATCTGCTCTTCGACGTCAGATTCCTCCCCAATCCCCACTGGGTGCCAGAGCTCAGAGACCAGGTGGGAACCGATCCCCAGGTCAAGGAGTACGTGTTGGGAGCCGAGGGTGCGATGGAGTTCGTCGACCGGGTCGATCAGCTCCTCGAATTCCTCATCCCCAAGTTCCAGTCGGAGGCCAAGTCGTATCTGTCGATCGGGATAGGGTGCACCGGGGGTCATCACAGATCGGTGGCGATCGCCGAGGAGTTAGCCACCCGGCTCAGCCGTCACGGGGTTCGGGCCGCGGTCAGGCATCGAGACATCGGGAGGTGAAGACCCAGACCGAGACCGCACTCGAGCCCTTGCTGCTCGACCCCCTGGGCCCTTCGGTGGTCGCCATCGGTGGGGGGCATGGTCAGGCAGCCGCCCTGGAGGCGATCCAGACCTACGCCGGAGACATTGCCGCCCTGGTCACGGTGGCCGACGACGGCGGGTCGTCGGGGAGGCTGACGGGTCTCGGCATCCCGCCCCCCGGTGACATCCGCCGTTGTCTGCTCGCACTGACCCCGGAGCCGTCGCTGTGGTCCGAGCTGTTCGCCCACCGCTTCCAGGGGGCCGACGTCGATGAGCACTCTCTGGGCAACCTGATCCTGGCCGCCCTCACCGACATGTTCGGCGACTTCCCGTCGGCGGTGGCCACCGCCGAGCGGATGCTGGGCACGCTGGGGCGGGTGATCCCGGTGGCCGACCAGCCGGTCACTCTGAGGGCGGTGATCGACGATCGTGAGGTAGCCGGCCAGGTGGCGATCGCCACCTCGAGGGGCCGCATCACCGATCTCTCGATCGACCCATCGGACACCGCGGCCAGCCGTCATGCCTTGGAGGCGGTGGCAGAGGCCGACCAGATCGTGCTCGGGCCCGGCAGCCTCTACACCTCTGTGATCTCGGCCCTCAAGGTGCAGATGCTGGCTCCTGCGGTCCAGGCCGCCGTCGCCCAGAGAGTGTTCGTCCTCAATCTGGTCACACAGGATGGCGAGACCTTGGGCATGACCGGCCCCGACCATCTTCAGGCGCTCCAGGCCCTCTCCGGTGTCGAAGGGCCGGGAGTGTTGGTGGCCCACGACGGGCCACTCGAGGTGCCGGGGGGTCACGACCGGGTCGGGGTCGATGCCGACAGCGCCGCTCGGTACGGCTGGCGAGTGGTGTTCGCCGATGTCGCCGATCAAGGCGGAGACTGGCCGGCACACGATCCCATGAAGCTGGGTCGGGTCCTCGAAGACCTGGCCCGGGCCCGGAGCTGACCTTGCTCTCCTATCTCACCCTCGACGATGTCAATGTCGCCGGCCTCAGCGTCCTGGTGCGCTCCGATCTGAATGTCCCACTCCAAGGGGGGAAGGTCAGCGACGACTTCCGGATCCGGGCGGCCTTGCCCACCCTGGAGACCTTGGTGGAGCGGGGTGCCAGGGTGACTGTGTGTTCTCATCTGGGCCGGCCCAGAGGGATCGACCCCACCTACTCAATGCGCCCGGTGGCGGAAAAGATGGCCGAGCTGACCGATGTCCAAGTCGGGTTCAACACGATGACCACCACCAAAAGCATCAACGTCCTGGAGAACACACGGTTCCTCCCCGGCGAGACCACCAACGACCCGGTCACCGCCAACCGCCTGGCAGGGGGTCACCAATTGTTCGTCGAGGACGCCTTCGGCTCGGTTCACCGGGCCCACTCCTCGACAGTGGGGGTGGCCACTCTGCTCCGCTCCGTCGCCGGGCCGCTCCTCGACGCCGAGCTGACCGCATTGGGCCGGTTCCTGGGCGAGCCCGACCGGCCGTATGTGGTGGTGTTGGGCGGGGCCAAGGTCTCGGACAAGCTGGGGGTTATCCAGAACCTGCTGCCCCGGGTCGACAGGATGCTCATCGGTGGTGGGATGTGCTTCACCTTTCTCAAGGTGCTGGGATACGAGGTCGGGGAGTCCCTGGTCGAGGAGGCCATGATGGAGACGGTGGCCGCCCTGGTCGCTGCCGACAGCGAGAACCACAAGATCCATCTGCCCGGTGACGTGGTCATCGGCGATCGATTCGCCGAGGATGCGGTGGTATCGACGGTGGAGATCGGAGCCATGACTCCCGGCTCGATGGGTCTCGACATCGGCTCCGGGACAGCCGATCACTTCGCTCGGATGATCCGTGATGCTGCCAGTGTCTTCTGGAACGGTCCGATGGGGGTCTTCGAATGGGCGCCGTTCCGCAATGGGACAGAGACCGTGGGCCGGGCGATGGGGGACTGCCGGGGGTTCACCTCGGTGGGAGGGGGCGACTCGGTTGCCGCCCTCCGCGCACTGGGTATGGAGGGCTCCGTGTCACATGTGTCCACTGGCGGGGGAGCCGGTCTCGAGCTGTTGGAGGGCCGGGTTCTTCCCGGTGTCGCGGTTCTGGAAAGATGGGTGCCATGACCGATCGGCTACCCCTGATGGTGGGCAATTGGAAGATGAATGCCAACCATCTGGATGCCATCCAAATGGTGCAGAAGCTGTCCTACCGCCTCGAGTACGACGACTACGAGCGGGTCCAGGTGGTGGTGGCCCCTCCGTACACCGCCCTTCGCTCTGTACAGATCGTGATCGAGCAGGATCACATGCGAATCGAGCTGGGAGCCCAGGACGCCCATTGGGAGGAAACCGGGGCGTTCACCGGTGAGGTGTCGGCCCCCATGCTGGCCAAGCTGGCGGTGCGCCATGTGATCATCGGCCATTCTGAGCGCCGACAGATGTTCGGGGAGACCGATGAGATGGTCAATCGCAAGGCACGGGCCGTGCTCGCCGCCGGGATGAGCCCCATCCTCTGTGTCGGCGAGACCCTGGAAGAGCGGGAGGCGGGACGGGCCGAAGCGGTGGTGGTGAGCCAAATGAAGGCTGGCCTTGCCCGGCTCGAAGGCATTGGCTCGATGGCGGTCGCCTACGAGCCGGTATGGGCCATCGGCACCGGACGCACCGCCCTCCCTGAAGACGCCGGGCTGATGGCCGAGATCGTGAGGGAGACGGTGAGGGACCTAGCCACGAGTGATGCCGCCGACGCGGTGCGCATCCTCTACGGGGGCTCGGTGAACCCCGGCAACATCAAAGACTTCATGGCGAAGCTCCACATCGACGGGGCACTGGTCGGTGGAGCCTCACTCGAGCCCGACGGTTTCGCCGCCATCGTCAGGTATTGGAGATGACCCACACCCTGATCCTGTTGCGTCACGGCCAATCCACCTGGAATCTGGAGAACCTGTTCACCGGGTGGACCGATGTGGGGCTCACCGAACCGGGGAAGGAGGAGGCCCGCCAGGCGGGCAGGCTGATCCGGGAGGCCGGTCTCACCCCTGACTTCCTCCACACCTCGGTGCTGAGCCGGGCCATCGACACCGCCGACCTGACCGTGGCCGAGGGTGGTTGGGGTGAGTTGCCCACCAAGCGAAGCTGGCGTCTCAACGAGCGCCACTACGGCGCCCTCCAGGGCTTGGACAAGAAGGAGACCGCGGCCAGGTACGGAGAAGAGCAGGTGCTGGCTTGGCGGCGCTCCTATGACGTGTCCCCACCGCCTTTGGATCTCGATGATCAGCGTCATCCGATCCACGACCCGCGCTATGCCGGGGTCGACCCCGCCGACCTCCCTGCCACCGAGTGTCTCGCCGATGTGGTCGATCGGATGATGCCCTACTGGTTCGAGGAGATCGTGCCCCAGCTGGAAGCAGGAATGACCCCTCTGGTGGTGGCCCATGGCAACTCGATACGGGCGCTGGTCAAGCATCTGGACGGGATCAGTGACGAGGACATCGTCGATCTCAACATTCCCACCGGGATCCCGCTTGTCTATATGATCGACGACGAGATGCACCCGGTGTCGTCGCGTTATCTGGGGGACGAGGAGGCAGCCCAGGCCGCCGCCGAGGCGGTGTCCCGGCAGGCCGGCTAGGCCTCTCTCTCCATTCTGTGCGGATCTGTGACGGAGGGGTTCGCGCGAATCCGCACAGAACGAAGGTCTTGTCTTTCTGTGCGGATCTGTGACGGAGGGGTTCGCGCGAATCCGCACAGAACGGTGGGTCTTGTCTTTCTGTGCGGATCTGTGACGGAGGGGTTCGCGTAAATCCGCACAGAATGCATGCCGACTAGTCGTTGGAAGCCGACCTGGTAGGATTCGGGGTCCGCCATCAGGCGGGCTTCACACGTCCATGAGATTCGTATCAGCCCTCGCCATCGTGTTCCATGCCATCCTGTCGGTGGCCGTCATCGCCTTGGTGCTGTTGCACTCGGGGCGTGGCGGCGGGCTCTCGGATGTGTTCGGGGGCGGGATGTCGACCTCGAGTCTCTCCGGGTCGACGGTGGTGGAGCGGAACCTGGACCGGATCACAGTGATCGTGGGGGTCCTCTTCGGGATCAGCACCTTCGCCCTGACCTTCGTCTTGAGCTGACCCGGCTCTAGAATCGCCCCGCCCCACATCTGTCGGAGTGGCGGAACTGGAAGACGCGCCAGGCTAAGGACCTGGTGGGGTTTATAGCCCCGTGGAGGTTCGAGTCCTCTCTCCGACACCACCTGCTCAAGAGCCTTGGATACTCTTCGAGGCAAGGTCCGGCGCTAAGCGCTCCCCCGGACCCAGGCCATGCCCTTAGCCCTAGACCGCGAAAACGCGACTACGGGCATCATCGGCGACCTGGTAGCCGACTAACCGTCGTTACACGTCGCGAACCGATAACGCCTCCCTTGCGTATAGAGGATCAAGTTGCGTGGGAACGAAAGGAATGAGGTATGCGACGTTTGATCGTGGCTTTGCTAATGGCAGCACTGCTGGTTGTGGGGTTCGCAAGCGCTGCTCTCGCGCATGTCCATGGCATCACCCCTTTGCTCGAGCTCGGCTGCAAGGTGGACAACACCGTGACCGGGGGGTTTCGCGCGGACGACCGCGCTGCCGCAGATCTGTCGGGACTGATCCCGAGCAATCTTGGGTCTTCATCGCTCGGGTTCGGTGACGGCGGGTTCGGGGCCGCGAACGACGACGTCTGCTAGCACCGTGCGGGCAAGGGCACATCGCCCGAAGTCTGGAGACTTCAACGGGCGGGCGAGAGGCGTTGCGAAGGCTGACCCCTAGCGACCCGAATGCAACCCAACCAGACGAATCAGGCTGGTACAGGTCGGGAGCCGCGTCGGTTCTCCGACACCACCTGCTCAATCACATGGGGACGATTCGAGATACTTCTCGATTATCGGTCATGTCTGCTAGGGCGGTCAGTCTGAAGATCGGGATCTCACGATCGGTTTTGGTCGTATAGGAGCTGTATCCGGGAGAGAGGCCCACAACGCGATCCCAAGCAAGCCCACGTTGGTCTGCCGTGAGCAGTTGGGCTCTGACTTCGACACTCTCCTTTCCGACATCGATCGTCACCAGATCCGGGTTCTTCGCCAGGTTGTGAGCCCAAGAAGGATGACGGGCGGAACCGGCGTTGGAAGCCACGATCAGCCAAGAGTCGCTCCGTTCATCATCGGGGAAACACGCCAGGATCGCCCGACGGTGCTCCCCGGTTTGGGCCCCGACGGTGTGGAGCCGAAGAAGCGGCCGACCCTGGATCTTCAGCCCCAGCCCGAACATGACGTTCCCGGTGCCCATCATCGCCTTGAGGATCGGGCGGAGCACCTTGGGCACCTCGGCTCCGCGGGTGCCGCCAGGCGGCAATTTCAACACCAAAAGGCTCCTCCTCGGACGACAGGGTGCGAGTCAGTTGGACCACTGTTGAGATTAGGCGCACGACATGGCGTCCTTCTTCGATCGACGATCAACTCGACAATCGGAAAGCCCAAAACGACTTGGGAAATCTGGTGAGTCGGCCGATGATCACAAGGTGGACTCGATGACCCTCCCCGGGTTGGAGAACGACGCTGGAACAGCTCCGGGCGACACCGGTCCCTTCGGCCTGAGCGGGCGGTGGTCGATGGTCACCCTCGAGCCCTCGGACCTGGCGGTGATGAAGAGGGCCGGTGGTTGGCTGGTCCTCGCCATCGGGCTCGGTCTGGCTGTCATCGCCATGATCTCCGCCTGGCCCAGCACCGCACCACAGGCCAGCGCCGAACACACCCTGCCCCCTGCCGCCGAGGCCGAGATCGCCGCCAACATCGCCCCAGGCTCTTTGGGGGTGAGGCTCGCCGACGTCGCCGAGCGATGGAACGAGGTAGCCCTGCCGCCCCGCATCACCGGCGGACTCATCCGGAACCCGGAGTCGGGCCAGTTCGACAGCTTCACCTACCGGTTCAATCGATCGAGCCTGCTGGCAGGGGCCTACGACCCCATCAACGACTATGTCTATGCGGTGATGGCCTCATCCTGGCTCAGCGGCGAATCGGCGACGCGGCTGAGCCAGCATGTTTGCCATCTGGTGAACCCCTACTCCCAGGAGTGCCTCGACGCTTTCGCCATCAAGGGCTTGCTCGGCCAACCTCTCAAGAGCTACCGGGATCTGGAGCACCAGACCGAGTGGACCATCGGAGAGCAGGTGTGGCGACTGCACATCGTCGACAACATCCAAACCATCAGGGTTCTCGGGCCCGGCGCCGGTTGAGCCCGCGCTCAACGACTTTCGCCGGAATGCGCTCAGTAGGTCAACACTCGATCGGCGGCGAATGTCTGCTCTACCAGGTCGGCAGGCCAGGCGAACTTGGCTCCCTTGACTGCCAGGTCTTCTTCTGTGATACCACGCTTCTTTGAGGACATGGCTGAGACGAGGATCGGCACGTCAGCAGCCACCAGTTCCGAGAAGTGCTCACTCAACGAGCCTGTGCCCAGTCCGCTCAATGAGGCAATGACCTCGTCTTTGAGGAGAAAGACGGCATCACCGGCGAGGAACAACGTCACTTGGTGCCCTGACTCGACGGCGGTCTTGGCCACCAAGAACCCAAGAGCGACACGAGTTGGTGCCTCGGGCCCGTGGGTGATGTGGACCAGCAAGGATCCCAATGATGTTTCCTGTCTCGAGGGGCGGCAACGATCCTACAGCGGGTTCAGATGCTTGAGGGCACACTGAACATGGCCCACTGCTGATAGATCAGCAGATACTTGCCAAAGAGCTGCCAGGCACCGGGAAAGCCTTCCTTGGCCGGGTAGTAGAGCCAGGTGAAAGCGCACGAGACAACGATGTAAAAGATGGCGAGGGCGGCGGTCAGGTTCCTGGCCCGGCTGGTGTCAGGATACTGCTGCGCCTTCATCGGTCGACGGGTGACCCGATCCCAAAACGAAGTCGGGAGGAACACCAACCAGACCACGATCATCACGTAGGGGAAGCGCTCGAGAGTCATGAAGAGGGCGAGGCCGACGTGGAATGCGATGAAGGCAAATGCGATCAGGACCCGTCTGACCTGGAGGGTCTTTCCAGGCACGAAGAGAAGGAGCGACCCCAGGGTCTCGAGGGCGACGGTTAGCACCGATCCAACAGCCAGCACGACGGGGAAGGCGAGCATGGCGGTGCCCAGTTCACTGGCGAACCTGTCCGACTCCAGGATCGTTTGGAGTGCGCTGGCCTCGGATATCCACTCGACCCAGTACTTGGTGGCCCCCGCCGAGAAGTAGATGATGAACACCTGGAGGAGGAATCCGGCGCTGGCCACCGACAGGATGCGTCCGGGCCGGGCGGCGGGAGCTCCACGGCGGGAGTCGAGGGAGAGGTGGGCGCCGAAGGGGAGAAAGGCGCCCCAGAAGAGAAACAGGGCGACCATGTAGCTCTGCAGCGGTAGATCACCTCCGCCCAAGTATCCGGCGCGGAGGGGGATGCTGTACAGGATCCAGCAGACGATCGTGGCGAATCGCGTCTGATAGCCGACGAGGAGCATCAAGGCGAATGGAACTATGACCACCATGGCGTAGTTGACGGCGACGTCGAATCCGGAGACGGAGCCCGACGGGAAAGGCGTTGTGAAACTGTGGAAGAGGATGATCGATGCCAGCCCGATCCGGATGGCCGTGAGAGCCCTGGTGTCGATAGCGAACAGGGACGAAAGGACTTCCCGGTCGCGCTCTTTGAGGAGGGTGGCTGGTTTGGTGATGGTGGTCGACATGAGTTGGTCGTTTACAGCTAATCATCGTCCGGCTTCGGAGCCGGGTTGACCTTCAAGGTACCCGGGCCTACCAGGGTTTCGGGGGACTAGTTAGGGGTCTCAGGGGTCGGCTCTACCGATGAGTCCTGGTCGGCCGTGATGTCGACCTCGAGGTCGTCGGGAGCTGCCAGGTCGATCTCCGATGAGTGGACATCGTCATCGACCCAGTCTCCCGATCGGCTCTCGCGTGGAATCGGCGGTGCGGCTGGACCGATGATCCGGGGCGACTTGAACCAGGGACGGGCGCGGACCGCGGCCTCATGCACCCCGGGCACGAAGCCGGGGCCGAAGGTGTCGGACCAGATCACCGTGGTGAACAACCAGAGGGCGGTGGCCATCAGGAGGATTGGAAACGACCGAGCTACCCATGGATAGGTGCTCTCGGTGGCTCCCAGCCATCCCCCGACCAGGGCTCCCACGGGGAGAGTCGCCCAGCCCAGCGCTCGACTCGCCGAGATGACCCGGCCCCGCATCGACTCTGTGGCGTAGTGCTGGCGGATGGTGGCCAGGGGAATGTTGATCACCGAGATCCCGACCATCCAGACCACCTGGAGGACCAGGGCCAAGACGCCGTATGTGGTGAACATCACCGCGAACAGGCCAAGACCGGCGATCGCCATCCCCGCCACCATGGTTCGCCCCAGACCCATGTTTCTGGTGATGGAGGGGGCGATCAGCGCCCCGATCACCCCTCCGACACCCATGGCGCTGAGCATGAGCCCGGCCTCGGTGTTCCCCGGGACCAAGATGACGGTGAAGAAGAGGACGAAGAATGTGGCCTCGACGAACCCGATGACGAAGTTGGGCACCGCACTGGCGATGGTGGTGATCCGAAGTCGCGGTTCCGACCAGATGTAACGGATCCCATTGGCCGCCTCAGTGAGGACGGGAGCCTTCTCTTCGGCAGGGTCACGATGATGGGGGACCCGGCCCACCCATTTGAGACAGATCGCGGCGATGACGAAGGTGACACCTGTAAGGAAGAGACCGACCTCGGGGCCGGCGAATACAGCGGCGAGGATTCCAGCGATGAGGGGTCCGAAGGCGAAATTGGCCTGGATCGTGGCGGTGACCAGTGAGTTGGCGTCGGCGAGCTGTTCCTCCTTCACCAGGGAAGGGATCATGGAGTAGAGGGCGCCATCGAAGAGAGTCGACATCGAGCCGATGAGGAAGGCAGTGACGAACACGGTGCCGGTCCCGAAGGCCCCCACCTGAGAGGACAGGTAGAAGAAGGCACAGGCTCTCAACAGGTTGGTGGCCACCATCACCGGCCTCAGGTGCCAGCGATCGAGGAAGACCCCTCCCACCAGCCCGACCAGGAAGGTCGGGGCCAGCTCCAGGGCATAGGCAATGGAGAAGTCGAGGGTCGACTCGGTGCCTTCAGCCTCCTGGATGAACCCGATCAGAAGCGGGATGGTGAAGACCGCCACGTACGTGCCGAACTGGCTGATGGTCTGACCAACCCAGAGGGCCAGGTAACGAGGGCCGAGGGAGCGTAGGGAGGCTATGAAATCCAATTGCCAGGCACCATAACTTCAGCTGACGCCGTGTCCAGGGGTTGTTAGATTCAGCTGGCTCATGGTCGATCGACAAGAGATACCGCAGCTCTTCACCGAGCTCTATGACATGTCGCGGGAGTACTTGCGACAGGAGACGCTCGAGCCGGCAAAGCGCCTGGGACGTCAGGCGGGGATGGGGATCGGCGGGGCGATGGTGATGGCCACCGGATCATTTCTACTGGTCCTGGCGGCGTATCTCGGGATAAAGCTGCTGCTCCCGGAGGGGGAGTGGTGGGTGGTCCTGGCCCGAGCCCTGACCGGGGTCTCGGCACTCCTGGCGGCGGGGTTGATCGGATGGCGGATGCAAGCGGGGGCCAGTGATGCCGGTTAGCCGCAAGGACATCGAGGCCAAGGCGATGCAGATCGTCGGGGCGGTGGAGGACACCAAGCAGGCCGCTCAGGACAAGGCGATGTGGGCCGCGGTGGCGGTGGGGGCAGCGGTTCTTGCAGCGTTCGTGTTCGGGCGTCGCCGGGGGTCACGCAACAAGACCATGGTCGAGGTCTATCGGGTCTGAGGCTGTCCTGTCTCTTTCTGTGCGGATTCGCGCGAACCCCTCCGTCACAGATCCGCACAGAATGGGAGAGCCCCTCGTTCTGTGCGGATTCGCGCCAACCCCTCCGTCACAGATCCGCACAGAATGAAGAAAGGCCGGTCCCCTAGCCGTTGATGAAGCGCACGATCTCTGCCCGTATCCGGTCAGGGTCGAGACGGACATCGCGTGCCGTGAAGCGTCGAATCTCCCATCCGAGCTCGAGGAGCATGTTCTGTCTCCTCAAGTCGTGCTGAAGCTGCTCTGGCGTCGAGTGGGCTTCGAATCCGTCAACCTCCACGATTCGCCTCTGGTGCGGCCAGGAGAAGTCCGGGTAGGCCTTCTGACCGTTGGGCAAGTCGATCCTGAGTTGGAGGATCGGCGCAGGGACGGGGGCGGAGCGAATCAGCTCGTGGACGTCGAACTCGGCAGGGCTGCCCGTGATGTCACGGTCCACCGCCGCGACTACCCGCCTCATCCGCCTCGTGCCTTTGACCCCACGCCCGCCATTGGTCTTCAAGACCTCGGCCAGCTCGGTCAACGACGTGAGGTGACGTCGAAGCGCAGACTCGGCGACCTTTTCCAGGGCCCGGTCCGGCATCAGGGCGGCAAGGTCGAGGATGGTCCGCTCCACAGTGGTGACCGGCAGTCCGTCAACCGTCTCACCCGGTGGAGGTCGGCGAGACCGATGCACGATGATCTCATCGGGAATCGGACCATCGGAGATCGGCACGGTCAATTCGATCACTCCTCCGAACACGCCTTCGAGACCCCAAAGCAATGCGGCCGTTCGGTGGGAGGCAACTGCCTCAGGGCCGGCCGCCATTGCCGCCGCCCGGACGTCAGTGATCCAGGTTCGTGGGGTGACGTTCAGGTAATAGACGCCAGGGTGAACTTCCAACCATTGCCCACCGTGTAACCGATCCTGGATGTTGTGGTCGCTGGCTCCTAGATTCAATACGGTCTGCCGGTCGATCAGGCCATTGCAACGTCCCGCGACGGCCCGGATCTGCCCCTCATGCCACATGTGCTGACCGTCGGTGACGCGGTGGCCGCCGTCAACCCCCTTGTCCGACCTCGTTCTGTGCGGATTTACGCGAACCCCTCCGTCACAGATCCGCACAGAAAGCCAGATGACCTCGTTCTGTGCGGATTTACGCGAACCCCTCCGTCACAGATCCGCACAGAACGAAATCAGCCCCGTCGTTTCGGCTTGATGATCTGGAGCCGCGGCTCTCCCGACCGCTGGTGGTGGATGACCAGTGCGGTCCCCTTGGGCAGGCTCTTGCGGTAGAGGAGTTGTTTGCGGGGACGGGTACGGCGGAGATAGTTGAGGCCGGTGAGCGCCAGCCCGAGGTAGAGCTGGCGGTGGTCGCTCTCACGCAGCCCCCGCAAGGTGCGCCGGCGCCCTTCGCGACCGAAGTCGGTGCTCCCGAGGGCCATCCTGAAGAATCTGTCGGTCAGCCTCGCCATCTTCTACCGTTCTTTCGGGGCACAACCCTATCCACATCATGCGCAACAGGAAATACGTACAGATAGTCATTTGGGTGGTGGTCATCGGGATGGTGCTGGGGATGGTGGTCACCGCCATATCCCTGTTCTGATGGTGCCGCCTTGATGCGGTTCTCAGAGGGCGAGCCGGCCCTCCTCATCGACCCCCAGGGGCGTCAATTCCTCCTCAGACTCGAGGTGGGCAAGACATTCCAGACCCATCAGGGCGCAATACCCCATGGGCATCTGATCGGAGCCGAGGACGGCTCGTGGGTGACTTCCACGGGGGGCGTCCCCATGCTGCTGATCCGCCCCCGGCTCGCCGACTACATCCTCAAGATGAAGCGGAGCGCCCAGGTGGTCTACCCCAAGGATCTCGGCCCGATCCTGGTGTACGCCGATATCGGCCCCGGTATGACGGTGCTCGAAGCCGGCACCGGATCGGGAGCCCTCACTCTGGGGCTGGCTCGTGCCGTGGGGCCCACCGGTCGGGTGATCAGCGTGGAGCGGAGGGAGGATCACGCCGCCCATGCCCGCAAGGCGATCGAGCGGTGGTACGGCGAGCTCCCTGCCAACATCGAACTGGTGTCCGGCGACGTCACCGACCTGCTGGCCGAGGTCCGGCCTGAGCGGATCGTCCTCGATCTCCCTGAGCCATGGCACGCCATCGAGCAGGCGGCCCAACACCAGCCGACCGGCGGTGTCCTGTGCGCCTACCTTCCCACAGTCCCCCAAGTGGAGACCACAGTCGCCACCGCCACCGGCACCGGTCGGTTCTCACAGATCGAGGTCAAGGAATTCCTCTTCCGCGACTGGAAGGTCGAGGGGCGCAGTGTCAGACCGGAGCACACCATGGTGGGCCACACCGGGTTCCTGGTCTTCATGCGCAAGACCGATGTGGGGCCGAGTTCCTGATCGATCCACACCCTTGATAGGGACCGCACTGGTACAGGCGCCGCCCGGAACTGCCTCCGAGAATGCGTATTCATCGGGCCTTGAAGCCCCTATGGTCGTCAAAGCAGGCTCTAAAGGAACCCGGAGAACTAACCGAAGCCGTTCGTATACTGACCCGAGGCGGTCGCCAGGTAGGAGGATGCCGTGGAAGTAGGACGCAACCCGGAAGACGAGACGCAGTTGCGGAAGGTGGCAACGGCCCTCGAGGAAGAGGTGTCGTATCTTCGCCGTCGTCTCCGGGAGGCTCCTGGCAACGTCGATGAGATCCAGACAGATCTGACCCGGACCCGCGAGCGCCTGGATCGGGCGGTCAACCAGAACGACAAGCTGTCCCAATTGCTCGAGGAGGCCCGTGAGCAGTTGGGGATCCTCCGTGAGGAGGTGGAGAAGCTCACCGCCCCACCCAACAACTTCGGCACGGTACTCCAGGTCAATGCCGACGGGACGGTCGACATCCTCACCGGGAACCGCAAGCTTCGAGTAGTGGCCCAGCCCAATGTCGAGGTCAAGATGCTCCAGGTGGGACAGGAAGTCTTGTTGAACGAGGCGTTCAACGTCATCGACATCCGCCATTTCGAGACCGCAGGCGAGGTGCTCAGGGTAAGGGAAGTCCTCACCGATGGCCGTCTGGTCCTGATGGGGCATGGCGACGATGAGAAGGTCCTTGGCCGCTCCGAGACCATCTCCGACGTCCACCTCAGGCCGGGTGACTACGTCCGCATCGACCCCAAGACCGGGCTGGTCCACGAGAAGATGGAGCGGCCCGAGATGGAGGAGTTGGTACTCGAGGAGGTCCCCGACGTCACCTACAGCAAGGTCGGAGGTCTGGCGGACCAGATCGAGCAGATCAGGGACACCGTCGAGCTCCCCTATCTGTACCGCGACCTTTTCAGGGAGTACGAGCTGGAGCCACCCAAGGGGATCCTTCTCTACGGGCCCCCGGGGTGCGGTAAGACCCTGATCGCCAAAGCGGTGGCCAACAGCCTGGCCCAGAAAGTCTCCGAGACCACAGGGAACCCCGATGTCCGCTCCTACTTCCTCAACATCAAGGGCCCGGAGCTGCTCAACAAATGGGTTGGTGAGACGGAGCGGCAGATCCGCCTCATCTTCCAGAGGGCAAAGGAGAAGTCCGACGAAGGCGTGCCGGTGATCGTGTTCTTCGACGAGATGGACTCGCTCTTCCGCACCAGAGGGACCGGGATCAGCTCGGACGTCGAGTCCACCATCGTCCCCCAGCTCCTATCCGAGCTCGACGGTGTCGAGTCGTTGAAGAACGTGGTGGTGATCGGTGCCTCCAACCGGGAAGACTTGATCGACCCGGCGATCCTCCGGCCGGGTCGATTGGACGTCAAGATCAAGATCAACCGGCCCGACCCAGTGGCTGCCCGTGAGATCTTCCGTATCTACTTGAGCGATGCCACGCCTCTCGACCGGGAGGAGCGGGACCGGTTCGAGGGAGATGACGCCACCTACATCGAGCAGATGATCGAGATCACCGTCGAAGACATGTACGCCGAGACCGAGGAGAACCAGTTCCTCGAGGTCACCTATGCCAATGGGGACCGGGAGATCCTCTACTTCAAGGACTTCTCGTCGGGGGCCATGATCGAGAACATCGTGCGAAGGGCCAAGAAGGACGCCATCAAGCGCCTGATCGCCGGGGGCCCCGGTGGTGTCCGCACCATCGACCTGAAGCATGCGATCAAACAGGAATTCAAGGAGCACGAAGACCTCCCCAACACCACGAACCCCGACGACTGGGCCAGGATCTCGGGGAAGAAGGGTGAGCGGATCATCTATGTCCGCACCCTGGTCGGGGGTACCGACGAAAGTCGTCTCATCGAAAAGGTCTCCGGCGGTCAGTACCTCTGATGGCGATCCACAAGGTGCTCGGCACTGAGACCGAGTACGGGATCGTGGTCAGGGGCGACCCGGGATTCAACCCGGCGGTTGCGTCCTCGTTGGTGGTCAACAGCTATCCGGGCACCAGGGTCAAGGTCCAATGGTCCTACGAGGAGGAGTCACCGGGGCGGGATGCCCGGGGGTTCGGTCACGACGGCTACGGGCTGATCGACCCCGAGGGGGCGGTGGTCAACTCGGTTCTCGCCAATGGGGCGCGTCTCTACGTCGACCACGCCCATCCCGAGTACTCGGCCCCGGAGTCGTATGACCCCTTGGAGGCGGCGCTGTACGACAAGGCGGGCGAGCGCGTGATGCGGGATGCTGCCCGGGCGGCCACCGAGATCTCGGGCAAGCAGGTCTCCCTCTACAAGAACAACTCCGACGGCAAGGGCAACTCCTACGGTGCCCATGAGAACTTCCTGCTGTCGCGGCAGACCGCATTCTCCGAGGTGATCCGGTATGCCATGACCTTCCTGGTCACCAGGCAGATATTCACCGGCGCAGGCAAGGTGGGTCGGGAGAACGATCGACCGGAAGTCGATTACCAGATCACCCAGCGGGCCGACTTCTTCGAGGAGGAAGTCGGGCTGGAGACCACTCTCAAGCGACCCATCATCAACACCAGGGACGAACCGCATGGCGACCCGTCCCAATACCGGCGCCTCCACGTCATCATCGGTGACGCCAATCTCTCCGACGTCCAGAACTTCCTAAAGCTGGGCACCACCGCATTGATGCTGGCGGCGCTCGAAGATGGCGCCCTGCCCGATCCCCTCGACCTGGCCGATCCGGTCGAGGCCTGCTGGCAGGTGAGCCACGACCTGTCGATGCATCGGCCCATCGACCTCGACGGTGGCGGGACCGCCACTGCCCTGGACCTACAGGGCCGCTATCTGGAGTGGCTCACCAAATACGTGGAGAAGGAGCTCGATGACCCGGTTTGGGACCAGGTCATCACCGAATGGGAGCGGACACTGACCCTTCTCGAGAACGATCCGATGCGGCTGGCCGACACCCTCGACTGGGTGGCAAAGAAACGCCTGCTCGACGGGTATGTCGAACGTGACGGGCTGGCATGGACGAATGCCAAGCTGCGGGTGCTCGACCTGCAATACCACGATGTCGACCCGGTCAAGAGCCTGTACCAGCGCCTGGTCGACCGGGGATCGATGCGGACCCTGTTCACCGAGGCTGAGGTCGAGACCGCCACTGTCGACCCGCCCAAACGGACCCGGGCCTACTTCCGGGGCCGCTGCGTCAGTGAATACCCGGGTGCACTGGTCGCAGCCAACTGGGATTCGCTGGTCTTCGACATCGGTGAAGCGAATCTGAAGCGGGTTCCTATGATGGAGCCACTGCGTGGTGCCGCCGATCTCGTCGGCACACTTCTCGACGAGGCGGAGGACGCAGCAGATTTGCTCCGTCGCCTAGGAGGTTGAGTTAGATGTCGGACAGAGAGCGCTCCCAGTCCAAGGGGCAGGAAAACCAAGGTGACAGCGACCAGGCCGAGGCCCGGGTCGAGACCGAAGCCGACCTCGAGGCGCTCGACGAGCTCCTCGACGAGATAGACGAGGTACTCGAGGAGAACGCCGAGGAATTCGTCAAGAACTACGTCCAGAAGGGCGGGCAGTGATCGACCGAAAATTCGGGCCACTGCCACTAGACGCGCCTATCCCCGGTTCCAGCTTCACGGATCTACTGCAGTCGATCGGAGCCACACCGGCCATCAACTTCCCAGAGGGCTCCAAGGCCCCATCGGCCCCAGAAGGAACGACCGTCCTCGCCCTGCGATACGCCGACGGTGCGGTCATGGCCGGTGACCGGAGGGCAACCGAAGGGAACCTGGTGGCCCATCGGTCCATCCGCAAGGTGTTCCCCGCCGACCAGTACTCGGCGGTGGCCATCGCCGGCATCGCAGGGCTGGCCATCGACATGGTGCGCCTCTTCCAGGTTGAGCTGGAGCATTACGAGAAGATCGAGGGGGTGAGGCTCTCCCTCGAGGGAAAGGCGTCGTTCTTGGCACGGTTGGTCCGCAGCCAGCTCGCCTTGGCATTCCAGGGCCTGGTGGTGGTCCCTCTTTTCGCCGGCTTCGACGAGCGGCTGGGGTTCGGCCGTGTCTACAGCTTCGACGTGGTGGGTGGCCGGTACGAGGAGACCGACTTCGGCAGCGCCGGTTCGGGGGCGCGCCTCGCCAAGTCGTATCTCCGCACCGCCTACAGCCCGGACATGGGCGCCGATGAGTCGGCGGATCTGGCGGTCCGAGCCCTGGTGGCTGCCTCCAAGGAAGACACCGCCACCGGCGGCCCCGACCTGGCGCGGGGAATCCTGCCAACCGTGGTCCGCATCGACTCCACAGGAATCACCGAGTATGACGACGAGATACTCCTGCCATATGCCCGAGAGGCGCTGGAGACCATCCTGTGACCATCCCGTTCTACGTCGCCCCGGAGCAGCTGGTCCGTGACAAGGCCGAATTCGCCCGGAAGGGGATCGCCAGGGGGCGCTCACTGGTGGCGGTCGATTACGCCGGGGGTGTGCTCCTGGTCGCCGAGAACCCGTCGGCCACCCTCCGCAAGATCAGTGAGATGTACGACCGGATCGCCTTTGCCGGTGTGGGGAAGTACAACGAGTTCGAGACCTTGAGAAAGGCCGGGATCCGCCAGGCCGACCTGATGGGGTACCTCTACTCCCGTGATGACGTCACCGCGATGGGGCTGGCCACCGCCTTCTCCCAGACCCTGGGCATGATCTTCACCCGTGACCCCAAGCCCTTCGAGGTCGAGATCCTGATCACCGAGATCAGTGAGGATGGCGATCACCGGCTCTTCCGGGTCAGTTACGACGGGACCCTTTACGACGAGCGTCATTACGTTGCCATCGGTGGCAAGACCGAGCAGCTGTCCGAGGCCCTCGAAGAGCTGTGGCACGAGGGAATGTCCCTGGAGGAGGCCTTTGCCGCCTGCGCCGAGGCCTTCAGGCGGGCCGAGGGCAGGGAGTCGGAAGGTTGGGAGGTCGCGGTCCTCGACCAGGCCAATGGCCGGCGCACCTTCCGTCGTGTCGATCCAGCCGACCTCACCCTCTGAACCGTTCTGTGCGGATCTGTGACGGAGGGGTTCGCGCGAATCCGCACAGAACGGGGTCATCTCGCTTTCTGTGCGGATCTGTGACGGAGGGGTTCGCGCGAATCCGCACAGAACGGGTCAGACAGGTCTGTTCGAATACCCCCACCACCGTTTAGCCTGCCTCCATGGACCGCAGGATCTTCGGGCTGGAAAACGAGTACGGGGTGACCTGCACGCTGAGGGGCCAGCGCCGGCTCAGCCCAGACGAAGTGGCTCGCTACCTGTTCCGCCGGGTGGTCTCCTGGGGCCGATCCTCCAACGTCTTCCTCGAGAACGGCGCACGGCTCTACCTCGACGTCGGATCACACCCCGAGTTCGCCACACCCGAGTGCGACGACCTCGATGATGTAGTTGCCCATGACAAGGCCGGTGAGCGGATCCTCGAAGGGCTGGTCCAGGGTGCCGAGGAACGGCTCGAGGAGGAGGGGATCCGGGGCCAGATCTACGTCTTCAAGAACAACACCGACAGCGCCGGGAACTCATACGGGTGCCACGAGAACTACCTGGTCAGTCGGCACAAGGACTTCCATCGCACCGTGGACGTCCTCATCCCATTCCTGGTGACCCGACAGATCTTCCTGGGGGCGGGAAAGCTGACCCAGACTCCCAGGGGTACCTCGTTCTCCATCGCCCAGCGAGCCGACCACATCTGGGAAGGGGTGTCGTCGGCCACCACCCGCTCCCGTCCCATCATCAACACCCGGGACGAGCCGCACTCCGATGCCGAGCGTTACCGACGACTCCATGTGATCGCAGGCGACTCCAACATGAGCGAGTACGCCACCTACGTCAAGGTCGGGACCATGGTCGCCCTGCTACAGATGATCGAGCGCGATGTCGTGTTCAGGGACCTCACCCTGGAGAACCCGATCCGAGCGATACGTGAAGTCTCACACGACGTGACCTGCGAGCGGAAGATCCGCCTCGCCAACGGGCGGGAGCTGAGCGCTCTCGACATCCAGTGGGAATACCTGGACCGGGCGATGAGATTCGCCAGGAGCCCAGGATTCCCGCCCCAGGTGCAGAAGGCCATCGACCGGTGGGAGCACCTGCTCACCGGTCTCGAGAAGGACCCGATGACCCTGGACCGGGAGGTCGACTGGGTGATGAAGTACCGTCTGCTGGAACGGTACGCAGCCAGCCGGGGGATACCGATGTCGGACCCCAAGATGTCGATGATGGATCTGGCCTATCACGACGTCGACCGGAACCGGGGCCTCTATTACATGCTGGAGAGTCGGGGCCTCGCCGACAGGGTGGTCACCGACGAGAGGGTGGCAGAAGCAGTGGTCCGACCACCCCAGACCACCCGAGCCCGGCTTCGGGGCGCCTTCATCAAAGCAGCCAAGGCCAAGCGTCGCGACTTCACCGTCGACTGGGTCCATCTCAAGCTCAACGACCAGGCCCAGCGGACCGTCATGTGCAAGGACCCGTTCAAGTCCCATGACGAGAGAGTGGACCGGCTCATAGAGAGCCTTTGATATTGCCGGCCGACTTTGGCCGACTGCCTCCACTCGATAGAGCTCATCGCCCGGCCGGGGATCACCCCGACGGTCTCCTCGGTGAGGCTGTGTCATAGCTCGGCCAAACAGACGCCGGTCGGCCGGAGCTGCCGCCGGGTGGATGGGGCCGACTTCGGCCGCTTGCCCCCTGAAGGTACCAAGTACTCGGTTCCGGCCCTGGAAGGACCAGAATCGGTCTCATGCAGAACGTCGTGGAGAGGGTGCTCAACCTCCTCATCTACCTCCTCGAGTCATCGCACCCGGTGACCGCCGACGAGGTGCGCAACACCGTCCAAGGCTATGACGACCAGACCGACGAGGCCTTCCATCGTATGTTCGAGCGGGACAAGGACGTCCTCCGCCGACTCGGCGTCCCCCTGAAGCGACAACCCCTCGATGTCTGGGAGGTCGACTTCGGCTACAGCGTCGATCCCGAGGAATACGCCATCGAGGACCCGAGGCTCACCCAGGAAGAGCGCGCCGCCCTTTCGCTGGCTGCGCGGATGGTCCGGCTCGGCGGCGCGCATCTCGGAGTCGACGCCCTGCTCAAGCTGGGTGGCCTCGAGCGGGGCGGCGGGCTGGAGCCGGTCGGGGCCGACCTCGGGCCAGGGGCCTCAGATCTCGGCGACCTCTTCGCCGCGGTCACCGGGCGCCGCCGGATCAGGTTCGACTACCGAGGCTCACCACGATCCGTCGAGCCGTATGGGATCGCTCATCGCAGAGGGCATTGGTACCTGGCGGGAGCCGCCGTCGGCGAAGAGCGGGTGTTCCGGGTCGATCGCATGGAACACCTCGAGGTGGCGGAGGAAGCGGGCACCTTCAAGAAGCCGAGGAGCTTCGACATCCGAAAGGTCATGGATGTCCAACCCTGGGAGTCGGGGCCGGGAGACCGGACTGAGGCCGCGGTCCGGTTCGAGGCAGATGTGGCTTGGTGGGCGGCTCGCACGCTGGGCCTCCCGGAGCCTGAAGAGGGGACGGCCTTGACGGCGGAAATCCCGGTGGTCAACCGCGACGCCTTCCTCGGCTGGGTGCTCAGCTTTGGCGATGGCGCGGAGATCATCGCCCCTGAGGAGATGCGCCAAGAGGTCAGGGACCGGGTGGGGGCTGCCATCAAGGGAGTGGCATGACCAGCTCCCGCACCGTCTCGCGGCTGGCCCGGATCCTGGCTCTCATCCCTTATGTGCTCGAGCGACGATCGGCGGACGTGGCCGAAGTGCTCGATCGTTTCGGTTACACCCCCGAGCAGCTGTCGAGGGACCTCGACACGGTCTTCGTCTGCGGCCTCCCCGGCTACGGGCCCGGCGACCTTATGGAGGCCTACATCGACGAGGACGAGGTCATCATCGATGCGGCCGACTACTTCACCCGGGCGCCACGGCTCACTCCCACGGAGGCCTTGGGTCTCCTGGCCTCAGGGATGACCGTGATCGACATGGGTGAGGGCACCCCGGCACTGGAGTCGGCGGTGCGCAAGCTTGCCAAGGTGTTGGTGCCCGACTCGGGGCCGGTGCTCTCGGTCGACGTCCTCGACGAGACCGAGCTCGTCAAGGAGCTCCGGGATGCGACGACCGGGACCAATGTGGTCCGGATCAACTACCGCTCCGTGGGAAAGGAGCAGACCACCGAGCGTGACATCGAGCCATGGGCGGTGTTCCATACCATGGGGCGGTGGTATGTGATAGGGCACTGCCGGCTCGTCGATGGGCAGCGGACCTTTCGTGTCGACCGGATCAGGAGCGCCCAGGTCCTGGAGGACACCTTCACTCGCCCCCTCTCGGTCCCGGAGCCCGGTGTCGGGTACTCGCCTTCCGACGGGGACGTCTGGTGTGTCATCGACCTCACTCCACGGGCCGCTTGGGTTCTCGAGTACTACCCGGTGGAGGTGCTGGCACAGGGTCCCGACGGCACACGGATCAGGTTCTGGGGGCCGGACCCTGAGGTGGCGGCCCGTCTCTTGATCAGGCTCGGAGGCACGGCGACCCTGGTCGAGGGACCAGAGGTGGCTCGACGGGTCAAAGAGCTCGGCCAAGCTCTGATCGCCAAATACTCATAGGGTCTATCGACCTACCCGGGCTTGCTTCAGTCCACCGGCCCATCTGCCGATCACCTCATTACTTATGGGTGACCGGAGACATGGCATGACCACCATCAAGACAACTTGCACCCGATGCGGCGACATCCACCTGACACCGGATGACGTGGCATTGGAACTGCGACCCGACGGCCGGGAGGGTGACTACAGGTTCACCTGTCCCAGTTGCACCTACCAGCAGCGCAGGCCGGCGAACTCCCGAGTGGTGAGTGTGCTCCTGGCGACAGGCGTGCATTTTGAGGTAGTCAATCCTTATCCGATCACCGAAGACGAGATCGAAGCGTTTGCAGCCGCCCTCGAGACGGAGCCGGATCCACTCCGTCTTCTGGCCGGCTGACAACGGGCCGATAGGTAGGGGTATCGAGCGGACACCACGGGCAGGGTGTCCAGCGGCCGAGAAGGTGACGACCCGGGGGGTCGTCACCTTCTACTTTTGTCCCCTCTCAGCCTTTAGCATCCGCCTCCATGCTGCAAGGCGGCGAGATTCTCATAATCCTCCTCTTGGCGCTCATCGTGCTCGGGCCCCAACGTCTGCCCCAGTTGGCGCGAAAACTGGGATCGTGGGCCACGGAGCTGCGCACGGCCGCCAGAGAGATAACCCAGGGCCTGGAGGCCGAGGTGGCCCAGGTGCGTGATCTGGCCAAAGAGGTCACCGATCCGGTCAAGGAGATCCGCAAGGACCTCAAAGAAACCCTCGATTCGGTCGACCCCAAGAAGTACGAGTGGACCGGCCCCAAACCGGTCTCAGGGCCGACACCCGAAGACGCCATGGCCGATCTGGAGCAGATCGAAAAGGCCGCCGCCGAGGATGACGAGTGACGGGGGACAAGCCGCAGTCGATACTCGGCCATCTCGAAGAGCTCCGATGGAGGATCTTGAAGATCGCAATCGGGGTCCTGGTGGGCGGAGTCATCGCTTTTGCCTTCGTCGATCAGATCCGGACCATCCTCGAAGCGCCGTTCCATGCCGCGGCACCCGACTCCACCTTCCAGACATTCGGAGCCACCGAGCAATGGGGGGTGCTGATGCGGATCGGCCTCTTCGGCGGTTTCGTGCTGGCCAGCCCAGTGGTCCTCTATCAGCTCTGGGCCTTCATCAACCCGGCTCTCACTTTCAAGGAGCGCAGGTGGGCCTTCCCCGTCGTGGCCGCCATGGTCGTCCTGTTCATGGGAGGTGTGGTCTTCGGGTACTGGTCGCTACCCCGGGGCCTCGAGTTTCTCCTCGGGCTCCTCCCCGGGGTCCAGACCGACCTTCGCATCGCCGAGTACTATTCGTTCTCCCTTCGATTCCTCCTCGCCTTTGGGATCGCCTTCCTCTATCCGGTGTTCCTGTTTGCCGCGGCGGCGGCGGGTGTCGTCACATCCGAGCAACTGGCGAAAGCCAGGCGTTGGGCGTTGCTGCTGGTCGTCATCGGCGCCGCCCTGATAACCCCCAGCGGGGATGCCTTCACTCTGCTCGTGCTGGCGGCACCGCTGTACCTGATGTACGAGATGACCTATTGGCTGGTTCGACTCCTGTTGAAGAAGTGACCGGCCCGCTCGCCGGGTTCTGGAACCGGTTCGACTTCGAGCCGGATCCATTCCAGTTGGAGGCGGCCAACGCCATAACCGCCGGGCTGTCGGTGGTGGTGACCGCCCCCACCGGGTCGGGGAAGACCCTGGTCGCCGAGGCGGCGATCCATCTCGCCCTGGAACGAGGGAGACGGGCGTTCTACACCACCCCGATCAAGGCACTCTCCAATCAGAAGTACGCCGACTTCGCCGCGGCCCACGGGGAGCGGGAGGTGGGGCTCCTCACCGGTGACAACGTGATCAACCCGGGCGCCCGGCTCATCGTGGCCACCCTCGAGGTCCTTCGGAACATGATCTATGCCGACCCGGACTACCTCTCCGACGTGGGGCTGGTGGTCCTGGATGAGGCCCATTACCTCCAGGACAGGGCCCGCGGGGCGGCCTGGGAGGAGGTGATCATCCATTGCCCGGCCCACATCCAGTTCGTCTGTCTCTCGGCCACCATTTCCAACAACGAGCAGTTCGCAAGCTGGATCGGTGAGCGCCGTGGTCCCACCAGCCTCATCGCCACCGACCACCGGCCGGTACCTCTCGAGTCCATGTACATGGTGAAGGACCGAATGGGGTCCCAGACCCTCCACCTCTTGCCCACGTTCGCTCGTCGTGACGGGAGGAGCCGGCCCAACCCCCGGATCGAGCACATGCTGGGACTGGAGCGGGGAACCCGAAGGAGATTCAAGACCCCCAACCGCACCGAGACCATCGAGCGCCTCGCCGTCGAGGACATGCTCCCGGCCATCTACTTCATCTTCTCCCGCTCTGGTTGCGACGCGGCGGCGCTGCGTCTCATCGATTCCGGGGCGAGGTTGACCAACCGGGAGGAGCGCGAATCGATACGTGACATCGCCGCGGAGCGAACCGGCCACCTCAACGAGGCCGATCTCGAGGTGTTGGGTTATGACCGTTGGATCACTGGCCTCGAAGTAGGGGTGGCCGCCCATCATGCCGGTCTGGTGCCCGCCTTCAAGGAGACCGTGGAGGAGCTCTTCGAGCTTGGGCTTCTCAAGGTGGTGTTCGCCACCGAGACTCTGGCGCTCGGGATCAACATGCCGGCACGCTCGGTGGTCCTCGAGTCGCTGTCCAAGTTCAACGGCGAGAGCCATGAGATGCTCAGGCCTGGTGACTACACACAACTCACCGGTAGGGCGGGGCGGCGCGGGATCGATGTCGAAGGTTTCGGAGTTGTCCTCCACTCGCCCTTCGTCCGATTCAATCAGGTCACCGAGATCGCCTCACTCGGCGCCCACGAGCTCAAGTCGAGCTTCCGCCCGACCTACAACATGACGGCCAACCTGATCGCCAACTACCCCCAGGAGGAAGCCGAGTCGCTGCTCGAGGCGTCGTTCGCCGCCTTCCAGCGGGAAGGTGAGATCAGTGGGGCCGCCGGCACCATCGAGGCACTGGAGCATCAACTCGCCCATGAGGAGGAGCTGGCCCGATGTGAGCGGGGGAGTGTCGAGGAGTACCTGGCCCTGATCGAGGCCCTGGCGCCGAAGCGTCACAACGACGGGATAGCCGCCGGTCTGGGAGCGGGAGAGGTGGTGGAGGTCGTCGGGGGGCCACGCGACGGCCGATACGCAGTCCTTCGGCGATTGGCTCGAAAGGACGACGGGATTCGATATCTGGTGCTCTCCACCTCGGGTCGTGTGATGACCATCGGCTTCAAGGACATCACGGCCGCCAGTCAGAAGGTGGGAACCGTGACCCTGCCGACGCCTTTCAAACCCCGGGACCGCCGGTTCGTCCAGGAGACCCTCCGTCAGCTGCGCAAGGTGCCTCCACGCAGGTCGGACCGCTCCCCGCAGACGCACATGCTGGTCAAGCACCCCGTGGCCGACTGCCCGGATGCTTCGAGACACCTGGCTGCCTTGCGACGAGCCCAACGGATCCAACGGCGGCTGGAGCAGCATCTGGCCCTCCAGCGCAGCGGGGGGCATGGACTGGTGGAGGAGTTCAAGGTGATCCAAGCTCTCCTCGAAGAGCTCGACTACTCGGACGGTTGGAAGCTCACACCCCGTGGCGAACGGCTGCGCCGGATCTACAACGAGTCGGACCTGTTGCTGGCGGAGGCCATCGAGCATGGCGTGCTCTACGGTCTCGAACCGGCCGAGGTGGCAGCATTGCTCTCGGCGTTCGTCTACGAGCCGCGGACCGACCAGGCATCTCCCCCAGAATGGCCGACCCAGGAGCTTCATCGCCGCTGGGAGGAGGTCGAGAGGCTTTGGGGCGACCTGACGAGATCGGAGCGAGTGGGCCGGCTCACCCCCACCCGCAGACCGGATCCTGGCTTTGGGCTCCTCGCCTATCTATGGGCGTCGGGCACCGAGTTCGAAGCCCTCCCCACCAAGGGGATGGCACCTGGTGATTTCGTCAGAGTGTCGCGCCAACTGGTGGACTTGCTTCGCCAGCTTCGAGACGGGATCTCGGAGTTGTCCGAGGAGGCGGCCATCGCCCTCCGGGACGTCGATCGAGGGGTGGTTGCCGCCCAGGGGGTGGGCTGATGCCCAAGTGGCTGGTCCTGGTCAACCGATCCGCGGGATCCTCGCCAACCGGCCCCGACGCGGTGCGCCAAGCCCTGGACGCAGCCGGTGTCGATCATGAGATGGTGGTGCCGGCCAGCACGGCCGAGACAGAGGATGCCCTCCGCCAAGCAGCCATCGCCGGTATGACCCATTTCGCGGTGGCCGGTGGGGACGGCACGGTGAACCTGGCGGTGAACTCGCTGTTGGGGCTTGGTCTCGGCGAGACCCCGACGCTGGGCGTCCTTCCGGCAGGCACCGGGTGTGACCTGCTCCGAACCTTCGCCCTTCCCCAAGACCTGGCGGGGGCAGCACGGCACCTCGCCTCCGCTGACACCTACGACATCGACGTGGTCACCCTCGAGGGGGAGTGGGGGTTGCGCTACTTCGTCAACGTGGCACAGGTTGGGGTTGGGGCAGCGGCGGTGGAGACCTCGGTGCGTCTCAGCCGGCGGCTCGGGGCGGCCCGCTACCCGATTGCCTTCGCCGCTCGACTGCCCCGCTTCCCCAGGGCCAACGTGACCGTCACCACCGAGCGCCGGACTCACCAGGCCGACGCCCTGGCGGTGATCCTGGCCAACGCCCAATTCTTCGCCGGGGGCTGGAACGTGGCGCCGAGGGCCACTCTGATGGACGGTGTCATCGACATTCAGGTGATCAGCGCCCGAAAGCGTCAGGCGCCCGCCCTGGTACCGAAGCTGATCAAGGGGACTCATCTCTCCGACCGATCCGTGCGGAGGTTCAGCGCCGCCGAGTTCAAGATCGAGGCCGACCGGTCGTGGCCCCTCGAAGCCGACGGCGATCTGGTCGGGAATACACCCGTGGCCGGTCGGGTTGTGCCCGCCGCGATACGGCTGAAGATCTGACCTGATCGGTCATATACTCCTGCGCCGCCCACCCCTGAAACCATCGAGATGGCAACAAAGAAGTCCAAAGAAACCTTGGTTGAAGAGCTAGAGCGCCCCGAGGCCCTCGACGATCTCGACGCGGTCGAAGTCCCCGAGGAACTGGACGAAGCCGACCTCGAGGAAGTGGAGCTCGAGGAAGCCGATGCCGTCGAGGTAGTAGAAGAACCCATTGCCGAGGACGAGTTCGAGGATGACGAAGACGACGCCGAGTTCGACGAAGACGACGAGGAGCAGCACGACGAGGAGACAGCCGATGCCCTCGAAGAGCTGGAGAACCAGGAGCTGCAACTCCTCGAAGATGAAGCGAACGAGGCCATGCTGGTCGACGAGGTCGAGGAGCTGAGGGCGATGCGACGCGCCGAGCTCACCATGAACGTCGATGCCCAGGTCCAGAAATCCGACGAGTTCGTCTGCCAATCGTGCTTCATGGTCAAGCGGACCAGCCAGCTGGCCAACAAGCGCAAGATGATCTGCCAGGACTGTGTCGCCTGACCAGGTAACGGTCGTCGTACCGACATACAACGAGCGCGAGAACCTCGCCGACCTCGGAACGGCCGTCACCGATCATGGTTATCGGTTGCTGATCGTCGACGACAACTCACCCGACGGGACCGGCGCCCTCGCCGACGCCCTCGCCGCGGCCAATCCCCTGATCGAGGTCATGCACCGCCAGGCCAAGGAGGGCCTGGGCCCGGCCTACGCCGCCGCCTTCGATCGACTCCTCACGGGTGATGTGGAGGTCATCGTCGAGATGGACGCAGATTTCTCCCACGACCCGTCCGACCTGCCCCGCCTGGTCGACGCCATAGCCCAAGGTGCCGATGTGGCGATCGGGTCGAGATACGTCGAAGGTGGCTCCACCCCGGATTGGCCCCTGCCACGGCGACTCATCTCGAGGGCGGGGAACCTCTACGCCAGACTCATGCTCGGCATCCCAACCCGAGACGCCACCGCCGGGTTTCGAGCATTCCGGGCCGATGCCCTGTCCAGGCTCCCGTACCGCCAGGCCCGGGCCACCGGGTACGGGTTCCAGGTCGAGATGGCCTGGCGGGCGCATCAGAATGGCTTCAAGGTTGCGGAGGTGCCGATCAGCTTCAAAGACCGGACACGGGGGAAGTCGAAGATGGGGATGAGGATCGTGATCGAGGCGATGTGGCTGGTCACGGTGTGGGGGCTGAGCCGCCTTCGCCCATCGGTCCGTTTGGCCGGCTCGTGAACCTCGAGGCCACCGTGGCCACCGTCGACGACGTCCCGGACCTCGAACGGCTCTACCGCGGTCTCGAAGACGAGATGCGGGGGCTCCACCCGATGTGGCCTCTGGCGGACGCGCTAGATGAGCCGTTGACCGACGCTTTCCGGAGCGCACTGGAAGACCCCGACACACTGCTTCTGATCGGGAGGATCGACGGCGTTCCCCTCGGGTTCATCCTCGCCAGGGTGGAGGACATGTTGGCCCAGGCCGGCACCGAGCAGATCGGGGTGATCAGGCTGATCTATGTGGAGCAGGACGCACGGGAAGTGGCGGTGGGGGAGACGATGAGGGATCGGGTTATGGAGCTGCTGCGGGAGCGCGGGATCTCGAAGTTCGACGCTCATGTGCTCCCCGGTCATCGATTGGCCAAGAACTTCTTCGAGGCAGGAGGGTTTGCGGCCCGTTCCATCGTGATGCATCACAATGACCGGCGTTGATCCACTCCCTGTGGTCGGTGTGGGGGTGGTGCTGATCGACCAGGGAAGCATCTTGTTGGTTCAGAGGGGGGGTGAGCCGGGAAGAGGGCAATGGGCGGTACCCGGAGGGAAAGTCAACCGGGGAGAGGCTTTGAGGGTGGCGGCCGCCAGAGAGGTCCTCGAGGAGACCGGCCTAGAGGTGTCGGTGGGCGAGGTGGTCTGGGTTGGTGAGCACCTGTCGGCAGAGCACCACATCGTCCTCATCGACTTCTCCGGCTCGGTCATCGGTGGAGAGTTGCAACCCGGCGATGACGCCGATCAGGTGGCCTGGATCGCCCTGGAGGCGACGGGTCGGCTCCCGCTGACCCCGACCATGCACCAGCTGTTGGATACATTGAGGCCATGAGCTCCGAGGTCGTCGAACTCCTCCAACAGCTGATACGAAACGGATGTGTCAACGACGGGACACCCCAAAGCGGTCACGAGCACCGGTCGGTGGCCACGCTTCAGGACTTCTTCGGGATCGAGGGAGAGATCTTCGAGCCGGCTCCAGGACGTCAGTCCCTGATTTACCGGGTCGAGGGCAGCGACCGCCAGGCTCCCGATCTGGCCCTGGTGCCCCATGTCGACGTGGTGCCGGTCGACCCTTCAGGATGGTCGGTCGACCCTTTCGGCGCCGAGATAATCGACGACATGGTGTTCGGGCGGGGAGCCGTCGACATGCTCAACGTCACCGCGGCGATGGCGGTGGCCGCCCGTCCCTACATCACCGGTAACGAGCCCACCAAGGGTGATCTGGTGTTCGTGGCGCTCGCCGACGAGGAGGCGGGTGGCGTCCTCGGCGCCAAGCCCCTGGTGGAACAGCGCTGGGATCGGGTCAAGGCGGGTTATGTCCTCACCGAGGTGGCATATCCGGCCCTTTCCACCGGTCGGGGGGCGGCGGTCCCGGTTGCCGTCGGGGAGAAGGGGGGTTTCTGGTCGGTGCTCCGCGCCAAGGGAAAGCCGGGCCACGGCTCGACCCCATACCGTGCTGACAACGCCTTGGAGAAGGTGGCCCGGGCCCTGGTCGGCATCTTCGACACCCCGATGCCGGTCGAGATCATCCCCGAATGGGCCGAGTTCGTGAATGCCCTGGCCCTCGACCCCGAACTGGCCGAGAGCCTCACCGACCCAGACCGGGTGGATGCGGCGATCGACTCCATGGCGCTGAAAGATCCGCTTTTCGCCCGCTATGTCCATGCTCTCACCCATTTGACCATCTCACCCAACATGGCCTCCGCCGGCGTGAAGGTCAACGTCATCGCCGATGCAGCCACTGCCGTGGTCGACATCAGATCACTACCCGGGATGGACCGAGCCTTCGTCGACTCTCATCTCCACAAGGCGATGGGGAGCGCCAGCGACGAGATCGACATAGAGCCGGTGCTCGACCTCGACGCAACCATCAGCTCCACAGGGAATCCGCTTTGGGAGGCGATCGCACAGGGGGTGGAGGACCTCGAAGGGCATCGCAACTTGCTCCCCACCCTGATGACGGTGGGCACCGATGGCAGGTTCTGGCGTGTCAAGGGCTCCATCGGATACGGAGTCGGGTTGTTCGACGACCGGATGACCTTCTCCGAGATGCTGGCCCTGTTCCACGGTAACGACGAGCGCGTCTCTGTGGCCTCCGTGGAACGGACCACCGCCCTGTACCAGCGGGTCTTTCACCATTTTTTGGCGTCTTGATCAACGTCATCTGTGATCTCGACGGGGTGATCTACCTGGGAGACACCGTGATCGAGGGAGTCCCGGAAGCATTGAGACGACTGGTCGACGCCGAGGTGAGGTTGGTCTTCGTCACCAACAACTCTTCGAAGACCCCCGCCCAGGTCGCGGCAAAGGTCGAGCGATTCACGGGGGTGGCGATCGACCCCGACGACGTGTGCACCTCCCCCCAGTCAGCGGCTGGGTTGCTGGGGCCGAAGGACATCCCGGTGTTCGTTGTCGGCGAGGACGGGATCACGTTGGTGCTGGAGGAAGCAGGGATAGAGGTGACCAAACGGGCCGGCGAGGCAGGGTCGGTGATGGTCGGCCTCACCCCACGGGCCAACTACCAGTGGATCGCCGATGCCGCCGATGCGGTGAGGAGAGGGGCTCGGTTCGTGGCGACCAACACCGACTCGACCTATCCGAGCGCAGACGGGATCAAACCCGGCGCCGGCTCGATCGTGGCCGCCATCGCGGTGGCGGCAGGGGTGGAGCCCGAGGTCGCCGGGAAACCTCTGGCACCGATGCGTGATCTGGTGAAGCAACGGGTCGACGGGCCGGCGTGGGTCATCGGCGACCGTGTCGACACCGACATCGCCATGGCCGTCGCCGAGCCGGAGTGGAGGTCGATCCTGGTCCTCAGTGGGGTCACCACCGAGGCCGCCGAGGGAGTGGGGGCGGATCACGTGGTCGCCGACTTCGCCGCAGCCGTTGATCTCGTCCTCGAGACCGCACAACCGCGATAATCCGGGTGACATGGACCTCACCCCGAATCAAATCGAAGAGCTCGAGGCGGCCCTCGAGAGACTGGCGGCCCTCGATCCGGCCCTGCTGCCCGAGCCGGTCACCGAGCTCGCCGACCTCCTGAGCCGGCTCCTCGACCAATTGGAGGGAACCTGATTTGAGGTTCGCCCTGGAGACCCGGTTCGGGAGGGACGCCGCCACCGAGTTCACCGACCGGCTCATCGATCTGATCCAGGGCTCCGGTGGCGAGGTGGTCGACACCGGCACCCCGCCCGACATGGTGATATCGGTGGGCGGTGATGGGACCATGCTGGGAGCCGTCCAACAGGCACTGGCCTGGGATGTCCCGGTCCTGGGTTTCAATCTGGGCACACTCGGCTTCCTGGCACAGGCCGAGCCGGGGGACGCCGGGGCGGTGGTGGACAGGGTCATGGCCGGCAACTACGAAGTGGAGGAGAGGATGACGGTGGCGGCCACGGTCGGGGAGACCACCGTCACCGGGGTCAACGACGTGGTGGTGGAGAAGGTGGACACCACCAGGCTGATCAGCCTCGAAGTCACAATCGATGGCGAGCCATTCGTCACCTATCGGGCCGACGGCCTCATCGTGGCGACCCCAACCGGGTCGACCGCATACTCCTTCTCCGCCGGTGGGCCCCTGATCGACCCCAGGGTGGAAGCCCTCGTGATGACGCCTGTTGCCTCGCATTCGCTCTTCGACCGAGCGTTGGTGCTACCGGCGTCCACCGTCATCGGTCTGAGAGTCAATCGAGACAGGGTGGTGAGGGCCAATGTCGACAAGACCGTCCTGGGCGTCCTGGCCGAAGGTCAGAGCGCCGAGATACGCCGTGGGGCGAAGCCGGCCCGATTCGTCGCCTTCGGCGATCGGGACTTCCCGGGTCTGATCAAGGACAAGTTCGGGCTGGGTTGAGTTCACCCCAGGAACGGCCTGGAGATCGCATCCGCCGCCGCCTGACCAATTTCCTCTTTAGTCATCGCGCCACCGGGCCTATGATGATGCGACGGGGTGGGCTCTAGGTTGACCCAGGGGCTAGTTGGGGCGACCGATACCGCTTGCACCCGTGTTGAGGGCGACCCCTTGGGGGGTGAGAGGAACGACCTGAAAGGTGCTGGGATGGCGCGCAAGACTCTGACACTGACGACCGCGATCGTCGCCCTGGTGGGTTTGCTGCCATTGGGTGCGATGGCAGTCGAGTCTCCGATGTGGCCTGATGGAGCGGCCATAGAGTTCCATCCGCTCACCGCGACCGTTATGGAGCTGAAGTGGCCGGCTGCCACCGACCCCGATGGGGGTGGCATCGACCACTACGACATCTACGTGGATGACCTGCTCGAGGACACCGTGGCCGGGAACGTGTTTCGGTACAGCGTCCAGGGACTGATCACCGACGACGACTACAAGTTCGACATCGTGGCGGTCGACGAGGAGGCCCTCCCGACTGTGGACCTCACGGTCACCACGGTGATGTACGACCCACCCGACTGGGGTGACGACACCCCCCTCGACACAGAGCACCCTGATCTGACCGTCTCCAACCTCGACCACGACAGCGTCAGGCTCTCGTGGCCGGCGGCCACCGATGTCCAGGACGCTCCGGGCGGGGGGATCCAGTACTACCAGGTGCACGGTTTCGTAGACGACCCCGACGTCCCGGGGGATGAGTACGTGCCCTTCTTCACCTCGGACCAGCTGCCGCCATCCACCCTCCAATTCGACATGACCGGGTTGGTTCCGGAGACCGGCCACTACTTCATGGTGATCGTCACCGACACCAGCTCCGCCCAGGCATGGCGTGACATCTTGCTGGTGACCGAGGAGGAGCCGCCGCCGCCACCGCCGCCACCGCCGCCGCCACCGCCACCCCCCGAAGGTGCCCCCACTGTGGGAGCGGTCGACCCCACCAGCGGGCGCTGGCATCTTCGAAGAACCAACGGATCGGTGGTCACCTTCTTCTACGGGAACCCGGGTGACTACCCGTTCATGGGCGATTGGGACTGCGACGGGACCGACACTCCCGGCCTGTACCGCCAGTCGGACGGGTTCGTCTACCTGCGCAACTCCAACACCCAGGGGATCGCCGACATCCGGTTCTTCTTCGGGAACCCCGGCGATGTCCCAATCGCCGGCGACTTCGACGGCGACGGCTGCGACACGGTGTCGATCTACCGGCCTTCGGAGGCCAGGTTCTACATCATCAACGAGTTGGGCTCGAACAACGGGGGTCTCGGCGCCGCCGACTTCTCGTTCCTGTTCGGGAACCTGGGCGACAAGCCGTTCACCGGTGACTTCAACGGTGACAATATCGACACCGTCGGGTTGCACCGCGAGTCGACCGGACTGGTCTACTTCCGCAACACCAACTCGACCGGTATTGCCCAGTTCCAGTTCTTCTTCGGGAATCCCGGAGACCGCTTGATCGCCGGTGACTGGGGGTTGGTCGACTCGTCCGACACCCCTGGTCTGTTCCGGCCGGGCAACACGACCTGGTACTTCAGGCATACCAACACCCAGGGGAATGCGGATTCGCAGTTCCAGTGGGGCCAGTCCCATTGGCTGCCGGTCTCGGGGCACTTCGGGCTCGGGTAGCACGCCGTCGTAGCCGCCGGCGATGGTGGGTGCCATCGCCGGCACGCGGTGCTACTGTGACATTCCGTGATTGACGGGCCCCTCCTCACTCCGGATCCCAGCTCCGAGGCCCGCACCACCACCACCCACCCCAAGTTCATCTTCGTCACCGGTGGCGTGGTCTCCAGCCTCGGCAAGGGGATAACCGCGGCTTCCCTAGGTCGGCTGCTCAAGGCCCGGGGTCTCAAGGTGGTCAACCAGAAGCTCGACCCCTACATCAACGTCGACCCGGGGACCATGAACCCCTTCCAGCATGGTGAGGTGTTCGTCACCGACGACGGCGGCGAGACCGACCTCGATCTCGGCCATTACGAGCGGTTCACCGGCGAGAACCTGAAGCGATCCTCCAACGTGACCTCCGGGTCGATCTACCTCTCGGTGATCCAGAAGGAGCGAAGGGGCGACTACCTCGGTGACACCGTCCAGGTGATCCCCCACATCACCAACGAGATCAAGGATCGGATCCGACGGGTGGCATCCCAGGAAGTCGACGTGGTGATCACCGAAGTCGGCGGGACGGTGGGGGACATCGAGAGCCTGCCCTTCCTCGAGGCGATCCGCCAGTTCGGGAATGAGATCGGCCGGGCCAACACCCTGTTCGTCCATGTCACGCTGGTGCCCTACATCGCCGCCTCCGAAGAGCTCAAGACCAAGCCGACCCAACACTCGGTAGCCGAGCTGAGGAGCAAGGGGATCCACCCCGACGCCATCATCGTCAGGTCGGATCGGGACGTCGACGAGGCGGTTCGAAGAAAGATCAGCCTGTTCTGCGACGTCGAGCCGAGGGCGGTCATCGCCGCCCCTGATTCCAGGGACATCTACGAGGTGCCCTTGGTCCTCCATAAGGGTGGGCTCGACGACGTGGTGTGTGATCGTCTCGGGCTGGTGACCGGGCCCCCCAACCTGGACGCCTGGCGGGCGATGGTGGAGAGGACACTTGCCGCCACCGAACCGGTGACCATCGGAATCGTGGGCAAGTACGTGGGGCTCCCCGATGCATATCTCTCGGTGGCCGAAGCCCTCCGCCACGGGGCGGCGGCCCACGGTGTGGCCCTCGACCTCCGTTGGGTCCCCAGCGACGAGCTGACCGGGCTGCTGGCCGACTCATATCTCGAAGACCTCGACGGGATCGTGATCCCCGGCGGGTTCGGTTACCGCGGAGTCGAGGGGAAAGTCCAGGCGATCAGGTACGCCCGGGAGCATCAGGTCCCGCTGCTGGGGTTGTGCCTCGGTCTCCAGTGTGCGGTAATCGAGTTCGCCCGATCGGTGCTCGGCTACGGCAACGCCAACAGCACCGAGTTCGACCCCACCACCCCACATCCGGTCATCGACCTCATGGCCAGCCAGGAAGACGTCGAGGACATGGGCGGGACCATGAGACTCGGCCTCTATGCGGCCAAGCTGGCCGAGGGCTCCAAGGTGAGGGCCTTGTATGGGGAGGAGCTGGTCTACGAACGCCACCGGCACCGGTGGGAGGTGAACAACGACTACCGGCGCCAGCTCGAGGCGAACGGGATGCGACTCTCCGGTCTGTCACCTGACGACAACCTGGTGGAGTACATCGAGTTGGTCGATCATCCCTTCTTCGTCGGCACCCAGGCCCATCCGGAGTTCAGGTCGCGGCCGGACCATCCGCACCCGCTCTTCGCAGGCTTGATAGATGCCGCCAGGACCAGGCGCCGGAATCGTCCCCTGGTCGTCAGCGAAGAGGTGACGGAGATCGTCGTCGACTGACATCCGGCACCTTTCCGGGGTTAGCCTTACCCGAGGATCGAGGAGGATTCGCCCGTGATCGTGGGTGTGCCCAGAGAGATCAAGACTGCCGAGCATCGGGTCGCGATCACCCCGATCGGGGTCCGTGAGCTCACCGAGCGGGGCCATCAGGTACTGATCGAGAAGAGCGCCGGGGATGGCTCCAGCATCTTCGACGAGGAATACGAGGCGCAGGGCGCCACCATCGTCCCCAACGCGGGGGAGGTGTTCGGCAGCGCCGAGATGATCCTAAAGGTGAAAGAGCCTCAGGCCGGCGAGGTCGAGATGCTCCGTGAGGGTCAGATCCTCTTCACCTACCTCCACCTGGCCGCCTATCCCGGTCTGGCCTCCGGCCTCCTCGGCAAGGGCGTGGTGGCCATCGCCTACGAGACGGTGCAGATGCCGGACGGCTCGTTGCCCCTCTTGGCGCCGATGTCGGAGATCGCGGGGAGGATGGCGACACAGGCCGGTGCCCATTACCTGGAGAAAGCACAGGGAGGTCGGGGGGTCCTGCTCGGCGGTGTCACCGGTGTCAGCCCTGGCAGAGTGGTGGTGATAGGCGGGGGGATGGCTGGGTCGAATGCCGCGGTGATCGCCATGGGGATGCAGGCTTCGGTGGTGGTCCTCGACACCGACATCAGCAAGCTCCGCTCCCTCGATTCGCTGCACCAGGGCCGGATCGTCACCCTCCACTCGAACAAGCTCAACCTGGAGGATCAGGTGATCGGGGCCGACCTGGTGATCGGCACCGTGCTCATCCCCGGCGCGGCTGCGCCCAAACTGGTCACCGAGGACATGGTGCGGGCGATGCGACCCGGGACCGTTTTGGTTGACGTGGCCATCGACCAAGGCGGCTGCTTCCAGACGTCCCGAGAGACCACTCACACCCACCCGGTCTACACAGTCCACGATGTGATCCACTACGCGGTGGGGAACATCCCGGGGGCGGTGCCCCACACCTCCACCTACGCCCTCACCAACGCCACCCTCCGCTATGCGGTGGCCCTGGCTCAGAAGGGGGTGAAAGGGGCCTGCGACTCCCATCCCGAGTTGACGAGCGGCATCAACGTTGTCGGTGACGCGGTTTGTCATCCGGCGGTGGCCGAGAGCTTGGGGAAGCCGCATGTCGCGGTGGGCGAGGCGCTAGCCGGGGTGTGACCCGAGCCCAACTCCCGATCCGGGACTGCATCGAGGAGTACCTGGCATCGCTGCGAGCCGAGTCCGGGTTGTCCCAGAACACGATCGTCGCCTATCGACGCGACCTCGCCCAGTACGCAGAGTTCTTGTCCGGGGGAGAGCCGAGCCCCGCCGACGTCGACGCCTTCACCGTCGAGATGAGTCGCAGAGAGCTCGCCGACTCCACCCGCAAACGGAAGCTCGCCGCCATCCGCGGCCTCCACCGGTTCATGATCAGCGAGGGTCTCAGGGACTCCGACCCGACCGTTCTGGTCCAGGGGCCGGGACGAGTCGACCCTTTCCCCAAGGCGTTGGACGTCGAGGAGGCGATCGCCCTGGTGGAAGCCCCGGACAAATCGACAACTGCGGGGCGCCGCGACGCCGCCCTTCTCGAGTTCCTGTACGGGACCGGCGCCCGGGTCTCGGAGGCGGTGGGGCTCGACCTCGCCGACCTCGAACTCGAGGAGAGGGTGGCATTGGTGACCGGGAAGGGATCCAGGCAACGGTTGGTCCCTTTGGGATCCAAAGCCGTAGAGGCCATCGAAGCATGGCTCCCCGACCGAATGGCCATGGTCAAGCGCGCAATCAAAGGAGACCCGGTGTTCCTCAACCTGAGGGGAGGCCGGATCAGCCGTCAAGGCGTATTCGACATCGTCCGAAAACATGCCCTGAAGGTGGGGATCGACCCGCATCGTGTGTCACCACACGTGCTCCGTCACTCGGCCGCCACCCACATGGTGGAAGCCGGTGCAGACCTCAGAACTGTCCAAGAGATGCTCGGCCACGCTACGATCACAACAACCCAGGTCTATACGAGGGTGACTTCCACCCACGTCATGGAGATCTACGTTCAAGCCCACCCGAGGAGCCGTTGATGATGCTCGACACCACAAGTGCTGAGAAGGCGCTTCAGAAGGAACGCCAGCAGCTCGTGCATCAACTGATAGAGCTGGGCGCCGGCGAATCTGGTGATCTCAACTTGGACCTCGACTTCGGCGGGAGCTTCGCCGACGCGGCCGCAGTGACCGCCGAGCGGACCGAGATCCTTGGTCTGGTCGAGTCACTGAAGAGCCAGGTCGACGAGATCGATCTCGCCCTTGGCCAGATCGCCGCCGGCAAGTACGGGGTCTGCAACAACTGCGGGAAGGACATAGACCCGGATCGCCTTGCCTTTCGGCCGGCCTCGATCCTCTGCGTCGACTGCAAGACGAAGGCCACAGCTTGACCGGGTGATGTCCCGCAGCCTTCGTCATCTGAGCCACCGGTTCTTCGAAGTCCTGCTCGCCAAGCCACTAGACAGCCACGAGCTGACGCGGGCTGCTTCTTGGGTCGAGCCGGGTCTGTGGGAGATCTTCATCGACCAGCAGACCGCCGACCAGAGACACTGCTACCGAGCGGGCGCCAAGATCGCCTCCGACCCCACCAACCATCAGGACCTGGTGGTGGCGGCGATGATGCACGACGTGGGGAAGCGAGCCTCCCGACTGGGGGTGCTGGCCCGCATCATCGCCACCTTGTTGATGGCCATCGGGGCTCCGATGAGCCGCCGGATGGCCCGTTACCGGGATCATGGGGCGTTGGGGGCCGACGAGCTCGAGCGCGCCGGGGCCCCGCCGATCGCGGTGCTCTTCGCCCGGCATCATCAAGAGGACCGTCCCGACTCCATCGCAGCCGGCGATTGGGCCACATTGATCCGCGCCGACGAGCCCGGAATGCCCGGGCGCATCAGGTGAGGCTGGATAACCTCGGGATCGGATGACGTTCCAGGTCAAGACCACCGTCTTCGAGGGGCCCCTCGACCTTCTCCTCCAACTGATCACGAGGCATCAGGTGGAGATCGCCGCGGTTGGCATCACCGGGGTTGTGTCGGAATACCTCGCCTTCCTCGAGGATATGGAGCAACTCGACCTCGAGGTCACCTCCGAGTTTCTCCTGATCGCCGCCACCCTCATCCAGTTGAAGACCCGATCGCTGATCCCCAGGAGCGGCGACCTCGACCTCGACGACGAGTTGGCACTGATCGAGGAACGTGACCGTCTCCTCTCCCGTCTCCTGGTCTGCGTCACATTCAAGGACGTGGCCGCGGTGCTTCAACGTCGCCTCCAAGAGGCCAACCGGTACGTCCCCCGCAACTCGGGGATCGACCAGAAGATCCAACCCCCGTCGACGGTCATCGAGCTCCCGGTGGACCGGGTCGGACTGGCGCGGATCGCCGCCGAGGCCTTGAGCCGTGTCGACCGGGAGCCCGACCTGGATCATCTCGACCTCGAACTGCCCAGCGTCGAGTCGGCCATCGCCGACTTGAGGGCGCGCATCGAGGAGGTGGCCGTCGCAAGTTTCGACGACCTGGTGGAACACTGCAGACGCCCCATCGAGATCGCCGCCTACTTCCTGGCCCTGCTCGAGTTGGCCCGTTGGGGCCTAATCGAAATAGCCCAACAGGACTGGCTGTCGGGGATCGAGGTGCGCCCCAAAGATGGCGGCGCCATCGACCTCACCTCGGAGTGGGCATCTTGACCCCGCTGGCTGCCCTCGAGGCGGTGCTCTTCGTAGCCGAGGAGCCAGTCCCTACCAGTGATCTGGCCGAGGTCCTCGAAATGTCCACGGCGCGGGTCGGGGAGCTCCTGGCCGAGTTGGACTCACTGCTCGGCCAGCGTCAGGCGGGTGTCGTCCTGCGCAGCCTCGCGGGTGGGTGGAGGCTCTACAGCCACCCTGACGCCTATCCGTACCTGGAGCGATTCTCTGCCTCGGCGACGGCCCGGAGGATCTCGCCGGCGGCGCTGGAGACCCTCGCCATCATCGCCTATCGCCAACCGGTCTCGCGGGCCCAGATCTCAGACATCAGGGGAGTCGACTCGGACTCCGCGGTACGAACCCTTGAGCGGCTGGGGCTGATCGAGGAGAAAGAGCGTCTCAGCCTTCCGGGCAACCCGGCCGTGTACACCACGACAGGGCTCTTCTTGGAGCGCATGGGTTTGGGGGCACTGGATGGATTGCCACCCCTCGCCGATCACGTGCCACCCGCCGAATTCGTCAGCACGCTCGAAGACAGCCTCCGTCCCGGGCAGGGCTGACCCTTGGCGGAGAGGATCCGCATCCAGAAGGCCTTGTCCGCCGCCGGTGTCATGTCCCGGCGGGCGGCGGAGGAGGCGATCTCGGATGGGAGGGTGAAGGTCGATGGAGTGGTCTCCATCCTGGGACACCGGATCGACGTCACCACTCAACGGCTGACACTCGACGATCTTCCGGTGGTGATCGATCCCGAGATCGAGACCCACCTGCTGTACAAGCCGGCCGGCGTGGTCTCCACCGCCGACGATCCCCAGGGCAGACCGACGGTCGTCGATCTGGTGGGCTCGACCCGACGGCTCTACCCGGTGGGCCGGCTGGACATGGACTCCGAGGGCCTGATCCTGGTCTCCAACGACGGCGAGCTGACCAATCGGGTGACCCGTCCTTCCCACGGCATCACCAAGACCTACGTGGCCCTGGTCGAAGGAGTCGTGACACCGGCTACGGTGCGACTCCTTGCCGGCGGGGTGAGCCTCGAGGACGGCCCGGCCAGGGCCGTCAGCGCCAGGGTGATCGACAGGCACGCAGGGAACTCGCTGGTGGAGTTGGTGATGATGGAGGGCCGCAACCGGGAAGTGAGGAGGATGATGGCCGCCGTGGGCCATGAGGTACTCCGACTGGTGCGGACCGCCATCGGCCCGATCACCGACCACACCCTGCAGCCGGGGGAGTCCCGGCTGGTGGGTCCCGACGAGGTCCTGAAGCTCCTGAAGTCAGGAATTCAGAAATGACCGGCCCCCGTGGGCTGAGGCCCGTCGAAGCGCCGTTCTCGGGCTCATTTCGCCCCCCAGGCTCGAAGTCGATGACCATACGGGCCCTGGCCATGGCAGCATTGGCCAGTGGCCGATCCCACCTCTATGGGGCGCTCGCGGCCGACGACACCGCCGCCATGGTCTCGGCGCTCCAGAGTCTCGGGGTGGCGGTTGACACCGCCTCCGAGCCATGGGTGGTCACCGGCAACGGCGGCGCCCTCCTCGAGCCCGGAGGGGTTCTGAACGGCCGGGAGTCGGGTCTCACCGCCCGGATCGTCATCGCCCTGGCCGCCCTGGTCGATGGTGTGGTCACCGTCGATGGCGAGGGAAGGCTGAGGGAGAGACCGATGCAGCCATTGTTGAGCGCCCTGGCCGCCCAGGGTGTCTCGGTGTCCTCGTCGCGCGGGCTTCTCCCGGTGACGGTGACCGGGCGCGGGGGGCTTTGGGGCGGTGACATCAGCATCGACTCCAGCATGAGCAGCCAGTTCGTCACTGCCCTCCTCATCGTGGCTCCGATGACCGTCGAACCGACCCGGCTGCGAATCGAGGGGGAGCGAGGTGCAGCCGGTTATGTGGAGATGACCAGCCGGGTGATGTCGGCTTTCGGTGCCGCGGTCGACCCGACCATCACCGGTTATGAGATACCGAATCTGGGATATCGAGTGGCCGACCTGGAGGTCGAACCGGATGTGTCGGCAGCGGTCTACCCCATGGTGGCGGCGGCGATCACCGGTAGCAGGGTGGAGATCGAGGGGGTCGGTCTCGACTCGACACAACCGGACATGGCGGTCGCCCGCCACTTGGAGACGATGGGTTGCATCATCTCGGACGGAGCGGCCGGGATGACCATCGAGGGCCCCGGGTCGGGGCTGCGCCCCATCGACATCGACATGGCCGGGGCACCGGACGGTGCAATCGCCCTCGCCGTCGCTTGCTTGTTCGCCGACGGGCCCAGCCAAATCGGAGGGCTCGGGACGCTCCACCACAAGGAATCGGACCGTCTGGAGGCGATGCGCGATGGGTTGACGGCCCTGGGTGGGACCGTCGACATCGTCGGGGACTCGCTACGAATCGAGCCGCTGCCACTCTCAGGAGCCGTCGTCAGGTCGCATGGCGATCATCGGGTGGCCATGTCGCTGGCGGTCGCCGGCCTCCGTATCGAGGGGGTCCTCATCGACCAGCCCGACGTGGTCACCAAGACTTGGCCGGGATTCTGGGAGCAGATGACCGCGCTCCGCGCCGGCTGAGGTCAGGATGATCCCTCACCACTGAGAGCGCACGACGACCACGATGGCTTGGGAATCGGTCGCATCGCGTAGCTGCGCTCGCTAGGTTGGCTTCCGATGGAGAGGACCTTGGCCCCGAGCTTCGCCCCCCCATTGTCCTAAGAACCCCCCAAATAGGACAACCCCTCTGGGGCCCGGGCCTCTCCCTCTATCCTCGCCGGCGATGACGATGATCGTTACCGTCGACGGCCCCAGCGGTACCGGCAAGTCAACCGTCTCGAGGGCAGTGGCGGGCGCAACGGGCTTGCCTCATCTCGACACCGGGGCCTTCTATCGGGCCGCCACACTGGCGGTGCTCGAAGCCGGCGCGAACCCGGATGATGCCCACGGTGTCGAGAGTGTGGCGAGCCGTCTCGAACTGGATCAGGTCGACGGGATCACCCTGATGGATGGACGGGACGTCTCGGCGAGGATCAGGGACCAGGACGTGAGCCAGGCGGTCTCAGCGGTCTCGGCCCACCCGGGAGTCAGGGCCCTGCTAGTCACTCTGCAACGTGGATGGGTCGAAAGCCACGGGGGGCGGGCGGTGGTCGAGGGCCGGGACATCGGATCGGTGGTCTTCCCCGACGCCGACCTCAAGATCTATCTCGACGCTCGGCCCGAGGTCCGGGCGATGCGGCGTGCCCTGGAACGGGGGGAGGATCCGTCGGAGGTGGCCCGGGAAATCGAACGGAGAGATCGGCTCGACTCGACCCGTGACACATCGCCCTTGACCGTGCCCCATGGAGCGGTGGTGGTCGACACATCGGAGATGACCTTCGAGGAGGTCGTTGATCGGGTTGCGGGTTTGGTGACTGCGAGGTCTTGAATCCCGCCGTCCCTACCATTGGGCATGTCATGACAGTGGAACGGGTGTTGCTGGCCGAGCCAAGAGGCTTCTGTGCCGGGGTCGAGATGGCCATCAAGGCACTCACCTGGATGACCCGCATCTTCGAGGGCCCTGTCTACTGCTACCACGAGATCGTCCACAACGAGTGGGTGGTAAGGGCTTTCGAAAGAGTGGGCGTTGTCTTCGTCAACGACATCTCCGAGGTGCCGGAAGGCGCCCCGGTGATGCTGTCCGCCCACGGCTCGGCTCCCGAAGTCGTGGAGGGCGCACGGAATCGGGCAGCGGTGGTCATCGACGCGGTGTGCCCATTGGTGACCAAGGTCCACCATGAGGTCCGCATGATGTCCAACAAGGGATACGACATCATCTACGTTGGTCATCAGGGTCACGACGAAGCGGTGGGCACCGTGGCAGAGGCTCCAGAGGCCATCACACTGGTGGAGCCGGAGACCGGGCTTGGTGCATTTCAGCCAGAAGACCCGGCGCGGGTGGCCCTGGTGGCGCAGACCACACTTGGCCTCCACGAGTGGCGTCAGGTGATGGACGACGCCATGACCCGGTTCCCCGAGCTCAAGACAGCCCGCAAGTCGGACCTGTGTTACGCCACCACCAATCGTCAGGGTGCCGTCGACCAGCTCGCCGCCGATTGCGACTTGATCCTGGTCGTCGGCTCTCACAACTCCTCGAACACACAGGCGCTGGTCAGGGTGGCCCGGGAGAACGGAGTCCGCGCCGAACGCATCGACTCCGCCGATGACATCGACCCCTCCTGGCTCGAGGGAGTGACAACCGTGGGTCTCACCGCCGGGGCCTCGGCGCCCGACCATCTGGTGCAGGAGGTCATCGACCGGCTCCAACCCAGCATGGGATTCCAGCTATGGCGTGCCACCGAGGAAGAGGAGTACTTCCCATTGCCGCCACAGCTCAGGGCATTCGTCACCACGCTCCAGCAACTGGTGGAGGCAGGCGTCACCGCTCGTCCCGGCGACGGTGAGTCTTTGCTCGACCGAGATCGTGAGTGGACCGCCACCGAGGCCCTGGAGCTGATCAGCGCCTGACGGCGCGAGAATGCCCCGGTGAGCTCGCTCCCCGTGGTCGTTGTGGTGGGTCGCCCCAACGTGGGCAAGTCGACCCTGGTCAACCGGATCATCGGGTCGAGGACCGCAGTGGTCGAGGAGATGCCCGGCGTGACCCGGGACCGCCGTCACTTCGACGCCGACTGGTCGGGTCGCCAATTCATGCTGGTGGACACCGGTGGTTGGGAGGTCAAGCCCGACGACGACCTCAGCATGTCGATCCGCCGGCAGGCCGAAGCCGCGGTCTCCGGGGCCGACGTGGTCCTATTCGTGGTGGACGCGACCACCGAGATCACCGACGACGACACCGGAGTGGTCTCGATTCTCCGCAAGTCGGGGGTCCCCGTGGTCCTGGTCGCCAACAAGGTCGACAATGCCGCGATGGAGGCGGATACCGACAGGTTCTGGAAGCTTGGCCTTGGGGAGCCGCAAATGGTCAGCGCCTATCACGGGCGCGGTGCGGGGGAGTTGTTGGACCGCGTGATTGCCATTCTCCCCGAGCCGACCGAGATCCCCGAGGCGAGCCGTCTCCCCAGGCTGGCCATCGTCGGTCGGCCCAACGTCGGAAAGTCGACGCTGCTGAACCAACTTCTCGGCGAGGACCGGGTGATCGTGTCTGAGCAACCGGGGACCACCCGGGACCCCATAGACGTCGAGGTCACGATAGGGGAGCACCACTATGTGGTCGTCGACACCGCCGGGATCAGGCGCAAGCCCCAGATCACCGAGGACGCCGACCTCTACTCTGTGATCCGCGCCCGTGAGGCGATCGCCAACGCCGACGTCGCCCTGCTGATCATCGACTCCACCGAAGGCGTGACCCACCAGGACCAACGGATAGCCTCCGAGATCTCAGAGGCCGGCGCCGGGATCGTCATACTCCTCAACAAGTGGGACGCCATTGACGAGGAGCAGAGGGAGTCGACCGAGATCTCCCTTCCCGACCGGCTTGGATTCGTCTCCTGGGCCCCGGTCCTGAGGATCTCGGCCCGGACCGGGGCCCGGATCGGTCGTCTTGCCGCCGCGATCGAGGCGGTCTTCGAGGGCCGACAGGGGAGGGTCTCGACCGGCGAGCTGAATCGGAAGGTCAGGGAGTGGACCGCGGCCCATCCACCCCCGGTGAGAAAGGGGAGGCGTCCTAAGCTCCAGTATGTGGTCCAGGCCGGAAGCGAGCCTCCGACCTTCGTCCTCTTCGTCTCGGGTGGTGAGATCGGCGACGACTACCGCCGCTTCATCGAGAACCGACTGCGAGACACCTACGACTTCACCGGGTCACCACTCCACTTCGTGACCCGTGAGCGTGTCAGCCGGTGAGCGATCCCGAGCGAGAGATGGTCCCCGAGGAGGAGGTGCGAGCGCCCTTCTCGTTCAAGCTGATGATCGCCCTGACCGTGTTGTATCTCGGCTACCGCCTGGTGCAAGGGATCGTATGGCTGGTGGAGTGGCTCCGCACCTAACCGACCCTGGCCTCGGCCTCCTTGCGCTTGCGTCGCACCCGCCGGGTCTTCACCAGGTAGCCGGCCAGGAACCCGAGGGCGAAGATGACCAGCGCCAGCAGCCAAAGTGGCGTCTCTGCGTCCAACCAGAGCACCGTGATGTTGGTGGAGTCCATGTTCTGGAGCACGAAGATCACCATGAGGGCGATGGCGATCAGGGCGATCACCACTCCCGGGCTGACACCCGATCGCGCCTCGGGCTCCATCATGTCTCCGACGTCTCGAACCGGCCCATCGTCCATGGCTATCTCTCCCTTGTCGTTGGGGAACGCTGAATCTATCAATCGGATCCAGCAGGCCGCGTAGCCTCGACCAGATGGGGTCGAGTGAGATCATCGATGTTCTGCCCGGGTTGTGGCTGTGGCGGATCCCACATCCCGACTGGGCGCCCGGGGACGGTGGCGACCGGCGGGTGACCTCCACCTGTGTCGAGGCCGGGGGAGAGGTGGCGGTCCTCGACCCACTGGCGCCTGCGGACCCCGGTCACCCGGTCTGGGCACGGCTGGATGCCAGGCCCCCGACCATGGCGGTGGTGCTCAAACCCGACCATGTCCGCCACGTCGACTTGTTCGTCCGCCGCTACAGCGCCCGCGGCTACGGGCCCGACATGTTCCACAAAGACGATATCCCCGAGACCGACCTCGAAGGGGTCTTCCCCGGCGACACCCTCCCCGGGGGCTTCGTCGCCCTGTATGACGGGAGAGGGCGGAACGAGACACCGCTGTGGCTCCCCACCTACCGAGCCATCGTCTTTTCCGACGCTCTCACCAGTCTCGGCGGGGAGCTCCAGGTATGGGCCATCCCCTGGCACGAGGAGCGGGCGCTCCCGGCGTTGCGCGCCATGCTCGACCTTCCATTCGAGCAGGTGATCGTGTCTCACGGCCAGCCGTTGCACGATCGCGCCGCATTCGAGGCGGCCCTGCTCAGGGAGCCCTACTCGGGCAGCCCCTGAACACACCTCCCATCCCACGAAGAGGCGGCCTCAACCAGGGTCGGCGTGGACCTCCAAGGCACCGGGATCGACCGCGTTGAGACCGATGTGCTCCCGGGTGTGGGCGAAATGGCTGAGGAGCCCGATGATGATCAAGGCGACACCGACCATCTCAAGGGTTTCCTGAATGCCCACCAGGATGAAATCCCCTAGCTCGCGTGCTATGCCCTGGGTGAGGGGCAAGGTCCCCAGGTGGTTGCGGTTCTCCAACTCCTCGAAGGCGAACGCCCCCAGCCACAAGATGGAGAGCCCGCCGACGATCAGCCGGGTGGCGCGTGTTTCGCCGGCCTTGGAGATGCCCCACATCACCAACAGTGTGAAAGGGAGGACGAGGAGGCCGATCAGTGGAGTCCCTGCCATGGAATCCTCTCCTATGCCTCTTATCTGGCTCCCGAGCCGCGATGACACTCCCTCGTGCACCTGTGCCACCTCGTCTACTCCGAGTGTGACGAGGGCCAGACCAAGGAGGGCCCACCACACCCATGAAACCCCACGGCGCCGTGCCAATGCTGCGAGGAGGAGGCTGAGGATGCCGGCCAGCATTGCCGCGAAAGAGGCGTACCAGGTGCCGAAGCTCGCTTCGGCATCCAGGTTCACCAATCTCCAGATCGGGGAGTCCCGATGGGCCAGCAGGAAGTGGGCGGCAGTCAAGGAGGTGATGACGGCTGCGAGCACCCACGCCACCCGACGGACGTTGATCTCGAAGTGCAAGTTGGCCCTCCCATCCAACTCGACAGCGGCCGTTGCCGTCTGGCTCCCCACAGTTACGGCCGCATCCTAAATCGTGGCTCCGCCCAGGTCCAGGGCGCTTAGGGGGCCCGGCAGACCAGGCTCAGGCAACTGCCTCGACCCGTTGCGCCCGCCTGATAGCCAGAGCGGCCATCCCTGCCAACACGGCGAGGGCCGAAGCCGCCAGGAACGCCGGGGCATAGGTCCCCACCTGATCCCTGATCAACCCACCTCCCCAGGCGGCGAGGGCAGCACCGGCCTGATGCGAGGCGAAGATCCACCCATAGACGGTGCCCACGTTCTCTCTCCCGAACACGTCTGCGGCGAGGGCGACCGTTGGGGGGACCGTCGCGATGTAGTCGAGCCCGAACAGGACGGCGAAGGCGAGGAGACCCATGCGGTCGTGGATCAATGGCACGAAGAAGAGAGAGACACCACGGAAGCTGTAATAGACGAGGAGGAGACGGCGAGGGTCGTAACGGTCGGTCAGCCATCCCGAGGCGATGGTTCCAACGAAGTTGAAGGCGCCCATCACCGCCAGGGTCCCGGCAGCGACCGTCTGGGTGAACCCGTGCTCCACGGCATGGGCGATGAAGTGGGTGCCCACGATCCCGTTGGAGGTGAGGCCGCACACTCCGAATGTTCCTACCAGGAGCCAGAAGTCGAGGCTGCGTCGGGCTTTGCGCATGATGTGTGGTGATGGTCGGGGAGGAGGCACCGCCTCCGTGACACCGTACGGCGGTATCGCCAAGTCTGACGGGTCGTTCCGCACCACGATCAACGCCGGAATGATGAGGGCCGCGGCAGCGATGGCAAGCCAGGTCGAGGTTTGTCGCCAGCCCACCTCGAGTTGGAGGGCGCTGAGGACCGGGAGGAACACCAGTTGCCCCGCCGACGTCGTGGCCCCGAAGATACCCACCACCAGTCCGCGGCGTTCCACGAACCACCGGTTGGCGATGGTGGCCCCGAGGACCGACCCGAGGAGCCCGGTCCCGACACCACTGAGGATGCCGAAGAAGAGGGTCAGCTGAAAGGCGTTCTGCGCCAGCGAGCTGAGGAGCATGGAAACGGCCACGATCACCAGACCGGCCACCGAAGTGAGACGAGACCCGTAGCGGTCGATCAGCTTCCCCGAGAGCGGGGCGGCCAAGCCGAAGACCAGCAACCCGAGCGAGACAGCCAACGAGACCATCGATCGGTCGAGCTGGAGGTCCTCCTCGATGGGGAGGAGGAAGACACCTGGAGCAGACCGTATGCCGGCGGTGAGGAACACCGCAGAACCGGCAGCGACCACCACCCACCATCCGTAGTGGATCCTGGATCGGGTCGGGTGTTGAGTCCTCACACTGTTCCGAGACTCAACCTATCGAAGCACCGGTTGGATTCCCGTCATCGAGCTGCTGCCCGAGACGCCCTTTCCGGAGTGGCCAGGGGTGGCATCCCATCCAGGTGGCCAACCAAGAGTCACTCCTCCTCGGCGGCCTTGGCGGCAATGCCTTCGGCCCGCGCTGCTTCGACTTTGGCCGTGGTGAGCCGGGGGGCGGCGTAGAAGAAGAGCAGGAGATGGGCGCCGGCATTGACCAACCAGGGGAGCCTCAGCGCGAATTCACGGTCACCCAACTGTTCGCCGATCCACACCAGGAAACCGCCGACTGCCAGCCCGATCGGCATCATGCCCAAGCCGAAGAACCGGTATACGGAGTTGACCCGTCCCAACAGGCGGTCTGGGATGATGGTCTGACGCAGCGAGACGGTTATCACGTTCCACACCGTCCCCAGCAACGATCCGAGGCAGAACATCACCCAGGTGACGACCCACGAGCTGGTGAGGCCAATAACCAGCGACATGACCACGCTTCCGATCATGGTCAGGTAGAGGGAGGTGCCACTGCCCAGTCGCCGGCTGATGGCAGGTGCGGTGAGACTCCCCACCACACCACCGACGGCGGCACCCGTGCCCACGATCGCGAACAGGAACGCGTCCAATTCGAGGACCTCCTGTGCAAACAACACCAGGGTGGCGAAGGCGATCGCACCCAGACCGTTGAGGTAGCCGAGGATGATTGCCATGGGTCGCAACAAAGGGTGCCTCCACAACCAGCGGAACCCTTCGGCGATCTCGGCCTTCCATCCGGCTCGGCCGCCGGTCGAGGCACCCCGGGAGCGGAAGTCGCCGGTCAGCATGAAGACCAGGGCGGCGGCCACGGCAAAGGTCCCGGCATCGATAAAGAACGGGAGGGCGAACATGATGCCGATGAGGAGGCTGCCCAACGGAGGCCCGGCGAAGCTGTTCGCCACCATCTCGGCTCCCCACATCCTGCCATTGGCCGTCTCCAGGCTCTCTGGTCGGACGATGGCCGGCAGGATCGTCTGCGCTGCGTTGTCCCTGAGGACCTCGGCGAAACCGAGCAGCAGGGTCGCCAGGACCAGGATCAGGTAGAGCCCGGTGTCGGTGGTCACCGCGCCCCCGGCCACTTGGTCGGGGGAGGGGAGATTGTTGTTGGCCAGGACCACGAAGGCCACGAACAGGGTCAGCACGGCGCGGACCACGTCCATCGACACCATGAGCCGCCGCCGGTCGACCCGGTCGGTGATGACCCCTGCGGGCAGGGAGAACACCAGCCAGGGAAGCCGCTGGGCCACGGCGACGGTGGCAATCAGGAGCGGGTTCCTTGTTATCGCACTGGCCAACCAGGGATATGCGATCGTTCCGATGCCGTCACCGAGGTTCGAGATGACGCTGGCGGTCCACAGCTTCAGGTAATGGGGACCCAACCTGATCCTGGGAGGTGTTTCACCCGCGGCCAAAGCTCTCATCCACCCTCCCCGGGCTCTCAGGGCAGGCAAGTTCGCGCATGCGACGGGCAGCGTAACGGACGAAAAGGACCCCGCCGTTGGGAGGGTGTCACCGAAGCCCGGGGGACAGGGTGGCCGACCCAACCCAAGCCGAATTGCAGAACATGTTCGACTTCCTTGAGATCAAGAGGGGGGAAAAGCTCGGGTGCTGGCTTTGCGGTCACAACACCTGGAGCGCCCGCAAGGTCGAGAACGTTGAGAGCGGTGTTCCGGTGACCTACATGCAGTTGATTTGTAAAAACTGCCGATGGCTGCCTGGTTCCCCGACAGGATCCTTTCGGGGCCGTGACTTCTCATCTAATACCGTGACTTCTCATCTAATACAAGGACGAGCCCCCAACGACAAGGTGCGTTTGTGGCGCGCCGACCTCCGGGGGCTCCGTTCGGGAACCTAACACGCCGAACGGCAGGCGGTCAGGGGCCTAGCAGCGTGGGAGGTTGTCGAGGTTATTCTCCTGGCTGTCGTCCGCCTGGGACCGGACGTAAGCTCCATCGACTGAACGGACAGGCACGATGCGATCTCCGCTTCGCACGAAGTACTCGATGCTGCCGCTTTCGATATCGCGAATCGCTTGAGCCACCGTGACGGGCGACCACGTAACTTCTTGGTTGCATAGGTGCGTGATGACATCTCCTGTTGTCTTCCTCACCGCAGTGACCTCGCGAGCGGTGGCCACCGGTTCGAGGCCGCGGGACTGAGAGAACTCGTTGCTGAAGAGCGTCGACGTGCCGCTCACCTTGAGCAGCCCTTCGCGCCACTCGTTCAGAGCTTTGCCATACAACAGAGCCACGTCCAATGCATCGAGCTTGTTGTACTGCCCCCAGTGAGGCCTGCCGTTCCGCGACACGGCGAGACGATGCACGAAGGCCATCCACTCGGCATTACCCGGAAGCCCCTGCAGCGACGCGATCTCGATGGACATCGCATGAGAGCCGCTCACTCCATGCATCGAAAGGTACGCCTTGGAGGCTCGCGACGGCCTCAACGAAATATACCCCGCCTGCTGGAACAACGGCGCGACCCCCAGGATCAACTCAAGGAAGTCGACGTAATCCGTCGTCGTCGCGTCGAACACCAGCTCGATCGAAGCGGACTTGATGCTGTCGGGTATTGGGTCCTTCGTGATGATGTGATGCTTGGCGCGGCGGCCGAGGACGATGGCAGTCTCAAACCGACCGTTGATGACCATGTAGTTGACTTGTGGGATGACATGGCTCACAGCCGGGACGAGCCACAACGCCTCCAAGGCAGCTGAAAGAACCGAACCAAGCGTGAACTCGCGTGACGCGACCAAACCATTGAAGTACGCTGCGACTCCAGTCAGGTAGACAGCCAAGATCGCCCCGATGGCGGGAGTCAGGGAAAGCAAAGGCGCTGCCCCGGGAAGCGCTCCGGGAATCGCTCCAACGGCCAAAGTCGCTACGGCGGGAATAGTCGCTCCCGCGGTAAGAAGCGCGGCGTTCACGGTTTCGACAAGTTGCACGGCCAGGTCGTGCTCCGAGGCCGTCGCCGTCACGCGGGCGCTTCCTGGCGGCGGTAGCGGCTCGGGCGCCGGCAGGTCCGGAAGGTCCGGGTTCTTGGCCTCCCAGCGGCGATGGACCCAGACATCATTCGGTTTCTGAGAGTTGAACAACACCTGGAGGAAGTACGGGTCGCCGGTCGCGTCATCCAGTCCCGATGGAGGAGTCGTGGTCGACAGCAGGTCAAACAACGGTTGGAAAAGCCTATTCCCGCTCCTGATCTCCTCTTCTAACTTCCTGATCTCCTCTTCTAACCTCCTGATCGCCTCTTCTCTCCTGATATCCGTTGGGAGCGCACCGATCCCTTCTCGGCGAGCCTCCAGCGCACCGATCCCATCTCGAAGGGCTTGCAGCGCACCGACCCCTTCTCGAAGGGCCTGCAGAACGTCGGAGCGAGCCGGTGTCGTCACGACCTCGACAACCCGAAAACGCCGTCTGACTTCGAGGACGAACGAGTAGAGGACGCCAAATCGGCCGCAGGCAACCAGCGCAGCGTCGAAGACGCGATCGTCGGAAACGATCTGCGCGCAGGGCAACACCGGCTCGAGGCGGTCATCGCTTGTGATCCGATCCGAGGCTCGTTCGATCCACCATTCCTTTCCGCCATCAGTGACGAGGTGGATCGCCCTGACGAGATCGGGAAACGGCGGTTGCTGCCAGTCGCCACCATGTGTCGAGGTCGAGATGACTCCCGCGAGAGCCTGGCCGTTCTCACCACCGAGCGTCGGCATCGCCAGTCCTTGCGAGTCCAACCGCTCGGAGAGCGCTCCGATCGTGATACCTGCCTCGAAGTGCACGAGAACCGTTGCGCTTTTCGGATTCGCCTGCCTGTCTTGCCACACCTGAGTCAAAGCGGTACCGCCGTTGCCCACGACGTAGTCGAGTTGGCGGTTCAGGTTCTTAAGGCACACCATCCAGTCATGAGACCTGGCGAGGTCCTCGAATGCCCATCCGGAGCCGATCGCGTGGATGTGGATCGGCTTGTCTTGTTCGGTCGCCTGAGCGAAGACGTCGACGAGGTGCTTCAAGCCGTCGTTCTGGTCGTGGTCGGCGTCGTCGGCAGTGTGCCTGGGCTCCCAGTACATCGTTGGGGTGAACACAACGTCGCCGCTCCAGTTGGACCAGACCTCGCCAGGACTCTTGACCCCAATAAAATCCGCCCTACACACCATCGCTGTTCCTCTGTCTGGCCGGTTGCGCCCAGTTGTGGTGCCAAGCTACAACAGCGTCGAGTGTCGTCGTCAGAGGAATCTAGATGTCCCACACACCGACATTGAACGTGGCCGCCTCGGGGTTCTTCGAGCTTCTCAATCAGCGTTTTGCATTCATCCCGATTGTTGTCCCGAATCCAATGGGTAGGTCCGCCGAGAGTTTGGTTCGCGGCCAACCGATCGGGGCGTCTTGGGGCGCACCGCTGCAGACTTTGGCGGGTCGGGGCGTGACGTCGGTGCCCCCAGCAGACACACCATCGGAGTTTTGGGGGAGACTCAAGGAGTTTGGTGAGTACGAGGTCGGAGAAACCAACACTCTCTACTTCGTCCCCCGATGACCTTGGTGGAGCCGAGATTGAGATTGAGTTTGTCATGACTGATGAGATGGTCGCCATTTCAGGGTCAACGTAGGCCCAGATACAAGTTGAGATATATGACAGCGACATTCCCGCCTGGGGCATGGCTATACCCGGTCTCGAGCAGACCTACGACCGATGAGCCGGGTTGAACATCAAGCCTCCCGAGTAGCTTGATCGCCCAATGACAGAACCTGCGTTCACCAAGGCAAGGCTTATCCCGGTGTCGGGCATCGGATCAGTCCAAGAGGCCGAGCAGCGTGCGACTTCGGCCTTGCTCGCGGTCCTATCGGTGGTTCGTGACCTCTCCTTAGAGCTACTCACGCCGTTAGGGGCTTCACGGGCGCAGAAGGCAACAGTGGAGACCTTCATTGAGGTCCACATGCCCAAGACCAAGATCAGACCGGACGGCCTAATAAGAGTCGAGTACGGCAAGGCCTCCTGGTCGTGTTTCGTAGAGGTCAAGACCGGCGTTAACACCCACACGGCGGATCAGGTCAATGCGTATTGGGACTTGGCTCGAGACTTGAACGTGGACCACATACTCACTGTCTCCAATGAGATAGCCCCCAATGACGGCTTACACCCCACCGAGGGCCTCAAGGTCAGAGCGAACAGCAAGGTTCAGGTCTCACACATCTCATGGAGCGCAATCGTCAGCGCGGCGATCCGCATCAAACAGCACAAGGGAGTAGCCGACCCCGAACAAGCGTGGCTCTTGGACGAACTCATCAGGTACCTTCAACACAGCAACTCCGGCGCCCTCGACTTCTCAGACATGGGTCAACACTGGGTCTCCATTCGCGACGGTGCCAGAGAGGGCACTATCTCGAAGCGAACCGAAGGTATCGATGACGTAGCAGCGCGGTGGGACCAATTGCTGAGGTTTGGTGCGCTCCGCCTGAGTGCCGACATTGGTGAAGATGTCTCAACGGTCCTCCCCCGTGGCCAGAGCGAGGCCCGCCAACGAAACGCCGCCCTCATCGATTCCCTCACCTCCGGCACCCTCTCCGGAGGTCTGCGAATCCCGAACACAGCTGGGGACATCACGATCACCGCAGACCTCCGCGCAAGGCAAATCACTGCATCTATCGACATCGACGCCCCTCAAGACAGGGGTGCCCGCGGCCGCGTCTCATGGCTAGTCGGGCAGCTAACCGACGCACCCGGCGATCTTGTCATTGAGACCTACACCAAGAACGCGAGGACCGGCACGGCGGCGACCCTCGCTCAAACGAGGGAGGACCGACATGCCCCTCTCGGTGATCACAACAAGGAGCCATTTCGGTTCAAGGTCGTTATGAGAGGCGAGATGGGAATGGGCCGACAGACCGGTGCCCGGTCGCCGGGATTCATCACGACGGTCCTCAACCTGGTCGAAAGGTTCTACGGGAGTGTGGTGCAACAGATCACACCATGGCAGCCACCGGCCCCGAAGCTCATACAGGCCAAGCTAGCCCCAGATGTTGGCGAGGTCGCCCCTGGTGTCCACGACCCATTTAGGTGGGCCCTGGACCGTCCCGAGTTGGAAGAGGGCAGCGACCTGCTCTAACCAGATCCTGGCGGCACATGAGTTGCAGTTGGTCGCGGGTCAGATCCCCCCACACGACCGGCGGGGACTTCTATCTGGCGTGTCATCACCAGTGCTCCGGATAGGTCTTGTGGGACTGGGCGAGCAGATCGTTAGCCCTCCGGTTCTGGCGGCGGTTCCGTTCCGCAATGTTGAACCTCGCGCAAACACTCTGAAGGTTCCGATCGTCGTAGAAGTCGCCGCCCTCCCGCCAATCAACAATGTGATGGACGTGAGCCCCCCACTTCCCCGCATAACGCTACGAGCCTTCACCTGCAGCCCTCATGGTCGGCCAGGCACCGGCAGCCGTCACGCTCAAGGATCGCCGACCGGAGACGCTTCCACTGAGACGACTCAGCTCGAGGAACGGCTGCGAGCTGGCACAGCGTGGACGCCGGGGGAGTGGGTGTTCACGAACGAGATCGGCGACCCCATACGCCCTGACGTGCTGGCCGCCAGGTTTGTCCGCCGTGTGAAAGCTCTCGGACTGCCACTCACCGATGTCAAGGGTCTCCGCCACGCGCACGCCACGGCGCTCCTGCGGGCCGGGGTGCATCCGAAGGTGGTGTAGGAGCGTCTCGGGCACTCGTCGATCTCGGTGACGATGGACATCTACTCGAGCGTCCTGCCGGGGATGCAGCGGGAAGCGGTCGAGAAGCTGGCGGCAATGATGGGGCGTTAGTGGCCCGGGTCCTTGTCGGACTAACCTCGTTGGATTAGAAAACCCTGTGGCCAGGGGGTTTTCTTGTCGGGCTGGCCGGATTTGAACCGGCGACCTCTTGACCCCCAGTCAAGCGCGCTACCAAGCTGCGCCACAGCCCGAGAAGGGAGCGGATGGTAGACCGATCTCTGGCGGTAGATCATCGTAAAGGCCCCGCATGCCCCTGCCGATGGGTAACGCGGGAGGAATGGCATGCGGGACAAGACGATTCGAAGCATCGGCGCCACCCTGGTGCTCTTCTCTGTGGGGGTGGCCGCCCTCACCCAGCTCGGGCAGCCCGAAGATCCGATTCAAGTGGCCATCGACCCTGGCCCGGAAGACTCCCTGGCTGAGCCCGACTCGGCCGCCTCGGTGGCATCTGACACTTTCATATATCGAATGGGGGTGCTGGCCGGGGTCACCACGGACAACTTCTGGGCCTTCTACGCCCAGAGCCCTTCGGTTTGGGACGCCTACATCCTGGGGCCGACCAAGCCGGCGCTCTACACCCTCGACCCGACGACCGGGGCGACCCGACCCGAGCTCGCCACCTCAGAGATCCGACCGACATTCGACCGGGAAGGGTGGCGGGTCAGGGTCACCCTGAACGACCATCTCCGATGGAGCGATGGGGAGGCGATCACAGCTGACGACGTGGTCTTCACTTTCGAAACGGTGCGACGGCTCGGGCTCGGCGGCACGTGGGCCCTGTCGTACCCGGCCGTGATCGAGTCGGTGCACGCCGACTCGCCAACCGAGCTGAGGATCGAGTTCACCGAACGCCCCAGTCTCGGTGTCTGGCCCAACGCGGTGGGGTTCGCCCCCGTGATGCCTGAGCATTTCTGGCAACCCCTCTTGGCAGACCTCGACGCCACCGGTCTCTACCAGATGCCGGGGGCCGGCGACCCCGGGGGAGGGCCGCTGGTCATCGACTCGGTTGGCTCCGACCTGGTGGTCAGTCTTGCCAACCGGGGGTATGCCATAGGCACCAGCCCCGACCGGGTCGAATACCACGTCTTCCCGGATGAGACCGCCGCAGTCGCCGCACTGGAAAACGGCACGATCGACTCTGTCCTCTCACCAAAGGGACTGACGAGTGAGCACATCCAGTCGCTGGCGGACGCCGCAGACGTCCAGGTCTCCTCCAGCCCGGCCAATGGGGTCCGGTACCTGGGGTTCAACCTGAATCGCGAGCCGATGTCCGATAACGCCTTCAGAACCTCGCTGGCCCTCCTGCTCGACCGTGAGGCGATGGCCGAGGCGGTGCCAATGAGCGGGTCGGTGGCCAACTCCTTCGTCGGATCGGGGAATTCGATGTGGTACGACCCCGAGGCCGCCGGCGCCATCGCCACCAGATACCAGGGCGATCTGGCGGCCCGTCTTGCCGCCGCGCTGGATGCGCTGCGGGAAGCCGGATACACCTGGTCCACCGAGCCGTTCCTCGACGGTGGAACGGTCACCCCGGGCGCCGGGCTTCGCATCCGGGGACGTGAACCGGCCATTCTCACCATCCTCACCCCCGGTGACGCCTACGACCCGGCCCGACCTCTCTACGCCGCGGAGATCGCCGAAGCGCTCGGCTGGTTGGGATTCGAGGTGAGACCGGTCGAGACCGACTTTGACACCGTGGTCGACCTGGCCTTCACCCCCGGTGAGGACGGCGCCATGCACTACGACATGTACCTGTTGGGCTGGACCCTTGGCAGCTCGTCGCTACCCGACTTCTACCGCCCCCTGTTCGCTCCCAACGGGGTCCAGAACAACACCGGCTACAACAGCGGGAGATTCAACCAGCAGCTTGAGAGGTTCGAGAGCTCCTTCAGCTTCGAGAGCGCCCGAGAGGCCCTGTGGTCGATGGAGACCATCCTCGCCGAGGACCTGCCCTACCTGCTCCTCTACACCAGCTCGATCACCGAGGCCTTCCGCTCCGACCGGGTCAACTTCGACATCGACAGCGCCCTTGGCGGGCTCCAGGGTCGCCTCGGTGGAATCGGTGACGTCAAGCCGGCAGGACCGGCACCTGGCGGTACTCTCGCCGGGTGACCCAAAGCGCCGTCGGCGGCCGGATCCTCACCATCCCCAATCTGGTCTCGTTGATCCGCATACTCGGTGTCGGAGTGTTCTGGTGGGCGCTGATCGCCAGAGACGACGTGGCCCTGGCCGCCTGGCTGATCTTCGGGATCGGGTGGACCGACTGGGTCGACGGCTATCTGGCGAGGCGTCTCAACCAGGTGTCGGAGTTGGGCAAGGCACTCGATCCGGTGGCCGACCGGCTCATGATCGTCTCGGCGCTGGTTGGAGGGCTGATCGTGGGGGTGGTCCCGGTTTGGATCGGCGTGCCACTCCTGGTCAGGGAGGGTCTGATGGCAATCGTCTCCGGCGTCCTGGTGGCAAGAGGACATGGCACGCTCGAAGTCCGCTACGCCGGGAAGCTGGCCACCTTCCTCCTCTATGGCGCGATTCCTGCCTTCTACCTCGTCGGCGCCGGAGTCCTCCCCGGCCTGATGCGACCTCTGGGATGGCTCACCGGGACGGCAGGACTGATCCTCTACTGGTACGTGGCTGTCCTCTATCTCAACGATGCCCGGAACGCGGTGCGCGGGTTAGAGTCCGGCCACCCCGACGACGGAGCCCGATGAACGTACCCGACGACCTTCTCTACACCGTGGAGCACGAGTGGATCCGAAGGTTGGATGGGTCGAGGTTCCGGTTGGGTGTCACCGATTACGCCCAGGATCAGCTCGGCGACGTGGTTTACGTCGAGCTCCCCAAACCGGGCAAGTCGGTTGCGAGGGGCGACTTGGTGGCCGAGATCGAGAGCACCAAGTCGGTGGGTGAGGTCTATGCCCCGTTCGATGGGACCATCGCCGCTGCCAATCAGTCGGTGGCCGACACACCCGAGCTGGTCAACACCAGCCCCTATGAGGAAGGTTGGCTGGTCGAGATCGGGGCCGACCCCGACATGGGGGTCGAAGGCCTCCTCGATGCCGCCGCCTATCGCGAGCTCACCGAGTAGGGACGATCCTGGCCAAGCCAACCGACCCACCTATGATTCGTGGGCCCATGACCGACGACCGCTCAGCCGACGCCAGCCGGCCCAACCCTGAGGTTGAGGTCGAGACCGACCCAACGGTCACCTATCTGCCGATATCCGACCGTGAAGGACACGCGCTGACCCGGGAGGAGGCGGCCAACGTCGAGGGTCTGGAAGGGTTTGCGCTGGTGATCGACCAGGGGCCCGGCACCGGTGTCACCTATCTCCTGAGGGACGGAAACACGACCGTGGGCCGGCATCCCGAGAGCGACATCTTCCTAGATGACGTCACGGTCTCCAGGCAGCATTGTCGTTTCCTCGTGACAGCCGATTCCATATCGGTCGAGGACAGCGGCTCCACCAACGGGACCTACGTCAACGACCAAAGGGTCGATGCAGCCGACCTCAATGCCGGCGACGAGCTATTGATCGGGAGGTTCCACTTCCTGGTGGCACACGGTGACGGCTGACTCCAAGGACCTCAGCATCGGCGAGGTCATCAACATGTTGCGAGACGACTTCCCCGACGTCTCGGTCTCCAAGATCCGGTTCCTCGAGAGCCAAGGGCTCATCGATCCCAATCGGACCTCTTCGGGGTACCGGCAGTTCGACAGCGAGGACCTGGCCCGTCTCCGATTCATCCTCCAGCAGCAACGGGATCACTTCCTCCCGTTGAAGGTGATCAAGTCCAAGCTCACCCTCTGGGAAAGGGGCGAAGAACTGCCTCTTGCTCCTGGCGACAAGGCGCCGGGGCTCGATGACGCCGGCGAGCCCATGGATGAGTCCGACCTGCTGAAGCGCTCGGGTCTGAGCCGCAAGAGCCTTGCCGAGTTGGTAGAGACCGGTCTGATCCGACACATCCCAGGTTCCACCGTCTTCCCACCCGAGGCGGCGGTCATTGCCACCGAGGCCAAGCACCTGATGGACCAGGGCCTCGAGCCACGTCACCTCAGGGCGATCAGGCTCGCCGCCGACCGGGAGTCTGATCTGCTGGCGCAACTCGCCGCACCTTTGATCAAGGCGAGCAATCCTGACGCCCGGGCACGGGCCCGCGAGCTCCTCGAAGACTGTGCAGAGTCGGTCCGTGTCATGCATCGCGCCATCCTCTCCCAGGAGCTTCGGCAACACCTCTCATGAAACGCTCGAGCCGGGTCATTGCACTGGCCGTTGCGCTGCTGGTGGCGATGGCGGCCCCGGCGGCAGCCTCACCGTTCCAGTTCCCCCGGCTCGTCCACGACGGCTTCGGTGCCGCCTCGCCACCCCAGGTGGGTGCGGCCTCGTGGATCCTCTACGACGATTCCAGCGACACGGTCCTGGCTCAGCGAAATGCCGACGAGATCAGGGCGCCTGCCTCGATCACCAAGATAATGACCGTGTTGCTGGCACTCGAGTCTGGCGATCAGTCGGAGATGGTGACCATCACCAACCGAGCAGCAGACACCGGTGAGCGCGAGATCGGGTTGGTGGCGGGGGAGAGGGTGAGTCTGGGAGCCCTGGTCCGGGCCGCAATGGTGCACTCCGCCAACGATGCCGCCACCGCCATCGCCGAGCATGTCGGTGGGAGCCTCGAAGGATTCCTCGACATGATGAATCAAAGGGCGGTGGAGCTCGGCATGACTCGAAGCAACTTCGTCAACCCGCATGGACTGGATGCGGAGGGTCATGTCACCACCGCTCGTGACATGCTCCTCCTGGCCCAGGCGGCCATGGACCGTCAAGACTTCCGCGACATCGTTCGATCCAGGATGATCCTCTTCCCCGACGCACCGGATGGGAGCACCAGGATTGGGACCAGCACCAACCTCCTCCTCGAGGCCTACCAGGGAAACAACGGGATCAAGACCGGGTTCACCTCGAGGGCGTTGTTGACCTACGTTGCCTCGGCGGAGCGCGACGGCCGTGAGCTATACGCGGTGGTTCTCGGGACCGAAGGGTCGCGTACCCACTTCGACGACGCCAGAGCGCTATTCGACTACGGGTTCGAGACCCTCCACCTATACGGCACTCTGGCCGGTCAGCCGTTCCGCTCGCCACGGCTCACCATCGAGCCCGAGCCGCTGCTGCTCGCCTCGGGGCTCGAAACCATGGTCCACGTGGCGGGAGAAGGGCTGTTCGACGCCGACCCCAGACCACCGACCGACATACCGGACCTGCCCCCGCCGCGGGTGGAGACCACTCGCCGGCACTCGGGGACAGTCGCGGATGGGCTCTGGGAGTCGTTCATCTTTTGGATCTCGTCGGCACTCGCCTCGTGAATCAGTTCGACTTCGCCGCCGAGGTCATCCCCGAAAGGGACCTGCTTTCGAGGGTCGCTGAGTTGGGCGCAGCCATCACCCACGACTACGCCGGACGCGATCCCTTGTTCGTGATCATGCTCAGTGGGTCGGTCCCGTTCGGGGCCGATCTGGTTCGTCGCGTCGAACTTCCCTCCGAGGTCGACTTCCTCGGGCTCAACCGGTACGGGGGTGGTGGGAGGATCGGGATCGCGATGGATCTGTCGACACCGGTGTACGACCGGAACGTGGTCCTGGTCGAAGACCTGATCGACACCGGTCTAACCCTCAGCGTGCTTCGCCGGATGATGGCCGACAGGGGTGCGGCGTCGGTATCGACCGTCGCTCTCCTCGACAAGACCCGGCGCAGAGTCACCGATGTCGCCATCGAGTATCGAGGGTTCGAGGTGGGTGACGAGTATCTGGTGGGATACGGCCTGGACTGGCATGGGCTGTATCGCAATCTGAGGTCGATATGGGCAGTCCTGGACACCGAGGCCTTCGTCGCCAGACCGGACGTCCTCGCCGCTGCCATCTCCTGGAGATGACCAGCCTGGCCCGAGGAGAGCACCACCCATGTCCAGACACCGGGCCCGGTGATAACCTCGCCTCATGGCAGCAAATGGCCCGCTGGTACCGCTGGAGGTGATCGGCGTCCGGGTCGAGCTGCCGTCCAATCAGCCGATCGTCCTCCTCAAGGAGCGTGGAGGCACCAGGTATCTCCCGATCTGGATAGGTGCCAATGAGGCCACCGCAATCGCGACCGCCCTCGAAGGTGTCACCACCCCCCGGCCGCTGACACATGACCTGATGAGGTCGGTGATCGACGCCCTCGGAGCACTCGCAGTCAGGGTGGTGATCACCGAGATGCGAGATTCGGTGTTCTACGCCGACCTCGCACTCGACAACGCCGGCAATGAGGTCCAGGTGTCGTCCCGCCCCTCCGACGCCATCGCCCTCGCAGTCCGCACCGGAACCCCGATCTTCGCCCTGCCGGGAGTGTTGGACGACGCCGGAGTCCAATTCGACGACGAAGTCGACCAGGAGGAGGAAGTCGCCCGGTTCCGGGAGTTCCTGGACGAGGCCACAGTCGAGGACTTCCTCAGCGGCGAGTAACCGCGGCCGTGCCCCTGCCTCCCGGCGGTCTGAGCCTCTGCGACACGAGGACGGACGAGTTTTCCACAGGAAAGCGTTGACATCGTCGACGAGCCCGGGTTAGCTTGCCTCCGGCGGAGTTACACTGGTGTAACCCGGAGGAGTCGATGACACAGCAATTGGCGGGATATCGCGCCCCACAGGTGTGCAAACTGGTGGGGATCACCTACCGGCAGCTGGACTACTGGGCGCGGACCAGCTTGCTGGTCCCGTCTTTGCAGCCGGCAAGCGGGTCCGGCTCCCAACGTCTCTATTCGTTCACGGACGTGGTCCAGCTCAAGGTGATCAAGCGACTCCTCGATGCCGGGATGAGCCTGAAGAAGATCCGCTCCGCCGTGGAGATCCTCAAAGAGCAAATGGACTCCGATCAGCCACTTGCCGACGTCACCCTTCTCAGCGATGGACAGACAATCTACGCAGCCCACTCCGAAGAGGAGGTGGTCGATGTCTTCCGCAGGGGCCAGGGTGTCTTCGGGATCGCCATCGGGCCGGTCCAGGATGAGGTGGAGGGGGCCATCCACCAGTTATTTCCAGACGCTGTAGAGTACCCCGGGGTGATCGAGGCAGGAGCCCCCTGAACACCGACCGACCGACTGCGAACGAGATCGAATTCGCTCACAACAGTGAGCGGCAGTTCGCCCTCCTCCTCGACTTCTACGGTGTTCCCTGGGAATACGAGCCGCAGAGCTTTCCCATCGACTTCAGCGAAGACGGTGAGCCCATCAAATGGTTCACACCCGACTTCTACCTCCCCGACGATGACCTCTACATCGAGATCACCACGATGAATCAGAAGCTGGTCACCAAGAAGAACAAGAAGGTGCGCCGGCTCAAGACGATCCACCCCGACGTCAAGTGCAAGGTGTTCTATCAGCGCGATTACCTCCACCTTGTGGTCAAGTATGGGCTGGAAGAGCCCGACCACCTCGACGACGTGGTTGCCCCTACCCGGATGCCGGGCCCGCCCGAGGTCGTGAGGCTGGAAGAGCGGGGCGAACGCCTCACCGGATGAAGCGGTCACCGCTTCATCCTCGGAACGCCGAGTTGGGCGCGCGGTTCACCGACTTCGGTGGTTGGGAGATGCCGGTCCAATACCAGTCGGTGCTCGCCGAGCATCGGGCGGTCCGCGAGGCTGCCGGGTTCTTCGACGTCACCCACCTGGGCCGCTTCGAGTTGACCGGGCCCGGCGCCAGGGACGCCCTGAGTCGGCTGCTGTGCAACGACATCGACCGTATCTCACCGGGACGATGCCAATACACCATGACGCTCAACCCGGCCGGTGGGATCATCGACGACCTGATCGTCTGGTGGTGGGACGAGAACCGGTTCTGGGTGATGCCCAACGCCGCCAATCATCATCGGGTGATGGCGGCATTCGCCGCCGAGCCCGACACCTCGATCACCGACCTCCGGGAGGGCACTGTGCTCATCGCAGTGCAGGGCCCGGAAGCCCCTGAGATCCTTACCGGGCTGCTGGGTGAGACACCGACTCGGATGCGCCTCCTCCACTCGACCTGGGAGGGAGCCGAGCTGTGGATGGCAGGCACCGGCTACACCGGCGAGCCCGGCGCCGAGATCTGCACCGACCCTGAGACCGGTGTCATGCTCGTCGAGGCCCTGCTGGCCGCCGGAGTGGTCCCGGCGGGCCTAGGGGCGAGGGACACTCTCCGACTGGAGGCGGGCCTGACATTGTGGGGCGAGGACATCGATGAGACCACCACGCCGCTGGAGGCGGGTCTCGGGTTCGCCGTCTCCTTCGGTCACGACTTCATCGGGAAGGAGGTGTTGGTGGCACAACAGGAGAGTGGTGTGCCCAGATCGCTGATCGGTTTCACCCTGGAGGAACGGGGAGTGCCACGGCACGGGTACCGGATGAGGGCGCCATCGGGGGGTGAGGGGGCGGTGACCTCGGGCAACATGAGCCCGACGCTGGGCGTGGGGATTGGCCTCGGCTATCTGACACCGCCGCCAGGTGAGGACGATGCGACCATCGAAGTCGAGATCCGCGACCGCTGGGTCCCGGCACGTGTCGTCGAGCCACCGTTTCACAAATGAGCGACGAGCCCACCGTCGACCTTCCCCGACTCCCGCCGGGGTACATCCCGGAACCGTCCATGGTCTACCTCTCATGGGCCGAAGTCGAGGATCGGCTCCGTGAGGCGCTGCATTACTGGGTCTCGACCACCCGGCCCAACGGCAATCCTCACGTGGTTCCCCGTTGGGGCGTTTGGCTAGACGGGTCGTTCTGGTACGACGGGTCACCGGAGACCCGGCACGCCTTGAACTTGAGTGAGAACCCCCATTGTGTGCTCCACCTCGAGAGCGGAGAGACCGTGACCATCGTCGAGGGCAGGTCCCTGGCATCGGATCCGGTCACCGGTCAGCTCGGGGATCGCCTCTCGGCTGAGTACGCCCGCAAGTACGCCCCGGTATACACCCCGAGCCCCGATTCCTGGGGGGGAAAAGCCGCCGGAGGGCTCAGGGTCCTCCGACCGCTCAAAGTCATCGCCTGGACGTCTTTCCCCACCGGCGTGACCCGATTCACATTCCCTAACATCGACCGCCGATGACCAGCACCGCGGTTCCACGGCCACATCCGGAGATCGGCACCGAGCTGGTCCGCGAGTGGCTTCCCTCCGGGGACTCCAGAGCCACCGTTGTCCTGGTTCACGGTCTCGCCGAGCACTCCGGGCGCTACGAGCGCACTGGCGGCCTGCTGGCGGGGGCCGGGCTCAGAGTACGCTCCTTCGACCTTATCGGCGCAGGCGCCAGTGGTGGTCCCCGTTGGGACATCGACGACTGGGGGCGCTATCACGACCAGATCGAGAGCCATGTGGTCTTCGCCAGGGACCAGGGAAAGCCGGTGGTGCTTATGGGGCATTCGATGGGTGGAAACCTGGTCCTGGACTACGTGATATCGGACCGGGTCAAACCCGACATGGTGGTGGTGTCGGCCCCCGCACTCGGCGGGGGCGCGGCCTGGCAGCGAGCCTTGGCCCCGGTGGTGGCCCGGATCATCCCCAAGGCCCAGGTGCCCAACGGCGTCAAGGGCTCCCAGCTGTCACGCGACCCCGCAGTGGGTGAGGCTTACTTCGCCGACCCATTGGTTTTCAAGTCGTCGACCCCTCGGCTCGGTGCTGCTCTGTTCGCCGCAATGGACCGGGTGCGTCGAGACGCCGGGTCGATATCGATACCGACATTGGTGCTCCATGGTGGCTCCGACACCATCGTCCCGCCCCAGTCCACCGCCGCCCTTGGCGATCTTCCGGGGTTCGAGCGCCGGCTGTATCCCGAGTTGAGGCATGAGATCCTGAATGAGCCCGAGGGCCCGGCGATCGTCAACGAGATCGTCGCCTGGATCAACGCCAGGATCTGAGGTGCCCCTCCCGGCCAGCCTGGCACGGTTCAACCGGGTTGTCACCAACCGGCTCACCCGGCCGTTGGCGCAACGACTGCCTTGGTTTGGAGTCTTGCACCACATCGGCCGACGGACCGGCACCCGCTATGACACCCCGCTCAATGCCTGGAACGATGGAGAGTCGGTGATCGTGGCCCTGACCTATGGCGATCAGGTGGACTGGCTCGCCAATGTCAAGGCGAGTGACGGGGCGACGATCACCATGGGTGGCCGCACCTCCAGGCTGGGGCGACCACAGGTGGTTGCGGGGGATGATGGGTTGTCGAGGATGCCGACGGTGGTTGCCGCCATCCTGGCCATGATCCACGTCGACACGTTCGTGGTGTTCCCGATCGTCAGCTCCAACGGATGAGCACCTTTGCCGACTCGCCGCTGCCGAGGGCCTGAAAGGCGTCCTCGAAGTGCTCGACCGCGAACCGATGACTGATGACCGGGGTGATGTCGAGCCCTGACTGGAGAAGGACGTTCATCTTGTACCAGGTGTCGTACATCTCCCGACCGTAGATCCCTTTGATGGTCAGCATGTTGAAGATCACCACAGACCAGTCGATGGCGAATGGCTCGCTGGGGAGGCCGAGCATGGCGACTTTGGCTCCGTGGATCGTGTTGTCCAGGATGTCCTGCATCGCCGCCGGGCTTCCCGACATCTCCAGGGCGACGTCGAAGCCCTCAGTCATCCCCAGCTCCTCTTGCACCTGGTGAAGGTCGACGGTGTTGATGTCGATGGCCCGAGTGGCGCCCATCCGCAGGGCGAGGTCGAGCCGGTAACCGTTCACATCGGTCACCACCACGTTGCGCGCCCCGGCATGGGCCGTCACGGCACACGCCATCAGCCCGATCGGGCCGGCGCCCGTGATCAATACGTCTTCGCCCAGCACCGGGAACTCGAGTGCGGTGTGGACCGCGTTGCCAAAGGGGTCGAACAAGGCGCCTGTCTCCGGGTCGAGCCCCTCATCGTGCCGCCAGACATTCCCCTTCGGAACCACGACGTAGTCGGCAAAGGCGCCCGGGATGTTGACCCCGAGACCCTTCGGGTGGTCGCAAAGATGACGTCTCCCGGCAAGACAGTTACGACACTCGCCACAAACCACATGTCCCTCTGCGCTGACCAGCTCGCCTTCGGTGAACCCGGCGACGTTGGACCCAAGACCGGCGATGTGACCGGAGAACTCGTGACCGACGATCATCGGCACCGGGATGGTGGCCCGGGCCCATTCGTTCCAGTTGTAGATGTGGAGGTCGGTGCCGCAGATCCCGGTGGTATGCACCTCGATGAGGACCTCGTCGGGGCCAGGCTCGGGGACCGTAACCTCTTCAAGGCGAAGGCCGACCTCGTCGGGATGCTTGACCAGCGCCCTCATCGACTCCAGCTTCGATCGATGGCGGCTCCTGCCGACTCGTATGCCGGCGCGATCCGCTCTTCCCACAACCTCACCTTGGATGGCAGGTCAGAGAATGCTGCCGCCAGGCTGCGCCTGGTGACGATGGCCAGGTCGTCGACGGTGAAGCCGTGGTGGCGCTGTGCGAAATCGAACTCGGCCGACATCGAGGTCTTGCTCATCAGGCGGTTGTCCGTGCTGATGGTGACATTGAACCCTGACCGATACAAGGCACCGATCGGATGTCGCTCGGGAGTGAGACGACCCGTTGCCAGGTTGGAGGTGGGGCAGATCTCGATGGGGACCTGTCGGTCCCTGATCCGGGCTGCCACCGGGCCCAGGTCGACGATCTCGCCGTCATCGACGACACAATCGGAGATGATCTCGACACCGTGGCCCAGCCGTTCGGCCCCACACACGTCCATGGCTTCGGCCATGTAGGCCGGCCCCATGGGCCCGGCAGCCTCACCGGCATGGATGGTGAGTCTGAGACCCGACTCCCTGGCGTGGTTGCAGGCGGCGAGATGGCCACGGGGAGGGTTGCCCTTCTCAGGGCCGGCCAGGTCGAAACCGACCACCCCATCTCGACGATGCGCCACGGCGAGGCGGGCCATCTCCATGGAGCGGTCGTCCTGGCGCATGGCGTCGATGATCAGGCCCCAGGTCAGCCCGGTCTCCGACTCGCCCCGTGTCAGACCGGCGCTGACCGCCCCTATGACCTCGCCCGGGGACATCCCCCTGGTGACGTGGAGCAGAGGGCAGAATCGGATCTCGGCATAGACCACCCCGTCGGCAGCCAGGTCTAGGACCGCCTCGTAGGCCACCCTTTCCAGTGACTTCGGATCTTGCATCACCCCGATGGTGTGCTCGAACGACCCGAGATAGGTCTCCAGAGAGCCCGATTCTGACTGGTCGAACCAGGTGGCCAGGGCTTCGACATCCGAGGCGGGCAGATGGGGATAGCCGGAGTCTTCGGCCAGCTCGATGATCGTGGCGGGGCGCAGGCCCCCGTCCAGGTGGTCGTGGAGGAGCACCGAGGGAAGGGGCACGCCGGCACGCTAGTGGTCTGTCGC
>JBBDML010000016.1:0-13137 GCA_040878345.1 Acidimicrobiia bacterium | reverse complement strand
CGCCGAGACCGCCGGGTGTGGCACGATTGACGGGTGTTCACCTCACACGCAGGGAGCCTGCTGGTGGCGACACCCAGGTTGGCAGACCCCAACTTCTACCGGGCCGTATTGCTCCTCATCCAGCACGATGAGGAAGGCACGGTGGGCCTGGTCCTGAACCGGGTCACCACCGAGGAGGCGGAGGACCATCTGCCGGAGTGGGCGTTGAGGATCGCACCACCCGGCCTGGTCCATTACGGCGGTCCGGTCGAGCCCGAGATCGCAATTGGCCTGGGCCTGGGCGAGACCGGGATGTCCACCGGGGTGGCCGGGTTGAGCCTGGTCGACCTGAGTGAAGGGCCCAGCGAGGACGGGCCCCTCATCAAGGTCTACAGCGGGTACTCGGGCTGGGGTGCCGGCCAGTTGGAGGAGGAGCTGGAGACCGGGTCCTGGTTCGTGGTCCCCGCCGCGCCCGACGACCCCTTCGACGACCCAGACGCCCAATGGAGGAACGTGCTGCGCCGCCAGCCGGGGGTCCTGGCCGTGGTATCCACCTATCCCGAGGATCCCTCCCTCAACTGAACCGCCGATCGGGCCGAGGGCTATCTACCCTGACCTGACATGACCACCGGCACCGCCCCCAAACTCAGACCGAGTCTGAGGAGAACCTCACCGGGGCTGGGGGTGGAGCGTGAGCTCTGGGACTCCGAGACCTGCGTAGTGGTTGGTGTGGACGAAGTGGGGCGGGGAGCGTGGGCGGGCCCCCTCAGTGTCGGCGTCGCAGTGGTGCCCCGCGACCGCAGGGTGTACAAGATCCGCGACTCGAAGCTGCTGACCGAGGTCGAGCGTGAAGCCCTGTTCGATCGGGTCTCTTCGTGGTGCCGGGCTTGGGCCGTCGGGCACGCCACTGCCGCGGAGTGCGACGAGTTGGGGATGTCGGAGGCACAACGCCTCGCCGCCCGACGGGCAATGGGTGCTTTGGGAATCGCCCCGGATCACGTCTTGGTCGACGGGAACTGGGACTTTGTCGGCGGGGCCCGCAAGATCGTTCGCGGCGACCGGACATCACTCTCCATCGCCTCGGCCTCGATCTTGGCCAAGGTCACCAGGGACCGGATGATGCGCGAGATCGCCGAGGACTTCCCCGGATACAACTTCGAAGCCAACAAGGGATACCCCTGTCCGATCCACAAAGCGGCTCTTCAGGCGATGGGACCATCGTCGATCCACCGCAGATCATGGGTGTTCATGGACCATCTGATGTGGAACGGGCTGGAACGCCACCACCGTCCCGACGATCAGATGGAGCTTCCGCTCGACCTCTAGGCAATCCGGATGGACCTGACAGCCGACGACCGGGCGGCTCTCACCGGCGACCACGGGGAGGCGGCGCGCTTCTGCATGGAGTTGATGGTGGCGGTGGGCCGGGCCGATGATGCCCCTCGCCTGATCGACATCGAGTCCGCACACATCGACGGCTGCCTGTACCACGGGCGCGCCGGGCTCGATTTCGCCGAGAGGCTGGTGGCCGGCGGGGGAGAAGTGGCGGTAGCCACCACACTCAACGTCTCGTCACTCGATCTGTTGCACCCTGATCTGTATCGGGGAGACCTCGAGACCGCCACCCTGGCGAGACGACTGATGGAGGCCTACCTGGAGCTGGGCTGTCGCTCCACCTGGACATGTGCCCCCTACCAGCTCGAGGACCGCCCCCGATTCGGAGCCCAGATCGCCTGGGGCGAGTCCAATGCCATCGTCTTCGCCAACTCGGTGCTCGGGGCCCGCACCAACCGCTACGGGGATTTCATGGATATCTGCTGTGCCATCACCGGGCGGGCACCGCTGACCGGGCTCCACACCGACCATGGCAGGTTCGGGACGATGATGGTCGAGATCCGGCTCCCGGACCGTCTGCTCGACCTGGATCTCACCTATGCGCTGGTCGGTCACATCATCGGCCGGATGGCCGGGGTCGGGGTCCCGGTCATCGCCGGGTTGGACCGGAGAGCCGATGAGGACCGGCTCAAGGCACTCGGTGCCGCCGCGGCCTCGTCGGGAAGTGTCGCCATGTTCCACGCGGTGGGAGTGACACCCGAGGCCCCCACGCTCGATACCGCCACGGGCGGGGCTGAAATCGGTCCCTCCCTGGTCCTGGACGGCGCCGCACTGGCCTCGGCCAGGCACGAGCTCAGCTCGGAGACCGGGACCCTGGGCGGAGTCAGTGTCGGGACACCGCACATGTCCATCTCCGAGCTCGCCATACTCGCCGCACTGACCGCCGGTAGGAGAGCAGTGGTGCCCTTCTTCGCCAACACCGGGCGGGACACCCTTGCCTTGGCCGACAGTCTCGGCCTGACCAGGACGCTCGAGGAATTCGGCGTGACCGTTGTCACCGACACCTGCACCTACATCACGCCGATCATCGGTCGGATCGAAGGCGATCTGATGACCAACTCGGCCAAACTCGCCTATTACGCCCCGGCGAACCTCGGGGTGACGGTTTGCCTCGCCTCGCTGGCCGACTGTGTCGAGTCGGCGGTGGCCGGACGGCCGGTGACCTCGGAGAGCCCGGGATGGTGATGACAAGGGTGTTGGTCCCGGGGTCGGGTCACGGCCCGCTCCTGATTCTGGACGAGCCTCTTTCCCTGTGGGGTGGGGTCGACGTCACCACCGGACAGATCATCGAGAAGGGCCACCCCCAGCACGGTGAGGTGGTGGGAGGGCGGATTCTGGCACTGCCCCACGGGAGAGGCTCCAGCTCGTCGTCATCTGTTCTCGCCGAGCTCCTACGTCTGGGGATCGGGCCATCCGGCATAGTCCTCGGTGCCCCCGATTCGATCCTGGTCATCGGGGCCTTGGTGGCCGGCGCCCTCTACGGGGCGATATGCCCGGTGGTGGTCACTGATGCCATCCTCGACCCGATGGGTATTTGGGAGATCGAAGGAGATCGCCTCCAACCTGTTGCCGTGCTGGAGAAACCGGCCGAGAATGCCGATACCTGGGAGAGCTGAAGATATGGATCGACGATACATGGAAGAACTAGGCGATTTCTTCCGTCACATCCCGGTAGCTCTCTACCGCACCACTCCGGACGGCGAGCTCGTCGCAGGCAACCCGGCCCTGGCCGCGCTTTTGGGATTCGAGAGTGTGGGGGCCATGCACGACGCCCTGTCCCGGGTCGACACGGCCTACGTCGACCCGTCGAAACGAGCCCTATGGCTGGAGAAGATGGAAGCGGACGGGGTGGTCCACGAGTTCGATGTCGAACTGGTCCGACCAGACGGGACCATGGTCTGGGTCCAGGACACGGGGAGGGTGATAAGGGACGAGAGTGGGAAGATCCTCTACTTCGACGGGGCCATCATCGACGTCACCGAGAAGGTCGAGGCGCGTAAGGCCAAAGACGAGTTCCTGGCCACGGTCTCCCACGAGCTTCGCAACCCGATCGCGGTGGTGTTGGGAATGGGGGAGGAGCTGGCCTCCAACTACGACTCGTTCAGCGACGACGACCGCCGGGAGATGGCTCGTCTCATCGCCCGTCAGGCAGAGGACGCCGGGTGGCTGATCGAGGACCTGCTGGTGGCCTATAAGGACGACATCACTGGGGTGAGCGTGACCCCGCAGATGTTCGACATCACCAAGGAGACCGAGAGAGTCCTCGAGGTGGTCGAATATCCGGTGACTGTCGAGGTCCGAGGTGAGCCCCTGGTCTACGCCGACCCGAGACGCACCCGCCAGATCGTGAGGAACCTGGTCAGCACTGCGCTCCGCTATGGGGGGGACGAGATCATCGTCAGGATCGGGCACAGCGGCGACCGGCTCGAGCTGTGCGTCTGTGACGATGGCAACCCAATCGACCCTGACGATGTCGAGAGGATTTTCAAGCCGTTCGAGCGGGGCAGTGGGCCCGAGCACCCCAAGTCGGTGGGTCTGGGGCTGTCGGTGGCGAGGCGTCTGGCTCGCTTGATGGATGGAGACCTCACCTACCGGCGCACAAAAGACATGACCTGCTTCGTGCTCTCCTTGCCGATTACGTGAGGAAAGCCTTCACCTAACCTGTCGCCTTCATGCGCGTACTGGTCACAGGTGGCGCCGGTTTCATCGGCAGTCACACCGTCGTCGCCCTGATCGAGGCCGGGCATCAGCCGGTGGTCGTGGACAACCTGTCCAATGCCAAGCCCTCGGTGATGGGGCGAATCGGCGAGATCTCGGGTGAGACGCCCGAGTTCCATCGGATCGACATCAGGGACGTGGAGGCGATGACCGACCTGGTCGCCACCGGGTTCGAGGGCTGTATCCATTTTGCGGCGCTCAAGTCGGTGGGGGAGTCGGTCGAGAAGCCGGTGCTCTACTACGACAACAACGTGGGTGGCACCATCAGCCTCCTCCAAGCCTTGATCCGGTCAGACATCCGGGCATTCGTCTTCAGCTCATCGGCGACCGTCTACGGTGACCCCGCCCGGCTCCCGGTCACAGAGGACATGCCGATCGGCGCCGCCACCAACCCCTACGGGTGGACCAAGATCATGATGGAGCAGGTTCTCCGGGACCTCAACGCCGCCGATCCCTCCTGGAGTGTCAGCCTGCTTCGGTACTTCAACCCGGTCGGTGCCCACCCGAGTGGGCTGATCGGCGAGGACCCCAAGGGGACCCCGAGCAACCTGATGCCATACATCAGCCGGGTGGCGGCCGGCCTCCTTCCCCGGCTCAGTGTCTTCGGTGACGATTACCCAACACCCGACGGCACCGGGGTCCGTGACTTCATCCACGTGGTCGATGTGGCCCTGGGCCATGTCGCCGCCCTGGATCGGCTCGCCAGGACGCCGGGGACCCACACCTTCAACCTGGGAACCGGGGAAGGGCACAGTGTGCTCGAGTTGGTCAAGACCTACGAGGAGGCCTCGGGCAAACCGGTGCCATACCAGATCGTGGATCGGAGAGCGGGGGACGTCGCCGCCAATTGGGCGGATGTGAGCAAGGCCAGGGAGGAGCTGGGCTGGGCCGCCACCCGGACCCTGTTCGAGATGTGCGCCGACTCATGGCGCTGGCAGACCGCGTCGCGATGAGCCGGCTCCTGGAACGGGCCCGGCATTGGGTCGCGGGTGACCCCGACCCGACCACCCGAGATGAGATCCTGGGCCTGATCGACCAAAACGACCTGGAGGGCCTGGAGCAGAGGTTTCTTCCCGAGATCACGTTCGGGACTGCAGGAATCAGGGGAATGGTGGGGGCCGGCCCGGCGAGGATGAACCGGGCCGTGGTGATCAAGACCACAGCCGGACTGGCGTCCATCCTCAATGAGGGCTATCCGGGGCCGGTCATAGTCGGGTTCGATGCCAGGCCGACCAGCCGGGGATTCGCCGAGGACGTGGCTGGGGTCCTCGCCGCCGCCGCCATCGAGGTGGTCTTCTTTCCCGCACCGACGCCGACGCCTCTCGTCGCATTCACCGCAAGAGTCATGGGAGCTGCGGCCGCGGTGGTGATCACTGCATCACACAACCCGCCTCAGGACAACGGCTACAAGGTGTACGGGGCGAATGCCGCCCAGATCATCCCACCCCTCGACATCGAGATCTCAGCCCGGATCCGTGAGTCGGCACCGGCCAACCAGATAGCGATGATCGACGACCCGCTCGGTCCGGGAACCGCCATGGTGAAGCTGGCGCCTACCGACATCTTCGACCGATACCGCGTCGAGGTCGATCAGGCCAGGCCCCGCCCGACCGGCTCCGATCTGAAGATCGTGTACACCCCGCTCCATGGGTGTGGCGGTGACACCGTGTCGAGGCTGCTCGAGTCGGCCGGGCATCGGAACATGATCAGGGTCGCGGAGCAGTACAAACCGGACGGGACGTTCCCGACGGTGGGGTTCCCCAACCCTGAGGAGAAGGGCGCCCTCGACCTGGCGCTGGCCACCGCACGGCGCGAGGGCGCCGATCTGATAATCGCCAATGACCCCGACGCGGATCGGCTGGCGGCGGTAATGCCGCTGGCGGGGGAGTGGCGGATCCTGAGCGGGAACGATCTGGGTTGCCTGCTCGGCGACTTCGCATTGAGACACAGCGGTGTTGCTCGCCCCATCGTGGTCAGCTCGGTGGTTTCGAGCCCGATGCTGGGTCGAATCGCCGAGGCGCGCGGCGCCCGGCACGAGTCGACCCTCACCGGGTTCAAATGGATCGTGAATGCCGGCCTCGCCCTGGAGGCAGCGGGGGAGGGGACCTTCCTATACGGGTACGAGGAGGCCCTTGGTTACACCGTCGGCAAGGTGGTGAGGGACAAAGACGGGATGTCGGCTGCCCTGGTCTTCTGCGATCTGGTCGAGACCCTGCGGGCCCGGGGCGAATCGGTTTGGGATCAACTGGTGTCCCTTTGGCGTGAGGTTGGGATCTGGGCCAGCGCCCAACACTCACTGACGGTGGCGGGACCCAACGGTTCGGAGCAATTGCGCGCCGCGATCGAGACCCTGGGGACGACGCCTCCCGCCCGGGTCGGCGGGCTCGGGGTGGCGGGAGTGACCGATTATCGGGTCGGTGCGGAGACCAGGCCCTTCTGGCTGGGGACCCAGGACCTGATAGAGCTTTCCTTCGGCAGCGCCGGTAGGGCATTGGTCAGACCCAGCGGGACCGAACCCAAGATCAAGGTGTATGTCGACCTCACCCAGCCGGCAGCCGGCGACCCGATGGCTCAGCAGCTGGCATTGGGAGACCGAGCGCTGGAGGTTGCAGCCACCATCGCCGGTGTCATCGACCGGTGAGACGGTCAGCCCGCCCGATGCCGGTAGAGGTAGAGCCAGCCCAGCCCATGAACCATGACTGCCGTGACGAGCACCAACCCCCCCGTGGGATAACCAGCCAAAAAGGCGACGACGGCTGCGAGCGAGGCGGCCACCACCAGGGCAACCCTCACACCGTTCAATGGGCCGAACACAGCCCCCAGCTTACGCGACAGCCTTCCCAGAACCCCTCGGTATGACCCGACGCCCGCTCCCACTGGTGCCTGCTCTGTTGCTCAGTGCCTGTGTGTCCTTCGCCAACCCCGAACCTTCGGTCACGGTGCCGCCCCCATCGACCACCACCACCGTCCCGATGACGACCACCTCGATCCCGGCTACCACCACCACAATCCTGCCGGTGGGATCACCGGTGGGGCTGATGACCACCACGGGGGTCCCGGTTGCGCTCCGTCTGGTCACGCCGGAGCGCTATCTGGTGCACTCGCCGTGTGGGAATCTGGCCTTTGTCGAGGACGGTGAGCCGATCTATCCCACCTCGGTGATCCTCGACCCGGGTCATGGCGGGGAGCGAGACATCGGCGCAGTCGGCCGCAACGGTCTCCCCGAGAAGGTGGCCAATCTGAGGGTGGCCCTCGAGACTCAACGAGCGCTGACCGAGAAGGGGATCGCCTCGATGCTCACCCGGACCGCCGACTATGCCACCACCCTGACCACCCGGGCCCGTCTCGCCGACACCCTGCAGGCCGACCTGATGGTCTCGATCCATCACAACGCCCCGACCCCGGGCCCTTCCAACCTCCCCGGGATCGAGATCTTCATCCAAAGCGACTCAGCCGAGTCGCGTCGCCTGGGCGGGGTTCTCTGGAATCACGCCTTGGTCGCCCTCAACCAGTTCGACATTGCTTGGACCGCGGCGGAGGACTCTGGAGTGATGACGGTGGTCAATCCCCGGGGCACCGATGCCTACGGGATCATCCGCACCCCGGAGACCCCCACCGCTCTCATCGAGCTGGGCTACATGTCGAATCCGGTCGAGGCCGAGCTCTTCGCCACCGAGGAGTATGTCGAAGTGGCCGGTCAGGCATTGGCCGACGCCATCGAGGCGTATCTCACCACCGACGCCCCCGGTTCGGGATACGTGGAGGAGGGGAGGGTGTTCAGACCCAACCCTGGTCTGAGCCGGGCCGATTGTGTCGATCCCGATCTGGGGTGACCGGGGTTACTCGACTGCCAACTTGACATAACGTGGGTTATGGGCACTCGGGGATGGACCGCGAAGCCGATCATGCCGCTCGTGATCTTCTCGACGACCCCAACCCCCTGGACCCTGCGGAATAGCCCGCCCGCCGGTGGGGTTGGCGAGGACGCTCCTATTTCGAGAGGTTTTTACATGGCCACAATGGCCCTCACCAAGGACAACTTCGACCAGACCATCCAGGACAACGACACCGTCATCGTCGACTTCTGGGCGGCTTGGTGTGGCCCCTGTCGCACTTTCGCTCCGATATTCGAGCGTGCCTCCGAGAAGTACGACGACATCGTCTTCGCCAAGGTGGACACCGACGCCGAGCAGCAGCTCGCTATGCAGTTCGGGATCCGCTCCATCCCGACCCTGATGGTCTTCCGCGACCAGATCGTCCTCTACGCCCAGCCTGGGGCGATTCCCGATCATGTGTTCGAGGATCTGATCGGTCAGGTCAAAGAGCTCGATATGGATGAGGTGCGGGCCAAGCTGGCCAGTCAGAACGGTCATGGCCATGACCACGACGACCATGGCCACTCAGGTCACGATCATTCCTCTGAGCACGCAGAGTCAACGCACGATCACTGACGGTGGTGGTCAGTTCGGTTTGCGATATACCGAGACGTGCTGGCCCGACGCTTCGGTGAAGGCTCTCCGGTCATACCAGCCCCACCTGGCATCCAGATCCAGGCCCGCCAGCTGAGCCATCAGGTCGATCTCCGCCGGCCAGGCATAACGAACCGTCACCGGCAACACCACGGTTGAGCCGTCGGCCAGCCGACGCACGTGATGCGAGGTCACCGACTGATCCACTGGGTGATGAATCGACACCTCGTAGGCATGGGTGTCGTTGGAGGTGATGCTCGATACCCCCATCCGGGTGTTGTCGGTCCCGTACCGCTTCACATCTGGGACGAAACAATCGAGGACGAAACGCCCGCCCGGCTCGAGGTGACGGGCCACATTGCGGAAACAGGCGACCTGGCGATCCTGTGAGAGCAGTGCGAAGAGCGTGTTGAACGGCAGGTAGGCAAGGGGAAAGGTGGCCCCCAGGTCGAAATCGACCATGTCGGCCATCACCACCTCTATTGCCTCTCCCCCAGGCTTGGCGCGGAGCTTCGAGACCATTTCTTCGGAGATGTCGACCCCGGTCACCGATACGCCGCGTTGTGAAAGAGGTATGGCGAACCTCCCGGTGCCCACCGCCAGCTCCAGGGCTCGCTTCGAAGGCCCGGAGAAGGACTCGAGGACGTCGATCGCCGGGTCCTCGGGCTCGGACATGAGCTCGTCGTAGTAGGGCGCCCAGCGCTCGCCGTAGGTCGACTCCTGATATCCGCCGGGGTCGCGGTCGGAGTGATGCGGCGATGCCATCTCCCGATGCTGGCACATCTGATGCGCCCAGGCTTTTAATCTGACAAGGTGCCTGCCGACCCTGGCGTCATCGATCATCTCAACAGCCTTGGAATCGCCTACGAGGAGATGCCCTGCGACCCGGAGCTCGCCGACACCGCCAGGTTCTGCGAGGCATACGGAATACCCCTCGAGCGCTCGGCGAACGCCATATTGGTCGCTTCGAGGAAACCCGAGGGCCACAACGCGGTCTGTGTGGTCCTGGCCACAACCAGACTCGATGTCAACGGCGCGGTGAGGAGAAAACTGGATGTTCGCAAGGTGAGCTTCGCCCCCGGCGATCTGACCCGGGATCTCACCGGGCAGGAGATCGGGGGCGTCACCATCTTCGGCCTGCCCGATGGGCTCCCGGTATGGCTCGACGCCCGGGTGATGGAGCCCGACTGGGTGGTGGTCGGTGCCGGCTCACGGACCGCCAAGATCAAGCTCGACCCGAGCCAGCTCAGGGGCCTCGCCGGCTTTGAGGTGGTCGAGGATTTGGCTACTCGGTAGACGGGAACGATTGTCGGCGTCGATTCGTCAAAGCAGGGTGAGTGCAACGCGACTTGGGCTCGTGCTGGCCATGGCCCTCATGGTCTTCGGCTGTGGCTCGGTCGGCGGTGAACCGACTGGCTTGCTGTCTCCCCCGGTCGCGACCACCGCCCAATCCGGCGCGGGCCCGTCCGGGGAGGTCATCATCATCCCGGCCGACGGCGAGCTCCCGCCTGACCTGATGGTGGGCTGTTTCTCGGGGCCGTCATTCCCCATGGCGGTTCTCGACCGGATCGTCCCATTGTCCGATGGTGATCCCGGTGGGGTCACCGAAGCGATCACCTCGTTCCTTCTCTCCGAGGAGGGCCTGTTTTGGCCACAGGACGACTGGCAGATACTCAACCAGACCGAGAGTGAGATCACGCTGGTCCACGAGGGGCCTGGGGGCGAGATCTCGTTCATCTTCGTCAGTCACGAGGACGACCAATGGCGGTGGAGTGGCGCCTCCTCGGGAGGGGCGTGCCCACTGGAGTACGTCATCTCTTCGGGGATGAACGCCGTGGACTGGCGTCTCGACCCTTCATCCCCCGCACCCACCGCGGAGAGCACCGAGATCGCAGTCCTGATCACCGAGAGGGAATGCGTCGGCGGCCAGGAGATCGGTGATCGTCTGGTGGGCCCCCAGATCATCATGACCGAGTCGGTGGTGCGGCTGGCCTTCGCCGCCCAGCCACCCGATGGCACCGCCTTCGACTGTCAAGGGAATCCGGAGACTCCGCTGTCGGTCGTCCTGCCCGAGCCGATCGGAGACAGAGAGTTGGTCGAGGGCATGGACATCGGGATCGAGCTCGGGGATTATCTCGACTGACGCAATCGCCGCCTCGCCAAGAACAGGTGGCCGACGATTCCAATGATGGCGAAACCAAACCACTGGATGGCATAACCGAGGTGGGGGCCGTTGTCGTCGAAGGTGGGAGGGCTGACCGGCGCGGGCAGCACCCCCCTCTCGCCTGTCATCACCAGGTAGACGGGAGCCAGGGAGTACTCGACCTGGTCCTGGATCCTCTCGATGTCGACCCGGCTCATCGACACCAGACGCCCGGTCTCGGGGTCGGTCGGTCCCAGAGGAGGACGCTCCCGGCTCAACTCCACCCAACCTTCCACCGTGGTCTCCCCGTCGGGAGGCGGTGCTTGGGAGACAGGGACGGTGTCGAGTGTCAACGGCACCCAACCACGGTTGATCAGTACCGCAGTGCCGTCTTCGAGGACCAGCGGAGTGATCACATGGAATCCGGCGGTGCCCAGATGGACCTGTGATCGGATCAGTACCTCGCTTTGAGGATCGAAGACCCCAACGGCCACGACCCTTCGGTAGGCGTTCGTCTCGAGGTCCTTACCCGTCTCCGCGAGCAGGTCTGCCAGATCGACCACCGGGGCGGAAAGCCTCCTCTCCCCCACGGCGTTGGCCGCGATCCGCCCCTCGAGACGATCGAGTTGCCAGATCCCCAGCCTGACAAACACCGAGGCGAGCGCTATCACCACCAGGGTGGCGGTCAACCATTTCGGGCGCAACAGATCCTTCAGCATGGGGTTGGGGTCCACCGTGGCTCGGGCCAACGGGGACCGAGCCACGATAGACCCCCCACCCGGACCGTTCGATCGACCTAATCGGCCGTCACCGGCTCGAGGTCCTCCAGATTCCTCAGGGTGACCTGCTCGGCCACGATCTCGACCCGGCTCCGCCGCCCGTCGGGCGCCTCCCAGAACCGACGCTGCACCGAGCCGCACGCCCAGAATCGCTCTCCCTTCTCCCCCGGCTCGGCCCAGACTTCGTCGGTTGGATCCCAGAGTGTCACCGGGATCACGTCGACCCTACGTTTGGGATGGTCCGCCCGAGTGGTCACCAGATAGCGGATCAGCCGGGTTCCCGAGTCGAACACCCGGAGCTCCGGTTCGGCAGCCAGTCGGCCGCAGAGGACCACGAGATTGAGGTCCAAAGTCATTGCATCTCTCCCCTCTTAAGCGGGGAAGTGCGATGTCTCGAATATGGCGGAGCCCTGTGACAGATGTCAGGGGCTTGTGTTCAAAGGACCGCTTGGCGCAACTCCTCAACCCCTTCGAAGTCGGGCTCTTGCATCTCCAGGGCGGCGACCAATCGTCGGGCGGCATCGAGATCGCCGGCGGCGATGGCGACACGCGCCGCCACGAACCAACGGCGCAGCTCGGGCATGGTGGGCGAGGACACCAGCCGCCCCGGCTTGACCACCGCCCATGCTTCCCGAGGCTTTCCGTCATCGAGGAGATGGGATGCGTAGACCACCCTGGCCTCGTGCTGAATCGCCGGCGTGACCTCGTTCGACTGGATCATCTGCCAGGTCTTGGTGACGTCGGCGCCCCTGCCCAGAGCCCGGAGACAATCCATCTCGACCGGGGTGTGGATCAGCTCTCCGCTGATGCGTCGGAAGGTTCGAAGCTCGCGTAGTCCCTCCTCCCATTGACCCGACCGATAGGCGGACAAACCCAACAGCTCTCTCACAGTCGAGGACCGCGGTGACAACTCCTTCGCCTTGCGCAGCTCCGGGATGGCCGCCTTGTACCGCTCGTCGGCGTATTGCTGCATCCCCCTCGCCAGATGCGCAAGTGCCGGCTCGCGTCGGTCCTTCGGCGTTGAGCGGAGGATGTCGTCCCTGACCCACTTGGGCAGTTGGCCGCCTGACACCGATGTGATGGTCCGATGACGACTCTCGTCGGCGTCCCTGGGCGCTTGTCTGGCTGCGTCTCTGGACTTGCGGTCCGGAGCTCCCTTACCGTGTCTCTTGTCAGGGGGGCGTGGCATGTCTCTCCGAATAGGAAGAGGGGTCACGACGCTAGTCGGTGACCCCTCGGCATTTGATGTCCGGCAGTGACCTACTCTCCCAGGGGATTGCTCCCCAAGTACCATCGGCGCTGGTGGGTTTCACTTCCGTGTTCGGAATGGGAACGGGTGGTTCCCCACCGCAATCGCCACCGGACAAACCTCGAGTCTCGGGCAACCCGAGAGCTCCATAGCGAGCACAAGCAATCATCAGGATTCTCGATCCAAGCCCTCGGCCTATTAGTACCGGTCCGCTGAACACATTGCTGTGCTTACACGTCCGGCCTATCAACCTGGTCTTCTACCAGGGGCCTTAACCCTTACGGGTGGGAAATCTCATCTCAGGGTGGGCTTCGCACTTAGATGCCTTCAGCGCTTATCCCGTCCGTACTTAGCCAACGAGCCGTGCACTTGGCAGTACAACTCGCACACCAGAGGTACGTCCAC
>JBBDML010000015.1:9173-117853 GCA_040878345.1 Acidimicrobiia bacterium | reverse complement strand
CCATCGTCCCCACATTCACATGCGGCTTCGAACGCACAAACTTCGCCTTCGCCATGACCGTTCTCTCTCTCCTATTTCCTTCTACTTGGCCCTTCAGGCCTCACCACGCCGATGCGCCACGATTCCCTCGGCGATCGACTCAGGCACGTCCTGATACGAATTGAATTGCATCGAGTAATTGGCACGCCCCTGGGTCTTCGACCGCAGGTCGGTGGCGTACCCGAACATCTCTGACATCGGGACCTGAGCCCGGATCACCTGGCTGTTCCCTCGCTGAGTCATCCCTTCGACCTTGCCCCGCCGGCTGTTGAGATCGCCGATGACGTCTCCCATGTACTCCTCAGGGGTGGTCACCTCGACGTCCATGACCGGCTCGAGGAGCTTGACCCCGGCCTTGCGAGCAGCCTCCTGCAACGCCATCGAGCCGGCGATGCGGAACGCCATCTCGGACGAGTCCACGTCGTGTGACGACCCGTCGACCAGCACCGCCCTCACGTCGACGAGCGGATACCCGGCGAGGATCCCCTGGTCGAGGGCAGCCTCGATCCCGGTGTCCACCGAAGGGATGAACTCCCGGGGGATGGCGCCACCCTTGATCATATCGACGAACTCGTAGCCTCCACCGGGCCCGGTGGGCTCGAGATTGATCACCACATGGGCGTACTGGCCCTTGCCACCGGTCTGCTTGACATGGCGGTAGACCACGTGGTCGATCCCCTTGCGGATCGTCTCCCGATAGGCGACCTGAGGCTTGCCGACGGCGGCGTCAACCTTGAACTCGCGAAGGAGGCGGTCGACGAGGACTTCGAGGTGGAGCTCCCCCATCCCCGAGATGATGGTCTGGCCGGTCTCGTCGTCGGTCCTCACCAGGAAGGTGGGGTCCTCCTCGGCCAGGCGATGAAGCGAGCTTGAGAGCTTCTCCTCGTCGGACTTGGTCCTGGGCTCGATGGCCACCGAGATCACCGGAGCGGGGAACTCCATCGACTCGAGCTGGATCGGCGCATTCACCGCCGAGAGCGTGTCGCCGGTGGTGGTCGACTTGAAACCTATGCCGGCGACGATGTCACCGGCGAATATGTCATCGATGTCCTCGCGGGAGTTGGCATGCATCCGGAGGAGACGACCGATCCGTTCCTTCTTGCCGGTGACGGTGTTGAGGATGGTGTCGCCCTTGGCCATGTGGCCCGAATAGACCCGGAAGTAGGTGAGCTTGCCGACGTGGGGGTCGCTCATGATCTTGAAGGCCAGGGCGGCAAAGGGCTCGGAGTCGCTTTGCTTCCGCTCCATCACCACTTCCTCATCGCCGGGCTTGAACCCCTGGATCGGTGGCAGGTCCTCCGGGCTGGGCAGGTAGGCGACGATGGCGTCCAGCAGGAGTTGAACCCCTTTGTTCTTGAATGCCGAGCCACAGAACACCGGGGTGAAGTCACCGGCGATGGTCCCGGTCCGGACCCCGATCTGGATCTCTTTCGAGGTCAGGTCACCGTTCTCCAGATAGGCCTCGAGCAGCTCCTCGGAGGTCTCGGCCACGATTTCGACGAGCCTGGCCCGATACTGGGCGGCCTTGTCTGCCATCTCGGCAGGCATATCGGTGGTGTCCCACAGCTTGCCGTCATCGCCCTTCCAGAGGTGGGCACGCATCTCGACCAGGTCGATGACTCCCTCAAAGCCCGACTCGGTCCCTATGGGGAGCTGCATCACCAGTGGTTGGGCTCCAAGGCGCTCCACGATGGAGTTGACGTCGAAATAGAAGTCGGCGCCGGTTCGATCCAGCTTGTTGATGAAGCAGATTCGGGGGACTTCATAGCGGTCGGCCTGTCGCCACACCGTCTCGGATTGAGGCTCGACACCGGCGACACCGTCGAATACGGCCACCGCCCCGTCGAGGACCCGGAGTGACCGTTCGACTTCGACGGTGAAGTCGACGTGGCCAGGGGTGTCGATGATGTTGATCAGGTGGTCGTGCCAGACACAGGTGGTCGCGGCAGAGGTGATGGTGATGCCCCTCTCCTGCTCCTGCTCCATCCAGTCCATGGTGGCGGAGCCTTCGTGGACCTCCCCGATCTTGTAGTTGCGGCCGGTGTAATAGAGGATGCGCTCGGTCAACGTTGTCTTGCCCGCGTCGATGTGAGCCATGATCCCGATGTTTCGGGTACGGCTCAGCGGCACCTGACGCAGGTGATGCAGCGCGTTGTCGTTGCTCATTCTTCTCTGATTACTCCAGCTCGATATTCGGTTGTGAACGTCCCTCGTCCGGTGGTTCGGGTCTCGGAGCTTTTTGAGCCCCGCCTGCCTGGAACGTTCGGGTAGATCTGTTGTGTGTGCCTACCAGCGGTAGTGGGCGAAGGCCTTGTTGGACTCCGCCATCTTGTGCACGTCTTCCTTCCGCTTCACCGCCGCCCCCGTGTTGTTGGAGGCGTCGAGAATCTCGTTGGCGAGACGGAGCGCCATGGTGGGCTCTCGTCTCTGTCTGGCGAAGTTGACCAGCCATCTGATGGCCAGACTGCTCTGGCGACGCGGGGTGACCTCGACCGGCACCTGGTAGGAGCTGCCCCCGACCCTACGGGAGCGCACCTCGACCTGGGGCCTGATGTTGTCCACCGCCCGCTTGAGGACCACGGTTGGGTCCTGGCTGGTTCGCTGCTCCACGGTCTCCAGTGCGTCATACACGATGGTTCGGGCCAGGTCCTTCTTGCCTTCGAGCAAGACCTTGTTGATCACCTGGCTGACCAGCACCGAGCGGAATACCGGGTCCGGATCGACCTTGCGCTTCTGGGCCGGTGCTCTACGCATCAGGAGCCCTTCTTGGTCCCGTATCGGCTGCGGGCCTTCTTGCGGTCGCTGACCCCGGCGGCATCGAGGGCGCCTCGGATCACCTTGTATCGGACCCCTGGGAGGTCGCGCACCCTGCCCCCACGCACCAGCACGATGCTGTGCTCCTGGAGGTTGTGGCCCTCGCCGGGGATGTAGGCGGTGACCTCCACCCCCGAGTTGAGCCGGACACGACACACTTTGCGCAACGCCGAGTTGGGCTTTTTCGGCGTGACGGTGTAGACACGGGTGCAGACGCCCCGTCGCTGCGGGGCGCCGGCGAGACCGGCCGTCTTCACCTTCTTCTTCTTTGGCTTCCTGCCCTCGCGGACAAGCTGCTCGATTGTTGGCATTGCGCTCCTTACGCGAGGAAAGCGGCACACGGGCGCACCCGATGGCCGTTCCTGTTGTGTGAGACCTTGCGTACCGGGCGCAGCGGTTGCGCCCGGCTCGCCCCCGCCGTGCCCTTGGGGCACCTGGGAGCGAGGTGGGGATTCTATGTATCCACCGCGGTCTGTACCAAATCGCTTCGGTCGCTTCGCTCCGTACCCACTCGGCTCCGCCGAGTTGTACCTGGTACTTGGTACAGAACTCGATTGACCAATCCGCGTACGAGGGTACGTGACTAGGGAGGACAGGGAGGGCCGGGTGGTGGGTTGGGGTTGCAGGTCGGCCCCGTCGTTGGTGGCTCCGCAATCGTCGTCGTCGTCTCGGGGACCGTCGTGGTCGTGGTGGTGGTCGTGGTGGTGGTGGTCGTCGGAGGGAGTGTGATCGGGGAACCAGGGGCAGTCGTGGTGGTGGTGGTTGTGATCGGTGGGGAAATGAACGGAGGGCGCGAAGTCGCCGGCGGGCCGGTGACGCCGATAGTCGTCGATGTCGTCGACCGCAGGGTGCTGATGACAACCGGCTCCACGACTGCGCTCCCAGGATCTGTGGGCTGGGTGGCCTGCCCGGGGAATGTGACCGGGTCGTCGGATGCCCCTGCCTGCCCGGGCAGTAATCCGGCCAGCCACACCGCCAGGGCTGCAACGGCGATGCCGGTGCCCAGGCAGATCGCGGCGATGGCGATCCAGGTTACCGACTTGTCCACCCACTCACCGACGGAGAGCTTCGACGTGCCCTCGTTTGGCGGCTTTCGACGGCGTCTCCGACCATCTGGTGGTTTGGAGGCCGCCAATTGCTCCGCCAGTCGCCGGGCGAGCGACTCTGGATCAAGATGCCGACCGTCGGGGCCGAATTGCTGACTCAAAGGACCGGGTCTCCTTCCGTCACCCTGCCGATCCCGCCTCGCGAAGAGTTACGACCAAGGGGCCCGGCTGTCAACGCCGGAACCAGGGGAGAGAGTACCCGGGCACGACCCCAGAATCGGGTCGTCCTGGGCGCCCGCCCCTACTCCTCTTCGATCACCGGGTTCGACGATCCCAAGGAGGCCAGCCACTCGGCCGGGTCGTCGGGGAGACCGTCGTCGTCGGAGCCGCCAAAACCCTCGCCGAGGAAGCCACCGAGGCTGGCAACGGTGGTGGCGCCGGGCATAGATGGTTGGAGCATCTGGTATTGGGTGGCGCCGGTCCCTGCCGGGATCAGCTTGCCGATGATCACATTCTCCTTGAGACCCCTCATGAAGTCGGATCGGCTCTGAATGGCAGCGTCGGTGAGCACCCGGGTGGTCTCCTGGAAGGAGGCAGCCGACAACCACGAGTCGGTGGCCAGCGAGGCCTTGGTTATCCCCATCAGCTGGGGACGCCCCTCGGCCGGCTTCTTGCCATCGGTCACCAGTTGACGGTTGGTGTCCTTGAACAGCTGGTCATCGATCAGGGCCGCCGGCAGGAAGTTGGACTCGTTGGGCGCCACGATCAGCACCCGGCGCAGCATCTGGCGGACGATCATCTCGATGTGCTTGTCGTGGATCTCCACGCCCTGTGAGCGATACACCTCTTGCACCTGGTCGACCAGGTATTGCTGGGTGGCACGGACCCCGCCGATCTCGAGGACCTCCTTGGGGTCCAATGGCCCTTCGGTGAGCTGGGTCCCCGCCGGGACGTCTGCCCCGTCGGTGAACCGCAGCTTGGCGAAGCGGGAGATCGAGTAGACCACCTCGTCGTCACCGGAGGTGACCACGATTCGCCGGCCCTCGCCATCGTCGACGTGACGGGCGATGCCCGACATCTCGGTCATCACCGCCTTGCCCTTTGGTGTCCGGGCCTCGAAGAGCTCGACGACGCGGGGAAGGCCATGGGTTATGTCCTCGCCGGCCACACCACCGGTGTGGAAGGTGCGCATGGTGAGCTGAGTACCCGGCTCGCCGATCGACTGGGCGGCCATGATGCCCACGGCCTCACCGGTTTCGACAGTCTTGCCTGTCGCCAATGAGAGCCCGTAGCATGCCTGGCAGACCCCGCCCCGGGTGTCGCATGTCAATGGCGACCGCACCCGAACCGTCTCCAGATTGGCGCCCTCGACGGCATGGAGCACCTTGGACCCGATGGTGACACCGGCGCGGAGCTTCTCGTCGTCCTCGGTGGCCACCAGGGTGCGGCCCTCCTTGACGTCATCGGCAAGGACCCGGCCGTAAATCCGGGAACGTAGGTTGCGGATCTTGTGACCTCGGTCGTCGATCACCCTGATCACGATCCCGCGGTCGGTCTCGCAATTGGGCTCAAGGACGATCATCTCCTGGGAGACGTCAACCAGGCGTCGGGTTAGATAACCCGAGTCTGCCGTCCGCAAGGCGGTGTCGGCCAGTCCCTTCCGGGCGCCGTGGGTGGAGATGAAGTACTCCAACACCGACAGGCCCTCGCGGAAGTTGGCGATGATCGGCCTCGGGATGATGTCGCCCTTGGGATTGGCCACCAGGCCACGCATCCCCGCGATCTGGCGGAGCTGCATCATGTTCCCTCTGGCACCGGACCCCACCATCATGTCCAACGAGTTGAATTTCTCCGACTTGAGGCTGGTCTTCATGGCCTCGGTCACCTTCTCGGTGGCCTCGGTCCAGATCTCGATCAGCTCCTGACGGCGCTCGTCATCGGTCACCACTCCCTTGGCGAACAGGTTCTGCACCTTCTCGGCCCGGTCCTCGTACTCGGCGAGGATCTCCGGCTTGTTGACCGGGGTGCGCACGTCGTCGAGGGCGATGGTGAGACCGGCCTTGGTGGCGTAGCGGAACCCGAGCTCCTTGACTGCGTCCAGGGTCTCGGCCACTGCCGAGCGGGGATAACGCTCGATGATGACCTCGATCAGGGTCCGGATGTCGGACTTGATCACCACCGAGTCGATGAAGGGGAACCCCTCGGGGAAGGCGTCATTGAGGATGACACGGCCCAGGGTCGTCTCCGCCAGCTTGTCTGCGGAGAACGGCTCATCGTTGAGCAGCTTCCCCAGGACGGCCTTGAGGTCGTGGTGCAGGTCGGGGTCCCCCGCCTTGCTGCCCAGCCGGATCTTGATCGGGGCATGGAGGGAGAGCTCGCCGATCTCGTGGGCCATGAGCGCCTCGTCGAGGTTGGTGAATCGCCGTCCGGCGCCGATTGCGTCTTCCACCTTCTCGGAGAGGTAGTAGGTCCCGATGACCATGTCCTGGGAGGGGGTCACGATGGGACGGCCCGACGCCGGCGAGAGCACGTTGTTGGTGGAGAGCATGAGGACACGCGCCTCGGCCTGGGCCTCGGCCGACAGGGGAAGATGGACCGCCATCTGGTCCCCGTCGAAGTCGGCATTGAACGCCTCGCACACCAGAGGGTGGATCTGGATCGCCTTGCCCTCGACCAGCACCGGCTCGAAGGCCTGGATCCCCAGACGATGTAGGGTCGGCGCCCGGTTGAGGAGCACCGGGTGCTCCTGGATCACGTCGGAGAGGACGTCCCACACCTGGGGCCGCTGCCGCTCGACCATGCGCTTGGCCGCCTTGATGTTCTGGGCCAGGTCGAGGTCGACAAGCCGCTTCATCACGAAGGGCTTGAACAGCTCGAGGGCCATGATCTTGGGGAGCCCGCACTGATGGAGCTTGAGGGCGGGCCCGACCACGATCACCGAACGACCCGAATAGTCCACCCGCTTGCCGAGGAGGTTCTGACGGAACCGTCCCTGCTTGCCCTTCAGCATGTCGGATAGCGACTTGAGGGCCCGATTGCCCGGCCCCGTCACCGCGCGGCCACGGCGCCCGTTGTCGAAGAGGGCGTCGACGGCCTCCTGGAGCATCCGCTTCTCGTTGTTGACGATGATCTCGGGGGCGCCCAGGTCGAGCAGCCTCTTCAGCCGGTTGTTCCGGTTGATCACCCGCCGATAGAGGTCGTTCAGATCGGAAGTGGCAAACCGGCCACCGTCGAGCTGGACCATTGGCCGGAGGTCCGGCGGGATCACCGGCACGGTCTCGAGGATCATGTCGGCGGGACGGTTGTGACCCTCCCAGAACGGCTTGACCACCTTCATCCTCTGAGTGGCCCGGGTCCGCTTCTGCTGTGAGCCGCCGTTGAGGTCGGTCTCCAGGCGGACCATCTCGGCATCTAGGTCCAGAGTGGCCAGAAGCGCCTTGATCGCCTCGGCGCCCATTCCGCCTTGGTAGTAGTCGGCATAACGGAACCAGATCTCACGCCACAGCTGCTCGGACTCGACCAGCTGCTTGGGGCGAAAGGTGCGGAAGCTGGCGAAGGCGTCCTCGATCAGCTCGATCTCTCGCTCGCTCCGCTCGTTCCGCTCCTTGATCTCACGCTCGACTTCCTTGCGTCTGGCGTTGATCTCCTGGGACTTGGCGCCGCCTTCCTCCATGCGGCCCAGCTCGTCCTCGAGGGCCTCGAGACGGACCGCGTTCCATTCGGCGAACTCCGCCTTGACCACTTCGATCTCGTCGCGCATGGCGGCCTCGAGCTCGGGCAGGTCCTTCTGCCGGCGCTCGTCGTCGACCGAGGTGATGATGTAGCTGGCGAAGTAGATGACCTTCTCCAGCTCCTTGGGGGACATGTCGAGGAGATAGCCGAGGCGGCTGGGGACGCCTTTGAAGAACCAGATGTGGGTGACCGGCGCCGCCAACTCGATGTGACCCATCCGCTCCCGGCGGACCTTGGCCCTGGTGACCTCGACCCCGCAGCGCTCACAGATGATCCCCTTGTATCGGATCCTCTTGTACTTGCCGCAGTAACACTCCCAGTCACGCTGGGGCCCGAAGATCCGCTCGTCGAACAGACCCTCCTTCTCCGGTCTGAGGGTGCGGTAGTTGATGGTCTCGGGTTTCTTGACCTCGCCATACGACCAGGCACGAATCTGGTCGCTCGAGGCCAGGCTGATCTTCAGTTCATCAAAGAGTTGCTGTGCCATTTGCTCGATTCGCTCGCGTTACTCGGTGGTTGGAAACTGGTGCTTGGGCTGTCAATCTGAGTCGGGCCGCTCCGGACGACTCAGGTCGATGCCGAGGGTCTCGACCGATCGATAGGAGCTGTCCTCTTCGAGCTCTCTCAGCTCGACTTCCTCACCGGCGGCCAACATCTCCACATTGAGGCAGAGACTCTGCATCTCCTTGACCAGGACCCGGAACGACTCCGGGATCCCGGGCTCCGGGATGTTGTCGCCCTTGACGATGGCTTCATAGACCTTGACCCGTCCCTGGACGTCATCGGACTTGATGGTGAGGAGCTCTTGGAGGGCATATGCCGCCCCGTAGGCCTCGAGTGCCCAGACCTCCATCTCACCGAACCGCTGACCGCCGAACTGTGCCTTACCACCCAGAGGCTGCTGGGTGATCATGCTGTAGGGGCCGGTGGAGCGGGCGTGGATCTTCTCGTCGACCAGGTGGACCAGTTTGAGCATGTAGATGTAACCAACTGTGATCGGGGTGTCGAAGGGCTCACCGGTGCGTCCGTCGTAGAGGACCGCCTTGCCGTTCTCGGCGACCAAACGCTCGCCATCCCGGTTGGGATGGGCATTGGCGATCACCTGCATGATCTCGTCCTCACGGGCGCCGTCGAACACCGGGGTGGCGGTGTTGGTCCACGGCTTGGCCCCGACCGCAGCCGGTGACTCACTCTTGAAGGGCTGCCACCCTTGGGCGGCCGCCCAACCGAGATGGGTCTCGAGGACCTGGCCCAGGTTCATTCGGGAGGGCACTCCCATCGGGGAGAGGATGATGTCGACCGGTGTGCCATCGGCGAGGAAAGGCATCTCCTCCTCCGGGAGGACTTTGGAGATGACCCCCTTGTTGCCATGACGCCCAGCGAGCTTGTCACCCTCGGAGATCTTGCGCTGGGTGGCGACATAGATGCGGACCAGCTCGTTGACGCCGGGTGAGAGGTCGTAGCCGTCGGCGCGCTTGAACACCTTGACAGCGATGACCTTGCCTTGCTCGCCATGAGGCACCTTGAGGGATGTGTCCCGGACCTCCCGGGCCTTCTCACCGAAGATGGCTCGCAGGAGACGCTCCTCCGGTGTCAGCTCGGTCTCGCCCTTGGGGGTCACCTTGCCTACCAGGTAGTCGCCTGGGCCCACCTCGGCGCCCACCCTGATGATCCCCTCGTTGTCCAGGTTGGCCAGCACCTCCTCGGGGACGTTGGGTATGTCCCGGGTGATCTCTTCGGCGCCCAGCTTGGTGTCACGGGCATCGAGCTCGTGCTCCTCGATGTGGATCGAGGTGAGGACGTCGTCCTTGACCAGGCGCTCACTGATGACGATGGCATCCTCGAAGTTGTGGCCCTGCCAGGGCATGAAGGCCACCAGCAGGTTGCGCCCAAGGGCGAGCTCCCCACCGTCGGTGGAGGGCCCGTCGGCCAGCACGTCCCCGACCTTGACCTTGTCGCCCTCGCGCACCATCGCCTTGTGATTCATGCAGGTGCCCTGATTGGAGCGGCTGAACTTCTCGAGGCTGAAGGTGTGACGCTTGTTGGCTTCCTTCTCCTTGACCACGATCTGGGTACCGGTGACCTCGACCACCTCCCCGTCGACATTGGAGACGACCATGTCGCCTGAGTCTTGGGCGGCTCGGCGCTCGACGCCGGTGCCGACCAAGGGCGCTTCCGCCGTCAGAAGGGGCACGGCCTGACGCTGCATGTTGGAGCCCATGAGGGCGCGGTTGGCATCGTCGTGCTCGAGGAACGGTATGAGAGAGGTCGACACCGAGACGATCTGTTTCGGCGACACATCCATGTAGTCGACGCTCTTGGGGTCCACGTATTCCACCTCGCCGCCGGCGCGACGGACCAGCACCCTCTTGTTCTGGAACGACCCGTCCGGCCTGAGGGGTGCATTGGCCTGGGCGATGATGAACCGCTCCTCCTCGGTGGCGGTGAGGTAGTCGACCTTGGTGCTCACCACGCCGTTGTCCACCTTGCGGTAGGGGGTCTCGATGAACCCGAAGTCATTGACCCGGGCATATGAGGCCAGCGACCCGATGAGGCCGATGTTCGGGCCTTCAGGTGTCTCGATGGGGCACATCCGCCCGTAGTGGGAGGGGTGGACGTCACGAACCTCGAACCCGGCGCGCTCACGGGACAGTCCACCGGGGCCCAGGGCCGAAAGGCGCCTGCGGTGGGTGAGGCCGGCCAGCGGGTTGGGCTGGTCCATGAACTGGCTGAGCTGGCTGGTCCCGAAGAACTCCTTGATGGCCGCGGTCACCGGCCGGATGTTGATCAGGCTCTGAGGTGTGATCGCTTCCGGATCCTGGGTGGTCATCCGCTCTCGCACCACCCGCTCGAGGCGAGATAGGCCGACACGCACCTGGTTCTGGACGAGCTCGCCAACGGTGCGGATCCGCCGGTTGCCGAAGTGGTCGATGTCGTCGATGGCGATGGCCACCTCGGTCCCCACATGAGTGGTCATGTTGGTCTCACCGGCATGGAGTGCCACCAGGTAGCGAATTGCGTCGAGGATGTCCTCGTCCCGCAGCATCTGCAGCCCCTCGGCCCGATAGTCCTTGGGTGAGTTCTCCCCGAACTTCTGAGCCATCTTGTAACGGCCCACCCGTGTCAGGTCGTACCGCTTGGGGTTGCGGAACAGAGTCTGGATCAGGCTCCGTGCCGATTCCACCGTGGTCGGCTCGCCGGGGCGGAGCTTCCGGTAGAGATCGAGGAGGGCATCCTCACGATCGGTGGCGGTGTCCTTCTCGATGGTGTTCTTGATCGACTGGGCATGCCCGAACATCTCGAGGATCTCCTCGTCGGTCTCGGCGATCCCGAGGGCCTTGAGGAAGGCACTCACGTATTGCCGGCGCTTGCGATCGACCCGGACACCGATGGTGTCCTTCTTGTCGGTGTCGAACTCGATCCATGCGCCGCGCCCGGGGATGATCTTCCCCGAGTAGATCAGCTTGTCCGATGTCTTGTCCTTGGTGACGTCGTAATAGATGCCCGGGGAGCGCACCAGCTGAGAGACGATGACCCGCTCGGTGCCGTTGATGATGAAGACACCCTTCTCGGTCATTATGGGGAAGTCACCGAGGAACACCTGCTGCTCCTTGATCTCCCCGGTGGTGCGATGCATGAACCGGGCGGTGACGAACAGTGGCTGGGCGTAGTTGGCGTCACGCTCGCGGGCCTCTTCCAGGCTCATCTGAGGCTCGGTGAAGCGATGGTCGGTGAGCTCCAGGGCGAGGGACCCGGTGAAGTCCTCGATCGGGCTGATCTCGTTGAAGATATCGCGAAGGCCCTCGTCGAGGAACCACTGGAAAGATTCGTGTTGTACGGCGAGAAGGTCGGGTAGGGGTAGGACTTCGGGGATCTTCCCGAATGAGAAGCGCTCAGCCACGCGCGAAGCCAAGGGGTGCCTCCTTGAGGTGGTTTCTAGGGGACGGACGCAAGAAAGGACATGCTAACAGACGCGCGAGCATGTCCCAATCGGGGAATCTCAGTTGTCAGGGCAACCTACACGCCCGCTGGCGTCCCTGGTTGCCCCGGTCTTTTCAGACTGCAGCCATCATATCGCAATGTCGACGAGTCGGTCAAGGTTTCAGGTCGCGACCAGAGCCACCAGCCGATGGCGGCTCCTTCTCCCAGCGCAGGATCGTCGCCGAACCCGAGCAGTCGGGAGACCAGGAGAATGCCCGCGAAGATCACCGCGGCGATCATCAGACCCACCAGCCAGGCCGGAATCGGTGGCTTGTCGTTCACCGGCATCTGGTCTCCGAGCCGTCTGAACCCGGGTGGCAGGGCCGATCCCTTGCCCGAACCGGTGTTGTCGCCCATGCTTCGAGACTAGCGGGACACGGGGGGAGCCCCGGCCATGAGCCCGCGAAGAGTCAGTCACTACCCTGCGTTGGCCATATGGTGAGACAGCGTCCGACGACCATCGGGTGGAGGGAGTGGGTCCAGCTTCCTGACCTCGGGATCACCGAGATGAAGGCCAAGATCGACACCGGCGCCGACAACTCTTCGCTGCACGCCTTCAACCTGACACGGATCGAGGTCGACGGGGTCCCTCATGTCAGATTCGAGGTCCACCCTAGGCAACGAAAGCGGAAGCCGGCCCTCCCCTGCCAGGCCGAGGTGGTGATGGAGCGCAAGGTCAAGAACCCAGGGGGTCGGACCGAGCTCAGACCGGTGATCCGGACCAGGCTGATCGTGGCCGGCCGTGAGATCGACGCCCTGGTCAACCTGACGGTGCGGGACGAGATGACCTTCCGTCTCCTCCTCGGGCGAAGGACCATCAGGAGGCAGTTCCTGGTCGACCCCGGAAAGAGCTACGTGGGGCCCCGGCCGGGCAGAATGGCACAGTGAAGATCGCCCTCCTGTCCCGAAGCTCGAGCCTGTACTCCACCGCCCGGCTCAAGGAAGCCGGTGTCGCCCGGGGCCACGAGATGGCGGTGGTCGACTATTTGCGTTGTTACATGGACATCACGGCCCGCCGACCGAAGGTTCTCTTCCGCGGGGAGGAGGTCCGGCCGCATGCCGTGATCCCGCGGATCGGCGCCACCTACACCTTCTACGGTGCCGCCGTGGTCCGCCAGTTCGAGATGGCCGAGGTGTACACCCTCAACGGCTCCGACGCCATCAGCCGGAGTCGTGACAAGTTGAGGTCGATGCAGCTCCTCTCCCGTGCCGGGGTGGGCCTCCCCACCACCAGCTTCGCCCACTCCACCCAAGACATCAATGGGCTTTTAGAGGTGGTGGGCGGGCCCCCGGTGGTGGTCAAGCTCCTGGAGGGAACCCAGGGCTTGGGGGTGGTTCTGGCCGAGACCCGCAAGGCGGCCGAGTCGGTGATAGGCGCCTTCCGCCAGATGGACGCCAACATCCTGGTCCAGGAGTTCGTCAAGGAGGCGGCCGGCTCGGACCTGAGGGCGTTCGTCGTGGGTGGCAAGGTGGTCGCCGCCATGCGACGCACCGGCGCCGTGGGAGACTTCCGCTCCAACCTCCACCGCGGTGGAACCGGTCAGGCGGTCAAGCTGACAGCCAAAGAGCGAGCGACCGCGGTGCGAGCCGCCAAGACCATGGCGCTCAACGTCGCCGGAGTCGACATGCTCCAGTCCGACGAGGGACCGATGGTGCTCGAGGTCAACTCCTCACCAGGGCTGGAGGGGATCGAGGGCGCCAGCGGCGTGGACATCGCCGACCTGATCATCGAGTACATCGAGGACAACGCCGGCCACTAGTGGCCGGCGTTGTACTTGGTACTTGGTACCTGGTACTTGGTACCTGCTACTTGGTACTTGGTAACGCGACTGCCTTGATCCAAGTACGAAGTACGCACGAGCGAGGCTCGTGCAGGTACCAGATACCGAGCTGACACGACCGCAGAGTGGTCGAGTCAGCTTGCTTTGCGGATCTCCTCGATCCAGCGGCGCCGCAGGGCGCGCCGCTCCTTCGGGGTGTGGCCTCCCCAGATGCCCTCGGTCTGATTGGCCTCGAGAGCCCAGCTCAGGCATTCGTCGGCGACCGGACAGGTGGCGCACACCGCTTTGGCTCGGGCAATCCCGGCGAGGTCTTCCTTGTCCGGGAAGAAGGAGACCTGGTCTCTGACATCGAGACAGGCCGCCGCCTCCCTCCATGGGGTTACGGTCAGGTCGATCACGTCTCATCCATCATCGGCTGATCCACATAAACGCATGGTCAACATGATTCGTTCCCCTTGGAGCGACGAATATTGAGCCCATGAGTGACCCCTATTACCGATCTGGCCTGGCCCTAATCCATCACCTCGCATACGGGGGTCATGCCGACCGAGTTTCCCCAGGGGTCCTGTCGTTGTTGGCCCCGGTCCTGCGCCGTGACGGCCTGGTCTTGGAGTTGGGTTGCGGGAGCGGCGCACTGACCAGACACCTGGTCGGGGCCGGGCATCGGGTGCTGGCTACAGATGCCTCCCCCGCCTTCGTCGAGCTCGGCGCCAAGACGGTCCCTGGTGCCAGGTTCGAGCTGTTGACCCTGCCCGACGACCCGATTCCCGATTTCGATGCCATCGTGGCGGTGGGGCATGTGTTCAATTACCTGCCCGATCACCACACCGTGGATCGGGCCCTGGTGGCAGTCGCCGGGGCCCTGAGGCCGGGAGGGGTGATGGTGGTAGACCTCCTGACAGCCGTCGGCGCCCCAGATCCGGGCGAGCCGTCGACCCAGGCTCGGGTGGAGGACGAGTGGGCGATGATGGTCACGGTTTCCCGGACCGCCCCCGACCGGCTGGTTCGACGGACCACCACTTTTGTCGAGAGTGAGGGGCGGTGGGACCGTGACGACGAGATCCACGAGAACCTGCTCACCGACCCCGGTCGGCTGCCGGAGCTCTTCGATCCCGATGCCTATAGGGTCACACTCTCCAAGGATCTCGGCGGCTCACCGCTCCCGGAGGGGATGGTGGGCCTGGTGGTGGTCAGATCGAATACGACGGCGGGTTAGCCCCCGGCTCCAGTCTCCCCAACTCGGTGCGGGCGACCGAACGCCGATGGACCTCATCCGGCCCGTCGGCGATCTGCAGCCAACGCCCCATCGAGTACATCTCCGCCAGCGGGAAGTCCTCGGTGAAGCCACCAGCCCCGAACACCTGGATCGCCCGGTCGGCGACCGAGGTCAGGAGGGCTGGGGCCACCACCTTTATGGCGGATATCTCGGTCCTCGCCCCCCTGGTCCCCGACCGGTCGATCAACCAGGCCGTCTTCAACACCAACAGCCGGGTCTGTTCGATCTGGATGCGGGCATCGGCGATCCACTCCTGGATCACGCCCTGCTCGGCCAGGGTCTTACCGAAGGCGGTCCGGGCCTTGGCCCTCTGGATCATCAGGTCGAGACATCGCTCGGCTGCCCCGATGGCCCTCATGCAATGGTGGATCCGCCCCGGGCCCAGTCGAGCCTGGGCGATGGCGAACCCGCCACCTTCGTCCCCAAGGAGGTTGCTCACCGGGACCCTGGCACCGTCGAAGTGGATCTGGGGGTGGCCGCCCCTTTCCTGGTAGCCGAATACTGTGGGCTCTCGCTCGATCTCGACTCCAGGAGTGTCCAACGGGACGATGACCATCGACTGCATCCGATGTGGGTCGGCGTCTGGGTTGGTCACTCCCATGACGATCGAAACCTTGCATCGGCTCGAGGCCGCCCCCGATGAGAACCACTTGCGACCGGTGACCACCCATTCGTCAGCGTCCCGCTCGATCCGGGTGCGGATGTTGGTGGCATCGGAGCTGGCGACGTCGGGCTCGGTCATCGAGAAGCAAGAGCGGATCTCACCCTCGAGCAGGGGATGGAGCCAGAGCTCCTTCTGCTCCGGTGTGCCGAACATGTGGAGGATCTCCATGTTCCCGGTGTCGGGGGCGGAGCAGTTGAGAGCCTCCGGCGCCAGGTGGGGGCTCCTCCCTGTGATCTCGGCGAGCGGGGCGTACTCGAGGACGCTGAGCCCACCGCCATCCGTCGGATCGGGGAGGAACAGGTTCCACAGGCCCACAGCCCTCGCTTCCTTCTTGAGGTCCTCGATGATCGCCGGGTGATGGTGGGGGTCGCCCGAGGCCGTCATCTGGTCCCGGTAGATCGGTTCGGCCGGGTAGACGTGGTCGTCCATGAAGCCGAGGAGACGCCCACGGAGATCCTCGACCCGATCGCTGAAGGCGAAGTCCATGGGAGTGGAACCTAGTGGTCTGTCGCTCAATTGATGCCGCGGTGTCGCCGAGCCATTCGGGGTCGCTGGCAAGGACGCAGGACGAAGGCGCACCTGTAGGTGCGTTGAGGACGAGGACGCAGTCCAGCGGCGTCGAGGGCCGGCGAGACCGCGTAGCTGCTTGGGCGACGGGCCACGAGTGGGCCACTAGTGGTCTGTCTCCCGCTCGTCGGGCTCGGGGTCGGACGGCCCCATGGCCGGCGACACCGGGCCCCAGGGCTCCTCCCCGGGCTCCTGGTCATAGGAGAGCGTCGGCATCCGCATGGGTGGTGCGGTCCGCTGCCCCGCCCCGAACTCACCCATCAGCATCCAGGCGGCGAGGATGCCGACGAAGATGAGCCGGAACCTGATTGCGACCACCAGGGCCAGAGCCGCGGTGAGGGTGAATATCACCTTGGCAACCCGCTCGGCACGATCCGGCATCGACTTGGAAAGCAGGGCGCTGAGGAGATGACCCCCGTCGAGAGGCCGGATCGGGAGCCAATTGAGGAGCCCCCAGAAGACATTGACGTAGATCAGATAGCGGACCACCAGTCCGGCGGTCCCAGCGAAGGGGCCGGCGGTGAGCGCCACCAGCCATACCAGACCGCCGAACACCAGGCCGGTCGCCGAGCCGGAGGCCGCCACCAGGGCCCTCTTGCCAGGGGGGAGCTGACCTCCAGTGACTCCCCAGCGTGTCAGGCCGCCAAGCCCGTTGAGCTCGATCTCGACACCGGCACCGAAGGAGCGCGCCACCAGGGCATGACCGAGCTCATGGATCAGGATCGACACCACCACGATCGCCACCAATGCCACCACCACCTCCCACGAGCCAAACCCGGCCGACCAGCCGAGGAGGACCGCGATGATCAGGAACGACGGCTGGATCGTCACCGGGACGCCGAAGAGACGGAAGGAGACCAATCGGGACATGATGGCCGATCCTGCCCGTCGACGCACCATCGCCAGCCGGTACCCTCCCCCGAATGCACGATGATCTCCGGGCGGCTGTGGCCGCCGACATGCCCCGTCTCAAGCAGATGCTCTTCGACCTGGTGCGTATGGAGTCGGTCAGCGCACATGGCTACGACCCGGGACGGGTCAGAGCCGCCGCCGAGCGGATCAGGGAGATGTTGGCTTCAGCGGGGTTCCGGAATGCCCAACTCCTCGAGAGCAGCGTGGGGCATCCCGCGGTCTTCGCCGAGATCCCGGCTCCCGATGGAGCACCCACGCTCCTCCTCTATGCCCATTACGACGTTCAGCCGACCGGGCCCATCGATGATTGGGAGACCGGGCCGTTCGAGCCATTCGAGAGGGATGGACGGATCTACGGTCGGGGCGCCTCAGACGACAAGTCCGGGATAGTGATGCATCTGGGGGCGATAGCAGCCCATGCCGACGATCTCCCGGTTGGCGTCCAGTTGTTCTTCGAAGGCGAGGAGGAGGCCGGATCAGACGGTCTCACCGAGATCCTCGACAAGTACTCCCACCTGATCTCCCCCGACGTCATCGTCATCGGCGACGGCGGCAATTGGCAGGTCGGGGTTCCCGGCTTGCTCACGTCTCTGCGTGGCGTGGTCGCAGTCAAGCTCGAGCTACGCACCCTCAGGTCGGCGGTCCACTCGGGCCAGTATGGAGGGGTGGTACCCGATGCCCTGATGACATTGTCGAGGCTTCTGGCCACCCTCCACAACGACGACGGCACGGTGGCCGTCGAGGGTCTGGTCGACGAGGAGCTCGGCGATGCCCAGCCGGTCCCCGAGGAGATGGCGCGGGCGCTGACCGGCGCGGTCGATGGCCTCGAGCTGATCGGAGTCGGTTCCATCCCCTCCCGCCTATGGTCCCGGCCCTCGGTGTCGGTGCTGGCCATCGACGCCCCTCCGGTGACTGAGGCCATCAACCAGCTTGTGCCCGTGGCCCGGGCCAAGGTGAGCATGCGCATCGCGCCCGGCCAGGACGCATCGAAGGCCCTCGATGCCCTCAAGGCGCACCTAGAGGCCAATGTCCCCTGGGGGGCGAGTCTCGATTTCACCCACGAGGAGCAAGGTGAGGCCACCACCCTCGACAGCGACAATCACGCGGTTGCAGCCTGGAAGGAGGCATTCACCGAGGCCTACGCCACCGACACCGTCGAGATGGGGGCCGGTGGCTCGATCCCCTTCATCGCCACCTTCCGCGAGCTGTATCCGGACGCCCCGATCCTGGTGCTGGGATGTGGTGACCCGACGTCTGCGATCCACGCCCCGAATGAGAGCCAGGACGTCGGTGACATCGAGCGGGCCACGCTCGCCGAGGCGATCGCGTTCAGGTTGCTGGCCGAGCGAGGCTGAGAGAGCCTCTCAGCGGTCGGAGCCTTCGAATCCCAACTGCCTCCATGCCTCGTAGACCCCGATGGCCACCGAGTTGGCGAGGTTGAGTGATCTGACCCCGGGGACCATGGGCAGACGCACCCGCTGGGTCACCCATGGCTTGGACTTGACATTATCAGGAAGGCCCACCGACTCGGCGCCGAAGAGGAGGGCGTCCCCCTTTCGATAGGCCACATCGGTGTGGATGGTGTCGGCGTCGATCGCATAGGCGAACACCCGCGCCGGCTGGACCTCTGAGTGCCAGGTCTCGATGTCGGGGTGCACCGTGACCACCGCGCGATCCCGGTAGTCCATGCCGGCCCGGCGTAGCCGGGCGTCGTCCATCTGGAAACCCAGTGGCTCGATCAGGTGGAGCCGGCACCCGGTCACCGCCGAAAGACGCATGGCATTGCCGGTGTTGGGCGGGATCTCCGGTGTGTGGAGGACGATGTGGAACATCACCGCAGGTCGAAGAGCCTGAGATGGGTGGCCTCCGCTTCCCGCAACCCGTCGTAGTCCACCTCGATGGCCTCGATCCCCCGGGCCTCGGCGAGCACCCTCGCCTGTGGGGTGATCACTTGGGCGACCAGCATCCCCCTGACCGGGGCGAGGCGAGGGTCGTTGTCGAGGCGCTCCATGTAGCGGGCCAACTGCTCGACACCGTCGATCTCGCCACGACGCTTGACCTCGATCGCCACCGTCGTCGAGTTGATGTCGGCGCAGAGCAGGTCGATGGGCCCGATGTCGGTGGGGTACTCCCGTCGGATCAGGGTGAGCCCGTCCTCGAGGACCCAGGGCTGGCTCGCCAGCAGCTCCTGGAGATGGGCCTCCACCCCGTCCTTCTGCAATCCGGGGTCGTCTCCCAGGTCGTGGGTCACGTCCTGGTAGATCTCGGCGATCCGGATGACCAGGGCCTCCCCTTTGGTGTTGCTGATCACCCAACGGTCGTCATGGGTCTCGAGGAGATTGGGCGCCACCATCCAATTGAGCGGCTTGGAGGCGTTCCCATCGGAGTGGATCGAGAGGCTGCCGTCGGCCTTGACCATGATCAGCCTGGTGGCCTCGGGGAGATGTGCGTTGAGCCGCCCCGCGTAATCGACGCTGCAACGGGCGATGACCAGTCTCACCAGGATCCGAGGGTACCGGCGGCTTGGTGTTCAGACCGCGCTCATGTCGCGGGTGGGTCGGGTGAACACGAACCAGACCGCGAACACACCCACCGAGCCGAGGATCACCCTGACGACCGTGTTGTCGACGAGGAACACCGCCGAGGCAGTCAGCGAGAGGGTGATGGCCACCACCGCGGTCCACTTCATCCGCATCGTGAGCCCGTGCTCCCGATAGCCACGGATCACCTTCCCGAAATAGCGATGGTTGAGCATCCAGTTGTGCATCCGCTCCGACGACATCGAGAAGAAGAAGGCGGCGAGCAGGATCAGGTCGAAGGTGGGGATCCCCGGCAGATAGCTGATCGGGACCAATGCCAGGCAGAGCAGGCCAAGGACGAAGTAGACCCCCCTCAGGACCGGGTTTCGATGCGTTCGCCGGGCGTTTCCGGCGGCGCCGGCCTCGATTGGCTGAGCCATCGGGGTCAACCTAAGGCCGGGAGTTGTTGACGGCGAGTCGGCAAACCCGACCGACTACCTTCAGGTGAGAACCGGACGGAAATGGAGGCCGAGTGCCGATTGCCACACCCGAGACCTACCACCATATGCTGGCGGCGGCCAGAGCGGCTGGCTTCGCCTTTCCCGCCATCAACGTCACATCGTCGAGCACCATCGTCGCCGCCCTGGAAGGCTTCAGCTCCGCCGGGTCCGACGGGATACTCCAGATCTCCTACGGTGGCGGGGAGTTCGCTTCGGGTCAGTCGAACCAGGACATGGCACTGGGGGCCCAGGCCCTCGCCGAGTTCGCCAACGTGGTCGCCCCCCGCTACCCGGCGAACGTAGCGCTTCACACCGATCACTGCCCCCCCGACCGGGTCGATGGGTTCATTCGGCCCCTGATCGAGATCAGCCGCCTGAGGGTGGCACAGGGCGGAGCCCCCCTGTTCCAGAGCCACATGCTGGACGCCTCGAACCTCCCCATGGAAGAGAACCTGGCCCTGGCCGCCGAGTTGCTCCAGGCCTGTGCCCCTCTCGACATCGTGCTCGAGTTGGAGATAGGGATCGTGGGAGGGGTGGAGGACGCCACCGACAACCAGGACCTCGACCGATCCAAGCTCTACACCTCCCCGGAGGACATGGTCAGGGTCACCGAGGTCCTCGGCAGCTTCGATCGAGGCCTCTATCTCCTGGCTGCGGTCTTCGGGAACGTCCATGGGGTCTACAAGCCGGGTGCGGTCAAGCTCGACCCCAAGATCCTGGCTGACGGGCAATCTGCGGTCGGGGAGAGATTCGGCCTGGCGGCACGCCACTTCCTGGTGTTCCACGGTGGTAGCGGGTCGAGCCTCGAAGAGATCAGTGAGACCCTGGGCTACGGGGTGATCAAGATGAACATCGACACCGATTGCCAGTACGCCTACACCCGACCCATCGTCGATCACGTGATGACCAATTACTCGGGTGTGCTCAAGGTGGACGGCGAGGTCGGGGACAAGAAGGCCTACGACCCTCGCTCCTACATGAAGAAGGCGGAGGCAGGGATGGCACAGAGGGTCGTCGAGGCCTGCGAGATGCTGGGATCTGCCGGGAGATCGCTGCAATGACCTACCCACGGCCACCCGAGGTGTACCAGTGTGTCGACTGTGGTGGGGAGGCCCATCTCATCTCACACCTCCCACCGGATGAGGAGTTGGAGCCGGGGGCCTCACTCGCCTACCGGTGCAGTGACTGCATGGAGCGCTTCGACGTCATCTGGGAGCCCGACGACCTCGACTAGAACGTCAGGCCCAGCGCTCGACCCGGATCGCCTCCGGGTCAAACCCCATCTCCCCACAGAACGAGACGAACCGGTCGTGGGGGACGCCGCGCCATTCGAGATCGCCGAGATCCTCTTCGATCGGCACGTCGAAGCGGAGGGTCGTCAGGTCCCGATACAGCAATGCGTCGGCCATCCGACCGATCAGCGTCGCCGCCAGCTTGTCGGCCCCGCGGACCGCCACCTCCCAGTCGGCGGCGTCCGGAGGGATCATCTCGAGACGTCGGTATCGGGCGAGGACGATCGACGCCGACCTGGCGCCCCATCCCGGCAGCCCCGGAACCCCGTCGGCGGTGTCGCCGACAAGGGCCAGGTAGTCGGGGATCGACTCGGGGTGGACCCCGAACTTCTCCACGACACCCGCCTCGTCGACGATCCGCTGCTCACGTCGGTTGTACCCGACGATCCGATCACCCAGGAACAGCTGAGCCATGTCCTTGTCGGGGCTCACGATCACCACCTGATCGACGTCCTCCACCCATCGCAGAGCCGCGGTCGCCATGGCGTCGTCCGCCTCGTACTCGATGTTGCGCCAGACCACCACACCGATCGCCTCCAAAGCCCGCTCGGCATCGCGGAACTGGGCGAGGAGATCGGGGTCCATCCCCGCCGACGTCTTGTACCCGATGAACATGTCGTTGCGGAAGGACTCGATGACGGTGTCGAAGCTGGCGGCGAGGTGGGTGACACCAGGCTCCCGCAGCAGGGCGAGGGTCGACTCCAATATTCCCAGCGTGGCCCGGATGTCGGTCCCGTGTGGCCCGGGGACGCTGTCCTTGCGCCCGAAGTGGGCGCGGAACAGCTCGTAGGTACCATCGAGAAGGTGGAGACGCACCAGCACGATCCTACGACAGATCCTCCCGGCGATCCGTGGGATGCGGCAACCTCGGAGTTCAGAGATCTGGGACATAAGCTGCGGGACACCTTCCGGCAAGTCACCGATGAGCGAGGCCCCTCGGAGAACGAGATCCGCGATGCCTTCGCCACCCTCGCCGGGGCTTGGGGCCAGGTCGCCGAGTCGGTCGGCGGCGCCCTCAAGGACCCGGAGGTCCGCCAGCATCTCAAGCATGCGGCCAGCGCATTCGCCAGCGCCATCGGGACCACGATCACCGAGCTCGGCTCCGAGCTCCGATCTACGGGCAAGGAGAGCCAAGAAGAGGAGTGATCTCTCTCGGCGGGCCACCCCGGACGCGAGACCTTGCACGGTTGGTTGAATGACGCAATGCATCCATTGATCGAGCCCGAGGAGCTAGCGGGTCGTCTCGACCAGGTCAAGGTGGTCGATATCCGCTGGGCGTTGACCGACCCCAACCACGGTCGTTCGGTCTACGCGGAGGGCCACCTCCCCGGTGCGGTGTTCGCCGACCTCGATAGAGACCTGTCCGGCCCCCCCGGCCCGGGCCGGCATCCCCTCCCAGAGATCGAGGTCTTCGCCGGGACGCTGGGAAGGCTCGGCCTTGCACCGGACGACGAGGTGGTGGTCTACGACGACATGGGAGGAACGGTCGCCGCCCGGATGTGGTGGATGTTGCGATCGATCGGGCACCGGCGGTCGAGATTGCTCAATGGCGCGTACCAGGCGTGGGTCCGGGATGGCCACCCGGTGGAACAGGGCGATGTCATCCCGACTCCCACCGTCTACCCGACCCCCACGCGGGGATTCAGAGGCACGGTCGAGCGTGATCAGCTCGGCGAAGGCGTGTTGATCGACGCCCGGCTTCCCCAGCGGTACCGCGGCGAGATCGAGCCGGTGGACCCCAAACCCGGTCACATCCCCGGGGCGATCAATCGGCCCACAACCGCCAACCTGGGCCCGGACGGCCGGTTCCTCGATGGGTCCGAGCTGGCCGCCATCTACCAGGGTCTGGGAGACCGCGTAGTGGTCTCCTGTGGCAGCGGTGTCAACGGGTGTCACGATGCCCTGGCGATGATGCTGGCCGGCCTCGAGATGCCCGGGCTCTACGTTGGCTCCTACTCGGAGTGGTCGAACCTCGACCTGCCGGTCGAGACCGGGCAGTGATCGGGACCCGGGCGATCGAGGCCATCGAGGCCTCTGACACCGACGAGTTGCTGCGTGTCATCGACGCTGCTTGCGCCTCCGCCGACTGGGATGGCTTGGTCGAGCTCAGAGAGCGATGTCGGGAGGCGCTCACAAGGGGGCGCCAGCTGTGGGGTGTCGACGAGCACATCCGATACCGACTCGCACTGGAGGCGCCCGGCCAATGGGCGGGACCAGCCGTCGCCGAGGGCCCGGCCAGGTTCGCCCTCGGCCCTCTGGCCGAGGTTGCGGCCAGCACCAAGACCTGGGCGGCGCTGGAGCCTCACCTCGGCAATGGGCCGGAGCGCTCCACGGTTGCCGCCGAACGGGTCATCCGCGGTGAGTCGGGGATAGGCCCCATCGCCGACCTCCCCGACCGGCTCCTCCCCTGGGAGCCGGTCTATCCATTGGCCACCTACAAGTCCGATCGGGTGGAGACCCCCGCCCCGTCGATCCCCGATGTTGCTCCGGCCGACCTCCCCGATGACGCAAATGCCGTCGAGGATCACGAGTCCGAGTCGGCTCTCGCCGACCTGGTGCTTCCCTGGACCACCGAATCGAACGGCCGATGCGACGTCGTCACCGTCGAAGGAGGGGCGTTGGCGGCGATCAGGGCGCTCGGCCCGGCCAACGCCAGGGTGGGGGGGCTCGATCCTGCCGATGCAATCGCCTGGATGGGGTGGGCCGGCGCCTCGGGCGGGGCCCACGGCAGGAGGAGAGGGGCCGCTGCCGGGAGATACGGGGCCTGGTGGGTGATCGCGAGCCTGTGCGACCTGGCCTGGCCGCCCGACCCCGACCAGATCGGCGATTCGGCCGGCCATCTCGACTGGGTCTGGTTCGACGATGGCGCCCCGGGTACCGGATGGCAGCTCCGTCTCGCCATCGAGGACCCGGGGTCCGGTCTTGCCTGGGCCATCTCGGCGGTCGATGCCGCCGACTGAGCCTCCTGGCGAATCAGGCCTCCGTGACCACCACTCGCTGGGTGTGCCAACCGGTGGCACCGTCTGGGGCCGGGGGCCTCACCCGCTCGTCCTGGAGCGCACCGGTGCCGTCGGTGGCCCTCACCCTGAGGAGGTGCTCGCCGGAAGTGGCGTCCCAGATCACACGCCATTGGACCCAGGCGCTAACCGACAACGGTTCTGAGAGCTCGGCCTCCACCCAGTCCTGGCCGTCTCCCAATTGGACTTCGACCTTGGAGATCCCACGGTCCGGGGCCCAAGCGACGCCCGCCACCGTTCGGGCGCCCGGCGGGATCCGCTGGCGGTGGCCTGGGGTGTCGATCCGGCTCTGGGTTTTCACCGGTCCCTCCTTCGCCCAGCCGCGGGGAATCCAGTAGGCATCGAAGTCGTCCCAACGTGTCAGTTCGATCGAGGTCAGCCATTTGGTCGCAGAGACGTATCCATAGAGGCCGGCAACCACCAGCCGCGCCGGGAACCCATGCTCGATGGGCAGCGGCTCCCCGTTCATGCCCACCGCCACCATCGCCTCTCGACCGTCATAGACCGCCTCGACGGGGAACCCGACGGTGAAGTCGTCGATGGACCGTCCCACCACCTGCTCGGCTTCCGGATCGACACCCGCCCGATCCAGGATCTCACTCAGGGGGACTCCCAGCCACCTGGCGTTGCCGACCAGATCCCCCCCGATCGGGTTGGAGACGCAGGAGAGGGTCACGTCCATCTCGACCATCCTCATGTCCAGCAGGTCATAGAAATCGATCTGGTACGGCCGGTCCACCATCCCCGACACACCGAGTGTCCACTCCTCGATCACCACCCGGGGGACGGCGAAAGCGGTGTCGATCCGGTAGAAGTCGCTGTTGGGGACGATGATTGGCGTCAGACCCTCGACACCCAGCTCAGCCGTCGCCGGGACCGCAGGGCGAGGGATGGCGGCGGCGGGGAGCACCACGTCCTCGCGGCCGGCGATCACCCTCCTCGCCTGGGTCAACAAGTTCCTGCCCACCGCGGCCGAGGCCACCGCGAGGCCAAAGACTGCGCCCGCGCCCAAGAGGAACCGTCTGCGCGAGGCCTGCAGAGACTCGCCCTCCATTGCCCCTGGGGCGCTGGTGCCCAACATGAGCTGGATGGTTGCGAGCCCGGCGAGGGCGGCCGCGCCACCTGGGATCATGGCCACCCCGAGGGAGACGTCCTGGGAAGCCGAAGCGGCGAATGCGGCGAAGAGGGAGAAGCCGATGAACACTGCTATTGCCAGACCGAAGCGGCGTCGGGCCCCGATACCCACCAGGGCCCCGATCAGGACACTGACGGTGGCGATCCCGATCAGGAGCACCAGCTTGTCATTGGTGCCGAAGGTGGCGATGGCGAATTCCTTGACCGGTGTGGGGACGTTGTCGATCACCCAGTTCCCCATCCCCTCGACCAATGAAGGCAGACCGGAGAAGACACCGGCGAGCAGCTCGGAGACGCCGAGGGCCAGCCCGGCCGCCAGACCACCGGTGAGGGCGTCGCGGGCACGTGTCGGTTTCACTGAGCCATAGATTAAGTGACCTGTCGCTAATGCCATCTAAAGCCAGAACGACTACAACTGGCGGATGGGTTTGGAGACCGGCGACGACGGCATCCCCCGCTGCCGATGGGGGGCTGAGCCCCAACTCAACCGGCTCTATCACGACGAGGAGTGGGGCCGCCCCACGACCGATGGGGTCAGGCTCTTCGAGAAGGTCTGCCTCGAGGGCTTTCAAGCCGGGCTGTCGTGGTTGACGATCCTCCGCAAACGGGACAGCTTTCGCAGCGCTTTCGCGGGGTTCGAACCGGAGATCGTCTCCCGCTTCGGCGAGGAAGACGTGCGCCGGCTCCTCGACGAACCCGGAATCGTCCGTCATGAGGGCAAGATCAGGTCGGTGATCAACAACGCCTCGAAGGCCTTGGAGTTGATCGACGAACAAGGGTCACTTGGGCGCTACTTCTGGTCGTGGGCCCCTCCGCTCGATCTCCCGCCGAGCACGGAGCTGGCCACCACCGAGGTGTCGACCGCCCTGTCGAAAGACCTCAAGAAGAGGGGTTGGTCGTTCGTGGGCCCCACCACCATCTATGCCTTCATGCAGGCGATGGGGTTGGTCAATGACCACGTCGAGGGCTGCCATGTGCGGGAGGAGTGCGCCGCTCTCAGACGTGAATTCGCCTGAGGCATCGCGCCTGCGGTGCGGATCCTTGTGTTGTCTTCCCATGTGGGTAGCCCGGGGGCCTGAGCCGGGCCGTCGTATCTAGGGTTCCGCCCAGAATGGAGCGACCCGCATTCAGCATCGGAATCGAGGAGGAGTACCTGGTCGTCGACAGGGAGACTCGCGACCTCGTCAAGAGCCCGCCACCATCGATGTGGGACGACCTCGGCGAGGTCCTCGGTCCGCAGGTGACCCGGGAGCTGCTCAAGGCCCAGATCGAGGTGGGGACCGGGATCTCCCACAAGGTCTCGGAGGCACGAGCCGATCTGGCCCGTCTCCGCCGCGACCTCTCCGGCGTGGTCAGCGAGTACGGGGCGGCGATCATCGCCTCCTCGACCCACCCCTTCGCCAACTGGGCCGACCAGGAGACCACCGAGCAGAGCCGTTACACACGCCTGGCAGCCGACCTCCAGCATGTTGCCCGTCAGCTCGTCATCTGCGGGATGCATGTCCACGTCGGCATCGAGGACCCCCATCTCCGGATCGACCTGATGAACCAGGTCAAGTACATGCTCCCCCACCTCCTCGCCCTCAGCACCTCGTCACCGTTCTGGGACGGGATCCCCACCGGTCTCCTCGCCTATCGGCTGGTCATCTTCCAGAACCTCCCCCGCACCGGTCTCCCCGAGGAGTTCGTCTCCTGGGGGGAGTACCAGCGTTATCTGGGGATCCTGGTGGAGGCCGGCCTGATCGAAGACTCCAGCAAGCTGTGGTGGCACATCCGCCCCTCGGGGAAGTACCCGACCCTGGAGATGCGGATCAGCGACGTCTGCACCCGGCTCGACGACGCCATCACCATCGCCGCCCTCTACCAGTGTCTCCTCGGCTACCTCTATCGCCTTCGTCGCAACAACCAGCGATGGCGCACGTATCCCTCCGGGATGATCGACGAGAACATATGGCGGGCCCAGCGCTACGGGACCGATGGCACCCTCGTCGACTTCGGAAAGGGGACCCTGGTGCCGATGAGCGAGCTGGTCGACGAGCTCATCGAGCTCATCGCCGAGGAGGCCGTCGAGTTCGACGCGGTGGCCGAGGTGGCACATGCCAGGCAGATAGTGTCGGAGGGGACCAGCGCCCACCGCCAGCTGGCCACCTACCAGACGGCAATCGGAGCCGGGGCCGACGCGAGGCAGGCTCTGGAGGCGGTGGTCGACGAGCTGATCCTGGACTCGATGCACGGGATCGAGGGTTAGCCAAGGCCTCAGCGTGAGTAGATGAGGTCGTACAACGACCTCATCTACTCACGCTTGGGAAGAGGGGGCCTGGGCCCCACAGGGCTAAAGTCCCGAGCCGTGAGCGATCTGCTCGAAGCAGCTGCCGCCGCGCTGGGCACGCCGGCACCCCTGATTCAGAGGTCCGCCGCCGCCCGCGCCGCCGCCAACGGGTCGTCCACAGACGATGTTCTCTCGGCTTGGGCAGGCGGCGTACCGGTGGCGGCGCCCTCCGCCCCCAAGACCGAGGCGGTCGCCGAGGTTGTGGCCGAGGCTGCACCGGCTCCCCAGGAGTCGTCGGTGGCGGTGGCGGAGCCGTCAGCGGTGACCGTGGGGAGCTCGATGACCGGCTTTTTCCCCGAGCCGATGACCGCTCGGCCCGAGCCGGTCGAGCCTCTCGAGCCCGTCCCGTTGCGTAGTCGGGTCCGGACCGCCGTCAGGGTGGGGGCATGGACCGGTGCGGGCCTCGGTCTGATCGGGTTCCTCATCGCCGGCGCTTTGTGGGCGCCTTCCGTGATCGTCCTGCCCGATGGAGGCCCGCCGGTGGCCCAGGTTCGGCCGCCCTCGGTTTTGATCGGCGTGGCGCTGGTGAGTGTCCTCTTTGGCGCCGTGGTGGCAGCCCTGTCCCGGGCCGCAGCCTCATGGAGGGACCCGGCGATGCAGCTCTCCGGGTCCAGGACGGCCACCGGTTGGATCGGGGCCGTGATCGGCCTGGTGCTCGGGGTGGCGGCCGGCGCCTTGCTCACCGGGATGGGCACCACTATCGAAGGCAGCGAAGAGGGGCTGATCCAGCTCCCCATCCTGCCCACCCTTGGCGTGATGCTGGTGGGGGGTGCCGTGCTCGGCGCCATCACCGCCGCCCTGCCCCAGCTCTTGGGCACTCCGGTGGCAGTCGATGCCGACGACTTGGAAGAGGTGACGAAGGTGAGAAAGCGCCTTGGCGATGCCATCGGCATCCCTCTCGCCGGCCTCATCCTCCTCGGCGTCCTGGTGCTCCCCTTCGCCTACACCCTGATCCAGTCCAATCATCGCGCGGCCAACTCGGCGGCAGTGGTCGCCATCATCACCGCAGGAGGCATCCTCGGCTTCGCCGCCCTCGCCGGGTCCAAGCCCAACATGCGGATCACCTTCGGGGAGTTGATGGTGGCCGTTATAGGGATCGGCACGGTTCTCCTCATCCTCCTCGCCGTGCTGGTGTTCAGAGCCCCAGATGGTGAGCACGTCGAGCCTCCCGCCGGTGCAGTCGTGACCCGGGTCGTCTAGCCGAGTCTGTCCGCGTTCACCGCAGCCGAGAGATCACCATCAACCAAGGCGTCCTTGATCGCCGCCGCCACCTGGCGGGCCACCCCGACCTGGGCCTCGGTCGTCGATGCCCCGAGATGCGGTGTCAGCACCAGGTTCGGGGCCTGACGTAGCAGGCTGCCGGATTGCAATGGCTCGGTCTCGAAGACATCAAGGGCTGCCCCGGCCAAGCGCCCCTCGACCAAGGCGGTCGCCAGGGCCGACTCGTCGATGACACCGCCTCGGGAGGCATTGACCACGAAGGCGCTCTTCTTCACACGGCCCAGGGCCTCGGCGCCGATCAACCCACGCGTCTCGTCGGTGAGCGGGACATGCAGGGAGATGACGTCTGCGTTGGAGATCAGCTCGCCCAGTGGAACCAAATCGACTCCCAGCTCGGCGGCGCGTTCTGGCGCCAGGTATGGGTCGTAGGCCAACACGGTCATCCCGAACGCCTGTGCCCGGCGGGCGACCTCACCCCCGATCCGGCCGGCTCCGATCAAACCGAGCGTCCTCCCCCTCAGCTCCACCCCCTGAAAGCGCCCCCGGTCCCAATTGCCCTCACGGATCGACCGATCGGCACCGGGGACCCGCCTCGCCAGGGAGAGCATCAGTGCCATGGTGAGCTCGGCAGCGGCGACGGTGTTCCCATCGGGAGCGTTGAACACTGCGATCCCCCGGCTGGTCGCAGCCTCGACGTCGATGTTGTCGAGCCCGACGCCGGCTCGGCCCACCACCCTCAGCGAAGAGGCGGCGTCGATCAGCTCCCGGTCGACCCGGGTGGCACTGCGCACTATGAGGGCGTCGGCGGTGGTGAGTGCCTCGATGAAGCCGGGAGAGGTCGAGTGCCCGAAGCGCTCGACCGAGAACCGGTCGTCTGCATCCAAGGTGACCAGCCCGGTCTTGGAAACCCGGTCGGTCACCACGACGGTGAAGGTCATGAGATCACTTCGGTGAGGACCCCGAGAAGATCGTCGAGCTCGTCAACGGTGTGATCACCCATGTGCCCGATCCTGATGGTCTCATCCCGGAGACGGCCGTACCCCCCTCCGATCACCCAGCCACGACCCATCATCTTGCCGACCACCCCCGATGGGTCCTCGACCTTGAGGCACGACACGGTGGGCGACCTGTGGCCCTCCGTGGCCAGCATCTCAACGTGGTGCCCGGCTTCGGACATCTCCGCCACCCAGCCGACGGTCCGCTCCTGCATCGCGGCATGCCGCTTCCAGCGGGCCTCGATTCCCTCTTGGTGGACCCGTTCCAACTGGACCTCTAGGGCGTAGAGGAGGGTCAGGGCCGGGGTGGCCGGGGTCTGGTTGCTGGCCAGGTCGAAGACCAATCTCTCCAGGTCGAAGTACCAGCCGCGGTCGGGGATGGTCACCGCCCGCTCCATCATCGCCTCGGAGGCGACCCCGAGGGCGAGCCCGGGTGGCAGGGCCAGGGCCTTTTGCGAGCCGGTGAGGACGAAGTCGAGTCCCCATTCATCGGTGAGGGTCTCCACACCTCCGATCCCGGTGACCGAGTCGACGAGGAGCAGTGTGCCCCGGTGGGCGGCAACCACCGCGGCCAGGGACTCGAGAGGCTGGAGGGCACCGGTCGATGTCTCGGAGTGGGAGAGAGTCACCGCTTGGAACGACCCTCCCCTCAGTCGGTCCGCCAGCTCTTCGGGTGAGTGCACCCTGCCCCAAGGGACCTCCCAGACCTCGACCTCCCTCCCGCAGCCCCGGGCGATCTCGGCGAACCGGGCCGAGAATGCACCGTTGACCAGGCTGAGCACCCTGCCTCCCTGGCCCACGCCATTGCGAACGGCAGCCTCCATCAGCCCGGTGGCAGACGAGGTGGACACGACTACGGGACGGCGTGTCTGAAAGACTGGGGCCAGCCCGACTGCGATGGTCGCCATCAGCTCGTGTATCGCCCGGCCTCGATGACCGATCATCTGGCCGGTCTGGGCGGCGAGAACGTCGGGGTGGACCTCGGTAGGGCCAGGCAGGAAGAATCGACCGGGCTCGAGGGGCGTTCTCATCGTCTGGTTTCTACCAGTTCGCCCCGGATCCGCGAAGACTGATCAACCGCCCCTGATTACGACGATGCCCAGGGCGGAGAGCACCACCAGGTAACAGCCGGAGGCCAACAGGAACCCGGCGGTGAAGAACCGGCTCAGCAACGACTTCTCGAACCTGAGATGCATGTACCAGCCGACGACGATGACGAACTTGAGCAAGGCGAGGGAGATGAGGAGGACCGCGTTCAGTGGCCCCAACTCGAGCTCGCGGTTGATGTAGAACAGTGACACCTCGATGGCCGTCAAGACCGCCAACACCACGGCGATCTTCCAGTACTGCGACGGTGTCGGGTGATCGGTGGTGTGCTCGGTGCTCATGTCGGCGGCGCCGAGAGCAGATAGACCACGGTGAAGATCACGATCCAGATGATGTCGACGAAGTGCCAGTAGAGCCCGACCAGTTCGAGATTGAGCCCTTGGCGGTCGCTGAGCCCACCCCGCCGCCTCGACATGCCCCAGAGCGAGAGGAGCATGATCACACCGATGGCGACATGGGCCCCGTGGAACCCGGTGAGCACGAAGAACGCCGAGGCGGCCGGGTTGGTGGACAGGGTCATGTCATAGATCACGATGAACTCGGTGAACTCGAACACCTGGCCGCCTAGGAACACCGCACCCAGGGAGGCGGTGGCGAACAGCCAGGTTCGGGCACCGTTCTGGTCGTGACGGCTTTGGGCGTTGTGGGCGAGGACCATCGTCAGCGAGCTCATCAACAGGACGAATGAGCTCACCGAGGTGAAGGGGATGTCGTAGATCTCGGAGGGGTAGACGCCCTCGAAACCACCCCGATTCGAGTAGAGCAGGTAGTTGGTGATCAGGGCCCCGAAAAAGAGGAACTCGGAGCTGAGGAAGACCCACATCCCCAGCTTCCGGTTCTCGATCCCCGTCGACTCGTGCTCCCCGTGGTCGGAGACCGCGGTGTCGTGAGCCAGCTCAGACATCTTCGGGCTCCGCCGGCTCAAAGTCAGCCGAGTTGCGGTGGTCGTCGTGGTCCTGGTCATGAGAGACATGGGGCTCCTCCACCGGCTCCATGCCCCACCCGATCAGCGAGGCCAGCATCACCAGGGCGCCAAGAACGATCAGTGCCTTGCCCCAGCTCGAGGTGTGATAGATGATCCCGTAGAAGATCAGGGGCAGGCCGATTGCCGTGGTCAGCGGGAAGTAGCTGGGGTTGGGGAGGTGGATCGGCGACTTCGGGTTGTACCCCTCGTACTCGAGCCGTTCCAGCAGCTGATCGGCATCGGGGCGCCGAACCGGTCGGCCTTCCTCGTCCTCGTCGTACTTGAGATGCCAGAAGTGGTCGAGCCTGGTCACAACGGGCGGCTCTGTGAAGTTGTGCTCCGGGGTCGGGCTCGGTGTCATCCATTCGACGGTCCGGGCATCCCAGGGGTCGATTCCCGACTTGGGGCCGCGGCGGCGGCTGGTCCACCAGTTCACCATGAACACCGCGATGCTCAGGGCGATGATGAATGCGCCCACTGTCACCGCCACGTTCCAGGGCTCGAGACCCGTCTCGGGGGCGTATTTCCAGGTGCGGCGGACCATGCCCTGCAACCCCAGCCAGTGCATCGGGGCGAAGGTGAGGTTGAACCCGATGAACATCAGCCAGAAGTGGAACTTGCCCCACCGATCGTTCATCAGTCGCCCGGTGAGCTTGGGGAACCAGTAATAGAGGCCGGCGAACAACCCGAAGACGGCACCCCCGAACAGGACGTAGTGGAAGTGGGCCACGATGTAATAGGTGTCGGTCTGCTGCCAGTCGGAGGGGACCACCGAATGGGTCACCCCGGACAACCCGCCGATGGTGAACATCCCGACGAAGCCCATGGCGAAGAGCAGGGGGGTGTTGAGCTTCAATCGTCCCCCCCACATCGTCCCCATCCAGTTGAAGATCTTGATCCCGGTGGGGATGGCGATGATCATGGTTGCCAGCCCGAAGGCTGCTTGGGCAACAGGAGTTATCCCCGAGGCGAACATGTGATGGGCCCAGACCCCGAAGCCGAGGAAGCCGATGGCTGCCCCGGCGAACACAACGGCGGAATAGCCGAACAGGGGCTTCCTCGAGAACACCGGTAGCACCTCGGAGACGATGCCCATCGCCGGGAGAACCAGGATGTACACCTCGGGATGGCCGAACAGCCAGAACAGGTGTTGCCACAGGATGGGGTCGCCGCCGCCAGTCGGGGCGAAGAACACCGTCCCGAACTGCCGATCGAAGGCCACCATGAACAGGGCCACCGCGATGATCGGCAGCGAGAACAGCAGGAGGAAGGCCACCACTGTGGTCATCCAGGCGAAGACCGGCATGCGGAGGAGTCGCATCCCGAGGGCTCGCATGTTGAACACAGTGACGATGAAGTTGATCGCCGACACCAGGGAGGCCAGGCCCAGCATCTGCAGCCCCAAAGCCCAGTAGTCCATCGCGGTGCCCGGCGAGTAGAGCGGGCCGGCATTCGGTTGATACGAGAACCAGCCTCCGTCTGGTGAGGAGGCGAGGAAATTGAAGCTGCCGGGGCCGCCGCCGGCGGCCAGGTTGCCCGAGACACCGTCGGCGCCGACCGGTGGGAGCGAGGTGCCGAAGAAGAAGGTGCTGTAGAGGAAGATCCCGCCGAAGACGAAGATCCACCACGAGAGGGCGTTGAGCCGGGGGAAGGCCACGTCCCGGGCTCCGATCAGCAGGGGGAGGAGATAGTTCATGAAAGCCGATGACACCGGCATCACGAACAGGAAGATCATCGTGGTGCCATGCATGGTGAACAGGGCGTTGTAGGCCCCGGCAGTGAGGAACTCCGAGTTGGCCTGAGTCAGCTGGATCCTGAGGAGCAGGGCCTCGACGCCGCCGAGGATGAAGAAGGTGAAGGCGGCGTACCCGTACATGATGCCGATCCGCTTGTGGTCGACCGTGGTCAGCCACGACCACAGCCCGGTCGTCGACCGGGGCCGTCGAAAGATGGTGGTCTGGGGGCGCTCGGCGGTGGCGGTCACTGGTTGCTCTCCAGGAAGGCTATGAGGGAATCGATCTCCTGGGCGGTGAGGGCGAGGTTGGGCATGTAACTGCCCGGCTTGACATAGGGGGGATCGGCCAGCCAGCGTCTCAGCGCCTGCTCACGGGTCTCGTCCTCCTCGGGGAGGGTGGCCCCGGCAAACACGTTCCGTGAGGCGAAATGGGTCAGCTCCGGGCCGTTGAAGGCGTCGGGAGCCACGATGTTCGAAGACTCCTCGTCGTCGAACCGGACGGTGTGGCACTGGGTGCACCCCTTGTTGAGGAACACCTGATAGCCATCGAACTCGGGGGTGCCTTCCTCTGGGAGGGCCGTCGGCTCGAGCTGGGCGGCGACCCAGGTGTCGAAGTCGGCCTGGCTCACCGCCTGCACCCTGGTCCGCATCAAGGAGTGGGAGAGCCCACAGAACTCGCCGCAATGGCCCCAGAACTCACCCGGCTCCGAGGCCTCGAGCCTGAGCAGCGTGGTCTGGCCCGGGACCAGGTATCGCTTGCCATGAAGGGCAGGGACCCAGAAGCTGTGCAGTACGTCGACGGAGGTCATCTCGGCGCAGACCTCGGTCCCCGCAGGGATCACCATCACGTTGGCGGTGTCGAGTCCCTGCTCGGGATAGTGGAACTCGAACCACCACTGATGCCCGATGACCTCGACACGCATCGAGTCGTCGTCACAGCCGGTCAACTCGAACACCGAGGAGACCGTGGGCACCGCGATGACAGCCAGGATCAAAGCCGGGATGACTGTCCACAGCACCTCCAGCTTGGGGCTCCCGTGGAGCTGCTTGGGCTCCTTGGCCCCCTCCTTGCCCCGGTCGCGGAAGAAGAACAGGATCACGACCAGGCCCCCAATGACCAGGGCGAAGATCCCGGTGGCGATCCAGAACACCATCCAGAACAGCTCGTCGATTCGCTCGGCAATGGGCCCGGCGGGCTCGAATGTGGTGAGAGGGGCGCTCTCCGGCTCGATGAATGCGCATGCCGCCAGAGTCAGGGTGGTGGCGACCAGGGCGGTGAGACGCGTCAGACGGTGACGGAGCTGGGCCATCGGATCGGCATCATACGGAGAACGGGAACCACCGACCAACTTCGGGTCTGAGGCGGTTTCAAGGTGACGCTTGCCTGAATGCGGTCCTCAACTCGTCGTCAGACACCGCACCTTCGAAGGATCCGCTGACCCGGCCGCCGCCGTCGGTGACATACACCCAAGGCTCCGCCAGCAGCCGCCATTCCTCGACGGCAGGGACCAGGACCAGCTCGTCGAAACTGCTGACGTGGATGTTCTCGTAGATCTCGACATGCACGTAATTGAGATCGGGGAACTCAGAGGACATCGCCTTGACCTGCTCGAGCATGGGGCCGCAAGCCTGCGACTGGCACCAAGCCGGGGTTCCGAACACGATCACCGTAGGGCCCGACGACACCGCCTCCGCCACCGACATCTCGTAGAAGCGGTGATCGGGATCAGGATCAGAGGTGATGTCCCCGATCGGGAAGTCGGGAGTTGTCCGGGTCTCTGACAGGGGTGCCAGGTCGCCAACGCCGACAGCCGCCGGATCCTCCACCGTCACCAGCCCGATCGGGCCCAGGTCCCCGTACTCACCGGCGTCCAGGGTCACCTGGAAGGTGCCCGCCCCGGGGATCTCGAAATCGAAGGCGTACAGCCCCCGCACGTCGGGGATGATCCACACCAGCTCGCCGGGGTACTCGCCCAGCGGAGACCCGATCCTGTCTCTCAAGGTGGCGACCACCTCCAGGTCGGGTGACGCCACCAGCTCGCTGGTGGCGGTGTCGACCAGGGCGATGAGGACCCGTTGGGCCCCGATCCCGATGCCTCCCGGGCTGGAGGCGATCATCGGGCTCACCGAGGAAGAGCCCCCGCAGGCGGCGAGGACCAGCAGGATGGGGACCACCAGACGTCTCATACCATGACATCCAGCATCACCGAGGCAAACAGCGCCGCCAGGTAGGTATTGGACGTGGTGAACAGCTTCATCGCCCGCTCCGGGGCCCGATGAACCCTCCACGTGTCCCAGAGGAACCAGGCGCCGAGGACGGTGGCAGCCACCAGATAGACCCACGACATCCCTCCCAGGGGAACCAGGACCAGGGAGACCCCGACCACCAGCACGGTGTAGAGGAGCATCCTCCTGGTGGTGGCCAAGGTTCCGGCGACCACCGGGAGCATGGGGACCCCGGCCCTGGCGTAGTCATCCCGATAACGCAGGGCCAGCGCCCAGAAGTGGGGTGGGGTCCAATAGAAGACGATGAGGAAGAGGGCCCATGCCGGGACACCGAGCGTCCCGGTCACCGCGGCCCATCCCACCAGGGCAGGCGCCGCCCCCGCCGCCCCCCCAATGACGATGTTCTGGGCTGACCGGCGCTTGAGGGCCACGGTGTAGACGAAGACGTAGAAGAGCAGGGCGGCGGTGGAGATCGATGCCGCCAGCCAGTTGGTGGTGAGACCGAGCCAAACCAGGCCGGCCAGGCCCAGGGCCACACCGAGGAACAGGGCCTTTTGGGGTGGGACCTCGTGCCGGGCGAGGGGGCGGTGCCTGGTGCGACCCATCACCTGGTCGATGTCACGGTCCAGGTAGCTGTTCAACGTGTTGGCGCCTGCCGCCGACAGGGTCCCGCCGATCAAGGTGGCCACCACCAGCCAGGTCCCCGGCCAGGCGCCGGCGGCGAGAGCCATCGATGGGATGGTCGTTATCAGCAGGAGTTCTATGATCCGCGGCTTTGTCAAGGCGACATACGCCGCCAGCCGCCCCCTGGCGGCCGCAGGGGCCTCGATCACCGGGTGATGCTCGGTCGACATCTGGTCATTCATCCGGCCAGGACCCATAGACCCAGCGATGTCAGGGCGGCCATCAGGCTCAGCATGGCGTACTGGGAGCGGATGGCGCCAGGACCAAAATCGGCGAGCGCCCGGTCATGGGCCAAGACGACACCGAGGACATGACCACCGACGATAGACGCCACCTGGATGTACCAGACCGTGGTGGTGGAGGTGAGGAAGAACACGGTCCGACGACCCGCGGTCCCGAACAGGTCCCAGCCGAGCCCAAGTGGGTCCGAGATGGCGGATATCAACTGCTGTCCCTCGAAGAGGACAAGGGTGAAGTAGTGGGCAAAGGCATAGGCGAGGGCGATGGGCACCAGGGTGTGGGCGAAGCGCTGGGCGACCCTGGCGACACTGGTGCCGGTGTCGCTGAGCCTCGCCGCCACCGAGCAGGCGCCGAGATAGGCGATCCCAACCACCACCACGGCGAGGACCAGGAGCAACGTCTCTCCCGTCTGGGTTCTCCCCAAACTGGCGGTCACATCTCCGAACCATGCCGCACCAGACGCGCCGTCGTAGGTGACCGTGCCGATCATTACGACCACGAAGACCCATAGACCACGCCATTCGGGGATGACGGTCAGGGCCCTCAGCCACCCTCTCCACACCAGACGCCCCCGGTCGGTGCGACCCAGCGGGGAGATGGCGGAGAACAGGCGGTTCTGGGTGGTGAACAGGTCGAAGGTGATCAGAGCGGTCTCCTTCCCGGCAAAGGCAATCGCCCCGAGCAGGAACAAGGTGTAGGCCAGGGCCACCAGTCCCAATGTGGCCGGTGATCCGGGGGAGGCGCTGATCAGCTCGAACCAGGTCAGCCCGAGCAGGCCCACCGATGCCGGCCACAGACCCCACCGGTCGAGGAGGTGGGGCCGTTCGACACCCCCCAGGCGGTAGACCCGGGCCAGGGCCCGCCAGGGGTTGAGATCGGCGTACCAGTTGCCGAGGAACACCGACATGAACGGGACGAACAACCAGAGCCCGACCCAGACCAGGACCGGTGCGATGGTGGGACGGGTGGGATCGGGCTCCAGCCCCATTAACGGCACCCACAGCTGACCGATCACCAGGATCAGACCGAGCACCCCGATGACCCCCAGTGGCCAGGGGCGCGCCCTCGGACCACTGGAGCCGGAGTAGTCGGGACCACCCTGGAGCCGCGGCTCGGGCCAGAGCACCGCCAGGGCGCCGAAGGAGATGAGGAGCACCAGCACCGCACCCACCACGAAGTACTCGAGGGGCACCGAGAGGTCGGCGCGGCCGCCGATGGCATGGGCCGTCACCATGGCGACAAGCTAGTGGGCTGTCGCTAGGCGCCGGCGAGCCGCGAGACGAGGGCCCGCTCATCGGCCCCGAACCAGGGTGGCGAGCCGGCGGCGGCATTCTCGGTAACCCGCTCCGGTCGCGATGTTGCCGGTATGGCCACGGTGCATCTCGGGTCGCTGAGCACCCATTTGAGAAGTGCTTGGGGCCAGGTCTCCACGCCAAATGACCTCAATGGGCCGAGCTCCCCCGGTAAGGGCCGGCGCCGGACCAATGCGCCTTCCCCAAACGGTCTCATCACCACCACTCCGAGCCCGAGCTCGGCGGCCAGAGGGAGGATCATCTGCTCCACATCCCGCTGCCGTGGGTTGTAGGGCACCTGTACCGCCGAGACCCTCCCACCTCGCATCACCCCGGCCAGCTCGGCAAAGGCCGACGGGCTGTGGTGGGTGGCCCCGATCCATCTCACCTTGCCCATCTCACGGAGACCTTCCAGCAGGTCGAGGATCTGGTCCGTGGCCACCAGGTTGTGGACTTGATACAGGTCGATGTGGCCGTAGAGGGAGAGGGCGTATTCGGTCTGGGCCCGGGCCCGGGCTGGATCGGAGCTCCAGACCTTGGTGGCTACGAAAGCCTCGCTCCGTCGATCACCTAGGCCTCCGGCGACGACGCGCTCGCTCTCCCCATACATCGGCGAGGAGTCGATGAGAGTCGACCCGTTGTTCAGGGCGGTCTCAACCACCTGATGGGCCCGGGCCTCGGCCCGTCGGCCCCGTACGTCGAGGGTCCGCCAGGTCCCGAGCCCGACCACCGGCACTGAAGGGCCACCGTTGCCCAGCTCCCTGGTCTCCATGCCCTTATCGCTCAGGCCAGGAAGGCGGTCAGCTCGTCGGTCAGGCGCTCGGGGTGGGTCCACACCACCTCGTGGTGGGCCCACGGAAGCTCCGCCACCTTGACCCTCGGGATCAACCCGGCCATGCCGTACTGCCATGACGGGGGGATCAGCTGGTCCCGCCCGGGGATGACCACCAGGGTCTCTGCCTCGAGCCGGCCCACCCAGGGTCTCGAGTCGAAGCGGAGGAGGGCCAAGGTGGCCTGGGCCCCGGCGTCGGGGTTGCGGCGATGGGTCTCCTCCCAGAGCCAGCGGGCGTGCTTGCGCTCCACGGCGCCGGTGGCCAGGAGATAGGCGGTGCGAACTTCAGGAGTGCCCAGCCCGGTGAGCCGTTCCCATGCCCGGGTGACCACCGCCCCCACCAGTGAGGCGACCCGACGCTCCACCGGGTAAACGGCGAAGGTGGCGATCAGGGCAAGTCGGCGCACCCGGGCGGGGTGCCGGTGGGCCAGGGCCTGGGCGATGGTGCCCCCCATCGAGAATCCGGCCACGTCGACCACACCGAGACCCAACTCGTCGAGTATCCCGGCGATGTCATCGGCGACGTCCTCCACCTCGTAACGGCTGCTGGCAGCGGGGGATAGACCGTGGCTCCGGTGGTCGATCATGATCACCCGCCGCTCCGCCGCCAGTTCGGGGGCGATCTGGTACCACTCGCTCAACGAGGAGCCCCCGAGACCGTGGATCAGGACCAGGGGCCGGCCGTCGACCGGTCCGGTCTCCCTGACCAGGAACTCCTGGTCGGCGACGAACACGGTCCGCCCCCCGAGGCGCCAGGGATGCTCCTGCGGTGGCCGGAACGCGGGGTGGAGAGGCGGGGCGAAGAGCCGCCAAAGGACGAGACCACCGACGAGGCGTCTCAACCATTTCATGGCGACAAGTCTCCCCGGGCAAAGACCAGTTCGCCAACCGGCACCCCGCCGATCAGATGCTCATCGATGATCCGGTCCAGCTTCTCGCGGTCGAGTCCCGCATACCAGGTGCCTTCGGGGTAGACGACCGCGATGCAGCCCTGCTCGCAGATGCGGAGACAGTCCACCTTTGACCGGAGCACGGTGCCATCCCCCACTGCGACCGGGTCGGGGTTCACCGACATGTCTCCCTGCCACGCCGGCGGCGCGGTGGTCACCTCGAGCAGCTTGAGACGACTCTTCAAGTGGGCCCACAACTCGTGGGTCTTCTCGCGAGGGGCGCATTTCGGGTTGGTCTGGTCTGCGCACAGGAAGATGTGCCGTCTCGCCGTCGGGATTGACAAGGCGCCGGCAATGGCCTCCAGCCGCTCTTCGGGTCCCACTCACACCACCCTCATCCTGTGGTCGGCAGTGAGCCTCCCGATCATCACCGCCCCAGCCACCGATGCGGCATATCCAGCGGCCGACTCCGCCGGGAGGGCCACCAGCAGGCCCCCAGAGGTCTGGGCGTCGAAGAGTGGCTGGAGAGACCCCAACTCGTGGCTGCTGTCGACGTGGGGAAGGGTCGATTCGAGGTTCCTCTGTGACCCACCGGCCCACATCCCTAGAGCCAGGAGCTCGATGGCCCCCTTCAGCATCGGGACCGAGGCCAGATCGATCTCCGCACCCACTCCCGAAGCGACGCACATCTCGTGGAGATGCCCCAGCAAACCGAACCCGGTGACGTCGGTGACCGCCGACGCCGCGTGCTCATGGAGATGGGAAGCCGCCACGGCATTGAGGGTGGTCATGGTCTCGATCGCCGCCCGCTCGACCTCCGGCGGGCACTTCCCGCGCTTGATGGCGGTGGTGATGATCCCGGTCCCCAGCGGCTTGGTCAGGACCAGGGCGTCTCCGGGCCGGGCACCGGCGTTGGTGAGGATCTTCCCGGTCTCAGAGATCCCCGTGACGGCGAACCCGTAGGTGGGCTCCGGCGAGTCGATGGAATGACCCCCCACCACCGTGCACCCGGCGCTCTGCATCACGCCAAGCCCTCCGGACACCACCTCGGTTGCGGTCCCAAAGGGGAGCAGGTCACGGGGCCATGCCAGGTACTGGAGGGCGGTCAATGGGGTGGCCCCCATGGCGTAGATGTCGGAGAGGGCGTTGGCTGCGGCGATCCGGCCCCAATCGTGTGGTGAGTTGACCACTGGGGTGAAGATATCGACTGTCTGGACCAGGGCCCGGCCATCGCCCAATGAGTAGACACCGGCATCGTCGCTGGTCCCCAACCCCACAAGGAGGTCCGGGTGGATGGTCGCCGGATGCCCTTTTATCGGGCCCAGCACCTCGTTGAGCTCGGCGGGGCCCAGCTTGCAGCCGCAGCCGGCACCATGGCTGAACTGGGTGAGGGTGACTTCGGACACCCCTGCAGGTTAAAGACTGGCTGGATCCAACAAGTCAGGCCGGGGTGAGGCGCCTGCGCCCCTCCGTCTCCTCGTCGACGATCCGGCCGGTGGGCTCGAAACCGTTTCTCAGGTAGAACTGGCGCGGGGACCCCTTCCCCTCAGCCCAACTCGTCAGGAGGGTGTCACTTCCGCTCCGGCGGCACTCCTCGGCGACCAGATCCAGCACCCGGGCCCCGATCCCCCGCCGCTGATGCCGACGATCGATGAGGAGACGCCACAGGTAGGGCTCGGGGTGGTGCTCGGTGCGAAGGGCCAGCATCACGAAGCCGACCATCTCCCCGTCAGTGACCACCGCCCGCATCCATGGGACGAGCGGGGCCCCGTCGACCATCTCGGGGAACAGGGCGTCGGTGTAGGACTGGGCCATGGTGGCCACGAACTCCTCCTGGGTCTTGTGGGTCCTCAGCTCGTGGACGTCCCACACATTTGCCTGGCCGATCTCCACCAGATGGACCTCCCCGGGCGGATGGCGGGGCCGGTCACGCCATGTATCCCAGTCCGATCGGGTCATCCCGTAGATCCAGTCGTCGGAGACCTCGCATCCCACCCAGTACGACGACCTGGTGTGCCCCTCGAAGAGGAGGCCTGCCCGCTCCAGCACCATTGCCGAGGCCGGGTTGTCGGGGTGGAGCGACCCACAGACCCGGGTGACTCCCAGTTCCTCGAAGAGATAGCGGACCAGCGCCTCCACCGCCTCGACCGCATAGCCATTCCCCCAGTGCTCCCTGGCGAAGGTGTACCCGAGCTCGGCGGTCCTCCCACTCCAGCTCATGTCACAGCCCACGTCGCCAAAGACCTCCCCGTTGGCCCGGTCGCACACCACAGCCATCCACCACTCGCCGTCGGTCGGCTGGCCCAGGTCGATGACTCTTGCCACCACATCCGCCGCCCGGTCCTGCGGGTAGGGCAGCTCCCAGTCCTGGTACCGAGCCACCTCGGGATCGTTGCGGCGCTCCAGGAACGCAGGTACGTCATCGAGGGTGAACGGGCGCAGCAGCAAGCGCCGGGTGTGGAGGGGGATGAACACCGGCGGATTCAACCACAGCGTGTTAGACGGATCGACTGAATAACCTCGCCCCGGAGATGACGGACGAGCGAAGCTTCCTGACCCCGGCCGCCCTGGAGAAACTGGTCGACGAGCTGGAGCGGCTCAAAACCCATGGCCGTCTGGAGCTGGAGGAGCGGATCGCCGAGGCGCGGTCCCACGGTGATCTCCGGGAGAACGCCGATTACGACGCCGCCAAGAACGCACAGGGCATGATGGAGGCCCGGATCCGCAGGCTGGAGCACGTGATCCAGACCTCCGAGGTGAGGGTGGTGTCATCGACCACAGTCGTCGAGGTCGGGTGCGTGGTCACGGTGGTCGACTCCGACGGTGACGAGATCGACTACTTCCTCGCTCCTGCCGAGAACAAGGTGCCAGGGATGATCCTCGCCTCCCCATCGAGCCCGGTGGGATCGGCGCTCCTCGGCGCCTCGGTCGGCGAAGAGGTCTCCTATCAGGCGCCAGCCGGGGTCTTCAGTCTGAAGATCACCTCGGTGCGCCCGTTCGAGGGATAGGGGCTGTACCCAGTACCGGGAGCGAAGCGAGCCGGTACAGCGAGGACAGCGAGCACAGCAGTAGCCTGACGGCCGCCGAACCGTCCACCGGGGGCCGATTTGAGACTTCGACTCAGAAGCCCGCGCCAACTCGCAAGCACGCTGCTCGACCTCGCCCGCCGCGAGCCCGAGGATGTTGCCGACTATCTCGAGGCCAACCGTGAGGAGTGGGAGGCGCTGGCCGGGGCCACCCCCGGTGACGCAGCCGACGTGCTCGAGCAGCTCGATGAGGAAGATGCCGCCGGGCTGCTCGCCGGGCTCGCCGCACCCGAGGCCGCCGAGGTCCTGGAGGAGATAGCACCCGAGCTGGCTGCAGAGCTGGTCGAGGACATCCCGATCTCAAACCTCGCCGCCGCACTCAGCGAGATGACCGGCGACGCCGCTGCCGACCTGTTGGCCGAGCTCGATGAGGAGGTCCAGGAGGACCTCCTGGCTGCGATGACCGACGAGGCCGAGATCGAGGTGCGGGGTCTCATGGCCTACCCGCCCGACAGCGCCGGAGGTCTGATGACCACCGACATCGCCAAGCTCCCCCTTGGCCTGACTACCGGGGAGGCGATCGAGCGCATCCGTCAGCTCCACGATGAGTACGAGGACCTCTCCTATGTGTACGTGGTCGACGACCACGATCGGCTCGCCGGGGTCATCTCCTTCCGTGACCTGGTGTTCCGCCGCCCAGGTTCGCCCCTTGCCGAGGTCATGGTCGCCGACCCGGTGTCGGTGGATGCCTTCGCCGACCGGGAGGAAGTCGCCGAGCTGTGCCAGCGCTACCACTTCTTCGGAGTGCCGGTCACCGACGAGTCCGGCCTGCTGCTGGGCATGGTGACCACCGACGCCGTGATCGAGGCCATCCAGGACGAGGCCAGCGAAGACTTCGCCGCCGCAGTCGGGGCCGGCGTCGGCGAGACGGTGTATACCGCGATCAGTGAGTCCTTTCGGATGAGGGCGCCATGGCTCTTGCTCAACCTCGTCCTCGCCCTCATCACCACATTCGTCATCGAGACCCAAACCGGGCTCATCAGCCGGGAGCCGGTGCTGGCGGCCCTGATGCCACTCATCGCCCTCCTCGGTGGGAACGGGGGGAACCAGAGCCTGGCGGTGATGATCAGGTCGCTCGCCTCCGACGATGTCCCCGGGGCCCAGGTGGGCGGGATCCTGGCGAGACAGGCCGGTGTCGGTGCGCTCAACGGGTTGGTGCTGGCCGGAGCGGCCAGCGCGCTGACCTATCTCCTATTGGCCCTGCGCATCTTCGACACCTCGTCCGAACCGGCAGTGGTGGCCGGAGTGGTGGCGATAGCCACCATGCTCAACCTCGTGATCGGCTCGGTCTGCGGCTCCGGGATCCCCCTCCTGCTGCGTCGATTCGGAAAGGACCCGGCCCTGGCATCCTCGATCTTTCTCACCCTTGTGACCGATATGGTCGGCTTCGGAGGGTTCCTGGTGGTGGCGGTGCTGTTGCTGTGATCGCACCCTGGAAGGACTGACTTGAGGGCCGCCAAAGCCCTGATCTGGGTGGTGGTCGTCGCCCTCATGGGGCGCGCCGGTGGGTTCTTGATCATGGCCATCGACGGTTACGACTTCTCCGGGGAGTTCTTCCCGCGTTCGGACTCTCCTGCCCAGTTCGGCATGGCCTTGACCCTGGTCGGAGACGTGGCCATCGGCCTGTTGCTGGTTGTGACCTGGATCGTGCTGTCATCCAGCGTGGTGGCGTTGCGGAATCGAGTGGCCGGGGCCGATTGGGACCACCGGCCCGAGGGGGTCTGGCTGTGGTGGCTGGTGCCGGTCGCCTGGTTCTGGATGCCACGTCGGGTCTATGCGGAGGTGGTGGAAAAGGCCCACCCCGAGGATGCCGATCGCAACCTCTCCGTGGTCGACCAATGGTGGGGCTGGCTCATCGTCTTCGCCGTCTCAGCATTGCTCCTGCTCGTCCCGGGCGGCGAGTGGTACCTGTTCGGGCTCTCGGTGCTGACGCTCTTGCTCGGGTTCGTGGCCGCGGTCAAGGCCTCGATGCTGCTCGACCTGCTCACCGTGCCGGAGATGCCTGGCCCCGAGCTTCCGGTGGTGGTCTCCGGTGTCGGTGTTATGCCCACCACGCCGGGGTGGTACTACGACCCGGCGGGCCGATCCAGCCATCAGGCATGGTGGGACGGCGCCAGATGGACTGGGGCCACCCGTACCGATCCCAGCGCCTTCCCCGAGTCTGTTGCCCGATCCGCGCGGAGCGTCGGGAAGATCATCATGCTCGTCGTGATCGGCATGCTGGTGGTGATCGCCGCCCTCATCGCCTTGTTCGCCATCGTCGTCGCCAACCGGGTCGGGGAGACCGGGCTCCTGGGCTAGGAACCGAGGATCGACTCGCCAAACGACTTGAACGGGCCCTGGAATCGGAGGGTGTCCCCATTCACCAGGCTGACCAGGTGATGACGATCCAGCAGATCGCTCTGCTCCTGGGTCCGCGAAGCCTCCTCGACCGAGAAGGCCTCCGGGGCGGTGGGGTCGTCGAAGACCTCGACACCCCACAGCTCGGGGTCGGCGTCCTTCAGCTCCCGAATGAAGTTCTCCAGGTCGACGTCGGTATAGCCCCCGGCGGGGATCACGATGTGGAGAACCTCGCCGTTGGCGGTAGACAGGCGGGCCACGGTCTCGAACTCGGAGACGCTCTGTCCCCTGAGGGTGGTGCTGGTGTCATCAGCCACCGTGGTGGTACCCGGGGCGGCGGTGGTGGAGGTGCCACCGACGACCAGACTGGTGGGTGTCGAGAGCACCGTCTCAACGCGGTCACAGGCGACCACCGCGGTGGCCAGGACGAGCCCCAACAGGACGACTCTTCGGCTGGTCATGCCCAGCCAACGTCACGAGAGCCGGATCGGTTCCCGGCTCTCCCCACCAGATCGCCGAAGGCCTGGTGAAGACGGCTCGCCAGCGGACCGGGCGGGCGCTTCGAGGTCGCCGACCGCGATGACCGGCTGGACCTCCCTGATGGTGGAGAAGGCGAACACCTCTTCGGCGTCCTCGAGTCGTGAGAGCGAGGACTTGGTCTCGATCCAGGGGATGCTGAGGTCGGTGGCCATCTCGAATACCACCCGTCTGGTTATCGAGTCGAGGATGCCGAGATCGAGCCCCGGGGTCTCGATCACACCGTCGACCACCCAACCCACCGAGAAGGTGGGCCCCTCCAGGATGATCCCGTCGGTGGTGATGAGCAGGGCGTCATCGAAGCCTCGCCGATGGGCGCTTCTCGACGCAGCCATGTTGGGGGCGTAGGAGATCACCTTGGCCCCGGCCAGGTCCCAGTCGACCCCGGCGGCATGCCATGGAGCCGTCACCGGAAGCAGGCGAGCCGGCCCATCGACACTCTTCCATGGGTGGCTGAACACGATCACTAGGGACTCGCCTTCGACGCCGGGGACACTCGACCCCCTGGTGACCACCACCCTGACTGCGCCGTCCCCCACCGACGTTGCGGTGTCCGTGACCCATCTCGCCAGGTCGTCGAACGGGGGTAGCTCGATGTCGAGGTCGCCCGCACTGCGCTCCAATCGGTCGAGATGATCCTCGAGACGGAATGGCACGCCCTGGTATGACCTGATCACCTCGAAGCAACCGTCCCCCCGGAGCACCGAGGAGTCGGTCACCGGCACCTTGCCGTCCGAAGGCTCCCCGTTGATCAGGACCTTCGAGATGGTCATGACCCACCGGGTCGGTAGCCGTTGGTGATGGGGAGGCGGCGATCCTTGCCAAACGCCTTGGTGGTGATCTTGACCCCTGGGGCGGCCTGACGCCTCTTGTACTCGCTGCGGTCCACCATCCTTGTCACCTTCTCGACCAGTTTGTGGTCGTAGCCGTCGGCCACGATCTCCTCGACTCCCATGTCCCTCTCCACGTACCGCTCGAGGATGGCATCGAGCAGCTCATAAGGGGGCAGGCTGTCGGAGTCCTTCTGGTCGGGGCGCAGCTCAGCCGACGGAGCCTTGTCGATCGAGCTCTGGGGGATCACCTCAGCGTCCTTGTTCCGCCATCTCGCCAGGTCATAGACCAGCGTCTTGAACACGTCCTTGAGGACGGCGTAGCCGCCGACCATGTCCCCGTACAGGGTGGCGTACCCGACGGCTATCTCCGACTTGTTGCCGGTGGCCACCACCAGATTGCCAAACTTGTTGGAAAGGGCCATCAGGGTGACGCCTCTGATCCTGGCCTGGAGATTCTCCTCGGTGACCCCGAACTCCGATCCTTCGAGGACCGGGGCCAACTCGTCCAGGAAGGAACTGAAAACATCGTCGATGGGGAGCAGATCGAACCTGATCCCCAGGTTGGAGGCCAGCTCCCGAGCATCGGTGATGGAGTGGGGCGACGAGAATCGCGACGGCATCGCCACCCCCCACACCGCCTCGGCGCCCAGGGCGTCGGTGGCGACGGCTGCGGTGAGTGCGGAGTCGACCCCCCCGGACAGACCTACCACCACTCCGGCGAACCCGTTCTTGCGGACGTAATCGCCGAGACCCATCGTCAGCGCCCGATAGACCTCCTCGGTGGGGTCGAGAAGCGGTGTCGGCCTCGCCGGCTCGGTCGGCTCGGCTTGGTGTGACGGGACCTCCACGACGAAGAAGTCCTCCTCGAACTGCGGAGACCGGTGGAGGAGGTTCCCCTTCGAATCCATCACCAGTGAGGCGCCATCGAAAACCAACTCGTCCTGGCCACCGACCAGGTTGAGATAGACCAAAGAGGCTCTCGAGGCGATGGCTCGCTCCGCGAGCATCTGCTCCCGCTCGGCGGCCTTGCCCCGGTGATAGGGGGAGGCGTTGATGTTGAGCAGGATCTCCGCCCCGGCCGCGGCCTGGGCCGCCGGCGGCCCGTCGGGGATCCAGATGTCCTCACAGACGGAGACCCCGACCGTGTGGCCGGCGAGCTCCCACACCCTGGCCGGGTCGGAGCCAGGGGCGAAGTTGCGGTCCTCGTCGAACACCCCGTAGTTGGGGAGCAGCACCTTGTGATAGACCCCGAGCACGCTCCCATCGCGGAGCACCGCCGCGGCGTTGGCCACCTCACGGGTGAAGGCGTCGTTGGCGGCGGCATGGCCACCAGCGGCCTCGTCGACGAACCCCACCACCACCGTGGTCTCGCCGGTGAGCCCGGCCAGCCTCCCCAGGGCGGCCTTGTTGGCCCGGACGAAATCCTCGCGGTGTACCAGGTCTTCCGGTGGATACCCGGTGAGGGCCAGCTCCGGGGTGAGGAGGATGTCGGCGTCCTCTGCTTCCGCCCTCCTTATGGCGGCGGCGATCAGCTGCTCGTTACCTCTGATGTCCCCCACTCTCAGATTGAGCTGGGCCCCGGCGACTCGAAGCGTCATACCCAGAGGTTACGCGGTGGTCGGTTCCTGGCCAGGCGTCATAGCCTGGCGGGGTGACCGACAGCGTCCAGCCTCGATCAGCGCTCGATGAGGCAACCATGGACCTGGTCCGCGCCGCCACCTCTGGGGTGGCCGACCCCGAAGGCGCTTTTACCCGCATCCTTCCCATCATCGATGCCGACCCGTCGATCGTGGCCGACACCGAGATGCTGCACAGAGTCGCCGTCATCACCGGTGCCAGTCGGGCGCTGAGCGCGTCACTCGCCACTCATCCCGAGTTGCTGACTGAGGACCCGGCCAACTGGGGCTCGGTCCCGCTACGAATCCGATCGATGCTGGTGTCGATCGCCGGTGACGAGCTGCTCGGGGTGATCGACGTTGGTGAGGCCACTACTCGCCTCTCGGAGGCGATCGACTCCATGGTCGTCGACACACTGGAAGGCTCTCGTCAGGCGATCTCGGCCAGACACCCTGCAGCCCCCGACCTCGCCTTCGCGGTGATCGCCATGGGCAAGTGGGGAGCCCGGGAGATCAACTACTACTCGGACATCGACCTGGTCTTCGTCCACGAATCGGAGGAGGGGAAAGAGACCGGGGCCCGGAACACCGCCATCGCCCTGGCCAGCCGGTTGATGACAGACCTCTCCTCACCTACCTTCGAGGGGACCGCCCTCAACGTCGACGTCGACCTCAGACCCGAGGGGACCATCGGGCCCCTGAGTCGGAGCCTCGACAGCTATCGGGCCTATTACCAGCGTTGGGGAGAGGCCTGGGAGCTCCAAGCGCTTCTCAAGGCCCGCCCCGTCGCCGGCGACCTCGCCCTGGGGCGTCGGTTTCGGGAGATGGCCGACCACGTGGTCTGGGAGGTGGGCCTCGACGTCGAGTCACTTCGCAGCATCAGGCTGCTCAAGGGACGCGCCGAGGAAGAGGCCCCGGCCCGTGACATCAAGAGGTCACCCGGTGGGATCAGGGACATCGAGTTCGCCGTCCAGATCCTCCAACTGGTTCATGGGCGCTTCGACCCTGACCTACGGGTCACCGGGACCCTCGACGCCATCTCCGGCCTCGGCACCCATGGATACATCGAGCAGACCGAAGCCGAGCGTCTCGCCGATGACTACCGGTTCCTCCGCAACCTGGAGCACCGGCTCCAGCTCTGGGACCTCACCCAGACCCACACCACCCCGGAGGGGCTCGGCGACAGGGAACGGATCGGGCGCAGCCTGGGGCTGACAGGGAACCCCGCCGCCGAGCTCGACAGCCGACTCGCCGAGGTCCGACGCGAGGTCCGCGACCTCCACGAGCGTCTCTATTTCCGACCCATCCTCGACTCCCTGGCCGGGCTGGAGCATGCCCGGCTCGAGCCAGAAGACGCCGGGCTTCGACTCGCCGCCCTCGGGTTCAAGGACGTCCCCGCCGCGACCAGGGCCTTCGAGGACATGACCAGTGGCCTGAGCCGTCGCTCCCGGGTGATGCAGCAGGTCCTCCCCCTGATACTGGACTGGCTGTCCCAGTCCCCCGACCCTGACCTGGGTCTCGGACAGATGCGCCTCCTGCTAGCCAACACCACCGATCACGGCGCCCTGGTCACCCTGCTCCAGGGCAACCCGGTGGCCGGGGAGCGTCTCTGCCTGCTGCTTGGCACCGGTCGTCTGCTCGGAGACCTCATCGACCGTATCCCCGAGTTCATCCCCCGTCTCGCCGACGAAGACCTGATCTGGGACATAAGCGACGCGACCGGGGCCACCGACCGGCTCGTCGGGCTCCTCGACTCGCGACCCGATCCCGACGCCAAGATCGGGACCATCCGCAGGTTCGTCAGACGCCGCAAGCTGCGAATCGCCGCCCGTGACGTGCTGGGAGACGCCTCGATCGAGATGACGCTGGGGGCCCTCTCCGACAGCGCCGACGCCACCATCGCCGGGGGGCTCCACGCCCTCCGCCCCGACGCCGGGCACGGGCTGGGGGTCATCGCCATGGGCAAGTGGGGCGGGAGAGAGCTCTCCTACGGGTCCGACGTCGACCTGATGTACGTCTATGCCGACGATGCAGAACGTGGAGGGGTCTCCAGGCTGGCGACCGACCTGGAGCGGGTGGTCTCCGAGCCGGGTCGTCACGGTGACGGGTATCTGCTGGACTCCGAGTTGAGACCCGAGGGGCGGAGAGGGCCCCTTGCCCGCTCCATGGACAGCTTTCGCCGCTACTACCAGGAGTGGGCCCAGCCCTGGGAGCTGTTGGCGCTGGTGAAGGCAAGACCGGCCGTGGGCGACCCCGGTGTGCTGGCCGGGTTTACCGACCTGATCGAGCCGGTGGTGTGGCGAGACCGGCTCGATCCCGTGATCGCCCGGGAGATACGCTCGATCAAGGCCCGAGTGGAGGCCGAGCGGATTCCCACCGGTGAGGACCCCGCCTATCACCTCAAGCTGGGCCCCGGCGGGCTGTCGGACGTCGAATTCCTCACCCAACTCCTCCAGCTCCAGCATGGGAGCGCTTTCCCCGAGCTCCGGGTGACGGGGACCCTTCCTGCCCTGAGGATGATGGAGCAGACCGAGGTCCTGGGGAGCGATGACTTCAAGGCGCTCCACGATGCCTATCTGTTCCTCACCCGGGCCCGGCTCCGACTCCATCTCCAGCGGGGCCAGGCCACCGACTGGTTCCCCACCAACACCGATCAGTTGGCGCGACTTGCGGCCTCGCTGGGCTTCGACCGGCACAGCGAGCTACACGAGGAGTACCGGCGCCACACCCGCAAGGCGAGACGGGCCTTCGAAGCCCTCTTCTTCCCCTAGCGGTCTGTGACTCGATCTGATCAGACGGAGAGGCCAACGGCCACGGCGACCGCCCGAAGCTCACCCATCAGCACGTCGAACTCCTCGAGGCGGAGCGCCTGATCACCGTCCACCAAGGCCTCGCTCGGTGAGGGGTGGACGTCGATCATCACCCCATCTGCCCCGGCGGCGATGGCCGCCCGGGCCAAGGGGGCAACCAGGTCGCTGCGACCGCAGGCGTGTGATGGATCGACCATCACCGGGAGATGGGTGCGGTTCTTGGCCACCGGGACCGCGGTGAGGTCGAGGGTGTTCCTCGCCGAGTTGTCGATTCCCCTCACCCCTCGCTCGACCAGGACGATCCGGCCATTGCCCTCTGTCAGGACGTGCTCGGCGGCATCGATCCACTCATCGACGGTTGCCGCCATCCCCCGTTTGAGCTGGACCGGCTTTGGTTGTCTCCCCACCTCCCTGAGCAGGGAGTGATTCGACATGTTCCTGGTCCCGATGCGGACCATGTCGGCGTAGCTCGAGACCAGCTCGACGTCCCTGGGGTCGAGGACCTCGGCCACGAATGGAAGACCCGTGATCTCCCTGGCCTCCGCCAGAAGCTCGAGCCCGGCCTTTCCCAGCCCCTGGAAGGTATAGGGGGAGGTCCTCGGCTTGAAGGCATCCCCCCGCAGGATCGATGCCCCCGAGGCCTTGACCGCCTCGGCGGTCCGCAACAACTGTTCCCGGCTCTCGACGGCGCATGGCCCGGCGATGACGGTGAGCGCACCGGCGCCGATCGAGACCTCTCCGACCTGGACAACTGTCGGTTCGGGCCTGAACAGACGCCCGACCCGGCGGCCACCCCGCACCACGGGCACCACCCGCTCCACACCCGGGAGTGCTTCCCATGGCGCCTCGTCCTGCAATCTCGACTCGGTGGTCCCGTTGACCACGGCTCGTCCCCCTTCGGTGGTCACCTGGACATCGGCACCTAGGGACTTCAGTTTCTCGACTATTCCTGCCACCTCTTCGCTGGTGGCGTCGGCATGCATGACGATGATCAAGGGAGAGCTCCTGGAGAGGGTCAACGGTAGCCGTCGGGCCAGTATCGGCAGGCCGTTACCATTGCCGGGTGGCCACCAGCCCAATCGAACTCGAAGGCTACGAGCCTCATATCGGCGAGTCCCGCCAGTACTGGAGGGACATCATCCTCGGGGTCAACGACGGCCTGGTATCGATGTTCCTGCTGGTCGTGGGGGTGGTCGGTGGGGGTCTCGACCCGGGTCAGGTGCTGCTGACCGGGATCGCTGGCGCTTTGGCCGGTGCGGTGTCGATGGCCGCCGGGGAGTACCTGGCCACCAAGTCACAGGATGAGGTCCTGGCGGCCGAGCTGGCGCTGGAGATCACCCACATCGACCGGTTCCGCGCCCAGGAGCTCGAGCAGCTCGAAGGCTTCTTCACCGACATGGGGGTCAGGGAGACCGACCTCGAAGGCGTGATGGCCGCCTTCAACCACAATGACCAGGCCATCCTCAACGCCATGGCCGCCCTCGAGTTCGGCTTCGTCGACTCGGAGCGGAGGTCCCCATATCGAGCAATGAGCGCCTCCGGTCTTCTCTTCCTCCTCGGGTCGATTCCCTCGGTGGCCCCCTTCGCCTTCATCGACGACCTCGGGACCGCGGCGATCACCGCCACCGTCCTCACCCTGATCGGGCTGTTCGTGGTGGGTTGGGTAAAGGCGACCGTGACCCGGAGCAATCGGATCAAGTCTGGGTTGGAGAACCTGGTCATCGCCGGGCTGGGTGGTCTGGCCGCCTGGTGGGTGGGCGGGGTGATCGGGACCAGCCTGGCCTGACCCCGTCTGCTTGCAATAGTTAGCAGCTTGCTCTATGCTTCCATCAAGTGAACGAGAGCAAGCACAGCGACCTGGGCGAGTTCATCCGCCAACAGCGGGAACGGGCCAACTTGTCGCTTCGCCGGCTGGCCGAGAAGGCGGAGATCTCCAATCCGTACCTCAGCCAGATCGAGCGGGGGATACGGAGGCCGTCCGCCGAGATCCTGAAGAGCCTGTCTCGGGCCCTCGAGATATCGGCCAACTCGCTCTACAGCAAGGCCGGCCTGATAGACGAGGAGTTGCCCCCGGCGACGGTGTTCGAGGCGATCGGGGCCGATGACCGGCTCGGGGCCGACCAGAAGAAAGTGCTTCTCGACATGTACCGCGCATTGGTCCGGTCAAACGGGTCGATGGCGGACCAACAACAGGAGTGATTGAAATGCAAGCAAAGAGCGTCATGTACGCCGCTGTCGGTGCCCCCGTGGTGGCCGTCCGCAAGGTGGGTGACCAGATGAGCACCCTCAAGGGCAAGCTCGACAAGGAGACCGCCAACTACGGCAAAGCGGCCGAGAAGGCCATCAAGGCCTGGGCCGCCGAAGGCGAGAAGGTGGTCAACAAGATCAGTGAGGGCAAGGTCGTCGAGGAGATCTCCTCGAAGGTCGACCTCGACCAGGCCAAGGTGCAGGTGACCAAGCTGCGGGATCAGCTCGAGGACATGCTCGCCACCTGGAGGACCTCATTCCGGCCCGAGAAGGCCTCCGAGAAGGCCCCGGTGACACCGGCCTCCACCCCCGCCGCCAAGAAGCCGGCCGCCAAGGCCACCACGGCTGCCAAGAAACCGGTCGCCAAGAAGCCGGCTGCCAAGGCTTCTGCCGCCAAGACGACCAAGTCGGCCACGGCTGCGAAGGCGAGCACGGCGAAGACCCCGACGGCCAACGCCGCCAAGGCTTCCTGAGCTCACCTTCTCCTCACACAACGTGGCAGGCACCCAGTACCAGGTACCAAGTACCTGGTACGGAGCCGGGCCAATCGAGGCGACCTCTAGTTGATCGACGGCTCCAACTCGCCGGCGGCCGTGATCCAAGCCTCCACCATCGACTCGGTGGGGAGTCGGCTGACCACCCGGCTCGACCCGTTGAGCCCGATGATCTTGGCCACCAGGGCCGTGGGATTTCGCCGGCGCAGGTCTCGCAGGGTGTCGACGCCCGCCGCCACTAGGAGCTCGGCGTATTCGGCGCCAACCCCTCTCACCCTGAGCAGGTCGGCGTGGTGCACCCAGACCTGAAGGTCTTTGGGAGTGACCCCGCTCGACCTGGCCAGCTCGGTGCGCCCTCGCCGTGTCGAGGCCGATTCGATCAATGCCTTGCTGGTCCGGACTCCGGCCTTGCGCAACTTGGTCGCCTTCCTCTGATCGATTCCGGCGACCTGATCGATGCGAGACATCTGACCTTTCTCCGCTGACTCCGGGCCTGTGACTCTAGACAAATGCATCCGGGCAGGGATCAGGCCGAATGACGTGGTCTGAGCTCGTCGACGTCACGCTCGGTGTCGACGTCACGGGGTGGGGCATCGGACACCCAGACCTCGTTGACCCAGTCGGGATGGGTCAGCCACAGGCGCATGGCTCCCTCGTCACCCTCCAGCGACATCAGACGCGACCAGTGTGAGCGGTCGACCACCACCGGGTTGCCCAGGCTGTAGCGGTACTTCGGGATGCTGACCGGTCTCCCCGAGCGGAGATGGGACTCGATGAGCTCGGCCACCACCTCGGGAGAAGCCTCCGGTTGGTCGCCGATGACGATCAGCGCCCTCTCGCACCGGGACAGCCGAGTGAGGGCGTCGAGGCCGACGCGGAGCGACGAGGCGATGCCTTCCTCCCACTCCGGGTTCTCGATGACACCGGCATCGCCGAGATCGGTCTCCTCGAGGATCCTCTCCGAGTCGTGGCCCAGCACCACCCAGATCTCGTCGACTGGGAACTCACGAGTTCGAGCCACCACGTGGCCCAACAGGTTGGTGTCACCCCAGGGCTCGAGCTGTTTGGGTCTACCGAGTCTCGTGGAGCTTCCAGCGGCGAGGATCACTGCGGCGGTGGTCACCTGACGAATCTAGTGGGCGCTAGAGAGCCACCGGGAAGCGGGTCAGGGCCCCGATCCCATCGATGTCGAGGGGGGAGGCGACCTCGATCTGGTGGACGTTGCCGCCCGAGTTGATGGTCACCTCCATCGTCGCCGCCACCACGTCGTCGATCTCGAACATCGGCGACCCGCACACCTGGCATGGGCCGCCGGCACGGGTGAGACGTGAGCAGACCTGGCACATCGAGCCACTCCTTGCGAAGTCGCCCGCCACCACCAGGGTGTCTATGGCCTGGGTGTTGGCCGCGTCCAGAGTGGCACCCAGACCGAGAACCGCGTTGCCCCCGCTCCTCGCCACGTCACACAACCTTCCGGCCAGGTCGCCCTGACGGCTGCGACGGATCTCCTCGTCGTATGCGGTCAGCTCGGCCCGGATCGCCTGAAGACTGACCCCTCCCGGGTTGGCCGGGAAGTCGACCCTGGGGAGCCTGGCCAGGTAGGGATGGAGGGAGCGGGCCAGCTCGTCGATGGTCTCGCCCTGGCCACCAAGGGCGACGTAGTCGAGGTGCCGGGCCTGGTGGGCGTCGAGGAGGAACCGGCCGGCCATCTTCCAGATCCGGGCAGAGGCCTCGCCGGCCCGTGAGCGCACCACGTGCTCGTCGTAGCCGGCGAAACCCCCATAGTTGGGCTTGCCGACATCGGCCCGGAGCGGCTCGCCGATCTCGGCGATGACACCACCGGAAGCGATGAAAGCCCGGGCCAGGCTGTGGTCGGCGACTAGAACCCCGGACCTCAGACCCCTCGGGGCAGCGCGCAACGGGCGCATGTAGGGCCTGGGCCCGATCATCGCCACGCTGGCTACCTCATGGGCGAGCTGCTCGATCACGAATATGCCGTCGCTCTCCGAGGCGAAGACCGCGTACCCGGGGGCCGAGCCCATCTCGAAACGGTCACCGAGCCGATGGATGCGGTCGGCATCGAACCTGACCGCCTTGGCGACGTTCCGGTCCATGTGATCGGCCCTGTCCCGGATGGGCCGGAGCAGGTCGGCGAGGAGTGCGCTGAACCCGCCAGGGCCGGGGCGCTGGGCATAAACCGAGATCAGTGAACCGGTGGTGCTTCTCAGATCCGCTATCGGGTCGGCGATCACCTCACGCTCCGTGACTCCGGCCAATCCTGGTGGGCCACCCGACGCTACACCTCGGAGTGGGCGGATGTCACAGCACCCGGGTCAGCTCCACCGTCAGCTCCTCTTGGATCCACCCGAGGAAGTCGAGGGCCTGGCGACCCTCAACGGACACCCGGTCATGGTCCTCCTCGACCTCGATCCCGATGCGGGCCCCCAAGGCCAGTCGGGCCTCGTTGAGCACCCTGAGAATGGAGTCGGCCTCGTCGTCGCTCAGGGTCACAGGCGCCTTCGACGCCACCACCTTGGAGAAGAGATGACGGTCGGCCTTGCGGCCCTCGCCCAGCTCCGGGCCCATCAGCCGCCACCACTCCTCATTCGAATCCGGGTCGTCGAGGTACACCGGGACATTGAGCCTGGTCGCTGCGGGGTCGACTCCTACGGCGCCGATCCCGGCGAGCAGGGGAAGCACGTCGCCGAGGAACGTCTGCTCATCGGGGCTGAAGCTGGCCACGATCCCCTTCCGCGTGGTCTTGAAGTGACTCATCGCTCGATGGTCGCCCATAGCCCGTGGCCATGGAGACGGAAACAGTCGATCTCGGCCTGCTCCCTGGGACCGTCGGAGACTATTGCCCGACCCTCGTAATGGACCTGGAGCATGAGCCGGGTCGCCTTGGTCTCGTCGTAGCCGAACAGCTTGCGGAGCACATAGACCACATATGACATGGTGTTGACCGGGTCGTTCCACACCACCACCTGCCAGGGACGATCGATCTCGATCTCCTCGTCGGTCCCCGGGACGATGACGGGGGCGGGCATGGTGGCCATGGCGTCATGGTACGTGTGGCGGGTCGGCTCAGAGGAGGCGGTTTGCCAGGTAGCAGGCCATCAGCCTCCGGCCAACCTCTGGCGGCAGACCTCGGCCGCCGTGGCCAGGTCCGGATCATCGTAGGGGATCTCATCGACCGGGAAGGGGGACCCCACCCCGTTGAAGCCCCTGACGGTCTGGGGGAAACCCGGCACCCCCCGGTCCCTCATGCACTGGCCAAATTCGGCGAGCTGGGAGAGGACCTTGTCGATCAACGGGGAGCCTGTGAGGTCGAGGGCGCCGGTGATGAGATGAAGCGAACAGCTGTCGAGGACGGCGGCGTTGCCGGGAAGGGTGAAATCGACATCCCGCAATACCAGGTCGAGCCGCGGCCGGCCCTGGGCGTCGAAGGGGATGGGCTCGATGTCGATGCCCTCGTCCCCGAGGCAGTCCCGGAAACGACCGGCACCCTCCTCCGGGCTGATGGTGGTCACGGTGTTGAGTGGCGCGCTGGTGGTCGACTCCACCGCCGGAGGGTCGGTGGGAGAAGGCCCTTCAGGGAGGGCCACACAGCTCGTGACGAGCAAGGCGGCCAGTGCGACGAGCCCGAGCCGTCGCTTCAAGCGCCCTCGCCGGGGGGGAGCCCATCGGCGAGGATCATGGCGATGTCGCGGACCCTCACGTCGTCCCGCCCCAACTCCTTGACCCCGTCATCGAGCATCACTAAGCAGAAGGGGCAGGCGACCGCGATCTCGTCGGCCTCGGTGGCCAGGGCCTCCTCGGCACGCTCGATGTTCACCTTCTTGCCGATCTTCTCCTCCATCCAGAAGCGAGCCCCACCCGCCCCGCAGCACAATGCCCTCGTCCCGTGTCGCGGCATCTCGATCAGGTCGGCACCGGTGGCCCCCACCACCTGACGCGGTGCGAGGTAGACGTCGTTGTGCCTCCCCAGATAGCAGGCGTCGTGATAGGCGATCTTCTTGGGCTGACCATCGTCCCGGATCGGCTGGTCGATCCGCCCCTGGTTGAGCAGCTCAGCGAGGAGCTGGCTGTGGTGCACCACTTCGTAGTTGCCGCCGAGCTGGGGGTACTCGTTGGCGATGGTGTTGAAGCAGTGGGCGCATTGGGTGATCACCTTCTTCACCCCCATCTCCTCGAAGGTGGCGATGTTCTGCAAAGCCAGCTGCTGGAAGACGAGCTCGTTGCCGGACCGTCTGGCCGGGTCGCCGGTGCACACCTCTCTCATCCCGAGGATGGCGAAGTCGATCCCTGCCCGGTGGAGGAGCCGGGCGAGGGCAACGGAGACCGCGGTGTTTCGATCGTCATATGACCCGGCACAGCCCACGAACCAGAGATACTCGGCGCTGGTCTTCCCGTCGCCGCCCAACGTCGGGATCTCGAAGTCGAGCTCCTCGGTCCACGCCGCCCTGGACTGGGGGCTCATCCCCCATGGGTTCGACTGGTTCTCCATGGCGATGAAAGCCTTGCCCAGCTCGCTGGGGAAGTCGGATTCCATGAGGGTGAGATAACGACGCATGTCGAGGATCCGATCCACGATCTCGATCCCCACCGGGCAGATCTCGTCACACGCCCGGCAGGTCGTGCAGGCGAACACCTCGTCCGAGCCGATCCTCTCGAACAGGGTGCCGGCGCCTTCCAGCAATGCGTTGGATGAGACCGGGCCGCCCAGCCCGACGATCGAGGCCGCCACCTCACCGGACTTGATCACCATCTCCCTGGGGTCGAGGGGCTTGCCGGTGATGTTGGCCGGGCAAACCGAGGTGCATCGCCCGCAGATGGTGCAGGCGTCGGTGTCGAAGATCTGCTTCCAGGTGAGATCGGTGGCGATCATGGCCCCGATGGTCTCGATGTCCTCGGCTTCGAGGAGGTTGGGCATCTCGCGCATGGCGCCCTTGGGCCTGTCCCTCGGCGACAGGTAGAGATTGGCCGGCGAGGTCAGCATGTGACGCAGCTTGGTGACCGGCAGGGCCACCAGGAAGACCAAGAAGGCTCCGACATGCACCACCCACAACCCCCGGTGCCATGTGGCTGCCGTGCCCGCATCGAACAGCAGGGAGAGGGGGTAACCGACAAAGGACCAGACCTCGTGGTCGGGCCTGCCCGCAAGGGAGATCCGGGCCGCCTCGGTGAGGAGGCCGGTGACCCCGATCGCCGCCAAGGTGGCCAGGATCAGGGCGTCCTCCGGCTTGGTCTTCGATCGGATTCGCCAAGTCGGGATGACGTACCGGCCGAACCCGGCCAGCGCCAACCCTCCGAGGTAGACCAGCGAGGCCAGGTCGAGGATCGCCGAGTAGCCGAGATACACCGGGCCCTGCAGGAACTTGAGACCGGCCGGCATGAGGTGGTCGATCTCGAGGGTCACCGTGCCCAGGAAGAGGACCAGGAACCCGTAGTAGATCATCGAGTGCATGACTCCGTACTTCGGATCACGCATCAAGGTCTTCATCCGCAAGCCATCCATCAGGCGACGGGTCCGCTCTGCCCATTGGCCAACCCTCCGGTCGGGGCGGCCCAGTTGCCAGATCGATGCCCGCCGTGCCAGGAGATGGAACATCAACCAGATGAAGACGGCCACGGTGACGTAGAACACCACGACCATGGCGGTGGGGATGTTCCCGAACACCTCACGCCCGACGTCGAACACCACATGCTCAGGGAGGGTCCCGGCGATGCCGAGGAGGATGGTCCCCGCCGCCAGCAGGGCGCCCAACCCCTCCAGGACCCGGGAGGCGTTTGGCCTGACAGTCTGTGGCGGCGTCTCTTGCCGCTCCTCGGTCAACGCCATGGCCCGGCGAGTGTAGGAGGGCCAGGTCGTCCGGTCCGTTTCCTGTATTTGATCGACGAAGCGTGAGTAATTGACGTCGCACAACTACGCCAACTGCTCACGCTCGAAGGCCTGGCCGTACCGTCAGAGGGCGATCTCGATCATCGGGGCGGTCTCGACCAGCCGCTCCAACTGGGCCTGGGTGGAGTACCAACGGGTGTGGGGCGACTTGAAGACGTGCCGCCGGAAGCTTGGGTCGACGATCTCGGCCGCAACCCCATCGAGATCGTGCCCGCCGGCATGCACGATCACATTCGGATTGGCCCTTATGTTCGCCAGCCAGTCTCGTCGTCCTGGTGTGCCGGAGATGATGAACCGACCGTCGACGTGGAACCACCAGATCTCGATCCGACGTGGCCGTCCGGTCTTCCTCCCATAAGTGGTCAGGTCGATGGTCCGCATCGATGCCAGCTTCTCCGTCAGCTCAGGGGTGATGGCCATTGGCTCAAGTTACGACTCAACCGGTCAAGCGTGAGTGAATGACGTGGCCTGGCTACCTCATCTGCTCACGGTCAACGGGTGAACATCGACCTGGCGAAGAACCAGGCGTTGGCCGGGCGCTCCGCCAGGCGGCGGGTCAAGTACGGATACCACTCCGAGCCGAAGGGCAGGTACACCCGCAATGGGAATCCCTCGGCGATCAACGACCTCTGCAGTTCGGGGCGGACTCCATAGAGCATCTGGAACTCGAAGGGTGTGGTCCGCTCACTGGCCAGGGCCCGGGTCAGGTCGACCAGATCCGGGTCGTGAGTGGCGATCGCCGGCTTTGCCCCGGAGGACGCCATCAGGGTCCTCAGCTGATCGGCGAAGGCCTCATCGACCTCCCCCTTCGAGGTCAGAGCCACCTCTTCCGGCTCGACATAGGCGCCCTTGCACAGCCGGATGTGCCCCCCGAGGGGGATGAGACGGGCGAGATCCTCGGGGGTCCGTCGCATATAGGCCTGGATGGCGATCCCCAGGTTCCGATGGCGTGCCTGGGCCTCCTCGTAGAGGTCGACGGTCGAGGCGGTGTACCTGGAGTCCTCCATGTCGATGGTCACGGTCGTGCCCAGCCGGGCGGCGGCGCCAGCCAGCCTCTCGATGTTCTCGGCTGCCAGCCCGACGTCGATGGCCAGTCCGAGTTGGGTCGGCTTCACCGAGATGTTGGCATCGAGGCCCTCGGACCAAATCCGGTCGATCGACGCTAGGTACTCTGCGGTGGCGCGGACCGCCGAGTCTCGATCGCCCACCTCCTCGCCGAGCAGGTCGAGGGAGACCAGGAGACCCTCCCGGTTGAGGCGATGGGCGGCCTCAACGGCGTCATCGAGGGTGTCGCCGGCGACGAACCTGCCGGCAAGCGCCCGCCCCGGCCGAGTGGAGGTGACCATCTTCTCGATAGGGGCCGCCTGGGTGACCGCCGCCGTCAGACGTGAGAACAGACTCAGGTATCCACCCCGCCCGGTTCCGGCTTCTGGCTCTCACCAAGCTCGGCCGCCCGCACCGCGGCGGCACGCACCGCATCCTCCACCAATGCCCGAAACCCCCTCTCCTCGAGGATGTGCATGGCGGCCGCGGTGGTGCCGCCCGGGGAGGTGACCTCGTAGCGGAGTTGTGCCGGGCTCTTCGAGGTGTCGGTGAGGAGGTGGCCGGCTCCCCGGATCGTCTGGTTGACGAAGCTCTCGGCAATGTCCCTGGGAAGCCCCTCCCTCATCGCCGCCTCGGTCAGCGCCTCGGCCATCAGGAACACGTACGCCGGTCCGGTGCCTGACACCGCGGTCACCGCATCGAGGAGTGACTCTTCCATCACCCGGACCGAGCCCACTGCGTCGAGGACCTGACGGGCCACCGCGAGATGCTCCTCGCCGGCGTGACGCCCGGCCGCGATCCCGGTGACACCCTGACGCACCAGGGCCGGGGTGTTGGGCATCGCCCTCACCACGGGCACGACCCCGAGGCCTTGCTCGTAGGTGGCCGTGGTGACCCCCGCGGCTAGGGTTAGGACTGTCTGACCAGGTTCGAGATGCCCGGCAAGGGTCTCGACGATCACACCAACGTCACGGGGCTTGACCGCCACCACCACCAGGTCCCTTCCCCTGATCGCCTCCACCGCATCGAGGGTGACCGGGCACCCGGTGCGGTTGGCCAGGTCGTCTCCTCGCTCGGGGCGGCGCACGCAGAGGGCGATCTCCGATGGTGCCCAACCGGCAGCGAGGAGCCCCGAAGCCAGGGCTTCTCCCATGGCGCCCACGCCGATGATGCCAACAGAAACGCGATCAGACATGACAGGATTCTATGACTGGAGCCGGGACCGGATCAGCTCGACGACGGTGGCCACCGCCGCCGGGTTGAAACCCTCCGGGATGATGAGATCGGCATGGCGCATCGAAGGCTGAACGAACTCGATGTGCATGGGGCGCACGGTGGCGAAGTACTGGGCGATCACCGAATCCACGGTCCTGCCCCGCTTCTCGATGTCGCGTTGCAGACGTCGGGCGAGTCGCAGGTCGGGATCGGTGTCGACAAAGATCTTGAGCTCGAGCTCCGACCTGAGCCCGGGCTCGGCGAGGACCAGGATCCCCTCGATGATCACCACCTGCGCCGGCTCCACCCACACCGTCTCCCCCGATCTGAGGTGCAGGGCGAAGTCATAGACCGGGCGATCGATCCCCACCCCGGATCTCAGGGTCTGCAGGTGCTCGACCAAGAGCTCGGTCTCGAGCGAGGAAGGGTGGTCGTAGTTGACCCTGGTCCGCTCCTGGAACGAGAGATCGGGCTGATGGCGGTAGTAGGCGTCGTGCTGGACCAGAGACACCTTGCCATCCAGCATTTCGACGACCGCGGCGGCGATGGTGGTCTTTCCGGAGCCGGAGCCGCCGGCGATCCCTATGAACAATGGGCGGTCGGATCTCCAGGGGCTGCGCTCGGGCATCGCCCGGCGACGTTACCGATCAGCGTTCGGCGACTTTGCTGCGGAGACGACGGATCTCGTCATAGACGCCGTCGGTGAGCGTCGTCGATGCCGGGGCGGAGACCCCACGCACCGGCTCATGTGCCGCCACCGGTGTCGGCTTGGGCTCGTCCTCGACCTGGCCAAGCGGTTCGGGGTCGGGCTCGGTCACCCTGGCGGGCTCCGACTCGATGGCCTTTTGCTCCAGCCAGGTGGGCTCGGGGCTCTCCGACGCGATGCCGTCGGCGACACGATCGAGCCATTCCGACTCGTCGTCCCGGCTCAGGATCGGCTCGGCGATCCCGAGGCGATGCAGGGTGTGGAACACCCTGACCGCACCGCCACGACCCATCTTGGCCTCGAGATAGCCGAAGGTGAACGGCTGGACCAGTGAGACCAGGACAGCCCAGTCATAGGGATCGATGGTGACGGCCTCGCTCACATTGCCGGTGAGCCTGACCCCGGCGGCCTCGAACAGACCGGCGTCGATCACCTCGCCCTCGAGGAGCTTCAGCGCCTCGACGTCGTTGAGCACGTCCTCCACTCCCCAGCCGCCGGTCTCGGGGCCGTCGGCGGGGCCTACTGAGAACGACCCGGCGGACAAGGTGGAAAGGACGTAGAGGATGTCGGCGACGGCACCGCGGTCGTTGCCCACATAGGTGCCCTTGGTCCCGGTCAGCTCGGCACCGGTGACTCCCCCGTTGCGAAAGTGGATGCGACCCCGGCGTTCTCCCTCGATGTCCAGCGAGCCCGTCTTCTTGGTGACCTGCATGATCTGGAGCAAGTCGTGGATGCTCCAGTCGGTGAGCTGGCCCGAGAGATGCATTTGTCCTTCCACCTTCAGTTCCTCCCCGCGATTCTGGGTATCGGCAGGGATCGACTTTTAGTTGAGGGGACTTCAGCCTTTTCTGGCCGCTCTCATCTCCCTCTTCCTCTCACGAAGGGCGGCGACGTCGTCGAAACTGCCCACATCGGCGATGCTGGGCCAGTCGGCGGCCCTCTCCTCCCAACCGGGAGGGCGAACACCCAGGCGCCTGCCCAGGACACCGACGAAGATGCGTGACTTGGCCACGCCGAAGCCGGGGAGCGCCTGGAGCCGCCGGAGAAGGTCGTCACCGCTCTCTGCGGTCTCCCAGAGGGCCTCGGCGGCACCCCCGTACTCGTCGGTCAATGCCCGGCAGAGCTCCTGGGTCCTTCCGGCCATCGAGGCGGGGTATCGGTGTATCGCCGGCGGTCCTCTGAACACCTCCTCCAGATGCGCCGGGTCCCATTCCGCGATGCGGGCAGCATCGAGGCTCTCCCCGAGACGCTGCTGGAGCAGATAGGGCCCGTAGAAGGCACGCTCCATGGGGAACTGCTGGTCGAGGAGCATCCCGATGAGGAGCGCCAAGCCGTCCTGGGCCAGAAGACGGTTGGCCTCCTCCGACTCGGTGAAGGGAAGGAAGTCGGGTGGTGTCATCGCCTGGAACCGTAGTTGCCGTCGTGGCTCTCATCGCCAACGGACTTCGACCATCATTGCGGCATGGCCGAGGTCTTCATCGTCGACGGTTGCCGAACCCCGATGGGCAAGATCGGGGGACAACTCGCCTTTGTGAGACCCGACGACCTGGCGGCTCACGTCGTCGGCCGTCTGCTGGCGCGTCATCCCGACCTGGACCCGATGGCCATCGAAGACGTGCAATGGGGGGCGGCCAACCAGGCCGGCGAAGACAACCGCAACCTGGCCCGGATGGCGAGCCTCCTCGCCGGGCTCCCCATCGAGGTCCCGGGAGCCACCGTGAACCGCCTATGCGGGTCGGGGATGCAGGCGGTGGTGTCGGCCACCCACGCCTTGAAGGATGGCTGGGGCGATGTGATGATCGCCGGGGGATCGGAATCGATGACCCGGGCTCCCTACGTCACCATGAAGGCCGAGAGAGCCTTTCCCACCGGCGCCCCCGAATCGGTGGACACCGTGCTCGGCTGGAGATTGGTCAACCCCAGGATGGAGAGGCTCTACCCGCCGATCAGCCTGGGGATGACGGCGGAGGTGGTGGCCGACAAGTACGACGTCACCCGGGACGACCAGGACCGCTTCGCCCTGGCCTCCCATCAGAAGGCCATCGCCGCAGCGGCGGCCGGGCGATTCGACTCCGAGATCGAGCCCATCGATGCCCCGACCGACGCCAGAGGACGGGAGACCCGTCTGATTCACGACGACGAGGGGCCGCGAGCGGATACCTCTGTGGAGAAGCTGGCAAAGCTGCCGCCGGTGTTCAAGGAGGGCGGATCGGTCACGGCGGGGAACTCCTCGCCGATGAACGATGGGGCGGCAGGGCTCCTCCTCGCCACCAAGGAAGGGCTGGACCGTCATGGTCTGATGCCAATGGCGAGGATCGTCTCCACCGGGGCCGCCGGGGTCCACCCCGACATCATGGGCATCGGGCCGGTGCCCGCCTCGGAGAAGGCCCTGGGCCGAGCCGGGATCGACACCGGACAGCTCGACCTGATCGAGCTCAACGAGGCCTTCGCCTCTCAGGCCGTGGCGGGTATCAGACTCCTCGAGTTGGACGAGGAGCGGGTCAACGTCAACGGGGGCGCCATCGCCCTCGGCCATCCTCTGGGAGCCTCGGGCGCCCGGCTCCTGGTCACATTGAGCCACGAGCTCCGCCGGCGCGGGGGCCGATACGGGCTGGCCACCATGTGCATCGGGGTGGGCCAAGGGATCTCCACGGTCATCGAGAGTGTCTGACGGGCCCCTGCGCGGGACCCTCGTGGTCGAGCTGGGGAACCTGATCGCCGGCCCATATGCCGGGATGCTCCTCGCCGATCTCGGTGCCCGGGTGATCAAGGTCGAACCGGTGGACGGTGACCTGGCACGGAGGTTCGGCCCCTTTCAGAACGATGAGTCGGTGTTCTTCATGGTGGTCAACCGTGGCAAGGAGTCGGTGGCAGTCGACACCGATGACTGGCTGTCGAAACGGGTCCTCGACAACCTGGTCCGCAAGGCAGACGTGTTGGTCAACAACCTCCGACACGGCGCCATGGAGCGACTCGGGCTGGGTGAGACCCGCTGCCGTGAGCTGAACCCGACCCTGGTCTACGCCTCGATCAACGCCTTCGGTGCCAATGGCCCCTATGCGCAGCGGACTGGGGTGGACCTCATCTTCCAGGGCGAGTCGGGGATGATCTCGATCACCGGTGAGCCCAATGACGGGCCTCGCAAGACCGCCACCACCATTGGGGACTATGTGGCGGGCACCAACGCCGCCCTTGCGATCAGCGCCGCCCTCGCCGAGCATCCCCGGCGTTGGCGCCGGATCGACGTCTCTTTGCGGGACGGTTTGATGGCGGTCCAGTCGGGTTGGAACGCCCTCGGGTTCACCGGCCACGCCCAACCTGACCGAACCGGGACCGCCAGCCCCTTCCTCACCCCCAACCAGGTGTTCTCGGCGTCGGAGGGGCCCTTCACCCTTGCCATCGTCTCCGACCGTCACTTCGAGCTGCTCGCCGACGCACTGGAGCGGCCCGACCTGGTCGAGGACTACCCGACCAACGAGGACCGGACCGCCAACCGCCCGTCACTGATCAGGAAATTGGACAAGGTGTTCCGCACCAGGGACGCCGAGCACTGGATCACGCTGTTGGGCCAGGCCGGGCTCCCTGTTGGGCGGGTCCTCAGCCTGGCCGAGGCGTTCGATGACCCCCAGGCCCGTCATCATGCGATGTTGGTCGAGTTCGAGCATCCCATCGCCGGCCATGTCCGGACGACCGGATCCCCGATTCGGGTGGACGATCGGGCTGCCCGATCAGATGAACTGCCTCCAACCCTCGGTCAACACACAATCGCCGTCCTCCGTGAGATGGGGGTCGACCTCGCCAGCATCCAGAAGATGGTGGCTGAGGGAAGGGCGGTGTCGTCATGAACATCCATTGGGCCGACCGGGTCTCCGACGACTGGCCCGAGGTCCGCGCCGAGCTGGAGCGCGGTTTCGAGATGAGCCGGGCCGCAGCCCAAAGGGGTGAGTCCTTCGTCTACGTGGTCAACACCAACGACCTGCTCGGTCGTGGCGGGGTCGGGGATGCGATGGTCGCCACCGGGCTCCTGTCAGCTGCCAGGACCGCAGCCCTCGAGGGGTGGGCCAAAGGGTGGACCGTCAATGTCATCGCCTGGGACGGGGAGGAGGGGCAGCGGGACCTGGCCGCCACATGGGCCGAGAGGATGCTCGACTCGGGCGGTGTCACCGGGGAGCTGATCCGAGTCGGATCGGGCCATATCGGCAAGGCCCTGCCGTGAAGGGAACCATCGTCGTGACCGGGGCAGCACGCGGTATCGGGCGCGCCATCACCGAACGGCTGACCACCGGCGGCCCTTTCACGGTCGTCGCAGCAGACATCTCCCCGGAGCTCGCCTCGATCGAAGGCAATGTGGTCCAGGTCGAGACCGACCTCACCACCGAAGCAGGGCTGGCCTCTCTGGTCGAGGCGGTCGTGGGGACCGGGTCCGAGCTGATCGGCCTTGTCAACAATGCCGGGATCACTCGGGACTCGCGTCTGGTGAACATGTCCGTCAAGGACTTCAAGAGCGTCCTTGACGTGAATCTGGGAGTCTCCTATCGCCTCAGCAAAGAGTTGGCCCCACTCATGTCGGACGGCGGGTCGATAGTCAACATCGCGTCCAGGGCGTATCTGGGCAACTTCGGCCAGTTCAACTACTCGATGTCGAAAGGCGGAGTTGTCGGGCTCACCCGGTCAATGGCCTTGTCGTTGGCGCCCCATCTTCGGGTGAACGCCATCGCCCCAGGTCTGATCGGGACAGAGATGGCCATGGCCATCCCCGAAGACGTCCTCACCAAAATGGTCTCCGCCATACCTCTGGATCGAATGGGCACGCCTGGCGAAATCGCCGATGTGGCCTGGTTCCTTCTCACCCCGCTGTCTTCCTACATCACCGGTGAGGTGATCGTGGTCGGCGGGGGCAGGTCCCTTTCCTGAGCGTGAGTAGATGGCGTCGAATAACCACCCCATCTACTCACGCTCGGTTCAGCTTGCCGTGGCCCTCTCCAATGCCCTTGCCATCGACCCCACGCTGAGATCGATGTCTTCCTCCGTGGTGGCCCAGTTCGAGACCGAGACCCTGAGCAACTGTTCGCCGCGCCACACCGTCGACCCCAGCCAGCAGACACCTTCCTCCTGGATCAGGCGCTCCACCGCACGCGTGAGGGCGTCGCCCCCCACCCTGACCAGGACCTGATTGAGCACCACCTCGTTCACCACCTCGGCTCCCGGTATCTCGTCGATGCCTTCGGCTAATCGCCGGGCCAGCGAACAGCACCTGTCGATCAGGCCGGAGACACCCTCGCGCCCGAGCGATCGGAGGGCCGCCCAGGTGGCGAATCCCCTCGCTCTCCGGGACGACTCGGCAACGAAGTCCCCGCCACCGAACTGCCTCCCCGCTTCCTGACCGGTCAGATAGGCCGCGGTGTAGGCCATCGAGGTGGCATGGACATCGGGGTCCGAGCAGAAGGCGTAACCCGAGTCGTAGGGGACGTTGAGCCACTTGTGGCCGTCGCAACCCCAGGAGTGGGCCAGCTCGATCCCATCGACGAGATGCCGGGTCGCCGGTGATGCCCCGGCCCAGAGGCCGAAGGCTCCGTCGACATGGAGCCACCCCCCAAGCTCTCTCACCGCGGTCCCGATGGAGGGCAGATCGTCGAAAGCCCCAGTGTTCACGTTCCCTGCCTGGGCGGAGACGATTGTCGGCGCATCGGGGTCCGAGGCGAGGGTTGCCCGCAACGCCTCAGCGTCCATCGCCCCGTCGGAAGTGACCGGGACCACTACCACCGACCGCTCCCCCAACCCGAGGAGGCGAAGGGACCGGTCGATGGTGGCGTGCCGCTCCTCTCCAACCACCACCCGGACCCGGGGGGCACCGAACAGCCCGTCGATCCCTACGTCCCAGCCGCGATCGTGGAGCACCTTCCATCTCCCCGCAGCCAGGCCGACCGTGTTGGCACCCTGGGCGCCGGTGACGAACCCGACCGAGGCGGTGGAGGGGATCCCGAGCAGATCCTTGAGCCAGGTGCCGGCGAGGTCCTCGAAGGCGATGCTGGCCGGGGAGGTCACCTCATTGAATGCGTTCTGGTCCCATCCCGCGGCAACCAAATCCGCCACCAATGCGGCGTCTAGCGCACCACCAATGACAAACCCGAAATATCGGGGGCCGGCGGAGGCCATAAGACCTGGTGTAGCTCCGGCCACCAGCTTGTCGAGCACCACGTCCGTGCTCTCCCCGACCTGCGGCAACTCCTGATCGAGTTGGGATCTCACCTGGTCCCGGGTCATGGCCGACGTCACCCGGGCGGTCGCCAGGCTGGTCCGGTATTCGGTGACCACGTCGGCGACCCGCTTCAGGGAACGGTGGGTACTGCTTTCCATCCCCCAAACCTATCTCGTGCACTGAGCGTGAGTAGATGGAGTCGAAAAACGACCCCATCTACTCACGCTCGATTCAGCACGCCTGGCGAAATCGCCGATGTGGCCTGGTTCCTCCTCACCCCGCTGTCCTCCTACGTCACCGGCGAGGTGATCGTCGTTGGAGGAGGACGCTCGCTCAGCTGAGTAGCTTGGGACGATGTCGTCGGAGTTGTTGGGCGTCGTCCATCGAGCCTTTGCCGGGTCGATGAAGACGATGGTTCGATATTGCGGAGGAACCGTCGAGGAGCAAGACGGGATCCTCATGTACGCAACCCCCTCCCCGAGTGCTTTCCCTTGGAATGGTGCGGTGCGCACCACTCCTGGTGTCCCAACCGATCGGATCGTGGAGCGGGCGTCGAGCTACTTCGGGAGACTGGGCCACGCCTACTCGCTCGTTGCAATGACCGGTCTTGACGACGACCTGATTGAGACCCTCGGGCCCGGTGAGATCTCACCGGAGATGGTCATCGACTCGGCGCCGAACCGGGTCGAGTTGCCGATCGGGGCCAGGATCGGCCGGGTCGTCTCGGAAGAGTCGAGGGATGCCTTCATCGCCGTGGTGGGCGAGGCGTTCGAGACCCTGGGCGAAGCGCGTGAGACCTGGGCACTTTGCTACCCAACGGTCGAGTCGCTCTCCAACCCCGACTCCGTTGCCACGGTGGCTTACGAGGATGATTGGCCGGCTGCCGCAGGGATGTACTACCGGAGCGGGGATGTGATCGAGGTGCTCCATGTCGGCACTCACTCGTCGTTCCGTCGGAGGGGTTACGGCCGGGCGGTCACCACCGCTCTGACCATCCACGGTTTCGAGCAAGGAGCGAGGATCTCCTCATTGCAAGCTGAGCCGATGGGCTACAAGACGTACGAGCGAATCGGCTACCGGACCGTCGCCGACTTCCACGTGTACACCAACCACTGAGCCTGAAGCAGGCCGAAGCCTTATACGCACGTCTCAGTAGTAGAGCCGAACGATGGTCTGGGCCACCATCGCCGGCTTGTCATTCCCATCCACTTCGACGGTGACGGTCCGGTTGAGCTGCAGCCCCCCCATGACCTCGTCCACAGAGTCGATGGTGAGCCGCGCCCTGATCTTCGACCCGACCGGCACCGGCGCCGGAAACCGAACCCTGTCGAGCCCATAGTTGACCCCCATCACAGGTGCCCCAACATCGAGCGGAATCGAGGCCACCAGTGGGATGATCAAAGAGAGCGTCAGGAAGCCGTGAGCGATGGTGCCTCCGAACAGGGTCTGACTGGCCAGATCCGGGTCGACATGGATGTATTGGTGGTCACCGGTCGCGTCTGCGAAGGCGTTGACCCGCTCCTGGGTGATCAGCATCCATTCACTGACCCCTACTTCCGAGCCGGCCATCGACTTCAGTCGTTCGAGCACTTCCTCCATGCCACGATTGTTACAGAAGTCGGGATAACTCCGGGACCGACTATGTTGGGGTTATGGCCGAAGCCACCAAGCTGATGGTTTGGATCGATCAGGATCTGTGCACCGGAGACGGCATCTGCGAGGAGATCACCCCCGATGTGTTCGTCGGGCGCGACGACGGTCTCTGGGTGGTGAAAGAGGAGTCGAAGCACTTCGGGCGCACTGTCCTCTTCAATGGCACCCAGGCCCCGGAAGGGGCGCGGGGCCTTGCCCGAGTCCCGGACACCCTGATCGAGGACGTCATCGAGTCCGCCGAGGAGTGCCCCGGCGAGTGCATCATGATCGAGCCCTATCAGGACTCGGCCGTCTACAACGGCTAATCGGGGCCTAACTAGCCTCCGCGGTGATGCAGGCCATTCGCACCCGGCTCGACACCCGCTCCGAGGAATACCAGGCCAACCGGGCGGCGATGCTCGAGAGACTCGCCGAGTTCGAAGCCCTCCAGGAGCAGGCTCGCCAGGGTGGCGGCCCTACCTATGTGCAGCGCCATCGTGACCGGGGCAAGCTGCTCGCCCGCGAGCGCATCGAGCTCCTGGTCGATCGGGACACCCCTTTTCTCGAGCTCTCCACCCTCGCCGCCTGGGGGACCGACAAGCCGATAGGTGCCAACGTGGTCACCGGGATAGGTGTGGTCAGCGGTGTCGAATGCGCCATCCTCGCCAACGACCCCACCAGCCAGGCGGGTGTCTTCAACCGCTACACCCTGGCCAAGTCGCTGCGGATCATGGACATCGCCATGGAGAACCGGCTCCCCCTGATCAACCTGGTCGAGTCGGGTGGCGCCGACCTCCCCGACCAGGCCGAGGTGTTCGTCGTCGGCGGAAAGTGGTTCCGGAATCTGACCCGTCTCTCCAAGGCCGGCATCCCCACCGTCTCCCTCGTCTTCGGCAGCTCCACCGCGGGCGGGGCCTACTTCCCGGCGATGTGCGACTACGCGGTGATGGTCAAGGAGCAGGCCAAGGTCTTCCTGGGCGGGCCGCCCCTGGTCAAGATGGCCACCGGCGAGGAGTCGACCGACGAAGAGCTGGGCGGGGCCGAGATGCACTCCCGGGTCTCGGGGCTCTCCGACTACTTCGCCGACACCGAGCACGACGCCATCAGGATCGGGCGTGAGATCATCGCCCACGTCAATTGGCGGAAGCAGGGCTATGGGGCCACCAGAAGCCCCGACGAGCCGGTTCACGACATCGATGAGATCCTCGGGGTGATACCCGCTGACCTGAGAGTCCCTTTCGACATGCGCGAGATCCTGGCCAGGGTGGTCGACGGATCACGGTGCGAGGAGTACAAGGCGGTGTATGGGACCTCGATCCTCAACGGGTGGGGCTCGATCCATGGTTTCCCGGTCGGCATCATCGCCAACCAACAGGGTGTCATCTTCTCTGAGGAGGCCCAGAAGACCACCGAGTTCATCCAGCTGTGCAACCGCTACGACACCCCGATCATCTTCATCCACAACACCACGGGCTACATGGTCGGCAAGGAGTACGAGCAGCGGGGGATCATCAAGGACGGCGCCAAGATGATCAATGCCGTTGCCAACTCCGAGGTGCCCCATATCTCGCTGATGGCCGGGGTCTCGTACGGTGCGGGCAATTACGGCATGTCGGGCCGGGCATACGACCCCCGGTTCGTCTTTGGATACCCCAATCACAAGGTGGCGGTGATGGGCGCCCGACAGCTCGCCGGGGTGATGTCGATCGTGGCTCGTCAGTCGGCCGCGTCCCGTGGTGAGCGGTTCGACGAGGAAGCCGACGCGGCTCGCAACGCCGAGCTGACAACCATGATGGAGCACACCGAGCAGGCCTACTACTCGACCGGCAGGGTCCGGGACGATGGTTTGATCGACCCACGGGACACCAGGACCGTCCTCGGCATCGCCCTCTCCGCCATCCACTCCGCCCCGGTGGTGGGCACCGATCGGTTCGGCGTCTTCAGGATGTGACCGAGACCTGAGCGTGAGTAGGTGACGTCGTACAACGACCTGATCTACTCACGCTTCGACCCGTTTGTCCCAAATCATCTCGCCGTCGTCATCAACCTCACCGCTGATCCGCAGTCCCAGCGATGCCGCCACTCGCGCCGATGCCCGGTTGTCGGGATGGATGTGGGCGACCAGCCGCTTCACTCCGACCCCCGCCAGCCAATGGCACATCGCCGAGGCCGACTCGGTGGCAATGCCACGGCCCTGCCACTTCACTCCCACCACCCAGGCGATGTCGGCGGTCTGATCCGTGACGGTGGCCTGGACGAAGCCCACCGCGGCATGGGTGTCGGCGAGACGGATGATCCAGTTGTGCCACTGCTGGTCACCGTCAGGGGGCCCGGCCACCTGGGCCCGGTATCGGGCTTCGAGCCCGGCCCTGGTCGGGGGGATGCCACCGGTGAAGTCGTAGAGACTCGGGTCGGATAGGACGGTGAGCATCTCGGCGGCATCGGTGACCTCTAGCGGTCTCAGCTCGAGACGCCTGGTCTTGAGCGCCGGAGCCGGTGATCGGTTCAGGTCTCGAACTCGACGATCACGTCGCGATAACCAAGGCTCATCAGAAAGTTGGTGAGCACTGCTCGGGCATTGTCCTCGGCCTCGGCCAGGATGCCGCCATCAAGGGCGCCCTGGACCAACACCTCGTCGGCCACTCTTCGGGCCTCTGACTCGAGCTGAGGGTCACCCTTGGTGAACACACCGGTGTCTCGGTCGAGGATCTGGGTGGCGTCGTTGTCGGGAGCCACGTATTGGATCTCCGCCGCCGGGAGACTCACCTCGACCACCCCGGTCTCGTCGACCTGGATGTCCCTGACCGAGATCTTGCTCAGGTCGACCCCGGCGCCGATCCTGGCAACGGCGAACAGCGTCAGGTTGTCACCCCGGGCCCACGCCAGCCAACCGCGGTCGGTGCCCTTCTCCACGATGGTGTATTGAACTGTCTCCACAGTCGTCAGCGCCGCCAGGTCACGTATGGCGGTGACCACCACAGGGCCGATCTCCTCGTAGGGCTCCGGCTCGATTGCCTTCACCAGATCGCTTGGCGATGGGATGGCCGAGACCACCTGCTGGATCCCCCACCACACCGCGGCGGAGAGGCCGAGGAAGATGAGTAGGGCCAGGAGGAGACGCGACGACGGTTGAGACTTGGTCTCTGCGTCCACGGTTGAAAGCGTATCCGGGCCTGGCGGCTATCTGGAACGGATCGTTACCCTCCGCGATCCATGATCTCCAAGATCCTCGTCGCCAACCGTGGCGAGATCGCCCGTCGGGTGCTGCGGACCTGTAGGGAGATGGGGATCGCCACCGTTGCCATCTACTCACCGGCCGACCGGGGTGAGCCCCACGCCCGGGAAGCCGACGAGTCGGTGGAGCTGCCCGGCTCGACACCAATCGAGTCCTACCTCGACGCCGACGCCGTGCTGGCCGCGGCCAAGACCACCGGCGCCGACGCCATCCACCCGGGCTATGGGTTCCTGTCCGAGAATGCCGATTTCGCCAGGGCCGTAGTGCACGGCGGCATCATCTGGATCGGCCCCAGCCCTGAGGCGATCGAGGTGATGGGATCGAAGCTGGCTTCCAAACGGCTCATGGAGCGTCTGGGTGTCGCCATCCTCCCCACTGTCGAGGTATCCGGGCGGTCCGATGTGTCCCATGCCGCCCTGTCTCTGGGTTTCCCGGTTCTGGTCAAGGCGTCCGCCGGTGGCGGTGGCAAGGGAATGCGGGTCGTCACTCATCCCGACGATCTGGAGGAGGCCATTGCCGCCGGGGCCCGGGAAGCAGCCGGCGCCTTCGACGACGACACCGTGTTCCTCGAGAAGTACCTCGATGGGCCGCGACACGTCGAGGTCCAGGTGTTCGGCGACCAGCACGGGAATCTGGTGTCACTTCCCGAGCGTGAGTGCTCGATCCAGAGACGCCACCAGAAGATCATCGAGGAGTCGCCGAGCCCTGGAGTCGACGCCGCCACCCGGCGTCTCATCAGTGAGGCCGCAGTGGTGGCGGCCCGGGCCGTCGAGTATGTGGGGGCAGGGACTGTCGAGTTCCTCTTGGAAGCCGACCGCTTCTACTTCCTCGAGATGAACACCCGCCTCCAGGTCGAGCATCCGGTCACGGAGATGGTCACCGGGCTCGACCTGGTCCGACTCCAGATCGAGGTGGCCGACGGAGGGTTTGTCCGGGCCCCGGATCGACACTCGGGCCATGCCATCGAAGCCAGGCTCTATGCCGAGGACCCGATCAACGATTTCCTCCCTGTCACCGGGAGAATCGACCGGTTCGAGTTCGACCCGGCGCCCGGTCTTCGGCTCGACTCCGGTGTCGAGTCCGGTTCGTCGATCTCGATCCATTACGACCCGATGATCGCCAAGGTGATCGCTCACGCACCAACCCGGGAAGCCGCTGCCTCACTGCTGGCCACCTCGTTGCGTCAGGCGAGGATTCACGGCCCCACCACCAACCGGGCCCTCCTGGTCCGGGTGCTCGAGCACCCCGAGTTCATCGCCGGTGAGACGTACACCGGGTTCCTCGACCGTCACCATGTCGCCGAGCTTGCCCGCCCCCTACTCGGCCCCGATGATGAGTGGTTGGCGGCGGTGGCCGCCGCTCTGTCCGACCAGGCCCAGGCCCTTTCGGTGGCGTCGGTGCTTGCCTCGATCCCCCCCGGTTGGCGCAACTCGGCCAGCCAGGCCCAGCAGCGTGTGTACCAGGGTGAGTATGGGCGTCACGAGATCCGGTATCGGATGGGTGCCGACGGCACCCAGGTCGAGGGGTTGGGCCCCACCGTTGTCGGTATCACCCCCGACTCGGTGACCGTGACCGCCGACGGCGAAGAGCTGGTCCTCACCGTCTCCAGACACGGAGGGTTGCGATACGTCGACTCCATGGCCGGGCCAGGGCGACTTGTCGAGATCGATCGGTTCCCGTCGCCGGAAGTGGAGGAGGACACGGGGTCGCTGCATGCGCCGATGCCGGGAAAGGTGCTCCGGGTGGCGGTCGGCGTCGACGATCTCGTCACCGAGGGCCAGGTCATGGTGGTGATGGAGGCCATGAAGATGGAGCACACCCTGCGGGCCCCGCACGCCGGGCGGGTGACCGAGGTCCGCTATCAGGCCGGGAACCAAGTCGAGGCCGGCGCCGTCCTAGTGATGATCGAGGAGGGTCAATGGCCAAGTACGCCGCCGGGTATGTGATCGTCATGTTGGTGGCCGCCATTGCCCTGCTCTTCGGGCTCGGCTTCCAAGGCGTGGCGGTCGGCCCTCGTGAGGTCATCGATGGCGGTGGTGTCCCGCCAGTGCCGGCGCCGCCACCACTGCCTAAAGACGATGGCGGCGAGGCCAACCTTCCCCTGATCGAGATGGTGGTGGTCGACGTCAACGGCAAGACGGCCCTCAGCCCAATCAGTTATTGCTTCGAGGGCGACGGTGTCGCGGTGTGCGCCGATGGGATCCTGATCGCCGGAGAAGAGCCTTCCTTCATCTCCACTGCCGAACAGCCGGTCCAACTGGCCTTCAGCATGGATTGGAGTGTCACCGTCGAGATGGCACCCACCGACGGGGCATGCGGCTTCTCCACTACCGAGTATGGGGTGGTGCCCGACGTGGTCCTCGACACGCTGGGGCCTGCCGGGACGTATCAGGTGCAGGTCATGACCTCAGGGCCTGGGGGTGATGCCCACTGGGTGATCATGATCGAGAACCAGTCAGACCTGGCATCCATCGGCGAGGACTGTTAGCCGGCGAAGACCCTGAGGGTCTCCAACACATGGTCGATGTCGGCCTCGGTGTGGTCCGCATTCACCTGGAACCTGATCTCTTCGTCCCCTCTCGGCACCACGGGGAAGTTGAGACCGGTCGCCAGCACACCGTGATTGAAGAGATGGGCGACGATGGCCGCAGTCCGATCGGTGTCCCGGATCATCAGCGGCACTACGGGGTGAGGGCCGGGGATGGTCTCGAACCCCATCCTGGTCAGCCCGGCCTCGAACCACTCGGTCATCTCCGCCAAGTGGCCCAACAGCTCCTCCCCCTCCTGTGAGTCGACGATCCCCACTGCGGTGTCGGCCGCAGATGCCTCCCCAGGGGTGATCGGGTTGGAGTAGACGTACATCGGCCCCCGCTCCCTCAGGTAGGTGGCCAGCAGACGCGACACGGCGACATACCCGCCGTTGACACCGAACGCCTTTCCCAGGGTCCCGATCAACACATCGGCGGCGCCGGCGGTGAGGGCTTCAGTGCCCCTTCCGCCCGGCCCGAAGGCGCCAACCCCGTGGGAGTCGTCGACCACCACCACCACGTTCTCGGAGAACTCCTGGTCGTGACGCATGGCGACCTCGCCGAGAGCGGAGAGATCGGCGAAGTCACCCCGCATCGAGAACACCCCGTCGGTCACCACCAGCACTCGCTCGACCTGTCCGGCGAGGCCCGACAGCTTGGAGTCGAGGGTGTCGAGATCGAGATGGGGGTAGACGTCACGACTCGCCGGTCGGGTCATCCGAAGACCGTTGATGATGCAGTTGTGGTTGAGCTCGTCGCTGAGCACCGCAGTCGCGGCTGTGGTCAGCGAGACCAAGGTCGACAACACCGCGGCATATGCCGAGGAGTACACCACCGATGCCGCCCTGGTGTGGAAGTCGGCGAGCCGGGTCTCCAGGTCCTGATGGGCGCGATAGGTCCCCGAGATGAACCGCACCGCACCCGGCCCGGCGCCGAAACGGGCCGTGGCCCGCTCCCCGGCCTCGATCACTGCGGGGTGATGGGACAGGCCCAGATAGCTGTTGGAGTTCATCTTGAGGAAGTCGCCGTCCGACCCCTCCAGCCGATAACGGCGACCCATGCCGCCATGGGGTGGGACCACGTCGGTGATCACTTTCTCCTCGCCCTTGGCGGTCCCCGCTGCCCGCAGGTCCTCGACCTCACCGGCGAGGACTTCCACGAGACGATCATGTGCCATGGTCGAGGGTTTAGCAGGTCGATAACCTGGGCGGTCATGACGAGAGTGGGATTCATCGGCCTCGGGACCATGGGCCGGGGCATGGCCGCCAACCTGGTGGCAACCGGGCACCGGCTAACGGTTTGGAACCGGACACCGGCCAAGGCCGAGGGCCTCGACGCCGCCCTGGCACTGACCCCTGCCGAGGTCGGGAAACAGAGTGACATCGTCTTCGTCTGCGTCTCCGATACCCCTGACGTCGAGGTGGTGGTCTTCGGGGAGCGGGGCGTCATCCACGGTATCGCCGCCGGTGGGTCGATCGTCGACCACTCCACCATCTCCCCCACCGCCACCGCCGAGTTCGCCGAGCGGGCAGCCGTCCAAGGCATCGATTGGGTCGACGCACCGGTGTCCGGGGGCTCGGAGGGTGCGACCAGAGGCACCCTGGCGGTGATGGCCGGCGGGCCCACCGCCGCCGTTGAGCGGGCCACACCGTTCATGGAGGCCTATTCACGCTCGATCGTCCATGTCGGTGAGGCGCCCGGCTCGGGTCAGATGGCCAAGGCCGTCAACCAGGTCTTGGTCGTCATCAACCAGCTTGCGGTGTCGGAGGCCCTGATGCTTGCCGACGCCGCCGGTCTCGACCTCCGACGCACCCTGAGCGCGGTCGAGAACGGCTCCGCCGGGTCATGGATGCTGTCCAACCGCGGCCCGCAGATGATCGACGGTGACTGGTCGCCGGGATTCACCATCGACCTCCAGCAGAAGGACCTCCGCCTGGTGCTCCAGGCAGCCGACCATCTCGGAGTCCCGATGCCGGGAGTGGCGCTGGTGTTCCAGCTGTATCGCTCCCTCCAGGAACGCGGGCTGGGCGGGGAAGGCAACCATGCCCTGGTCAAGGCCCTGGAGAACCTCTCGGGACGACGGCTCGGGGCACCCTGAGCGCAGCGTGTGCACCCCAGATCGCATGCAGGCAATCGGGCAGAGGAACCGTCAGCCGAGCAGGTCGGCTTTGACCCGGGCGACGTGACCGGTGGCCCTGACGTTGCGATAGGCCTTGACTACCCGTCCCCGCTCATCGACGACGAATGTCGATCGGAGCAGCCCCTGGCTCAGCTTCCCATAGAGGGTCTTCTCCCCCCAGGCGCCGAGGGTATCTGCCAGCTCATGGTCCTCATCGGAGAGGAGATCGAAGTTGAGCCCCTCCTTCTCCTTGAACCTTCGGTTCCGCGACGGCGGATCGGGGCTGACCCCGACCACCTCGTAGCCGGCGGCGGCGAACTCCTGATAGCTGTCCCTGAAGTCGCATGACTCGGTGGTGCACCCCGGGGTCATCGCCCTGGGGTAGAAGAACATCACGTATTTCTTCCCGGCGAAATCAGCATCGGTGACAGGGTCACCGTCCTGGTTCCTCAGATTGAAATCCACCTTGTCGGCCATCGGTGACCGAGGCTACCTCCTCAGCCGGAGACGTCCGCCGCCTGGGCCTCGTCCGAGCGGAGGAAGGTGGTCCCGCCGGCGAGGAAGCTGAGGGCGGCCGGCAACCAGTAGGAGATGATCCGAAAGACGAGGATGGGCACTGCGGTGATCGCGGCCGGGATCCCATAGGCGGCAAGGATCAGAGCCAGACCGACCTCGGTGATCCCCAGACCTCCAGGAGTCCCCGGGAGACCCCCGGCCAGGGAGGCGACGGCGAAGGCTGCCATCACTTGGAACCCGCTGACCCCTATCCCGAAGGCTTCGAGCACCAGCCAGAGTGCACCGGCCTCGAGCGTGAGCCGGGCCCAGATGTAGGCCTGCGACTCCAGCTTCGGGGCGTGGTTGGCGACCGAGCTTTCCAACCGGGTCCTGATGAACCGTGGCAGGTATTTGTTGAGCGTCTGGAGCTGACCCGACCCGAACATGAGAAGCAGACCGACGAACAACACGAATGGGGCCAACACCACCAGGCTCACAGAGGCGATTTGGGCCGACTCCCGAGGGCGGGCGAGCAGCAGCCCGCCACCGGCCATCATCAACAACCCGGCGTAGTTGAGAAGGACGGTCCGAAGGGCCGGCCCGGCGGCGACCGCGGTCTCTTCGCGCACGGTCCATGCCATGGCAACCGGGGTGATCGCCCCACCGGCCGGGATGAGACGGGCCACCCCCGCGCCGACCAGGGCCGCCTTGAACGCCGACCATGGCCGGAGGTTGCCCGACACCTCCTGGACCGACTCACGGAACAGGAGCCCGAAGAACCATTTCGCCGAGATCTGCGATACGGCAGCCAGGAAGATGAAGGTCCAGGCGGCGCGGTTGATCGGCGGGACCTCGAAGTTGTTCAGGACCCAGATGGCGACCCCGGCATAGATCACCGCGGCGATCACCGCGATGAGAATCACCCGTCTTGGGCTCACGGTGTCAGCGGGTGTTCAATCGTGTCGGGGAAGTCATGGACGCCGAGATCGTTGTCGTACACCGCCCGACGCCACACCGCCGCAGGATCCTTGGAGCTGTCGTGGTTGCCCTGCATGCGGCGACCGATCAGCACGACTGCCAGGAGCAGCAGGAAGACGCTTTCCGTAGGCGGGCGTCCCAGGGAGATCGAGACGATGGGGAGCAGCCCCCAGCCCAGGAAGCCGGCGAGACCGCCACCGATCTTCCAGCCGGCGACCGCCCATCCGGAGGTCCACACCAGCAGCACCGGGTCGAGTGCAAGCATCACACCCGCAGAGGTGGCCAGACCTCTTCCCGACCGCCCCCGCAACCAGATCGACCAGTTGTGGCCGATCACGGCGGCCAGGCCCACCATCCCGGCGGAGCCGGCGCCGAGACCGGCTTTGCGGGCGATGAGCACCGGGATCACACCCTTGAAGCCGTCGAGGAGGCCCGCGACGGCGCCCCATCCTCTTCCGATCTCCTGGGTGAGGTTGCCGGCACCGACGTTCCCGGTCCCGACTCGACGCAAGTCGACCTTCTTGGCTTTGGCCACCACCTGGGCGAATGGGATGGAGCCCAGCACGTAGGCGGACAGCAACATCAACGGCCAATAGGCCAGGGAGAGCGACTGATCGGGCATGCGCCCCTGAAGCTAGCTAACCGGCTGCGATCTGTGAAGCGGGAGGGCCTGGCTGGACTTGACGACGAGAGGGAGCTCGAGACGGAACACGCTCTCTGTGCCATCTCGCCTGTAGGTCAGCGAGCCTTTCATCAGCTCGGCTAGCTGGCGTGAAACCGAAAGCCCTAAGCCCACCGAGCCGTTCACACCGGTGTGGGCGGTCCCATACGGCTCGAAGATCCTGCTGACCAGTTCGCGTGGCACACCATCCCCGTTGTCCCGCACTTCGAGCCATACCGCATCGAACAGGGCTCCGGCCATGACTCGTATGCGCGGCCCCCCGTACCGGGTTGCATTGGTGAGCAGATTCCTCAGAACCTGACGAACCCGCCCAGGGTCCGCCATCGCCTCCTGGATGGTTTCGGGTATCTCGGCGATATCCAGGCCCAGGCCGTCGATGACCGACTGCAGCTCGACCTCGAGGTCAACCACCCTCGAGTCGATCGAAACCGTCCCCATCTCAGTCCTCGAGGCCACCAGCAGGTCCTCGACTATGTACGACATCTCCTGAGCCTGGCCCGCCACCAGCTGAAGCAGCTCGGAGCGCTCTTCGTCGCCCATGGGCTCCATGGCGGTCATCTCAGTGGCGAGCCCCAGGACGGCGGTCAGGGGGGTCCGCAGCTCGTGGCTCACCTTGGCGATGAACTCGTCCTTGGCCCTCACCAACTCAGCCATCGCCTCCTGGCGAGCTTTGATGTGGGTGACATCGGCCAGGCCGACCAAGATCGTGGTCGCCGGGTCCCCAGTCGAGGTGTCGACACCTCTGGCCTGGAGCCAGATCCTACGCCCTTTCAGGGTCATCACCGGGACGTCCTGCTCGAAAGTGGTCATGCCCTCGTAGAGGGCAGCCAGGGCATTGGCGAAAGCCCCGATGTTCTCGTCGGTCAGCTTGGAGCCGTCCCGGTTGCCCTGGATGTCGGTGGCGCTCTCCGCCTCGAGCAGGTCGACCGCCGCCTGGTTGACCCTGAGTATCCGGGACCGATTGACCGCACGGCGCACCACCGCCGGGTAGGCCATCAGGAAAGGCCGGATCCGATCGGGCCGACCGGTGTACTCGGATCGCAGGTAGGCGAGAGCCTCCGACCAGTCCTCCTCCATGACCGCCGTGGGCGAGTCCTCGAAGAGGGTCTGGAAACGGGCATTGAGTGTGGTGGCGGCGCTGCGGATGCTGAGAAAGATGATCGAGGTCATCACGAAGGAGAGGCTCATCACCACACCGAGGATCAAGGCTTCCGTGAAGGAGACTTCCCAGAGCTGCGGTGCGAGGACGAGCATCACCGCCAGCACCGAGATCGTCTGCATATGGTGCGAATCGATGAGGAGGATGGCTATCGCACAGATCACCACCAGGGCCAGAGCGGCGGGGAGAAGTGTGTTCGGATTGCCGACGACGATGTGCATCACCATCACCACGATGGCCGATCCGAAGAGGGCCACCCCCCCGCTCTCGGTCTTGAGAACGATCTGGGCGGTCATCAGGCCGGCGGCGAGGGCAGGCGCGATCGCCTCGACGAAGAGGTCTTGATTATCGCTGAGCACCCCGGCCACCAACAGGAGCGATGCGGCGAACCACGCAGAAGCCGCCCCGACCCGCACCACCCGACGATGGAGCTGGGAGAGGTCGGAGCTGGCACCGAGGACCGACTCGGAAGTACGGGTTGCCACGCCTTTACATCGGCCGGAACTGCCGGTCACGGCACCGGTCTAACGACCCATTGGCTCCAATAGGCCGCCAGGCCCAATCGGGCGCATGCGGTCTGCCGGCGCCATCGGGGCCCTGCGCTCCACCGGGTATCGTCACGGCCTAAGGACATCATCGAGAGGACGCCGCCAATGCCGCTTCAGATCACCTACGCCACGATGTCAGCCGACAACGACGAGTTGAACGCCGCCTACGAGACGGCGGTGGTGAAGGCAGGGTCGCGACTTGGCCAGACCCACGGCGTGATCGTCGATGGTGAGCATCGGACCGACCGGCCGATCTACGAGGAGCGGTCCCCGATCGACTCCGAGATCGTCGTCGCTCGATACAGCCAGGCCACCAACCAGGACGTGGACGATGCCATCGCGGCCGCCAGGGCCTTCTTCCCGGAGTGGGAGGCATGGGGGTGGGAGCGCCGCCGGGACCTGATGCTCGAGGCCGCCGACATCATGGACGACCAGATCTATGACATCGCCGCCGTGCTGTCCTTCGAGGTGGGCAAGAACCGGTTGGAGGCACTGGGCGACATCGCCGAGACGGTGGAGTTCTTCCGGTACTACTCCCGCCAGATGACCGAGCATGACGGGTTCGTCACCCCACTTAAGCCCCAGGGCAGGGAGCACAATGTCTCGGTCCTCCGCCCGTGGGGGGTGTGGGTGGTGGTCTCGCCCTTCAACTTCCCGATGGCCCTGGCCGCCGGGCCCTCGATCGGGGCACTGCTCACCGGCAACACCGTGGTGATCAAGCCATCCAATACCGGCGCCCTCATGGCCCTCGAGTTCTATCGGGTGATGGCCGAGGCAGGCATCCCCAAAGGCGCACTCCACGTGATCACGGGACGGGGAAGCGAGGTCGGGGATCATCTGACCCACCATGAGGGCGTCGACGGGATCACCTTCACCGGGTCCTACGAGGTTGGCATGCAGCTCTATCGCACCGCCAACGAGAAGCGCCCCAAGCCGGTGGTGGCCGAGATGGGGGGCAAGAACCCGGTGATGATCACCAGGAGCGCCGATCTCGACATCGCAGCAGAAGGGGTGATGAGGGGAGCATTCGGCCTCAGCGGCCAGAAGTGCTCAGCCACGGCCCGGGTCTTCGTCGAGACCCCGGTCTACGACGAGTTCGTCGCCAGGCTGGTGGAGAAGGCCGAGGCTCTGAAAGTCGGCGATCCCACCCGGCCTGGGGTGTTCATGGGGCCGGTGATCGACCGTGGGGCGGTGGCCCGGTTCAAGAAGGCGATCAGTGAGACCATCGACAGTGGCGGACAGGTCCTCGCCGGGGGTGACGTGATCGAGGAGGGGGACATGGCCCGGGGCAACTACGTCGAGCCCACCGTGATCACCGCACCGTATGACTCCTGGGTCTGGACCGAGGAGCTGTTCCTCCCGGTGGTGGCCGTAGGTCAGGTCTCAGATCTCGAGGAGGGTCTTAGACGCTCCAACGACACCGTCTACGGGTTGACCGCCGGGCTGTTCTCCGGCGACCATGACGAGATCGATCGGTGGTTCCAGGGGATCGAAGCGGGTGTCACCTACGTCAACCGGGCCGCCGGCGCCACCACCGGAGCCTGGCCCGACATACAGGCCTTCGGGGGGTGGAAGTCGTCGGGCACGTCGGGCACCGGTGGCGGTGGGCCCTGGTATCTCCGCCAGTACCTCAGGGAACAGTCGCGGACCTTGGTCCGCTAGTGGTCTGTCGCTCAATTGATGCCGCGGTGTCGCCGAGCCATTCGGGGTCGCTGGCAAGGACGCAGGACGAAGGCGCACCTGTGGGTGCGTTGAGGACGAGGACGCAGTCCAGTGGCGTCGAGGGCCGGCGAGACCGCGTAGCTATTTGGGCGACGGGCCACTAGTGGTCACTAGGCCGGCTCAGCTCGGCTCGAGCCTGATTCGGAGCCCATCGGGGTCGACGATCTCCAGCCCACCGGCGGTGGCGGTGGCTGCAACCCCCATCTTGGCCAAGTGGTCTTTCCATCGTTGGAGATCGTCGACATGGAACACCAGGGTCTCGGGGCGGCCGCTGCCACCTTCCACCAGTTCGATCTCCTGCCCGGGCGCGGCCTGGACCACGGCCGCCACAACCCCTTGAGATGGGGTGCGGACCCGCTGAAAGCCAAGAGTGTCTCCATAGAAGTCGACCGATGCGGCCAGGGAGCTGACACCCACCGAAGTCCTGGTGGAGCTGATCCCGCCCGGGGCTCGCATCGGGCCCCGACCCGCCAGGATCTCCTTGGCCTCGGCGATGGTGAAGCGGCCGGCAGTCACCTCCCTGCCGACGATCACCCCATCCAGCCGGCGACCTGAGGCCTCGAGCTGGATCAGTTGACGCAGGTCTTCGACATCCCTGACTCCTCCGGCTGCGATCACCGGCTCCTCCACCGTGGCCAGGGCCTCGGCGAGGATCGCGTAGTTCGGCGCCTCGTTGAGGGCGTCCCTCCCCGCTTCGGAGACGAGGAAGGCGACCGCGCCCGCCGACGACATCTCGATGAGGACCTCCTCGAGGAACCTCCCGCTGTTCTGGGTCCAGCCCCGAGTGGCCACCTCCTCGTTCTTTCTCACGTCGAGGGACACCACGATCTTGTCCGGGTAGTCACGGCACGTCTCCCACACCATGATCTGGTTCTCGATGGCGGCAGTGCCCATCACGATCCGCCAGGCCCCCAAGCCCACCAGTCGTTCCGCCTCGGCCTCGGAGCGGACCCCACCAGCCACCTGGACCGGGACCCCGGCCACCTCGATGAGACGGCCGATGAGGTCACGATTCCGGTAATCGCCGTAGGCGGCGGCGTCGAGGTCGACGACGTGGAGGTAGTCGACACCCTGTTGGGCCCAGTTGTGGGCTCGGCCCACAGGATCGTTGTCCAGGGCGATGGCCTCATCGAGCTGGCCGTGGGGCAGGCGGACCGAGAGCCCTCCCAGGATGTTGACACGGGCATAGAGGTCCATCCCGGAACACTAATGAACACGCCGAGCGCCCGATCCCGGAGAAGGCCCTCCCAGACCCGTTCTGTGCGGATTCGCGCGAACCCCTCCGTCACAGATCCGCACAGAATGAATCGCGGGACCGTTCTGTGCGGATTCGCGCGAACCCCTCCGTCACAGATCCGCACAGAACGATCCGGGGAGACGCCTTCAGGCGATCCCCAAGGCCGACTCGGCGGCGTCCAAGGTCTGACCGCCGGCGAGCACCGGGGCGAACAGATCGCCGTACCTGACCAATCGCTCCCAGATGGTGACGATGGTGAGGTCACCGTTGACCACCGTGTCGACCTCGTCCCAGGAGAGGGGGGCCGACACCGGCGCCCCGGGACGGGGACGCACCGAGTAGGCGGAGGCAACGGTTTGCCCGAATGCGTTCCGGTTGTGATCGATGAACACCTTGCCCTTCCGCTTCGGCTTGTCCCACTCCATGGTGATGTCCTCGGGGTTGGCCGCCGCCATGTACTCGCCGACCTCCCCGACGAAGCGGCGGACCCGGCCGAAGTCGTGCACCGGCTCCAGGGGCACGTAGACGTGGAGCCCCCGCGAACCGCTCAACTTGGGATACCCGCTGAGCCCCAGCTGGCCAAGGGCCACCCGGAGCAGCTTGGAGCCGGCAACCACCTGATCCCAGGTCGAGCCCTCCGAAGGGTCGAAATCGAAGATCGCGTAGGTCGGGTTGTCGAGTGCGGCGGCCTTCGAGTGGAAAGGGTGAAACTCGATGCAGCCCATGTTGGCAAACCACATCACAGCCTCCTTCGAGTCGGCGAGGAGGAAGTCGAGCTCCCCGCCTTGGCTGTCGGATGGGACCGGGGTGGTCCGCATCCAGTCGGGCTGATGACCCGGCGCCCTCTTCTCGTAGAACGATGGCCCGGTGATCCCGTCGGGATAGCGGGACATCGAGAGGGGCCGATCGGTGATATGGGGCAGCAGGGCCGGCGCCACCGAGCCGTAATACTGGATCAGGTCACCCTTGGTGTAGCCCTCCTCGGGGAAGAACACCTTGTCGATGTTGGTGAAGGTGATCGGCCTGTCGACGTCGGCGGGGACGAACCTGTCACCATCCTTGCGCACCCTCACCGGCGTTGGGAAGTCGATCTGGGCCCGGGCGACCAGCCGGCCCTCGCCCTCCCTCCGATCCTCGAGATGGGCTCTCGCCTCCTCCCAGATCAGCTCATGGCTAGCTGCGTCGCGTGCCTCGGAGATCAGGACCATCGACATCCCCGACTCGAGGACCGCATCGACCAGTGGCCCCACCCTGAGAGTCCCCTCCCCATAGGCCACGTGGCGAATCTCCCCAGCACTGCCGAACTGATTGTCGGAGAACTGCACCTGGAGGGGCGAGATCATCCACCCCGGGAAGCTGTCTCTGATGAAGGCCAGGACCGAGAGGAAGGCCGCCTTGGAGGTGAGCCCGCCTCCGGTCATGGCGTGGATGTGAGCCCAGTCGACAACCGGCCGGACGAAGCTGTACTCCGAGACGAGCTGGGCGATGTCACCCAGGCTCCCGAAGGAGCTTCGGTTCCCGGCGGTCTCCAGCCCCAACCCCACCCCGATCGTCTCCACCTTGGGTGCCACCGCGTCGAGACGTTTCCTGATCCGATCCATCAGGACCTCGGGGTCCTCGTCGTAATTGGAGCCGAAGTGGGCAACGATCACCGGTGCTCCCAGCCACCTTCCCAGCTTCATGGTGTGCTCGATTGCGGCCAGGGACTGCTTGCCCCGATCCTCTTCGGGAAGGGTCAGCCCGGCGAAGTAGGGGGCATGCACCGAGAGACGTATGTCCCTCTCCGCGGCCAGTACCCCGAACGCCTGGCATTGCTTCTCCTTCCAGGGGAAGTCCTTGGTGAAGGGCAGTTCCAGGGCGCGATGACCCTGTTCCACCAACCCGTCGAGGAACAGCGCCGGGTCTGACCCTTCGGGCGGCAGGTCGGAGATGCCGAAGCGGATGCCGCTCACCGGATCAGTGCGTCCCCAACCAATCGAGGAGGAGCCGGTTGAGCTCATTGGGAGTGTCGAGCGGGATCCAGTGGGAAGCCCCCTCGATCCTCTCGTATCTCCACTCCCCCGACACGAACTCCCCGGAAGCGGTCATCTGGGTCTCGGTCAGGGCAAGGTCGCGGGCCGACCAGACTCCCATGGTGGGAACCTCGACCTTGGGGAGAGCCCGGGGTGGTGTGATCCAGGTCTCGGGGTTGATGTTGGCCCGGTAGACATTCAGGGCTGCGGTGAGGGCCCCGGGCCTGCTCAGGTCTGCAATCCAGGTCTCGACCTCGGGATGACGCCCGATCCAGGAGCGGAACCAATACCAATCGTCGGCGGGGAGTCTCGATTCGGCGAGACCCTCGATCAGGAAGTACAGCATGTACCAGCTCTTCTCCCGTTGTGCCACGCCGGCTGCGGCGAAGCCACCTGCGTGCCCCGCGGACAAGGCAGTGAGGGTCTTGAGACGGTCTGGATGAGTGGCGGCGAAGTACCAGCCGAGGGCGGCGCCCCAGTCGTGGCCCACCAGATGGGCCCGTTCGACACCGGCCTCGTCGAGCACGGCTACCAGGTCGGAGGCGAGTTTCGACATCTGGTAGGCCTCGACGCCCTGGGGCTTGTCCGAGCGGCCATAACCCCTGAGATCGGGGGCGATCACCCGATACCCGGCATCTGCCAGGACCGGGATCTGATGACGCCAGAGCCGGGCCGAGTCGGGAAAACCATGCACCAGGAGCACGGGAAACCCTTCGGTGGTCCCATGATCGGTCACAGTCACATTGCACTCCCCGCAGTTGACCACCCGGCAGCCCAGATAGGGATCGAACATCGTCGAACCGTACCAACGCATGTTGTCGTCACGGGATTGGCGGATAGCCTCAGATCGAACATGGCCCGCCAGCTTTTCCCCCAAAACGTGATCGCCATGATCTGGGACTTCGACAAGACCCTGATCCCGGGGAACATGCAGGCGCCCCTGTTCCGCCACTATGACATCGACGAGGCCGGGTTCTGGGCCGAGGTCGAAGGGCTTCAAGGCTTCTACCGCAGTCACGGCTCGTCTCTCATCCAGCGCGATCACCTGTATCTCAACCACATCCTCACCTATGTGAAGGCGGGTCGGATGCCAGGGCTGGGCAATGCCCTGCTCCGTCAGTTGGGCGCCGAGATCGAGTTCTACACCGGGATGCCCGACTTCTTGGAGTTGGTGAGGAAGTCGGTCGAGGCGGTGCCCCGTTTCGCCGAGCACCAGATCCGGGTCGAGCACTATGTGGTGTCCACCGGGCTCCGCCAGATGATCCTGGGGTCGGCCATCGCTCCCCAGATCGAGGATGTCTGGGCCTGTGAGTTCACCGAGTTGGTGGCCCCACCCGGCTACGCCGACCGACAGGACCGCCTCTTCTCGCCCGAAGGCGAGATCCAGCAGCTGATCTACACCATCGACAACACCTCGAAGACCCGGGCCCTCTTCGAGATCAACAAGGGGACCAACAAGAACCCCACCATCGACGTCAACGCCAAGATCGCCCGGGAGGACCGGAGGATCCCGTTCCAGAACATGATCTATATCGCCGACGGCCCCTCTGATGTCCCGGTGTTCTCGATCGTCGATGAGAACGGCGGGCGCACCTATGCGGTGTATCGCCCCGGTTCGGAGCGAGAGTTCGAGCAGGCCAACCGGCTCTTGGAGCAAAGCCGGGTCGATGCATTTGGAGAAGCGGACTACTCGGACGGGTCGCACACCGCCATGTGGCTCAAACACGCGGCCGAGAGCATCGCCGACCGCATCGTCCGCCATCGCCAGGAGGCCCTCAGCGAACGAATGGGCCTCCCGCCTCGACACGTTGGGTAATGCTCGAGGTCCTCTGCGTTTCCGGCGCCCTGTATCCTTGGCAGGCGCGTGACCGAGAACCGGCCGCGCATCTCCCGGGTCTCTAGCTCAATTGGTAGAGCAGCGGGCTTTTAACCCGAAGGTTGTGGGTTCGATTCCCACGGGACCCACCTCAGGAAAGTCAAATGTGGCTCGACCTTGTGGTGGGCGTCTTCGTCATCGTTGCTCTTGTCCGCGCTTATCCGTCTGAGAATTAACTCCCGTGAGTGCCGCCCACGCCGCAAACACACTTCCCCGCTATCCGGGCTTGTAGGCGCGGAAGTTGATGCCTTGTGTGCCGAAATAGGCCACCTCCTTGCTGGGCCGGGGGGCACCTTTGAACACGTCCTCTTTCGAAGTGATCTCGAATCCCTCAAATCCGGCGGCCACGACCGTGGCCTCGAGCGCTGCTTCCAGCAGCGCCCCGGCTATTCAGTTCGTCCACAAGTCGATGTCGCGCCTGGCCCCCTCGGGGATCTCCTTCTCCACAGTGATGTCGGCGATCTGGAGCCGACCCCCCGGTCGCAGTCCCCGAGAGATCTCCTTGAAGGCCCTGTCCTTCTGGGGGGAGAGGTTGATGACTCCGTTGGATATCACCAGATCGGCCCAACCATCCGGTATTGGGAGTGACTCGACGTAGCCGTGACGGAACTCCACCTGGTCGAGACCGAACTCGGCTTTTCCGGCGTTGGCCTTCTCCAGCATCGCCTCGGTCATGTCCACTCCAATTACATAACCGGCCCGCCCCACCGCCCGGGCCGCGATCATGGCGTCCAGGCCGGCTCCGGATCCGACGTCCACCACATACTCCCCTTCGACCGGCATACCCATCGAGAACGGATTCCCCATTCCGGAGAACGAGGCGATGGCCGACTCTGGGATCCCCTCCAGCCACTGCTCCTCATAGCCGTTGATCGCCAGGGCTGCCCGGCCGGTATTGAAGTGGTAGCCCCGGTCTGGGACGGTCGCCACGTCGGTGTACTCGCGGGCGATCTCATCGCGCAGGATCATCACCGCGGCGTTGTCGTCGGAGAAATGTGCCCTAATGGCTTCCTCGTCGTAGTCGACATCGTACTCAGGGAGGTGGATGTAGGTCTTGAACGTCCCGGTGTCGTAAGTCTCAACACTCTCCCGCACGGTTGCGCCCTCAGGAAGCTGGAGGTCGAGATAGGCGGCCTCCGTCATCAAGATGTACTCGTCCTCCGGCACCGAATTCTTGGCGAGGCGGTGGACGGTGATGACGTCAGGCCCCGACAAGCTCGGGTACTCCCCCACCTGAGTGAGAAGGGCTTCCCCGGAGTGGGCTATGACCTTCAGCTCGAGGTTGCCTACCGTGGCGCAAGCGCCGCACTTGCACACGCTGTACGCGCCGATCTCCAACAGACGCTCGGCAAAGACCCGGAACATGACAATCAGCCGCTCCACCAGGTTCCCGCTGCGGCGACGCCACACCTCCTCCTCGCCGCTCTTCACCGCATAGAGCAACAGGGCGTCGCCTTCGATATTGGAGATGCGCAGCGGGACATCCACTTGGCGTATCAGGCTCTCCAGCAGCTCGCCAATGATCATCTGGCTGTGTCGCAGCTCCCTCTCATGCGACACCATGAAGCGGGTGTAGCCACTGATGTCGACTAGCAGGAGGAGCACCGGCTGCGCCTCGGAATTCACCATCATGTGGGACATCGGTAACCGATCCTTAGCGTCGCGCGCCGAGGGGGCCGACCACGGGTCGGATCCCCTCCTTTCCAGCTCGGAGACATTACGCGATCCGGCGCAGACCATGCTGGCGCTGAGTTGTGCTGCCTCGTCCGCGTACTTGCGGAACAGGCTGCCGATGAGCCCCAGGATCTCACGCCAGAACAGCCCCATCCCGGTGATGACCAGACCGCTGAGAGGTCACCCCGCTTTGCTGACCGCAGAATGGGACTGGTTCATTTTGTCTGCGTCTGACGTGACTCCGGTCGAGGCGCGGCAGTCGATGTGAACTCCAACGCCTGCGGGAGCTTGGCTCATGATGTGCAAACCGATCTGCAAACGCCGTAGAGGAAACAGAACCGCACCGGAGGAGGCGAATGGGTGCTATATCGATACCAAAATGCCGACACTGCCTCGCAGAACGCGACCCGTGGACACGGAAGGAAACAACGTTCGGCACACTTTTAACCCGAAGGTTGTGGGTTCGATTCCCACGGGACCCACCGATGACACCCGACGCGGGGAATCGACTCACCGTTGGGATCATGAAGCGGACCAAGAGGAGAACCCCCGGCCGACCTAGTGCATCGTGTCGCGCTACGACGCCTTCGTTGAGTGAGCGGTATCCTGATGGAAGTGGACGCCGAGTGGCTCTCCCTTCTCGCCGCCGGACTTTTCCTCTGGATGGCGCTGGTCCACCTGCTCATGGCGGGCGGTCTGCGGATGGGCGAACTGGTGTGGTCGGGCCGATACCCGCGACGGCTCCACCCCTCGTACCGGAGGCGCAGCTTGGGATATGCCATCCTTCTGCTCCTCTCCGCCTGGGTGGTGGCCGCTTTCGGCGGGACGGTCGATGTCTCCCCGGTCCCCGCGGCCTGGTCCAGGTCGACGGGCTGGGTGGTTACCGCCTTCCTCTCCATCGCCGCCATCTACAACCTGTTCCAGGGAACCAGGTGGGAGCGATTCACTTTCCTGCCCATCACCGTGTTCGGGGCCTCCCTGGCCGGCTGGCTCACCTTCGGCTGAGCGCGATTCATTCTCGGCTCGCCTTGGTCACTTACCCGTAGGCCAGGTGCCCAGCCCGGCCGGAGTCACAGTTCGGAGCAGATGTAGACGACGATCTGTGTGCGGTGATCGACGACGACCCGTTGGCGGTGGCCTGGGAGAATCAGGTCCTTACTCGCTCTCCATCGAGCCAAGCCCAACCGATGGTCAGCGGACCATAACCACCACGTCCTGGAAGGATTCCCCGCCCTCACGGCGGGGACTCCAGGAGCAACTCGACCAGCGCGTCGACTTCCTCGTCGCTGAGTGCCAGGGTCGGCATCTGGGGGCCATACCCGAGGACCACGAAGGCTTGGGGCTCCCTCAATGACTGGCGGATGTACTCCTCCGCACTCAATCCGTCGACCCGAGAACCTGCGAGGGCGTCGACATGAGTCAGGTCAGGGCCGATCTGGACATTGCCCGGCGTCTGATTCAGGGTGTGACAGCCGTTGCATCCGCTGGAGAGGAAGACCATCTGCCCTGTCGGGGGCTCGACCGGACTCTCCCCATCTCTCGAGGTGAGGAAGAGTGCCACCGAGGCGAGGGTGAGGGCGACCGTCAAGACCGCCTCGATGACCACTCTCATCGACTCAGCCGATCTCGGTGGGTACCTCGCCAACCTGGCGAACCCGCCTCAGCTCCCGCACCGTGTACCAGGCGGCGGCCACCGCGGCCAGGGGCAGGACCACCATGAGGACATTGGCCCACGACAGGCCCGCCACCGGATTGTCAGCAGCTGGTGAGATCTCGATGACACCGAAGTCGTGTGCCTCGAAAGGCCCCTGGGTGACCTGCATCTCCCAGGCTCCCTCGGCGGGCACCGTCACGTCGACCGTGTAACGACCCGGGTCCCCGGTGGCGGTTGCTTGGAAGGTGATGGTCTGACCGCTATCGACGCTGGTGAAGGCAAGCATCGAGTTGGCGTTGTCGACCGGGGTCACGCCGTGTTGGAGGATCGTGTAGCTCAAGGTGTAGGTCCGGCCGGCCTCGAACTCGTCCGGCAGCGAGTCGAAGGCGGTTATCGCCATGCCCCCAGCGAGGGCACTGGGCATCATCGCCGCAACGAAACCGGCCACGGCCAGAATGGTGAATACCTTCCTCATGTCTCTCCTATCAACGGAATCTCTCCGAGCGAGGCGCCATCGCCCTCGGGCTTGGCCCCGATCACACTGCAATACACCGCACTCACCGCCCGGGTTCCCTCCAATTGCGACGGAACCTCGATCGCCCTTGCGGTGTATGGATGGCTGATACTGCGGTGGAGGGCCGTCCACTGGACGAGACACAACTCGTTTCCGACGCCAGGTCAGGTGATCTGGGTGCATTTGAGGAACTCGTGCGGATACACCAGAGCACTGCCATTCGACTCGCCTACCTCCTGGTGAGGGATCATGGCGAGGCCGAAGAGGTCGCCCAGGATGCCTTCGTCAAGGCATTCCGGGCTCTCGACCGTTTTCGTGAAGGGTCCCCTTTTCGCCCCTGGTTGCTGACGATCGTGCGCAACGAAGCCGCCAACCGTCGACGCAGCGGGGGGAGACGACGCCGTCTGGCACTTCGTGTGGCTGCGGAGCCCGTTTCGGGGGAGGCGGCCCAATCCCCCGAGACGGTTGTGATCGATGAGGAGAGGGCCCGGACCGTCCTGGTAGCGGTGGATGGGCTACCCGACCGATACCGCCTGGTGGTCTCACTTCGATACCTGTTGGGGCTCACCGAGGCCGAGACCGCCGCGGTCCTTGCGATCGCCACCGGCACCGTGAAGTCGAGGACCTCACGAGCGCTGTGGAGACTGCGGAACCTCATGGAGGCGGCAGATGTCTGACCTGGAGCGCCTCATCACGTCGGTGGCCTCTCAGATCGACTGGCCTCGAGCCGATCTGCGGAAGGCAGTAAGGGGCCGTCTCGCAACACCAGTCCGGTGGGCACGGGTCGTCCTTCCACGGTGGGCCCAGATGGCGGCCCTGGTCCTCCTCGTCGTGGCCACGGTGATCGCCACACCATGGGGCCGACAGGCGGTCGCCGACATCCTCGAGGTGGCTGGGATCAGGGTGAGTTGGGCCGAGCCAGATTCTCCAGCCGGGGCCAATCTCGATCTGGGTGAGATGGTCGGGCTCGACGATGCAGGCGACACCGTCTCCTTCCAATTGCTGTCTCCCGACGACCCGAGGCTCGGCGCCCCCGACGCCGTGTACCGATCGGCGATACCGGCCGGTGGGGCGATTCACATGGTATGGCGATCGGACCGGGAGCTCCCGGCCGCAGGGGACACCGATGTGGGCATCCTCTACAGCCAATTCGAGGTCACCGGCGCCGAGGTGTTCATGAAGAGCGTCGATCACGACGTCATCGTGCAGGACATCAGGGTGCGGGGTAACCCGGGGTTCTGGCTGGAGGGCGGACCTCACTACCTGGTGTATGTCGATGCGGAGGGCATGTTCCACGAGGACATGGCGCGTCTCGCCGGCAACGTCCTGGCTTGGGAGGAGGGTGGGGTCACCCATCGGATCGAGACCACCCAGTCCCTCGAAGACGCTCTGGAGCTGGCGGATTCCTTGCATGACTCCGGCTGATCGTCACCGCCTCCACCAACTGGTCGAACGACAGAGGTGCCCTGGTGACTGGGGTGGCGATTGGTGCCCTATCCTCTCCGGACCAGGTAACGGAGGATCCAATGCACGTGATCGACATCACCTACTGCGTCCCTTGAGACTATTCGGCCCGTGCCGTGGGCACGGCCAGTGACCTGCTGGTCAACTACCAGCACATCATCGAGTCCCTGACCTTCACCACCGGTGCCAAGGGTGTGTTCGACGTGACCGTCGACGGGGAGACCCTTTTCTCCAAGCATCAAATCGGGCGTCACGCCGAACCGGGAGAAGTCCTGGAGCTGTTCACCACCAAGCACGCCGAAGGAGTCACCCGCTACCCGCGTGACTGACGGGGGTCATCCCCCAGGGAACGGGAGTAGGTTCTGGGGCCGCCCAACCCATCAAGGAGGACACGATGGCGACATTCATAACCCTCGGTAACTACACCGCCCAGGGGATGCGTGGGATCAAGGACAGCCCGGCACGGCTCGACGCGGCGCGGGAGCAACTCGGCGCGATGGGAGTGAAGATCAAGGACTTTTATCTGACCATGGGACAGTGGGACCTCATCGTCGTCATCGAGGCACCGGACAACATGACTGCGGCAAAGGCGCTCCTCGCCCTGGGGGCCCAGGGGAATGTGAGCACCACCACCCTGGCTGCCCTCACCGAAGACGAGTTCAGGTCAGCGCTCGGAGGTATGGGTTAGGCAGACCAGGAGAGGTTTGTCTCCACCCGCTCCCTGCTGGACTTCGGACGCTGCGCCGACCGTAAACTGTGCTGATGCCTCGAAGATCGGCACCAGCACTCGTCCTGGTCGTCATCCTCATCGCATGCTCGCCTGAGACGGCAACCACCACCTCCCTGGCCACCTCCTCCACCACCGCTGCGCCCACCACTGCGCCCAGCGCCCCGACCACGTCGACGTCGGCGGTGGTCGCCACCACCAGCGGGGCCCAGCCCGCCGACGCCACAGTCGAGGTCCTCCTCGCCCCCTACACCGAGATGGGCCCGGAGTGGACCGAGGTTTTCTTCTCATACGGAGAGGACGCTCAGCATCTCAGCACCTCGATAGGTGGCGAAGGAAGTGTGATGTGGGGACCGGAGTACGGCACCCAGCTCGCCGACGGGACGTGGTGGTTCTTCGATGCCGCCAATCTCAGACTCGCCCACTTCGACGCCGACGGCGCCTATCTCGACCAGGCACCGATGCCGGAGGACCTGCTGATCGGCGGTATCTACTTCCAGTATCAGATGCCGATCGCATTGGACAACGGCTGGGTCACGGGGTTCGGGTTCCGCGGTGACGAGACCACCTCTATCCTCCGGCTCATCGATGGGGAGCTGTCCCAGATCGGCGTGGGCGGCATCGTCTCCTGGGTCAACACCGACGGGACCCATCTCTATGGGCTCTCCTTCGAGGACAGCACCCCCCAAAGGCTGGACCCCGAAACCGGCACCGTCGAGCCCTTGGAGTGGCTGATCGCCCGCGACGGGAGCCGCTACCGGGTGACCCTCGACCAGAGCGAGCACGAAGTGCTGGTCGAGATGCCCGACTCGGGGATAACCCGCACCCTCCTCCTACGGTTCTCGGGGGACCCTGAGGTCGGGGCCTTCAGCTCGATAGAGGTTGAGACCGGGGTCGACGGGACGTTGTTCTTCTTCTTCACCGGGGCGCCGGAGGGGAACGAGACCCTTGGCATAGGGGGATACCTCTCGATAAGCCCCAGCGGCGCCGTTAGTCGGCTGGAACCGGTTTCAGAACCGTTCAGCCCATCCGACCCGGGGACCGGGGGACGGCTCGGGGTCCGTCCCGGCACCTCGATGACATGGATCATGAACATCGGTGAGGACGGGGTCCATGTCTACAACCGGAGCGGCTGAGCCCAGCCGGTAGAGTCGGCGCCTATCGACCCGAAGGACCCATGACCGACAGAGACATGCTTGCCCTCACCCTCTCGGCCGAGAACCGCTGGATGCAGGGCTGGCTGGCCGGGCCAACGATCGAGGGACGCCCATTGCGGCGAGGCGACATGGCCCCGAGTGTCGAGGTCCTGGACGTCGGGGGAGCGCCAATAGCCCTGGAGACTTGGTGGCAGGAACGGCCTGCTCTCGTCCTGCTCTGGCGTCATCTCGGCTGCGGCTGCGGTATGGAGCGTGCCCAGCGTCTCCAGGACGAGTACCAGGGGTACCTCGACTCCGGGCTTGGGGCGGTGATCGTAGCGCCGGGAGACCCCGATCGGGTGGGCGCCTACCAGGAGCGCAATCAGATCCCGGCGCCCATCCTCGCCGACCCGGGGTACCGGGCCCACAAGGCGTTCGGATTGGGTCACTGGTCGCTGGAACAGTCGCTCTACGACGCACCGGAGGAGTTCTGTGACCTCGGTGAGGACACCGGTCGCCGCTTTCAGGAGGATCGTCGGAGCCAGGGCCGCCCGTTGGTCGACGATCCCTGGATGCAATCGGCCGAGTACGTGGTGGCACCCGACGGGATGATCCGGGTTGCCTATGTCTACAACTACTGCGCCGATTACCCCGACCCCCGGGTCTTCACCACCGCCGCCCGTCTGATCGGCTGAGCCCGCCTCCGTCCCCCGGAATCTCGACAAAGGGAAACGGCTCCGCCGCCCAGACGTGGCGCCGGGAGACCAAATCCCCCCCCGAATCTTGTGAGGGCGGTCCCCGAAGGAACCCCCCCCCCCCGCTCCGGGTAGGGAGCACCCTTTACCCGTGGTCCTCGCTCTCGTCGGTCTCGTGCGCCATCTCACGAGAGCTCGGGTGGATAAGACAAACCCAGCCACAGGGAATGGATGAGAGAGCTGTGGACCCGCCGCCGTTGCTCATCTCACTCTCCCGTCTCACGCCCCCCAGCGTGCCCAGTGCATGTCATTCTCCCCGGTCTCGGGGTGCGTCAAATGGGCTGTCCGACCTAATGAGCGTGGCGCCCACCGTTGGCTCTCTGCGGCCGGCGACCCCTGAGACAACTCCTGGAGACAAATACGATCATCGCCGAGAATGGATCAGACCGTACGGCCCTCGATCAGCGCAACCGGCCAGGTCCGATCCAGGTCCGACGATCGGCCTACCCGGCTGGATCGTTTCTCCGCTTTGACCGTGCTGGCGGCCTTTGGGATCACCTGGCCGGTGCTGCAACTGCTAGCCGACAACGCCGAGTTCTTCCTGGCCCGCAACTCCTCCAAGTGGGAGATCCTCGGGTTGGCCCTGGCCCTCGCCATCGGCGTGCCGGTGACCGTGGGCCTACTCGGGGCAATGCCCGGCCGGTTCGGGGAATGGCTCGGCGGTGCCCTGATGCTGGTGACCGCCTCCAGTCTGGGGCGGCTCGCCTTCCGTGATCTCGAGATGCCGACCTGGGTGACACTGGGGTCGGGCCTGGTCTTTGGGATGCTGGTCACCTGGGCGATTCATGGGTTCGCCATGGCCAGGCAGATCAGCCGCTATTTGCTCGGAGCGCCCTTCGTCCTGCTACTCGTCTTCATGTTCGCCACCCCCGCTGGTGCGATGCTGCGAGATCAGGGGATCGGCATCGGAGCCCCGGTTGCGGTCCGCAACCCAGTCCCGATCGTCTTCTTGGTTCTCGACGAGTTCCCGGTTGCCTCCATCATCGACCCGGCGGGAAATCTCCGGACCGACCGGTACCCGAACCTCGCCCGACTCGCCTCCGATGGGGCGTGGTTCCGCAACGCGGTCACCGTGGAACAGCAGACCGAGCACTCGGTGCCCGCCATGCTCACCGGGCGGGTCCCCGACCAATCGCTCACCCCTTTCGCCGGCCATTACCCGGACAGCCTGTTCAGCGCCCTGCAAACCACTTATGACCTCCGTGTCAACGAGACGATCACCTCTTTGTGCCCGTCACGTCTATGTGAGCGTCAACCGACCTCGCCGACACCTCTCACCAGGGATGTCCTCGCCATTGCCGGCCGGGTGCTCCTCCCTGAGCCCCTGGCCGACCGTCTTCCGGAGATCGACAGCACTTGGGGGAACTTCGGCTACGTCCCGGACGAGTTCGACGCCGTGGAGGAGTTCAGGGAGAACCTCAAGACCGACCGGAGAGACCCGATCACCGACCTGGTCGAGGAGATTCGCGGTTACCAGGGCGCCAGACCACCTCTCTTCTTCCTCCATGCGCTGATCCCCCATCATCCCTGGGAGTTCCTCCCCGACGGGCGGAGGTATCCCCTGGTGGTCTCGGCGAACCCGGCGAGTGTCGGCGGTGGTTGGATCGAGGACGAGTTCCTGGTCGCTCTTGGGATGCAACGCCACCTGCTCCAGGTGGGGTATGCCGACCACGCCATCGGGGAGCTGATCAAAGCCATGGAGGACGCCGGCATCTACGACGACGCGATCATGGTGATCGTCGCCGATCATGGGATCGCGATCAAACCCGGGGTGGCCCACCAACGCACCATCACCCCCACCACCGTCGGGGAGGTCGCCGCCATCCCGCTGTTCATCAAGGCCCCGGGCCTCGAGCCGGGCACGATCGACGACCGCCGGGCCCTGACCATCGACATCCTCCCCACCATCGCCGAAGCCATCGACGCCCGGATCCCGTGGGATGTCGAGGGGGTCTCGTTGATCGGCCCCGAACCCGAACGGGCCCAAACCACCACGGTTGGCCCCAAGGGCGAGGTGACCTACGGGGTCGACGGGCTCGAAAAGCTGGAAGTCGCTCGCCGGATAGAGGACTGGTTCCCGGACGGCGACCCCTGGGCCCTCCAACCCTCCGGGAGCCCCGATCTCCTTGGGAAGGTCATGGATGTCACCACTCTGGAGGAGGCAGCCGTGACCGGCCAGCTGTGGATGCCGGAGCTCTACGCGGCGGTGGACACCGCGGAGGACATGATCCCGGTGAGAGTGGCGGGGCGGCTCCGCGGGGGCGCCGACGGATCGGAGGTGGTGGCTGTGGTGGTCAATGGGGTGGTGGGCAGCATCACCCGCGGCTACCTGAGAGACGATGAGGTCTGGTTCCTGGCGATGGTCCCACCCCACCTGCTCGTCGACGGGAAGAACGTGGTCGAGTTGATCCAGGTGATGCCTGACGGCGAACTCCGGAGGATCCCCGAGGCTTGATCACCCTGGCTGTGGGCAGACTCAGACCCGGTCGAGGGCCTGGCCCAGGTCGGCGATGAGGTCTTCGGGGGCCTCGACGCCAACGGAGAGTCGGATCAACCCCGGTGTCACACCGATGGCGGTTTTCTCCTCGGGAGGCATCAAGAAGTGGCTCATCGCCCAGGGGTGGGACGCGAGCGACTCGGTGCCACCGAGGGAGACGGCAAGGCGAACGACCCTCATCGCATCGAGGAGTCGGAAGGCCCCCTCCTCCCCACCTGTCACCTCGAGAGAGATCATTGCGCCAGGGCCCCGACACTGGTTCTTGTAGATCTCATAGCCGGGGTCGCCCGCCGCGAGCAGGCTGAGATGATTGACCCTCTCCACTTTGGGGTGCTCGGCGAGGAATGCGGCCACCGTCGTGGCGGTGGCGGTCTGACGCTCGACCCGGATCTGGAGCGTCTCGACGCTCCGGGTGAGGAGCCAGGCAGTGGCCGGCTGGGCCGTGGTCCCGATCTCGTACCTGGTGTGACGAAGACGGTCGATAAGTGGAGCACTGCCACAGATCACACCGGCGGTGAGGTCGCTGTGGCCACCCAGGTACTTGGTGGCGGAATGGATCACCAGATCGACGCCATGGTTCGCCGGTCTCTGCCACACCGGGCTGAGGAAGGTGTTGTCGGCGACACTGATGGCATCGTGCGCCTTGGCGATCGCCGCCACCATCTCCAGGTCGAAGATGTCGTTGGTGGGGTTGGCCGGGGTCTCGACGTAGACCATCCTCAATCGTCGATCGCCGATCAGACCCTCCAGATCGTCCCGGCCAGCGGAAGGCCCGAACCTGACGGTGCTCACCCCGAGCTCGGTGAACAACCCTTTGAGGAGTGTTGCCGTCCCCCCATAGGTCGGGTTCGAGCTCAGCACCAGGTCACCGGGCCGCAGAAAGGTCAGGAACAGCGAGGAGATGGCCCCCATCCCGCTGTTGAAGACCAAAGCGTCATCGGTCTCCTCCCATGCCGCCAGCCGCGATTCGAGAACCCGGAGATTCGGGCTGTCGAGACGGCTGTAGATGTAGCCCAGCTCCTCCCCCGGCTCGAGGGCGGCCCCCCCGTAGACCACCTCGAAGAACCGCTTGCCCGCCTCGGCGGTGTCGAAGACGAAGGCAGATGTGTCATAGAGAGGGACTTTGAGCGACCCCAGATGATCCGAGGGGTTGTGACCCTGGCCGACCGAGGAGGTCTGTGGGTCGTGCCTCTGATCCCGGCTCATGCCGAGAGCCTAGGACCCGCCGTCATCCGGGTGTCAGAATCGCCAGGTTCCTGTAAAGCCGGAGCCTCCACCGACCGACCACAATCCCCACATGGTTGCCGGCTCTGTCGATCTCGCGCTTCTCGACCGGGCGTATGAGGTCCTCGCTCCCACCGATCAGATCCTGGTGTTCAGCGGCGCCGGGTTGAGCACCGAGTCGGGCATACCCGACTTCCGGGGGCCCGACGGCCTGTGGACCCGGGTCGACCCCGCCGACTTCACCATCCAACGCTTCCAGGCCAACCGGGACCTCAGGGTCCGAGGCTGGCGGATGCATCTCAGTGGTGAGCTGTGGGGTGCGCGCTCGACGGTCGAGCCCAATGAGGGCCACCGGGCAATCGTCCGGCTCCATCGTGCCGGGAGGCTGGCGGGTGTGGTCACCCAGAACGTCGACGGTCTCCACCACAAGTCGGGTCTGGACGACGACCTGGTGGCGGAGCTCCACGGCAACGTGCGCAATTCCCACTGTCTCGATTGCGGGGAGGGCTGGCCGACTGAAGCCGTCCTCGAGTGGGTCGAGTATGGGGTCGAAGACCCGCACTGCCCTACGTGTGCGGGTCTGGTCAAGACCGACACCGTGATGTTCGGGGAGATGCTCCCCCAGGAGGAACAGGACAAGGCCGGGATGTTCCTGGCAAGGGCCGACGCCGTCCTGGTGGTGGGGTCGACGGTATCGGTGTGGCCGGCAGCCGACGTGGTGCTGCGGGCCGCCCACCTGGCCAAGCCGATCGTCATCGTCAACCGGGGAGAGACCGATGTCGACGGGTTGGCTGCGGTGACCATCGACGCCGGGATCGGAGAGGTCCTTCCCAACCTCATCGACCGTCTCCTCGCCTGAGACCGATCCCGACTCCCGGCCTGCCGGTACCATTTCCCACATGTCTGACTTCGTCGCCCCCCTCGACGACATCAGGTTCGCCCTCAACCACGTGGCCGACCTCGAGGCCATCTCCAAGCTGAACGGCTACCAACATGCCGACCCTGCCACCGCCGCCACGGTGATCGAGGAGGCTGCCAGGTTCTTCTCCGAGGTCATCGCCCCCCTCAATCGGGTCGGGGACCAGCAAGGCTCCGTGCTCGGGCCCGACGGCCGGGTCAGGACGCCCGACGGGTTCAAGGACGCCTACGGGAAGTTCGTCGAAGCGGGATGGGCCTCCTGTCACATGCCTTCGGAGTGGGGTGGAGGGGGCCTCCCCTACACGGTGGGAGTGGTCATCGCTGAGATGTTCAAATCGGCCAACCTCGCCTTCTCCCTATGCCCCATGCTCACCCAGGGCGCCGCCGAAGCCGTCAGGGCCCACGGATCGGACGAGCTCAAGCAGAAGTACCTGGGGAAGCTGGTCTCGGGTGTGTGGTCGGGGACCATGAACCTCACCGAGCCCGATGCCGGGTCGGACCTGGGTGGGGTGCGGACCAAGGCGGTGCCTCAGGAAGACGGCACCTACCGGTTGTTCGGTACCAAGATCTTCATCACCTGGGGTGACCACGACCTGACCGAGAACACCGTCCACATGGTCCTGGCCCGGACACCGGATGCACCGGCAGGGACCAAAGGGATCTCGATGTTCTTGGTGCCCAAGTTCGCCCTCGACGAGTCGGGCGATCCCGGGGAGAGGAACGACTACCGGATCGTCTCCCTGGAGCACAAGCTGGGGATCCATGCCTCCCCGACCTGTGTCGTCTCGTTCGGAGACGATGGGCAGGGCGCCATCGGCTATCTGGTCGGTGCGGAGATGGCCGGGATGGCGAACATGTTCACCATGATGAATGCGGCTCGGATCGGGGTGGGCATGGAGGGCCTCGCCATCTCGGAGCGGGCCTACCAAAGGGCATTGGCCTTTGCCCGGCAGAGAATCCAGGGACGACCGGTCGGGGCCAGCGGCTCGGGCCCGGTGGCGATCATCGAGCACCCCGATGTTCGTCGCATGCTCCTCACCATGAAGGCCAACACCGAGGCGATGAGGGCCCTGGTGTATTACACCGCACAGCAAGCCGACCTCGCCGCCCACGCCGAGACCGTGGAGCAACGCCAGAAGTCGTCAGACCGCCTCGCCTTGCTCACTCCGATCGTCAAGGGGTGGTGCACCGACCTCGGGGTCGAAATGGCGTCCATCGGGATCCAGGTCCACGGCGGGATGGGTTACGTCGAGGAGACCGGGGCGGCCCAGTACCTCCGGGACGTCCGGATCGCACCGATCTACGAGGGGACCAACGGGATCCAGGCCATCGACCTGGTGATGCGAAAGCTCCCGATCGCCGGCGGCGGAGCGGTGACCGACCTGATCGAGGAGATGACCGCGACGGTTGGCGAGATGGGCGCTCACCATGACCTCGCTGCCTTCCGAGAGGAGTTGGCCATCGCCATCCAGGGATTGGCCGACACCTCGGCCTGGCTGGGCGAGCGTCTGGCATCGGGGGACATCGACGCCGCCTTGGCCGGGGCCACCCCGTATCTCCGCCAGTTCGGGACCGTGACCGGAGGCTGGCTTATGGCGGTATCGGCGCTTGCCGCCGTCAAGGGCCCGGCAGATTTCGAGCCAGGCTTCCTCGCCGACAAGGTGAACACCGCCCGCTTCTATGGCGAGCACCTCCTGCCGCAGGCGAACGGACTCATCCCCACCATCGAGGGCGGGGCCGATCTGCTGGCCGGCGCCCGTTTCTGACCCACCCCGCCGGCATCCCTAGGCTCGTTTCCGTGAACCTCGAGAACAAGGTGATCGTGGTCACCGGTGGTGGCAGTGGCATTGGCGAGGGCATGGCCCGCCGTTTTGCCGCCGAGTCGCTCCATGGCCTGGTCATCGCGGATATCAACCTCGACCAGGCGACGAGGGTGGCCCGAGACCTGGGGGCCCACCCGGTCATGACCGACGTGTCAGACGCCGACGCCAACCGGGCCCTGATCGAGGAGACCGAGGACATTTTCGGCCCCATCGACCTCTTCTGCGCCAACGCCGGCTACGGGGTCATCGGCGACGAGCAGACCGACCCCGCCGAGTGGGACCGGATGTGGGAGGTCAACGTGATGTCCCACGTACATGCCGCCCGCTTCCTGATCCCCGGCTGGTTGGAACGGGGAGAGGGGTATTTCCTCGCCACGGTCTCGGCGGCCGGGCTGCTCACCAACCTCAAGGCGGCGCAGTACTCGGTGACCAAGCATGCCGCCCTCGCTTTCGCCGAATGGCTGGCGGTGACCTACTGGGATCGCGGAGTCAGGGTCAGCGCCTTGTGCCCGATGGGGGTGAGGACCCCGCTGCTCGACGTCGCCACCGAGTTCGAGGCACTCCTGGGACCGGCTGCCATCGACCCCTCCGATGTCGCCGAGGCGGTGATCGATGGCCTCGCCTTGGAGGGCTTCCTGATCCTCCCCCACCCCGAGGTCGCCAAGTACTTCCAGAACAAGGCCAACGATTACGACCGATGGCTCGGGGGAATGCGGAAAGTCCAGCGAGCGGTTTTCCCAGTTGAGGCGTAGGACGTGACGAACGGCCAGAGACGTGTGGTGGTCACAGGGACCGGGGCAGTCGCCGCCCCGGGGATCGGGATGGGTGACCTGTGGAAGGGCTTGCAGCGGCAGCCCGGGCCGGCGCCCCGGGTCATCCCCGACTGGGACCCCGAGCCCTGGATACCCAGGCGGGAGTCCCGCCGTCTCGACAAGTTCACCCAATTCGCCCTGGTGGCCGCCCAAGAGGCCCTGGCGAGCGCCGGCGATCTCGACATCGACCCCACCCGGGTCACGGTCTCGGTGGCCTCCGGGATCGGTGGGCTGGAATCGTTGGAGGACCTGGTCCACGGCACCGAGGCCGAGGTGCCCCGGGTCTCGCCCTTCCTGGTCCCGATGATGATGGCCAATGCCGCCGCCGCCGCCATCTCGATCAAGTACGGGTTCAGCGGCCAGGTGACCACCCCGGTGGTGGCCTGCGCCGCGGGGAGCCAGGCGGTCCTCGACGGTCTCCGTCAGATCCAATGGGGATATGCCGACGTTGCGATCGTCGGCGGTGCCGAGGCCGCGGCCCGAGCCACCGCCCGTGAGGGGTTCCGCTCAGCCCGGGCGCTGTCCACGTCGGGTTACGCCCGCCCCTTCGATCGTGACCGCGATGGATTCGTCATGGGTGAGGGCGCCGCCATCCTCGTCCTGGAAGCCGCCGAGGTCGCCGAGGCCCGGGGGGCCACCCAACTGGCGGAGGTGCTGGGAGCCGCCTCGACCGCCGACGCCTACCACGTCACCGCCCCCCACCCCGAAGGCGACGGTGCGGAGAGAGCGATCCGCCTCGCCCTCCAGGACGCCGGTCTCACCCCGGGCGAAATCGCCTATATCAACGCTCACGGCACCGGCACCGACCTCAACGACCGGACCGAGGGCCTGGTCATCGCCCGGGTGTTCGGGGACCGTCAGCCGGCGGTCTCGTCGATAAAGGGCACCACAGGCCACGGGCTGGGAGCCTCGGGCTCGATCGAGGCGGCGGTGGTTGTGGAGGCGATCCGGAGGAGCGAGCTGCCACCAAACATCGGGCTGGTCAACCAGGACCCGGAGATCCCCCTCAACGACATCATCCGGGAGGCCAGGCCCTGGGAGCCGGGGCCGGTCATCTCCAACTCGTTCGGGTTCGGGGGTCACAACACCGTGGTGGTGCTCGCCCCGGTCTGAGCCGGGTTGGCCCCCACCCCAACTATGGTTGACGCGACGGGAGCTCGGTGACACCGGGCTGAGAGGGAGCCTGCCAGGCTCCGACCGACCGAACCTGATACGGGTAATGCCGGCGCAGGGAATCGCTCATCAGCTCCCGAGAAGGAGTTCATGATGAGACAGCCGCTTCGGATCCTGGTCACCGCCCTGACCCTGGCCATGGTCGTGGTCTCCTGTGACCGGTCGGGCGAGCCACCGACCCTGAGACTGATCGCCCACGACTCGTTCAAGGAGGGGGTGACCGACGACACCTTCGCCGCCTTCACCGAGGCCACCGGGATCGGGGTCGAGGTGATCGCCGCCGGTGACGCCGGGGTCATGGTCAACCAGTCGATCCTCTCCAAGGACAACCCCCTGGCCGATGTCCTCTTCGGAATCGACGACACCTTCCTGTCCCGGGCCATCGACGCCGGGATCTTCCTGCCCCACGAGGCGGCGCCGATCGGGAGCATCGACCCGGGTCTGTTGCGAGCCGACAATCTCGTCACCCCGATCGACATCGGTGACGTCTGCATCAACTACGACAAGGCCTGGTTCGACGAGGCAGGGATGACGGTTCCCGACTCGCTCGACGAGCTTCGCGACCCCGAGATCGCCTCGCTGCTGGTGGTCGAGCACCCGGCGACCTCATCCCCTGGCCTGGCGTTCCTCCTCGCCACCATCGACCGGTATGGGGAGGACGGATGGGCGGGATTCTGGGCAGACCTGCGCAGCGGCGGGGTCGAGGTGTCGTCGAGTTGGAATGCCGCCTACTACGGGTCGTTCACCCGCTACGAGGGTGAGCGGCCCCTGGTGGTGTCCTATGCATCCTCACCACCGGCAGAGGTCATGTTCGCCGACCCACCCACCGCTATCGCCCCCACCGGCGTCATCACCGACGGCTGTTATCGCCAGGTGGAGTATGCCGGGGTCCTTGCCGGCACCGACCACCCCGAGGCGGCTGGTGAGCTGATCGACTACATGCTCTCGGTCGAGTTCCAACAGCAGGTGCCCGAGAGCTGGTTCGTCTTCCCGGTCAACCAGGAGGCAGAGTTGCCACCGGTGTTCGCCACCCATGCCGTGCTCCCCCCCGAGCCGACCAGGTTCGATCCCGATCACATCGCCACCAATCGTGACCGGTGGATCGACGAATGGATCGAGGTGATGGAACAGCCATGAGACAGGTGAGATGGGCCAGGGTGGCGGTGGCCGCCATTCCCGTCGCCTTCATCGGCTACTTCTTCGCCTACCCGGTGGCCCGGATCCTCCATCTCGGTCTCAGCGAGTTGGGGGCCGGATCCACCGGGCTCGAGGCCCGTCTGGTCCGGGTGGGGTGGTTCACCCTGTGGCAGGCGGTGTTGTCGACATTGCTCACCTTCCTGGCGGCGGCCCCCCTCACCTGGGCGGTCTCCTCCTATCGGTTCCGGGGCCGACGGTTGGCAACCGCCCTGGTCACCGTGCCTTTCGTCCTCCCCACTGTGGTGGTCGGCACCGCTTTCGTCGCCCTCGGCCTGACCGGGAGCATTTGGGCGATCCTCGCCGCCCACGTCTTCTTCAATGTGGCGGTGGTGGTCCGGACCGTGTCGACGCTTTGGGCCCGTATCGATCCTCGACTCCATGAGGCGGCGAGAGTCCTCGGATCCAACGAGAGACAGGTGTTCACCAGGGTGACGCTGCCGCTGTTGCGCCCAGCTGTGGCGGCGGCGGCGTCCATCGTCTTCCTGTTCACCTTCACCTCCTTCGGTGTGGTGCTGATCCTCGGCGGGTTCTCCTATGCCACCCTCGAGGTGGAGATATATCGCCAGGCGGTGACCCTCTTCGACCTGCCCCTTGCCGCAGCCCTGGCGGTGATCCAGCTGGTGGGGGTCAGCCTGGCCCTGTTCGGCTATTCCCGCTACCAGGAGAGGACTTCGGCGTCCTGGGCGCTCGACAGAGAGGCCGATCTCCCCCGGCCCAAAGGGGTGACGCGCGGCCTGGTGACGATCTCGGTTCTGGGGACCCTCGGTGCCCTGGCGGTGCCCGTGGCCGTGCTGGTGGCCCGGTCGTGGGGAGGAGGCTCCTACGCCGAATTGTTCCGGGGTGACACGGTGGTGGGACGACCCATCGAGGCCGTCGGCACCAGCCTCCTCTACGCCGGTGCTGCCATGGTGCTGGCGGTGGTGATCGGGATGATGGCGGCAACCGTTATCACACGACGCGGCGGCCGGCTTTCCAGTTGGTTCGACGTGGCCCTCATGCTCCCCCTGGGGACGTCGGCGGTGACCATCGGGTTCGGCTTCATCGTGGCCCTGGGATGGCCGGTCGACCTGCGGGCCAGCATCTGGCTGGTGCCCATCGCCCATGCCCTGGTCGCAGTCCCTTTCGTGGTGCGAACCACCGTCCCCACCTTGCGCTCCATCGAGCCTCAGACCAGGGAGGCGGCAGCGGTGTTGGGAGCCTCACCAACCCGGGTGTGGCGGCACATCGACCTCCCCATCGTGAGCCGGGCGGCCCTGGTGGCCACCGCCTTTGCCTTCGTCATCTCCCTCGGCGAGTTCGGGGCCACCTCGTTCATCGCCCGCCCGGGCGCCGCCACCATCCCCACCACGATCTTCAGGCTCCTCGGGCGTCCGGGGCAGGCCACCTTCGGGATGGCGATGGCGATGAGTGTGATCCTGGCCGCCATCACCGCCGCCGTGGTGCTGTCGATCGACCGGGCCCGTGCCGGAGACATCGGGCGATTCTGATGCTGGGGGTCGATGGCGTCTCGGTTCACATCGATGGCAAGGAGATCCTCACCGACGTCGACCTCGATGTCGCCGACAGCGAGATAGTGGCGGTCCTCGGCCCATCGGGGTCGGGCAAGTCCACCCTGCTCCGCGCCATCGCCGGGCTGGTCGAGGTCACCGAAGGCGACATCACCTGGGATGGCCGGTCGATCCTCGGCGTCCCCACCCACCAGAGAGGGTTCGGGTTGATGTTCCAGGGCTATGCCCTGTTCCCCCATCTCGACGTGGCAGGCAACGTCGGGTTTGGTCTCAAGATGCAAGGTCATCCCGCCCTGACGGAGACCGTCGATCAGGCCCTGCACTGGGTGGGGCTGGATGGCTTCGGAGAACGTGCCATCGAAGGCCTGTCCGGAGGGGAGCGCCAGCGGGTAGCGCTGGCCCGGACCCTTGCCCCCAACCCGCGTCTGGTGATGCTGGACGAGCCCATGGGCTCCCTCGACCGGAACCTGAGGCAACGTCTGCTGGAGCAGACCCGTCAGGTACTCGAGGACCGAGCGGTCACCGCCCTGGTGGTGACCCATGACCGCGATGAGGCCGCCGCC
>JBBDML010000015.1:0-9073 GCA_040878345.1 Acidimicrobiia bacterium | reverse complement strand
GGACCGAGCGGTCACCGCCCTGGTGGTGACCCATGACCGCGATGAGGCCGCCGCCCTGTCCAACCGCCTGGCGTTGATGCGAGGCGGGACCATCGTCCAGACCGGGACCATGGCGGAGATGCTGGCCCACCCGGTCGACGAGTGGGTCATCGACTTCATCGGTTGAGTTTCACGGCTCGGACGAGTCAGACGAATGCTGCCCCGACCGCTCCCGCATAGATCACGAACAACAACATCAGCATGGCGTAGCCGCGCAGGCCTCGCTGCCCGAAGTCATCGGCGACCTTGGACCCGGACAGTCCCGCCGCCCCAAGGAACATGACGATCCCGATCCATTCCGGCACAGATGCCTCCCATTCCCCGGTCGAGACGTTCCCTAACACCACGAAACGTAGTCGATCCCGACTCCTTGTGATGATGGGAATCCGGGCTCAGGGTCCCGGCCGACTCAATGCCGAGACATGATCGCCGAACTCGGCAGGGATCCTGGTGGGGTGGCCTTTGAGGTCGGTGAATGCCGCGGTGATGGTGAGTCGGGCCACCTCCTCCTCGCCCCGTCTCATCGTCTGCTGCCAGGTCGACTTGACCCGACCGACTTCCTCGACCCAGGTGTGGATGGTGAGCTCCTCGCCATAACGGGCCGCCGCCAGGAATCGGGCATGGGCCTCGACCACCACCAACTGCCACCCCTGGTCCTTCATCCTGTCGAGGCCCCAACCCATCTCGGCCAGGTACTCGATGCGGGCGGTCTCGAAGTAGGAGAAGTAATTGGTGTGGTTGACATGGTCGTAGGGGTCGAGCTCGTAGAACCGGACCTTGAGACTGGTGGTGTGGACGTTTCTGTCGGCCGGGATCTCCATCAGCGGGCTCTCTCCACCCGCCCAACGCTACCCTCGCCGGCATGAAGGCCTGGCAGCTCGTCGACTCCAAAGGGATCGATTCCTACGCCCTCAACGAGGTCGAAGAGCCGAACCCCGGGGCCGGTGAGGTGCGAGTCGCACTCAAGACTTCGGGGCTCAATCATCTCGACATCTGGGTGGCGAATGGCCTCCCGGCGCCGGATCAGTTCCCCTTCACCGGTGGCGCCGACGGAGCCGGTGTGGTGGACGCGGTCGGCGAGGGTGTCGCCGGGTTCGACATCGGGGATGAGGTGATCGTCGACCCTTCCCACTCCTGCGGCCACTGCGCCCGCTGCCGAAACGACGACATCGTCTACTGCGATGAGTTCGAGATCCTCGGCGAGCACCGGCCGGGGACCTTCACCGAGAAGATCGTGATCCCCACCATCAATGCGGTGCGCAAGCCCCGGCTGGTGGATTGGGATGTCGCCGGCACCTTCGGGCTGGCAAGTGTCACCGCGCTCAGGATGCTGGAGAAGGCGAGGCTCCGGGGAGACGAGACGGTCCTGGTGGTGGGTGTCGGTGGTGGGGTGGCGGCCGCAGCCTTCGAGTTCGCCAAAGGGTATGGGGCAAAGGTCTATGTCACCTCACGGTCTCAGGACAAGATCGATTGGGCGGTTGCCGAGGGTGCTGCCGGGGGATTCGACTCCGCCTCGGACTTCGGCAAGGCGATGGCCGACCTGGGCGGGGCCGACCTCGTCATAGAGAATGTGGGCCCGGCCACCCTCAAGCAATCGATGCGGGCCGCCAAGAGCGGTGGGAGGATCGCCATCTGTGGTGCGACCTCCGGGCCCAAGTTCGAGCTGACCCTCCCCGTGATCTGGTTCCGACAATTGGAGCTGGTCGGTTCCTCGATGGGCAACCACGCCCAGTTCGCCCGGGCGCTCTATCTGATCAGCCAGGGCAAGGCCAAGTCACCGGTGGACCAGATGTTCCCCTTCGACGATCTACCCGCCGCCCTCCGCCACCTCGAGTCGGGAGCCCAGACCGGCAAAGTGGGTCTGACCCACGGGTGAGCCAACCTCTAGGTGCCGGGTAGCGCATTGCCACGGATGCTCTCGACGTTTCTCGCCGTGACGGGCGTGGTGCTGATCTTGGGTGCCCCGATCTTCGTCATCTCATGGCGCCGGAAGCGCACGAAGACCATGCGGAACTTCCTGATCGGTGGGGCAACGGTGGCATTGTTGTGCGCGATCCTCGCCGCCGTCTCACAACGGCAAATGGCCCAATGTGAGGCGGCGGGAAACCCCGACTGCATCGATCCCGGGGCGGCCGGTCTCCAACTCCTGTTCATCGCCGGCTACCTGCTGGTCGCCTGGATCGCTGCCATCCTCATGCATCGCGACGCCGGATAGGGATCTCAAACGGAAGGCTTCGGGGACCACCCGGCCTCAGGGCGATGTTGAGGGGCCAGGTAGGTTTGCGGGTCGACCGCAGTTCGTTTCCCTGTGCAACGTCCGGGATCAGCGGCCTGAGCTAGGCGATCGAGGAGCGCGTATTGGCCGGATACTGAGTGAGTGGTCAGGTCGATTTCCGCGTTTGGCGGCGCGCGTTATGCGCTGCGAGGCTTTCGTCTGGCTCAAACGACAACTTGGGTCCGACCAGGTGACTCAGTCGTAGTCGATGCACCGGTGCCGTGCTCGCGCTGGTCTTGGTTCCCGTCGGGGCCACCTCTAAGAACAGAGGAAGGATGACAACCTTGGCCGCACCAGGAAACTCTCTTGGTTGACAATTCATACTTCCGGGAACTACTTGGCGGCTTCGTCTGACGAGCCGACTTATACCTCGCCGAGGATTGCCTGAGCAGACCGGAGACGATGATGATTGACCGGAGGCAAACGCGATAAGCGAACGACGATTCGCCGGTGGTAGGTACCCCGCCGCCCACCCATGACCTTCAGACAAAGTTGGTTGCCACCACCACTCGCACTGCGTACGGTGATCGCATGGAGCTCGTCGAGCGGGAGGAGCTGCTCGGCCAACTGAGCGACCTCTTCGAGGAGACGCGGAAAGGTCATGGACGACTCGCGCTCGTCGGCGGTGAGGCAGGATCCGGGAAGACCTCCCTGGTGCGAGTCTTCATCGATCATCTGGACAGGAATGTGCGCATGCTCTGGGGTACTTGCGATCCACTGTCGACTCCCCGGCCTCTGGCTCCTTTTCTCGATATGCAGCGCCTGGCGGCTCTCATTCGCCCCAAGCGCAAACGTCACGACGTGCTGAGGACGATTCTGGAAGAGCTATCGCCGCGGACCGTCATGGTCGTCGAAGATGCACACTGGGCCGACGGGGCAACGCTCGACGCACTGCGGTTCGTCGGCCGACGGGTCGAATCGACTAAGGGGCTCCTGATCGTCACGTACCGCCACGATGAGATCGAAGCGGATCATCCGTTTCGAACGATTCTCGGAGACCTGGCGACGGCGACCGGCTGTGAGCGGTTACAGGTGCCTCCGCTCACCGAGGGGGGCGTGGCCCGGCTGGTGGGCCAACAGGCTCTCGAACCAGGTCAGCTGCATCGGATCACGGGCGGCAATCCCTTCTTCGTCACCGAGGTCTTGGCCACTCCGGGGGCGACCCTTCCCGATACCGTGTCCGACGCCGTGCTGGCTCGGGCCGCAAGGCTCTCCCCTCAGGCGCGGGATCTGTTGGAACTCGTCTCAGTGGCGCCAGGCGGACTCGAGACCGATGTCATACTGGACCTCATCCCCCAAGGCGGATCGGCGCTGGATGAGTCGGCGGAGCGGGGTGTCCTGATCAGGGATGGCAACCTCGTCACTTTCCGGCACGAGCTCGCTCGCCTCGCCGTGGAGGAGTCGGTCGCGATAGCGACGAAACGGCTCCTGCATCTCAGGTTGCTGGATGTATTGGAAAGCCGACCCGCCATCGGGGTGGCACGGCTTTCACATCATGCCTACGCGGCGGGGGACGGTGAGCGCGTGCTCCGGTATGCCCAGGCGGCGGCGAGGGAGGCTTCCGCTCGGGGCGCGCACCGTGAGGCTGCTGATCAGTATGCAAAAGCGGCCCAACATGCCCGACACCTGCGAGCCTCGAAGCTCGGGGATCTTCTGTCGGCCTGGGCGGACGAGGCACACAATTTCGAGGACCCCCTTCGGGTCGCGGACGTCCGGGCGGAGGTGGTCGAGCTGCACCGGCGCGCCGGCAACCGGCTCGGGGAAGGGGTGGCGCTCGTGAAGCTTGCCCGTGCTCTCAGCATCACCGGACGCTACGCCGAGGCTGAGCGCACGGCGGGGGAGGCTGCGCAGCTCCTCGAGGAGATCGGAGAGTGGCCTGACCTGGCATTTGCCCATGCCCAACATGCCTACATCTTGGAAATGGATTACCGGGCCGAGGAGGCGGTCACCTGGGCATCGAAGGCTATCGAGCTCGCTTCTCGCATCAACGCACCGCGTGCCCTCAGCCTGGCCCTTCAGGTCAAAGGCGAAGTGGACATCATCTTCCATGAGGACCTTGAGGGCGTCCGTGAGCTGTCGGAGAGCCACAGACTTGCCCTCACTATGGGTGATGACCACAACGCGGCCCTGGCTCTCCTAAATCTGGGGGCCAGCCTCATGGTGGTACGGCGCTACCGAGAAGCTCTTGTCTCACTCGAGCAAGCCCTGGCGTTCGCGCGTGAACGCGACCTCGACCGCTGGGCCGCGGAAGCCACGGCGTGGATTGGTCGTATCCGGTTGGAGACAGGTTCTTGGGAACAGGCGGAAGAGCTGGCGAAGACGGCAATGAAAGACACAAGATTTCCCGGGGGAAACACGGCGCTTTACGTTCATGGTCGCATCCTGGCTCGTCGGGGCCTTCAGGATGGGAGAAGATCGCTTGCCCAAGCCTGGGAGACGGCGCGGGCCTTGAGGTTTTTGGGCGTAGAGTGTGAGGCGATAACGGGATATGTCGAGGCGGCTTGGCTCGCTGGGAGCGAAGAAGAACTGGCCCGGCTCGTCCCCGCGGCGCGGGAGATACTCGACCGAGTCCGTGTGCCGTGGCTTGTCAGCGAGCTCGCCTTCCGGCTCTGGCGTGCCGGCGAGCTCGACGATCCACCAAGCGCAATCGTTGGGCCGTTTGCACTCCACATGTCAGGCGACTGGGAAGGTGCCGCCCGTGAGTGGGAGCGAATCGGCTGCCCTTACGATCAGGCGGAGGCGTTGGCTGATGGCGACGAGCCTGCCATGCGACAGGCCCTGACAATTTTCTCCGAACTCGGCGCCGACGCGCCCGGGGACCGCGTTCGGGCAAGGATGCGAAGCGCCGGAGTTCGGCGCGTCCCCTCCCGGCCACGGGCGTCGACGCGCACAGCCCCGGCTCAGCTCACTCGGCGGCAGCTCGAGGTTCTGGCCCTCATCGAGGCCGGCTTGAGCAACTCAGAGATCGCTGACCGCCTGTTCATATCGGAGAAAACGGCCGGGCATCACGTGTCCGCGATCTTGCGCAAACTCAACGTTCGTTCACGAGCCGAAGCTGGCTCGATTGCGCGAAAGTTGGATGTACCCCCATCGTCGATGTAGGCGAAACTGCCCAGCCACTCTCGATGGCACCTGGAGGGGCGGTAAATAGGGAATTCGCCCGATGTGCCGCTCCGGCTCACTTCTTACGTTGGCAGCGATCGCGAACACGGCGAATCAGACGAGAGGAGAGAGCCATTGCCGCTATTTATGGACGTGCACACCATCGAGGGAGGGGTGGCTGAAGCCGAAGTGGCGGCCGCCCACGCCCAGGATCTGGCGACCCAGTCCAAGTACGGAGTGAGCTATCTCCGGTATTGGGTGGACGGGGCGGCAGGCAAGGTCTTCTGTCTTGTCGAGGCGGAGACCGCTGAGGCGGCCGACACCGTCCACAGAGAGGCTCATGGTCTAGCCGCCGACGAGATCTACACGGTAAGCGAACACCACTGACCGAAAAGGAGGGAAACCTATGAGACGTGTATCCGTATCGCTGACCCTGGCGATCGCATGAAGGAGACGGCCCAATGAGTGCCGTCTCCTTCCATCTTGACAGATCGAGAGTCCGTAATGACCACCGACGGCAGACCCATCGAGAAGACCAGCGAGGACGTGTGACCCGATCTGCATGGGCAACAAAGGTTCTCGCGCCACTGCTTACAGCACTTGCGGCGTGCGCCGCTCAGCCTGCAGCGACCACGGTTGCCGACACCCCGACAACGCTGAGCCAGATCAGCACGACGATCGTGCCCACGACCGAGGCCCCGACGACGACGCTGGCTCCCGACGCAGCTCCGCCAGAGATGAGCGGTCCTTGGCGGGCCGAGCTCGAGGGGTTTGAGCCACCGATGGATCGGGTTTCGCTGAGTTTGACGGACACCAATTACGCCGCGAGCTGGGGACCAGAGTCGCAAGGCGGGACGATCTCAGTGACCGGCGACACGATCACTTTCTCGATGTACGTTTGCGAGGGTGAATGGACGTATCGGTGGGCGGTCGAAGGTGACACGCTTACCTTCACAGCGCTCGAGCCGATCGACCCGTGCACTCGCCGCGCCTTTCTGGATGGTGTCACCTACACGCGCGGGTGAGACTCATCCTGGTGGGTCGTGTCCGCCGGGGATGTAGACCCGGCCGAGGGGGCTGGTCCACTGGTATTTGCCGGGGCGAGTTTCTGGCCGCTTCGAGCGGGGTCCACGAAGGAGAGGACGCGGTCAAGGCTCTGCTCGCCGGGGCCACCGTCATGATGATGGCCTCGGCGCTGCTGCAGCGAGGCCCCGAGCAGTTGACCCGGGTCCGTGACGGCCTGGCGTCATGGCTGGGGGAGAACGGGTATGAGTCGGCGTCCCAGGCCCGGGGAAGCCTCAGTCAGGCAGCCGTGGAGGACCCGGGCAGCTTCGAGCGCTCCAACTAGATCAAGACCCTCACCTCGTACGTTCCCACCTGGTGAGGCGGTACCGGCTGCTGATCGCCTAAGCGGTGCCGGGTCAGGCTCTCCGGTACCAGCGGAGCACGCGTAGGGCACGCAGGGTGTTCCAGCGGCTCGGCCTGCCCGAGCCCTCCTCCATCTCGAAGTGCACCTTGCCGGGATGCCGGTTCTGCAGCGGCCAGGTGCCGTCCTCGCGCTGCTTGGATCGAATGACCTCTATCGCCTCCTCGCAGCGCGGATCCGGTTCGGCACCGGCCTCTCGGAGATAGTCGAGGGCGCGGATCACGTCGTAGAACCAACGGGGCGGGAACGACATCAAGAGCCAGCGCTTGTTGATCAGCTCGCCCGTCCTCAGCGAGTACATCAATCGACGCTCCAGGAGGTATTCGTGAGCCCGGGAGCGGGCCTCCGCCAGGCCCTGCTCGCCACCCACCGCCTTCTCATACTCGAGCAAGCCTTCGAGCACCGAGATCGTGGTGTTGAACGAAGACTTGTGCGAGCTGACATGACAGTTCCAGCCACCGTCGTCGTGCTGCCTTTCGAGGAGGAAGGCGGGCTGGGGCAAGCCGTGGGGATCTTCGAGAAAGTACGAGCCCAGCGCCACCGCCATCCCGGTGACGCACAACTCCGTGGAGTACTCGAAGAACGGCCATTTGCGGTCACCCATGACGACTCGATCTCGGACGAGGTCGGTTGCCGAGCGGACCCGGTCGTCATCGGGGTCGATGCCCAGGTCACGGAGCAGCAGCAACGTGTAAGTCGTGGATATCCACTTGGGTGAATACGTGCCTCCACCCCACATACCGTCAGCGGCCTGCAGGTCGAGGAGCCGAGCGCCCCAACCCTTGTTCGCCACGCGTGACCTCTCGGCCTTCACCTGCTTCGCACCGGAATCGGTCAGGTCGCGCATCACCTGCCATTTGATGGCAGGATCTGTGTCGAGCAGCCAGTCAAGGGTGGTTGCGGTATCGATGACCTGTGCAGGTATAGCAACCACACGCTCCCCCGGGGAACCGGCGGCCGGAGGGACATCCCGTCCAGCCTCACCCCATGCAGAGGGGATATGAGGGACTCACCCGATCTTGAGTGGATATAGGGGACGCCTGAACCCGGACAGGGCGGTCCGGGCTACGCTCGCGGTCGGTGACCGGCCTGACCATCGACTGGCTGCTCGACCCCCGGCAATCAGACCCGGCGATCCGCTGGCAGGTCATGCGTGACCTCCTCGACGCTCCCGAGGCGGAGTGGTCGGCCGGGCGGGCGAAGGTCGAGACAGAAGGTTGGGGCGCCAGGCTGCTGTCCTTGGAGGACGACGATGGCCAGTGGGCGGGTGGAGCCTTCTTTCCCGGCGACTGGGACTGGGACAAACCCGAGCCGGGCCAGCCATGGACCACTACTACCCACTCCCTCTCGTTGCTTCGGGAGTTTGGCCTCGACCCGTCGACGGAGAGAGCTCAACGGATGGTGGCGCTGATCGGGGAGAACAGCCGATGGGACCACGCCGGTCAGCCCTACTGGGAGGGTGAGGTGGAGCCGTGCATCAACGGGAGAACCGTGGCCAGCGGCGTCTACTTCGGCGTCGACATGAGCCCGCTCGTCGATCGCCTCGTCGGTGAGCGGCTCGACGATGGCGGCTGGAACTGCGAGGCGGAAAACGGCTCCGTGCGCTCGTCATTCGCGACGACCATCAACGTGCTGGAGGGGTTGATGGAATTCGAGCGGGCCACCGGGGGCACCGACGCCTCCCGGGACGCCCGCCGTGCCGGGGAGGAGTACCTGCTCGAGCGGAGGCTGTTCCGTCGCCTCAGCACCGGCGAGCCTGTCGATGAGCGCTTCCTGAATCTCCTGCACCCCAACTATTGGCGCTACGACGTGCTGCGAGCCCTGGACTACTTTCGCTCGACCGGGGCGGGTCCGGACCCCCGGCTGAGCGAGGCGATCGACCATCTCCGGTCGAGGCGACTCGACGAGGGCACCTGGCCGCTCGACTGGAGGCCGACGGGGCGGGTGTGGTTCGAGGTAGATGACGGCCCGGGCGAACCGTCGCGGTGGATGACGCTGCGGGCGCTACGGGTTCTCAGGTGGTGGGAGAGCTAGCCCTCAGGCACTTACCGGGTTCGGAGGGACCGACGTAAAAGGCGTTCCCTGCGTGAGAAGCCAGGGCCCCTCCTGTAGGGACGCCGGAAGAGCTGTCATGTGCGAGGTCAGGACCATGTCCGGTTCAGGCGTCCCCTATATCCCCACACCCATCTTGAGCAGGGAGGACCGACCGATATACTTCGTCGGTCGCACCC
>JBBDML010000014.1:106439-119862 GCA_040878345.1 Acidimicrobiia bacterium | reverse complement strand
GCTCGTACTCCAACAGCCCTTCCAGCACGCAGATCGTGGTGTCAAACGAGGATCGCCTACTCGGCGGCGCCTCACAGTTCCAACCCCCGTCGTCGAGCTGTTCGTCGAGGAGCCGATCGAGCAACTCCTCCCTCGCCTCGCCAAAGTAGGCACCCATGGCCAGGACCATGCCATTGATACAGGGCTCGGTTTCACCGAGGAAGAACGATTGGCCACTCTCGTCGAGGGTGGTGGCAGGGCTGTCCCGGACGAGGGTCACGGCTCTGCGGGCTGCATCACTCGTCGGATCCAGGCCCAGGTCCCGCAACAGGAGAAGGGTGTATGTGGTGGACGTCCAGTACGGGTGGTAGCTGCCACCACCCCACTGACCATCAGGCGCCTGGAGATCGAGCAGCCGGGCACCCCAGCCTTCGGAGGCGAGACGCGAACGCTCGGCGGCTACCAGATCGTCGGGCTCGTCGGTGAGATCACGCATGACCTGCCAACGTATCGAGGGGTCGGAATCCAACAACCAATCGAGAACAGTCATGTCTGTTGCCTCACCTACCTGCACCGGATGGCCACCCTACTGGCATGTCGCTCTTGGTGACCTCGTCACTCCGGCTCTTTGGTATGGCAAAAGGTTTGCGAGTTCTACTTCCATTCGGTGCTCGTCCTCCCGGTGATGGGCGATTGGGCCGGTCCCCTGGTGCGATAATTCGGCGCCGGTGAGCCAGCGGAGCCTTTCGGGGTATCGACGCCTCCTTCTGAACGCGCCGATGGTCGGGCGTGATCGTGGCGAGGATCATCGGGCTTCGACGCCGCTCGAGCTCTTCTTCGATCTCGTGTTCGTGGTGGCCGTCTCGCACGCATCGGGTCATCTGCAACGCGGGCTTGCCGAGGGGCGCGTGGGGAGTTCGCTGGCGAGCTATGCGCTGGTGTTTTTCGGGATCTGGTGGGCGTGGGTGAACTTCACCTGGTTCGCCTCGGCATACGACAACGACGACGTCTTCTTCCGCCTCTTCGTCTTCGTCACGATGACCGGTGCCTTGATCCTCGCCGCCGGGATCGGTCCGGCTTTCGAGGAGCGTGACTACACGATCACGGTCATCGGCTACGTGGTGATGCGCATCGCCCTCGTCACGCAGTGGGTCAGGGCGGCGCGTGACGATCCCGAGCGACGTGCGACCGCCTACCGCTATGCCGTTGGGGTGGCCTTCTGCCAGGTCGGGTGGGTCGCTGCATCGATGCTTCCACCCGACCGATGGCTGTGGGCGGCCATCCTGTTGGCACCGTTGGAGTTGCTGGTCCCGGTGTGGGCGGAGAGCGCCTCACCGACGACATGGCACCCCGAGCACATCGAGGAGCGTTATGGCCTGTTCATGATCATCGTGCTCGGCGAGTCGGTGCTCGCCGCCTCTACCGCGATCCAGTCGGTGACTGCCGACGGCGGCCTGACGGGCCAGCTGGTAGCGATCGCGGCCGGAGGCCTGCTGATCCTGTTCTCAATCTGGTGGATGTACTTCGACCGGCCCGAAAAGCGCTTCCTCACGACGACCCGCTCCGTTTTCGTCTGGGGGTACATGCATTTCCTCGTGTTCGGGTCGGTCGCGGCCATCGGTGCCGGCCTGGCCTTGTCGATCGAGACAGGATCGCGGTCGGCCGAGCTCTCATCGGCGGGCGTCGGAGCGGCGGTCGCCGTGCCTGTCGCGATCACCATCCTCTGTCTTTGGGCGCTCTACGTCAACGTCTCCGACCCACCGCTCCGCCGATTTGGCATCCCCGTGACCGCTGCGCTCGCCATCAGCGCGGCGGTCACCCCAGCGCCGGTCCTGGTGATCGGACTGCTGCTCTCATTGCTCCTCGCAGTGAAAGTGATGGTTCGGCTCGGCGTGGACAGCGAGATCGTGGCGTAGATCTGGCGGGTAGGGTCGACCATCGCACCAACAAGGAGTCAATGAGGTGGTTACGACACTCGAGCCCTATCCCGCCCGGCTTCAAATCGACTATCCGGAGAAGCTCGACCGGGTTACGACTTTCTTCCGCCTGATCTGGGCCATACCAGTCGTGATCATCCTGTCATTGCTGTCCGCGAGCGCGAGCGAGACCGTGACCGTGATCACCGACACCGGGGAGACGGTGTCCCAGGTGACGAGGACTGGGGCGGGGATCACCGGCGGGCTCTTCGTGGCGACGATGCTGATGATCGTGTTCCGGCAGCGGTACCCACGCTGGTGGTTCGACTTCGCCCGAGAGCTATCGCGTTTTGGGGCGCGAGTTGGTGCCTATCTGGCCTTGCTGACCGATCGGTACCCGTCGACCGTCGAAGAGCAATCGGTGCATCTGGAGATCGATTACCCCGACGTCGAAAGCGACCTCAACCGCTGGCTGCCATTGGTGAAGTGGCTGCTGGCGATTCCCCACTACATCGTGCTCGCCGTGCTTCTGGTCGTCACCGTGGTAGCGGTTCTGATTGCCTGGTTCGCCATCCTCTTCACCGGGCGATATCCGCGCGGGCTCTTCGATTTCGTGGTTGGTGTTGGCCGGTGGAGCCTTCGGGTACAGGCCTACGCGTTCCTGCTGGTCACCGACAAATACCCGCGATTCAGCCTCAGCTGATCGACAGGATGAGGACTTCGCTCTCGAGCTCGGTGTTCCCGCGGGCGACGATCGGGCGCCAGGCGGGCTCCCCACTGAGGATGCATTGATCGGTTCTCGGGCGTCCACTGAGAACGGATGGATTCCAGCGTGAATCAACCCCACACCGTCGTGGTTCTGGGAGGGGGTGTCGGGGGCGTGGTCGCAGCCGTCACCCTTCGCAAGCAACTTCCGGCCCAGCATCGCGTCGTGCTCGTGAATCGTGAGCCCGGCCACCTGTTCGCCCCGTCGCTGCTGTGGCTGATCATCGGTAAGCGCACCGCGCGACAGATCTCGCGGCCTCTCGAACGGCTCGCCAAGAGAGGCATCGAGGTGGTCTGTGGCGACATCGAACGAATCGACCCCGATGCTCGCCGGGTTCGGGTCGTGGAACGATCAGCCAATGGCGACACTCCACGAGACATCGACGCCGATCACCTGGTGGTGTCGCTGGGAGCGGATCTCGCTCCCGACACCATTGCCGGTCTCGCCGAGGCCGGGCACAACTTCTACACGCTGTCCGGGGCAGAGCATCTCCGCGAAGCGCTCCGGGCCTTCGATGGTGGCCGGATCGTGGTTCTCACCGCCACCCCGGCCTACAAATGCCCGGCCGCCCCCTATGAAGCCGCCATGCTGATCAACGACCACATTCAAAAGCGGAGACTCGACAATCGGACCCAGATCGACATCTACGCCGCCGAGCCCGGCCCCCTGGGGGTTGCCGGACCAGAGGTCTCCGCCGGTGTCCGGGGAATGGTCGAAGCGGCCGGGATCGGCTATCACCCAGAGCACCAGGTGGTCTCGGTCGATCCCACCGGACAGCGCATCACCTTCGCCGCCGGTGTGACCGCCGAGTTCGACCTGCTGGCCTACGTGCCGCTTCACCGGGCACCCCGGGTGGTTCTCGAGGCGGGCCTGACCGACGACACCGGTTGGATCCCCGCCGACCGGGACACATTTCGCACCGTTCATCCCGGTGTGTATGCCATCGGCGACGTCACTGGCATCCCCCTCAAGATGGGCAAGCCGCTCCCCAAGGCCGGGGTATTCGCAGAGAGGGAAGCCAAGGTGGTTGCCCACAACATCATCCACGACATCACCGGCGACGGCAAAGAGGAAGGCTTCGATGGTCACGGCGAGTGCTTCATCGAGACCGGCCGCGGCAAGGCAGGATTCGGGCGTGGCGACTTCTACGCCGAACCGACCCCCAACGTGGCGCTGTACCCGGTGGGCCGCCGTTGGCACCTCGGCAAGGTGCTCTTCGAGAAGAACTGGTTCCGCCGGTGGTTCTGAGGCGCCGAGCCGGCGCCCACTGAGCGGCCGTTCCACGGGCTGCTGCACCAGTTTCAGCTCAGGTCGTCCTAGGCCTCTTTCAGGAGTCGTTTCTTCTCTTGAAACTCGTCCTGTTCGATCTCGCCAGCGGCGAACCGACGCTCGAGGAGGGCGAGGGCCTCAGACCTGGGGACCTCCCGGGTGGCTCCAGAGCTGCGGACGGCCCAGATGATGAGGGCGACCACCGCCGCCCAGAACACGATCATCATGGTCCAGCCGAAGAACCCCATCGCGTTTCCGTAGTACCACATGACACTCACCTCGCCATTCAACCTAGGGTGAAGAGGTGGTGGTGGGCAGGGTCGAAGGTCCTCAAACCGGCGAGTCGGTCTCCCTCTAGGGCTGAGGTGACTGGCTCTCATCCTCTTTGATAGTGAACCGTCTGATCTGGACGTCGCGGCCCAACACTGCTACCAACCGTCCGCATGGACCTGGGCACTCTGGGGTTTCTGGTCACGACCGTGGCGGCTGTGATGGCCATCGGATTGCCGTTGGGTGTGGCGGCGTGGCGACGACGCAAGGTCGTGCAGCGCAATACGGATGTGGAGCGGTAGCCGATCGAGGTTGGGACTGCCCTCACCATGACGTCAGCCATGGGACATCAGCGGGATAACGACGTATGAACGACAACTCATACTTTCATAGGATCTCAGCGGCCGGTACCGGTATACGCCTCGACCTCGATTGCCCCGGTGTTGCCTCCGCTGGATGAGTCGACCCGATAGGTCAAAACTCGGCCTCGGAACGTCACGGCGGACGTCGTGGCGCCGGCCGGAAAGGGACCATAGATGGTGCCGCCGACCTCGACTGTGAATGTCTCCGTGGTGGCCGAGCCGTCACCCATGGCTCGGGTGCGGAAGCCGACGGCGTTGATGTCCATCAACTCACCTAGGTCGATGGTGATGAAGGCATCGTCCCCATCGCCCCGCGATGACCATTCGGTGCCCAGATCGCCGTCCACGGCGTTGGCTGCGGCGAACGACGAAGAAAACTCCGAGCTCACATCGGTGACCGCTGCACCGACAGCAACATTGGCTCCGACGCCTCCAGTCGCTGCCGATGGCGTGGTGAATGTAAGTACCTCGCTTCGGTAGATTCTCCCGTCGGCGGCGACTCCCTGGAGCCGATACTGATACTCGGTTCCGGGTAGGAGACCGGTCATCACCGCCCGATGATCGCGGTGCCCGCCTCCGGAGCCCATGTCCTGGTCGGTGGCGATCGACCCGAATGGCCCATCGATCCCGTACGACACGGCACATACCGCATCCAGAATGGTGGTTACACGCAAGGTGGCTGCCGTTCCAGACGAGTCGAGCTCGATCACCGGATCCGACTCGGCGATCTCGGAGAAGTCACCGATCTCGTCTTCCGACTGGGTCGAGGAACACCCGATCAGGGCGAACCCGAGCAGCGCAGCGATCAGAGAGCAACGTCTCATGAATGTTGAGGGTATGCCAGTGACGTGTTCAAGACTCTCCTCCGAACCCAGACATCGATGGGCAACGACCAGTCCTCGGCATGACCAGGCACCTAGGTCGGGTCCACTGAGCTGCGTCCTCGTCCTCAACGCACATACGGGTGCATCTTCGTCCTACGTCCTTGCCAGCGACCCAGAATGGCTCGGCGACACCGCCGCATCCCATGAGCGACAGACCACTACGGCGGGTCCTGTTCGGTGACCTGCTGCTGATAGGCCCTCTCGTCGGGCCCCCAGTTGTCCTTGAAGAACTCGAGGATCGCTTCGATCTCGTCCTCGGTGAGCCGGTCCCCAAAGGCGGGCATGCGGGACTGGGGGAAGTCGGATCCGTCGCGAATGATCTCGATCAGCACCCGATCGGGATGGTGCCAGGTATGCCCGGATGAGTCGTGGGGCGGCGGCGGATAGGAGCCGTCGACGTTGGGAGTCTTCCAGTCGGGGTCCCCTGACAGGTCGGGCCGGTGACAGGAGGCGCAGTTCTGCTGGTAGAGCTCGGCCCCCACCGCGACTCGATCCGGTCCGGGAGGTTCGCCCGGGTCACTGGATCGACCGCAGGCGGAGAGGAGGATTCCGGCCGCGATGGCCGCCACCGTCATCCCGCTCATGGGTTTCATGTGTCGACCATGATGATGCCCTTTCTTCGGCGTCGTAGTGGCCGGGCTGGTGACATCCGATCAGCACGGTCCATGAATCCAGGAAGATCCATGTCAACTCCTGTCGTTCGCCGAAGCTCCCCTGGTGTCCTTGACAAGACCGGCGCCAACGTGTAACTGTACCCCCCTAGGGTATAGGAGAGTCAGTGCGAGGATATGAGATCAACAAGGACGACTATCTGAAACGGCTGGCCCGGATCGAGGGCCAGGTGCGAGGTCTGCAACGGATGATCACGGAGGACAAATACTGCATCGATGTCCTCACCCAGATCAACGCGGTTTCAGCCGCGTTGAAGAGTGTGTCGGTTGGATTGTTGGACGAGCACGTCCGCCACTGTGTACGGGAGGCCACCGAAGCCGGTGACGGCATCACCGCCGACCGTATGGTGACCGAAGCGACCAGAGCCATCGAGCGGCTGGTCCGCTCCTGATCCTTCTGAAAGACCGCCGATGACCAGCCACGACCACGACCAGCATCACCAACATGACCAACCCGGTGGGGAATCCAAGGTCGGGATGCGACCGGCAGGTGCCTCAGCCCACGACAGCGGTGCTGGCAGCCGCGCCGATCACGGTCGCCATGACAAGCATGCCGGCCACAGCGTGGCCATGTTCCGGGACCGGTTCTGGCTGTCGCTTCTCCTGACGCTTCCCGTGGTGTTCTTCTCGGAGTTGATCCAAGAGTGGTTTGGATACACCGCTCCTTCCTTCCCCGGCTCGGACTGGGTCGCCCCGATCCTTGGCACGGTCATCTTCTTCTACGGCGGGTCGCCGTTCCTGAAAGGGGCGGTGGGAGAGATCAGGGATCGTCAGCCCGGGATGATGCTCTTGATAGGGATGGCGATCACCGTCGCGTTCGCGGCGTCACTGGCCACCACCTTTGGCTGGTTCGACCTCGAGTTCTGGTGGGAGTTGGCCGCTCTGATCACGATCATGCTGTTGGGCCACTGGATGGAGATGCGGGCGATCGGTCAGGCTCAGGGTGCTCTGGCGGCTCTCGCCGCCCTCCTTCCCGACGAGGCGGAACAGGTGGCAGGGGCTGGCACCGAAATCGTCCCGGTCTCGGAGTTGAAGGTCGGGGATCTCTTGCTGGTTCGCCCCGGTGGCCGGGTCCCCGCCGACGGGGTGGTCACCGAAGGCGAGGTCGAGGTCGACGAGTCGATGGTGACCGGCGAGTCGAGGCCGGTCGGCAAGGCTCCGGGGGACAAGGTGGTGGCGGGGACGGTGGTGACAGACTCCTCGATCAGGATGACGGTGGAAGCCGTGGGCGAGGACACGGCCCTGGCAGGTATCCAACGTCTCGTCGCCCAAGCCCAGGAGTCCCGCTCGAGGTCCCAGGTGCTGGCGGACCGGGCAGCTGCCCTTCTGTTCTATGTGGCGATCGCCGCCGCGGTGGTCACCGCGGTGGCCTGGCTGATCGGCGGCCAGCCCGAACAGGCGGTGGTCCGGACTGTTGCTGTGCTGGTGATCGCCTGTCCCCACGCCCTCGGCCTGGCCATCCCCTTGGTGATCGCCATCTCCACGGGCCTGGCGGCACGCAACGGCATCCTGGTCAAAGACCGGCTCGCATTGGAGCGAATGCGAACCGTTGATGTGGTCCTCTTTGACAAGACGGGCACGCTCACCAAAGGCAGCCATCGGGTCACCGCCGTGACCGCTGTCGATTCGGACAGGCACCGCCTCCTCGGTCTGGCGGCGGCGGTGGAGTCGGACTCGGAACATCCCCTGGCTCGGGCCATCGTCAGAGCGGCCGGGGAGGCCGGGAGCATCCCCAACGCGAGCGGCTTCAAGTCGATGACCGGGCGCGGGGTCGAAGCAGAGGTCAACGGGAGGAACGTGGCGGTCGGAGGCCCGGCGCTGGTGGCACAACGAGAGCTGGATGTCCCCTCGGCGGTCGACGATGCGGTCACCGGATGGAAACAGAGGGGTGCATCGGTGCTCTATGTCATCGAAGACGGTCAGGTGACCGGCGCCCTTTCGCTCGAAGACGAGATCCGCCCCGAATCGCGCCAGGCCGTCGACCAACTTCACCGGCTCGGTGTGAAAGTGGCGATGATCACCGGCGACGCCCACCAAGTCGCCACCGCGGTCGGGGCCGAGCTCAACATCGACCAGATCTTCTCCGAGGTGCTGCCCGAGGACAAACACTCCAATGTCGCCGAGCTCCAACAGCGGGGCCTACGGGTGGCGATGGTCGGAGACGGGGTCAACGACGCCCCCGCCCTGGCCCAAGCCGACGTCGGGATCGCCATCGGCGCCGGCACCGATGTCGCCATCGAGTCAGCCGGAATCGTCCTCGCCTCCGACGACCCGCGGGGGGTGGTGGGGATACGCCGGCTCTCCCAAGCCGGATATCGCAAGATGATCCAGAACCTGGTGTGGGCCACGGGCTACAACGTGGTCGCCATCCCCCTTGCTGCCGGAGCGCTGGCCTGGGCCGGGATCGTCCTCGCCCCGGCGGCGGCAGCGGTGCTGATGAGCGCCTCCACGGTGATCGTGGCCATCAATGCCCAGCTGCTCCGCGGCCTCGACCTGCGGTCGGAATGATGCCCATCCCCCAGGCCGTTGGTGTCAGGGTTTCGAGCTCCGCTATGAGGCGAATAGGGGACTAACGCCCCCGATCTGCCAAGGCCCGGTTGGAGCCGCTCATCCATCCAACCAAACAGACCGTTGAGGGAACGATCCGGATCGCAGATGCATCTCCGAGTGCTAACAATCCCCTGATGCACACTCCGGAAGTCGACGCCTGGTTTGAGAAGCGGAGCCACCCTCTCGAGGACGCGATGCAGGCAGTGCGGTACCTCACCCTCGACGCCGACCCACGAATCGCGGAGTCGATCAAATGGAGCACACCGACGTTCTCGTACAAGGGCAACATCTTCAGCTTCAATCAGGCAAAGAACTTCGTGAGTCTCCTCTTCCACACCGGCGCCAAGATCCCCGGTGACCACGCTGGACTCGAAGGCGACGGCGACACAGCCCGAGTCATGCGATTCGCCGATCTCATCGAAGTGCGGAAGCGGTCGGGAGAATTGACGGCTGTCTTGGAGGCGTGGTGTCGATGGAGGGACCAATGATCGCCTGCGTCGGGAATGCATTGGCCCCACTCCCACCTTCTGAGTCAGGGCGCTGGGAGCCGATCAGGACCACGAACGATCGAGATCACGGTCGGACTTAGTGGTGATGGGCATGATACGTACCGCCGATCTTCTGGACCCGCCTTCGCCCAACGGCAAGGATGTCCTGACGCCGGCAAGCCGCGCCGACTGGAGAAGCTGGCTCGCCTCGAACATCGAGCGCCAAGATGGTCTCTGGGTCGTCTACCGCAAGAAGTCGAGTGGCCTCGAGGGTCCCGACTACGACGACCTTGTCGAGGAGGCGTTGTGCTTCGGGTGGATCGACAGTGTGGCCCGACGAGTTGATGAAGACCGCACCATCCAATGGTTCTCCCCTCGGCGGCGTGGCGGGCTGTGGTCAGCCCTCAATAAGGAGCGGATCGAGCATCTGGTGCGTGATGGGCTCATGACCGAGGCCGGAACGGCGGTGATGGAAGAAGCCAAGGCCGACGGCTCGTGGTCCCAGACCGATGAGGTCGATGCCCTCATGATCCCTTCCGATCTTCAAGCCGCTTTCGATGACGCGCCAGGGGCGAAGACGCAATACGAATCACTGAGAGATTCGGCCAAGAGGGAGTACCTGTGGTGGATTCACACCGCCAAACGGCCGGCGACCCGCGCCAAGCGAATCGCAGACACGATCCAACGCCTTTCGGCGGGGGAATAGCGAAGGATCTCACACCGCCCGTTGCGGAACCGCGGCTGGATGGGGTGTAGCCCCAGCCGCGGTGACGAACGGCGAGTTACGCCGGTTATGCTCGGGCTCGACGGCGATGGGGCTCCGCCGCTAACCGCCCTCACCGGCTGATGGCTCCTGAGAACAACCTCGAGCCATGTCCACACCATCCTCACCCCATCATCTCCGAAGGTTTCGTCAAAGCCGGAACAATGCGGGACCTTGGTTGGCCGTGTTGGGTGGGGGAGTGGTGGGGTCTGCCGCCCGGACCGGGATCGGCTACTACCTGCCAGCCTCAACGGGCGCCTTCCCCGCCGCAACCCTGGTGGTGAACCTTATCGGGTCACTCTTGATCGGTCTCTATCTCGCACGCAGAGAGCGGGCGATCACATCCAGGTGGTCTCTTCAGTTCTGGGCGATAGGAGTCCTCGGATCGTTCACCACCTTCTCCGCTTTCAGCCTTGACATCGTCCATCTCCTCGTTTCGGACCGGCTGCTCATGGCCGTCGGCTACGTGACGACCTCGATCGTCGGCGGGCTTCTCCTCGCAGTGGTGGGCCAGCGAGCAGGGTCCCTGATCAGATGAGGTTTCTGCTGGTGGTCGTCACCGGCGCATTGGGCGGCCTATGCCGATATGTCGTCTCCGGGGTGGTCCAGAGAAGCTCGCGATCCGACCTCCCGGTGGGAACGCTCTGTGTCAACCTCTTCGGTGCGATCCTCCTCGGCCTAGTGGCCGGCACCGACGATCTCCAATCGATGGCGACGCTGGCCGCCGGGGGGTTCCTGAGTGGGTTCACCACATACTCCACCTGGATGATCGAAACGATCCGACTCGGGATGCCACCGATCAACCGGGGTGCGTTGACGAATCTCGCCCTCAATCTGCTGGCCGGTGTCGCGCTTGCCGCTGCCGGCTATAGCCTGACCAATTAAGTGAGGAAGCTCTGATGGACCCACTGACCGATGCCCGACTGCTCCGGATCTTCATCGGCGAATCGGATGTCCACGAAGGCCGTCCGCTCTATCAGGCGATTGTGGAAACGCTTCGCCGCCAGGGTCTGGCGGGTGCCGCCGTCCTCAGGGGCATCGAAGGGTTCGGGAAGTCCAGTCGGCTTCACACAGCACACATCCTTCGACTCTCGGAGGACCTCCCGATCGTGATCGAATGCGTCGACACTCCCGAGAAGGTGGAAGCCGTCCTCCCGGCTCTCGAACAGATGATTGGCGACGGCCTGGTCACCCTGGAGCGGGTCGAGGTTCGGGTCTACCGGGCCAACGAGCGCTGAGCCACTCGCCTCTGGGGCCCGAGGCCAATGACCTGGAACGGTCGGTGTAACGTCGGCATCGTGATGGGTAGAGGAATGCTCGTCGAACGAGACGCCTATCTGAACAGCCTCGAACAGGTCGTGGCGGGATCGACCGAGTCGGGGGGCGTGGTTCTTTTGTCTGGGGAGGCGGGCTTCGGCAAGACTTCGCTGCTGAAGGTTTTCACCGACGGTCTCGACCACAGGTACAGAGTCCTCGCCGCCGCCTCCGAGCCAGTCGGTATCCCTGCGGCCTTCGCCCCTCTGTTCGAGCTCCTCGAAGAGTTTCCCGAGGAGCTTCGGAGCGACATTCGCTCGGGTGGGGGGCGACCGGCGGTATACGCCGGGATGCTCGACCTGATCAAGAACGACCGGGTCGTCCTCATTCTGGAGGACGTCCATTGGGCCGACGAGGCGACCCTGGGTCTCATTCGATACCTGGGGCGCCGGATCGGACCCACCAACAGCACCCTTATCGTCACGTTTCGGCCCGAAGAGTTAGACGGAGTCCCGCCTCTTCGGTTGGTGGTCGCGGATCTGGGCCCGGCGGCGACCCGGATCGAGCTGACCGCTCTCACGCCTTCCGGTGTGGAGCAGATGGTCCAGGGTATGGGTCTCGACCACCTCAAGGTCCACGCAGCCACTCTTGGCAACCCGTTCTTCGTCGAGGAGATGATCCGGCACCCTGACCTGAGCCTTCCGCCGAACGTGAGGAATGCGGTGCTCGCCAGCATGGACCGGCTGCCGGCGGGTGTCATGGAGATCCTGGGCCTGGTGGCGTTGAGCCCTGAAGGTGTGGCGATGGATCTCGTCACATCGCATGGCGATGATGCCCGGTCCCATCTCGATTTGGCTGTTCAGCGCAAGTGGCTGGTGGTGTCTCAACGGGGCCAGGTGTCGTGTCGACACGACCTGATTCGCGAGAGCCTCCTCCGGGCGATGGCACCGGCGCTGAAGAGGGATCTGCACGCCAAGCTTCTTGGCCACCTAGAAGGCAAGGTGGGCGACTCTCCCGAGACCGCGCGGCTCGCGTATCACAGCATCGGCGCCGGGGACCCTGAGAAGGCGTTGTCCTACTCGATCAAGGCAGCGAGTGATGCCTCGAGGGCTGGAGCTCACCGCCAGTCTGCATTCCATTACGCAAACGCCCTGGAGTTCAGGGCGCAACTGGATCCGGCGCACCTCTCCAGGGTTCTGCTCGAAGCCGCCAAGGAGCACTGTTTGGTGAATGCCTTCGAGACCGCCACCGATCTCGCCGGTCAACGTTTGGGCCTGACCGCAGATGCGGTCGAGAGGGCTAGGGCCCACGCCTGGCTGTCCTACTTCGAGTCCCGTCAGAACGACCTGCATGCTTCACGCCGTGAGGCCCTTGTTGCATTGGATGTGTTGTGCCACGAGGCGCCCACCGAGGAGCTCGCACTCGCCTATTACGTCCTGAGTTGGGTGGCCCTCGCCACCGGCGACTACGCCGAATCGGTCGAGTTCGGTGAGTTGGCGGTTCAGAGTGCCCGGGTGACGGGCTCGTTGTTCGTGGGGGTTCAGGCGGCGACCACCATGGGGGCTTCCCGGCTCAATCTCGGAGATCGTGGGGGTTTGGCGCAGATCGAAGAGGCGGCCCGTGTGGGTGTCGAGGAGGAAGTGCAGGAACCGGCGGCCCGTGCCTTGTATCACCTGGGTGCGGTGGCCATGCGAGGTGGGCGTCTTGCCGAAGCGCGCACTCTGTTCGATCGGGCCATCGAGTACACCTCTGCTCGGGAGCTGGACGCCTGGTACATCGCCTCAATGGCCACCGTGGCCGGGATCGATGTCGCCACCGGGCGCTGGGATGAGGCGGATCACGATCTTGAGCAGGTCCTCGGCCAGAAGACCTGCCTGCAGACCGAGATCGAGACGCTGGTTATTGCAGCCACTTTGAGAGCTCGGCGGGGCGATCCCGGGTCGACCGAGATGATCGAAGAGGTCCTGGATTTGATCGGTGACACCGACGATCACGAATCCCGGGTGATCGGGTGCGCCCTACTCATGGAGGGAGTCTGGATCGGGCACATCGAAGGCGGCCGCGAAGTCCCCATGTATGAGACCTTGCGCCAGTCGGCCTCGCTTGGCAATAATCCGTGGGGACGGGGGGTGCTTGCCTTCTGGGCCCGGCGCCTCGACCTCGAGCCCCCCGACGGGCGCATCCCTGGCCCAGCCGGGCTCGAGCTGCAAGGTCGGATGGGGGACTCGGCCCGGATGTGGCGACAAGGCGG
>JBBDML010000014.1:0-106339 GCA_040878345.1 Acidimicrobiia bacterium | reverse complement strand
AAGACCGCAGGTCACCACGTGGCAGCCGTGCTTGCCAAGCTGAATGCCTCGAGCCGTCTCCAGGCCGCGGCCATCGCCACCAGCCGAGGCTGGACGGACAACCGCCTCGACGCCCCAATCTAGGGAGTACCCCCGATGCGCTCCTCGACTGTGGCGCATACCTTGAGAGACCGATGCCCCGGTATCTCGTTGAGCGAACGTTCACCGACGGGATCGATGTCCCTGCCGGGCCCGCGGGCAGGAAAATCCTCCAGTCGATAGTCGCCTGCAACTCGGACCGAAACGTGACCTGGGTCTTGTCGTATGTCTCGGTGGACCGGAAGAAGACATTCTGTGTATACGACGCTCCCAGTCCCGAAGCGATACGGCGGACCGCGCACAGCAACGGTCTCCCCGTGGATCGGATCACGGAGATCTCGGTGCTCGACCCGTACCCCTACCACCTCGTCTGAGCGCTGGGGCCGTTTTCCCGAAATAGGCAGTTCACCCGATGTGCGTCCACCCCCCCACCCATAGGTTCGACCTGAGGCCCGGGGCCATAGAGACGAGCAGAAGGAGGTGAGAGCGTGCCCATGTTCATGGATGTGCACACGATCAGCGGAGGTGTCGGTGTCGGTGACGTCGCCGGTGCCCACGCCAAGGACCTGGAGACCCAGGGCCGATACGGCGTGAACTACATGCGGTATTGGGTGGATGAGAAGGCCGGGAAGATCTTCTGTCTGGTCGAGGCCGACAGCGCCGAAGACGCCATCACGGTCCACAGAGAGGCGCACGGCTTGGTGGCCGACGAGATCTACCCGGTCAGCGAGTTCAGCTAGGAACGGAGCGAGTGATGAGAAGAAACGCGAAGTTGATCAGTCTGGTCCTTGGGATGATGTTGATCATGCCCGCGGCGCTGGCGGCCGGCCAGTCGGGTCTGGCGACTGCCGCCCGGCAAGGGACCGCGAGTTTCCACGACGTCAACCAGGCCGGATCGGCAGGGTATGTGAGCACCCTCGAGTCGTTGGGTTGCTTTGAGAACCCTGGCACGGGTGGGATGGGGCTCCATTACCTGAACCTCTCTCTATTGGATGGGTCTGTCGATGCGGCAACGCCCGAGGCGCTGGTCTATGAGATGACGGAGAACGGAAAGCTCAAGCTGGCGGGAGTGGAGTACATCGTCCCTCTGGGCGCCTGGGGCGGGGAGGACCCGCCGGAGCTGTTCGGTCGATCTTTCCACGTCAACACCACACTCGGTCTATGGGTGCTCCACGCCTGGGTATGGACGCCGAACCCTTTGGGGATGTTCGAGGACTGGAACCCCTCCGTCGGCCTTTGCCCGGAAGGCGTGCCTGTCTTCGGATCCTGAAGCATCCGCACGAAGAGAGCCCTGGTCAGGCGAATGCCTGGCCAGGGCTCCTGCCGTCCCGGAGCTTTCGCTTGGGCCACTTGGGGTCATGCACTTCCAATCGTCGGCAAAACAAGGAGTCGTGCACAGAGCACCAGAGTGTGGTCCGCACAGCCGATCGCCCCGCACATGAACTGACAGATCGGGTCGAATGGCCCTATGACACCCGCCCCCTGATGGCCCATGCTCGCGATGGATCATCCCCACAAGAAGGTCATCCAGAAAGGGAGGTGATTTCCAATGGCGATCCTCAGAGAGGCCGCGGATGGAGGTCAGCCGGATGCCGAACCGCACCCTCTTCACCGAGTGTGTGACGGGCATTGTCGGCGCTCTCGCAGCAGGGATCGGAGCGTGGATGTACTACGTCCCGACCAGCTGGTTCCTCGGTGGACTCGTCGAAGGCTGGCCCTTCGGCATGTTCATCGGAGCCGGGATCCTGTTGGCGGTGGCATTCGGGATCTTCGCCCGCAAGGCATATAGAGATGATCGGGGATTCACGACCCAGGTAACCGTTACCACGGCGCTCGCCCTGGCGGCCTTGGCCGGTGCGGTTGTCTTCGCCGTCTTCCTAATCGTCTGACCCTGCGTGACACGCGACCCGAGACTCTGGGAGAGTCTCGGGTCGCATGTTCTCCAGTCCTCCGAGGACGATCTAGTTCCAACCTCGCCACCTGGAGAAATTGTCGCCAACGTGACTTTGTCCTCTAACCGAGCGGGAGAGAAGGGAGGACCCTGGGATAAGGAGGTCGTCATGGCCGATGGATACATCCTGTTTGACATCCCAGCGGGCGACCAACCGGTCGATCGGGAGTTCCTCGAGGACCTGGGTCATCGGGTCATGGTGTGCAACGGCCCGCAACAGGGAACCCTTTGTCCCATCTTGAGCGGCGAGGGGTGCCAACTGGCCGAAGGCGCTGAAGGGATCGTTTTCGAGTTGGACCTCGACCGGCCCCAGCATCGGGCGATCCTGAGGCAATACAAAGAATCGCTCCCCCAGGGCATGCCGATCCGTGTGGTGGTTCGGCCCGGGCAGGCTCAGGCCCACGCCAAGCTGCTGGCGGGTCTGAGAGTTTGGACCCACGTCCCCGTCGCCGGGGATCTCGACGCCCTGGCCGCCGAGGTCGAAGCCGCTGAGATCTAGCCTCTTCCGTCCGAATCCGAGGCGGTGGTGGGTTGTGCGGTTGGCCAGGGACTTATGGCGTTGGACAGCGACCGCGACTTCTGCAATAGTCACTCATGAAGAACCCGAAGAGTGACACGGGTGCTGGGTGCCTTCCCGGCTGAGAGTTCGGAAATTGGAGCCGAACGACCGTAGAACCTGATCCGGTTAACGCCGACGCAGGAAGAGCGCTCATCGGGTTCTTCACTGTTTCACTGAGAACCAGTGAGTCAGGTCTCCCCGCTTTGCCCCGGGTCGTTCTCGAGAGGCCCCGGTCGATCCAAGTGGGTTAGCCTTGTTCGGTGGTTCGAGCCAACCTCTCGGGGCGGCCGGCCGCCAACCATTGTGTCGCCAGAACCGCGGCCGTCATCACCACCAGGCTCACGGCGTGGGAAATCACGAAGCCCCGGTCGAGAGCCGCCACCGCCGCACCCGCAAGTTGGGTCTCCTCGCCCGCCAGGACCGCCCTCACCGATGAGACGTCGCCCACCGACGACGCAACAGTGGCGAGGATCACCCCTCCGGCGAGAGCCGCTCCAATCGACATGCCCAGGGTGCGGGTGAAGGCATGGGCCGAGGTGGCCCGGCCGGCGAGGTTGTCAGGGACCGCCATGCGCACCATCTGAAGGGCAGCGTTGGTAACTGTGCCAATCGACATCCCAATGGCGAAATAGCAGGCATAAACCACTGGGAGAGGGGCGGAGGTCGCCACCGCCGCCCAGGCGGCGCTGATGGCCGGCAGCCCGGTGAGCGCTCCCACGCGGAGCACGGAGAGCTCGCTGACCCGGTCGGTGATACGACCGGCGATGTTGGCGGCGATGGTCCAGCCGATGGTGAGCCACAGCACCGACCACGCCGCCCCCGCCGCGCTCGCCCCTCGCACACCCCGGACGTACACCGGCAAATAGGAGGAGAGCCCCATGACCGCCACCAGCGCGAGTGACGCCGCCAGGGCGAGGTGGAGGTAGGGGTACTCACCGATGAAACGGCGGTCGAGCAGAGTGGATCGGGCCTGACCCATCCGTCGCCACAGGGTCACACCGGCCAGCAGGAATAGGAGTGCCGGCGCCCATGCCGCGGGCGACAGGTTCGACACCGTGGCCAACAGGGCTCCCACCGCCACCACCAGCAGCCCAACTGCAGGCCAGTCGACCCTGAGGGGCGTCGGTTCGATTGGCCCCGGGAGCGTATTCCACCCGGCGACCAGGGCGACCAGTGAGATTGGGACCATGAGCAGGAAGATCCACCGCCAGGAGCCCACCTGGATCAGGGCGGCAGCGATGGCCGGTCCGGCGAAGCCGAGGACACCCCAGACGTTGGCGTTGGCGGCAAAGGCCCGCCCCGTCAGGTGAGCCGGGTACACCAGAGCGACCGCGGCCACTCCGACCGACACCACCGCGCCTCCCGAGGCTCCCTGGAGAACACGAGCCCCCACCAACATGGGCATCGACGACGCGGCCGCCGCCACCAGCGATGATGCGGCGAAGGCCACAGTGGCCCAACGGAAAACGGCGGACACCCCTAGTGAGTCGATGAAAGAGCCGGCGATGGCGGTGGCCACGCCGGACGCCAGCAGGTATGCGGTTATCACCCAGGGGAGAAGTTGCACCTGACCCAGCTCGGCAGTGAGCTCCGGGATGGTGGCGACGACGGCGAGGCCCTCGAAGGCGACGATGGCGACTGTGGTGAATATGGCTATGGATGCCGGCAGCAGCTGACGAGAGAAGATCGACTGGGGCCGCGCCATCGCCTCTCAGGATGGCAGGTTCACTGGGTCGCAACCCACCAGGAGGCGGCCACAGGCCTATGGCGTCAGGTACCGGCTGAACCAGTCGGCGGCGAGGTCGGCGACCACCTCGAGCTTCCCGGGCTCCTCGAAGAGATGGGTGGCTCCTGGGATGATCTCGAGTCTGTTGGGGCAGACCAGGGCGGCCTGGGCTTGCTGATTGAGATCGAGGACGGTCAAGTCCTCACCGCCGACGATGAGCAGGGTCGGGGCATGCACCAGCCTCAGGGCGTCGCTGGCGAGGTCGGGTCTCCCTCCGCGGGAAACCACGGCGGCAACTTCGTCGGGGCGGCTCGCTGCCGCCACCAGCGCCGCAGCGGCCCCGGTTGATGCCCCGAACAGTCCGAGTGTCACCTCTTGCCGCCGCATTAGCCAGTCGACGGCGCCGGTGACCCGGTGCCCAAGGAGAGGGATGTCGAAACGGTGCTGCATGGACCGGAGGTCGACCTCCTCCTCGTCCGGGGTGAGCAGGTCGAGCAGCAGGGTCCTGGATCCGTCGCGTTGGAGGCGTTCGGCGACTTGACGGTTCCGGGCGCTGTGCCGGCTGCTGCCACTCCCGTGGGCGAAGACCACCACCGTTTCGGCGGCCGCGGGCCCCCCGTCGGTGGCGAGCAGCCTGATGCCGTCGTCGAGGTCGATTGCGACCTCACGGCTCATCGCTTGCTCAGCGGCGACGCCGTACCCCGAACCCGCCGCCTCCGAAGAGGATGCCGGCCCCGAGGACGAAGCCGAAGTCGTACCAGTTCCCGTTGTTGTGCACCTCATAGAGGTTCACGGTGTCGGAGAAGAGCGAGATCACGAAGGTGACCGGGGCGATGAAGCCGTGCCAGAGCCCGAGCAGGAAGCCAGCCGTCGTCCCCGACTCGGCGGCGGTGCCGACGCCCGGGTTGGCGCCGGGGGCGCAGGCACTGAGCAGCACCGCGAGCAAGACCAACACCAGGACCAGGCCCAAATTGGGAGTCCACCACTTGCGACTCGACATGCGGCAATCGTACGCCCGTTGGGGATGCCCCGGGCCCGGCGAGCCGGGATCTGAGCCGTTCTGTGCGGATTCGCGCGAACCCCTCCGCCACAAATCCGCACAGAAAGGTTCTGTGCCATCGTTCCCACATGTCTTTGCGCAACCGGGTCGATCCTTGGGGAGACCTCCACGCGGTGTCTGCCCGGGGTCTCCTCACCGGCAACAGGGGCTGTCTGGTGGACGGGATGGGTCAGGTGGTGCGTCATCACCGCGGCCCACTATGGATCAGTTGCCTCACCAGCTTCAGGGGATGGAGGCACCCCCTGACTCAGTCGGGTCGCTGGACCCCGATCTTCTTTCTCGACGATGCGGTCGCATTGGCGGCAGGGCATCGCCCCTGCGGTCTCTGTCGCCGCCCGGACTACCTTGACTATCGGGAGGCGGTGGCCGCCGCCGTGGGATCAGGTGCCAGGTTGTCAGCTACAGATCTCAACCGACGGCTGGCGGCGGAGCGTCTCAGACGTGGAGGCGGCCTTGAGCGTGCCAGGGACCGTCGACTCTGGACGGCCGACATCGCCAGCCTTCCGACGGGATCGGTGGTGTTGGCCGACCGGATCCCAGTGCTGGTGCTCGATGACCGATTGATGACGTTCAGCTTCGATGGTTGGGTGTGCCGGGACCAAAGGCCTGATGCGGGGCCGGTGACGGTGCTGACTCCACCGACCTCGGTAATGGCATTGGACGGTGGCTTCTCCCCGCTCTTGCATCCGACCGCTTTCACCTGAAGCGGCCTCCTCATCGTTTCCAACTCGGGTTTCGGGGGTAGCCTCGGTGATACTCGCTTCGGAGATCTGGTTTGGCGCGATGGGATCGTCTCAACAACAGAGGGAATGTCCAAGACCGTCGCGGTATGGGCCGCCCGGGCATGGCTATCGGCGGAATCGGGGGGGTGGGGCTGGTAGTCGTCTTGCTTCTCAACTTGTTGGGTGGCGGCGGGGCCGGTCTGGATCAAGTGCTGGATCAGTTCCAGAACGTCCAAGCCCCGCAACAGCCAGGTGTTCAGCCCGATGAGTTCCAGGGTGAGGACGACTACGAACTCTTCGCCTCCACGGTGCTCGGCTCCACCGATGACACCTGGGGCGCGATCTTCACGGCTTCGGACCTGACCTACGTGGAGCCGACGCTGGTCTTGTTCCGGGACGCAACCAACTCCGGTTGCGGGGGCGCCAACTCCAGGGTGGGGCCCCACTATTGCCCCCTGGACGAGACCATTTACCTCGACGAGACCTTCTTCGACGAGTTGAGCACGAGATTCGGGGCCCAAGGCGGAGATGTGGCCGAGGCCTATGTGATCGCCCATGAAGTGGGCCATCACGTCCAGAAGCGCCTGGGGGTGATGGAGCAGGTCCAGAGCGCCCAGCAGAGCGCCGGCTCCCAGCAGGAGGCCAATGAGTTGTCGGTGCGACTCGAGCTGCAGGCCGATTGTTTTGCCGGGGTGTGGGCCAACACCCTGAAGGAGGTGGGCATCTTTCTCCCTGGGGAGATCCAGGAGGCGATCGATGCCGCCGAGGCGGTGGGTGACGATCGGATCCAGGAGCGGGTAGAGGGCCAGATAAGCCCTGAGCAATGGACTCACGGTTCCTCGGCTCAGCGGGTCGAGTGGTTCACCCGAGGATTCGACACCGGCGACCCCTCACAGTGCGATACCTTTGGTTGACCCGGTGTCAGCTTCGGACCACCTTCGCCACCCGGCACGATCCATGTCCGGCATGCCGCTGACCGATTGATCAGGATGCGGACCATCGTCACCGGAGCGACTGGCTATCTCGGGAGGGCACTGGCCGCAAGCCTGATCGCCGACGGGAGGACGGTCCATGCCCTGGTGCGGTCGACCTCGAATCTCGAGCGTGTTCGGGCGGTGGCGCCCGACGTGACTTTTCATGTCCATGACGGCACCACTGAGAGCATCGCCACCATCATCGGCGACATCGACCCTGAGATCGTCTTCCATCTCGCCGCCCGCTACCGACGTGAGGACTCGCCGTCCGACCTCGACGTCCTGGTGGAGGCGAATGTCCTCTTCGGCACTCAGGTCCTCGACGCCATGCGTCGGGCAGGTTGCCATCGTCTGGTGGCCGCCGGGAGCGCTTTCGAGCACCACGGCGAGGGCGGCGATCAGGCCCTCAACCTGTATGCCGCCACCAAGCAAGCGTTCGGGGAGATCCTCGCCTATTACGCCGAGGTCGCCGCCATCGATGCCGTGGTGACGGTTTTGTACGACGTCTACGGGCCGGATGACGAGCGACGGCGTCTGCCGACGTTGATGCGGGAAGCGCAGTTCGGAGGCCCGCCCCTGTCTCTACCTGCCCGCCCGATCAAGGTCGACATGTTGTTCGTGGATGATGCGGTGGCTGCCCTGGTGCGGGCGGGGGTGCTGACGGCCGAGCAGCGGCCGGGTGTGCGCAGGTTTGCTGCCAGTGGGGGATCGGTGCGATCGATCTCCGATGTCGTCGCCGCCTTCGAAAGGGCGAGCGGGAGGCCGGTGCCGGTGGCGTCTGATGCCTACCCGGTGCCGGACCGCTCCATCGAGACACCATGGCGGGGGCCCCAGGTGCCGGGGTGGGCGCCCAAGGTGTCGTTGGAGGACGGATTTCGTCTCTTGCTGATGGGTGACGAGTCGCCGAGATCCGTCTGAAGCGACGCCCGGGATCGGGCCTGGTGGGGGAGCGACCCAGGGAGCAGGTGACGACGGCCGCTACTCCCCCGGTGGGGCGACAATCTGTTCCTCCAATGCCTGATAACCGGCAAGCACCATCCGGGTGTTCTCACCATCGACGTCGAAGCGGAGCAGTGCTGCCTCGAGCAGTCGGAGCATCTCGTCGAAGTCGGACCGGGTTATTCGCAACTGATGATGGGCCGTTTGGATCTCATCGGCGGTGAAGGTTTGGGGGCCACCCAACACCATGGCCATGAACATGGTCTGGTGATCGATGAGCCCCCTCATCGGGACGTCGTGAAAGTAGGGCCCCAGCCGAGGCGACTGGAGGACTTCGCCGTAGAACGACGATACGACCTGGGCGATACGGGCTGGCCCGTAGCGCTCCAGAATGGTCTCACCCATCCCGGGACCCTACCCCCCCCCGGCCAGGGGGTTCCTTACCATTCTGTGCGGATTCGCGCGAACCCCTCCGTCACAAATCCGCACAGAATGGGTGGGCCTCAGACCAGCCAGAGCGAAGTCTGACGACCATCGAGGAGCCGGCACTCGACTCCATCGAATGGTCGGCAGCGTGAGTAGATGACGTCGCTGGACGACGTCATCTACTCACGCATGGCTTACTTCGCGGTGATCTGGCGCATCAGGTCGAGCAATGCGTTGGCGGCGCCCTCTGCGGGGAGGGGATCGAGCCGGCGAACCAATGAGCCGTGCTTGTCGGCGACCACTGCCGCCAACCGTGCTCGCCCCGCCCCCTCGTCCACTTCGAAACTCCTGATGATGGAGCCGCTTGCGTCCGCAAGGATGGGAAGGGTCAGCCCCTGCTGATCGGAGAACTCACGAACGGTTCGTGAGGTCTCCTTCACAACCACCAGCACCTGTGACCGCAGGTTGCCGAACTCGAGGTGCAGCGAGTTCAGCTCGGTGACTACGCCAAGGCCCTCCGGGGATATGAGGTCAGGGATGAAGAGAAGGGCGATGGGGACTATGTCCCGGAACGATTCGAGCGACAGGGTCTGGCCCGTGCTGGAGGCGCTCCTGAAAGAGGGGATCATCGTTCCTGGGATGGTGGCGGAAGTCACCACGCCACCCTACCCCACGGTACGGGCTGTCGACTCAGCCTGCCTGTCGGGCCACTTGCCTCAACCGCTAACTTCTGGTTGCCGCGGTGGCGGTATCGCTGAGTGGTGGTATCCATGGGTTACGGTAAGGAAGTTCAGGCGGATTTGGCCGGCATATCACAAGCCCTGCGCCAGAGGATCCCTGCCGTCTATGAAGCCCACAGTGACATGAGCGAGGCGGCGACCGCTGACGGGGCCCTGAGTTCCAAGACCAAGGAGCTCATTGCGTTGGCCATCGCATCGACCAAGCAATGCGACGGCTGTATGGCCTCCCATGCCAGGAAAGCCGCCCGTCATGGGGCGACCGCCGATGAGTTCGCAGAGGCACTGGGAGTCGCCATTCTGATGAGTGGTGGGCCGGGCACGGTCTACGCACCACGCGACCTCGCCGCGTTCGAGGAGTTCGCCGGGACGGGGACGGTCATCTGATGGCTGAATGCAATCATCTCGATGCGGTCGGGGAGGTCGAGCCATCCAGCACAGGGTGTGAGGACTGTCTGTTGATCGGTGGCCGGTGGGTCCATCTACGGATGTGCATGAGTTGCGGGCATATCGGCTGCTGTGACAATTCGCCCAACCGTCATGCCACCGCTCATTGGCAGGCGATCCCAGATCACCCGATCGTGCGCTCTTACGAGCCCGGTGAAGACTGGTGGTGGTGTTATCCGGAACAACTGGGCTTCTATGTGCCGGGGGCTCCTCCGGCGCCGTCGCACCCCTGATCAGATCGCCAGGCGGGGATACCGTCGGTCCCCTGGCTGAGCAGGGCGTGGAGTGATCCTCCGGCTTCGGGCTCACTCATCGACCGTGAATCCCACTTCGAGGAGTGCCGACCTCAGCCTCTCGACCGTGGCCGGGGTCACCGAGATGGTCAGGATCCCACCACCACCGTGTTCGCCGTGACGCAATTGGAAGTCCCTGACATTTGCCCGACTCGACTCCAACGCATGGCCGACCCTGGCGATCTCACCGGGGCGATCGTGTAGCACTACCCGAACTTGGGCATGGTGCTCGCCTAGGTCACGTCTTGCCCTGCTGGCTGTCTCAAGGGACTCCATGACCGCTTGGAAGTCCCCGGCACCGAGATCGGTTCTCCACTTGGCGATCTCCGAGCCGAGCTCAGAAATCGCCGTCTCAACATGTGCGCGATTTGTGACCAGCAGCTCCGGCCACCAGCCCGGGTCGGAGCCGGCGACACGGGTCAGGTCCCGGAAGCCACCACCGGCAAGACCAAGAGCCCTCGCGTCGACCTCGGCCACGCTCATCAGTGCTGTTGCCAGAATGTGTGGAAGATGACTTATCCGTGCTACGGCGGCGTCGTGCTCGGCGGCAGTCATCAGCACCGGGTTGGCGCCGATCGACTCGACGATCGACGCCAGCTCATCCAGGTCGGAAACGTCGGCGTCATCGGTGCACAACACCCAACTAGCTCCATGAAACATGTGTGAGGACGCCATCTCAGGCCCATTGCTGACGGCCCCCGCCATCGGGTGCCCACCTATGAAGTGAGGGAGATGCCGCGCCGCTTCGACGATTGGGCCTTTCACCCCGGCGACATCGGTGACCAACGTGTCTGTCCGGATGGCACCCAGTGCCTCGAGGATTCGGGATGGTGGGGCAGCAAGAACGATCAACCCTGTCTTGTTCACCTCGCGCGAATTGTCCTCCGAAACCCTAGCGATGGCGCCACGGGATAGGGCGGTGGCGAGCGACTTCGGGTCCGGGTCCCACCCGCTCACCTCCCACCCCACTCCGCGCAGGGCCATGCCTATCGACGCGCCGATGAGCCCAGTTCCGAGGATCAAAGCCTTCCGATCCATGGCCGCAGCCTAGAAACCTCTTGACTCCCACTGGCCTTGACGACGAGAATCGGCCAGGTGACAGACCTCCGCCGTCATGTGGGCCCACGCTCTGCCTTCTACGGCCACGTCTATTTCGGCGCCTAGCGCCGACCTACCCCACTCCGCCGTTCCAGAACCCTTTCGGATCCTCCAACGCCCTGAGAGGGCACAACCAGGAGTAACTCGTGAGTGACCCGAGCCCGTCGCCATTGGATCAGTTCCGCGGTGGCATCGATGACATCGACAATCAGATCCTTCAACTATTGGCACAACGTCGTGTCCTGGCCAGAGAGATCGCGAGCGAGAAGCTGCGTCACGGTCTCCCCTTCCAGGACGAGCAACGGGAGAGGCTCCTCCTCGCCGATCGGATCGCAGTCGCAGAGACCCACGATCTCGACTCAGGACTGGTCTCCAGGTTGTGGGAGCAGATCCTCGACGACTCGCGTCGACTGCAGCACCTGTACGCGCAACAAGAATTGAATGGCACGGGCCAATGGGTGACGGTCGCTTTTCAGGGTGGGGAGGCGGCCTACAGCCATCTCGCGGCCAAGGACTACATGGGGACTGGAAAGGCGACGTTCATCGGTATGGAGCGGTTCCTCGACGTTGCCAGGGCTGTGGAGCAGGGCAGGGCGGACATCGCAGTTCTTCCTATCGAGAACACCACCTCTGGGAGCATTGCCGAGGTCTACGACCTCCTCACCCAGAGCAGGTTGGCGGTGATCGGCGAGGTGAAGCTCCTTGTCCGGCACTGTCTGCTCGGGACCCAGGAGTCGACGCTCGAGACGATAAGGACGATCCTGGCCCATCCTCAGGCCGTCGCCCAGTGCTCGTCATACCTGCAGGGTCTGGAGGGTGTCGAGATCGTCTACCACCCGGATACGGCTCGGTCCGGCGAGCGTCTCGCGGAATTGGGTGATCCGACGATTGGGGCCATCGCCAGCGAAGACGCGGGACAATTACACGGGTTGCAGGTCCTGAGGACCAACATCGGGAATCGCGAAAAGAACTACACGAGGTTCCTGGTTCTGTCGAGGACCCCGATCGAGGTGGATCTCAGGGTGCCGGCCAAGACCTCTCTCGTGATCTCCGTTGGCAATGAGCCGGGCTCTTTGCTCGAGGTACTCAACGAGTTTGCGCGTGAAGACATCCCGTTGGTCAAGCTCGAGTCACGACCTAATCCGGACAACCCATGGGAGGAGACCTTCTTTCTCGACTTCGACGGCAATCCCACTGATCCTGCCGTTGCGCGTGCACTCGACGGTGTCGGGAGACATGCACGTTTTCTGCGAATCCTCGGTTGTTATCAGTCCCACGATCTTCGACCGCGCAAGCACCGTCGGGTCACCCCACCCAGAACGGCCGGCGTCAGTGTCGGTCAGCCGACGACTTCAGAGAAGCCATCCGACACATACCGGCTGGCGAGTCGTGCCAGGCGGTCGAGCAACACTGTCGTCGAGGTCGGAACCGCGACGATCGGTGGTGACAGCCCGGTTCTGATTGCGGGGCCATGCGCGGTGGAGTCGCGCGATCAGGTGATGCAATGCGCCGAAGCGACTCGCGATGCCGGAGGACTGCTATTGCGCGGAGGTTGTTTCAAACCGAGGACCTCGCCGTACAGCTTCCAGGGCCTCGGGTACGACGGTTTGGAACTGCTCGCCGAGGCGGGGCGGGCATACGGTCTTCCCATTGTCACCGAAGTTCCGGCTCCGGAGCATGTGGGCCCGATGGCCGAGATCGCTGACGTGCTCCAGATCGGCGCCCGGAACATGCAGAACTTTGCCCTGTTGGCCGAGGTCGGGAGGTGCCGACGCCCGGTGTTGCTTAAAAGGGGGATCAGCGCCACCATCGAAGAACTGCTTCAGGCGGCGGAGTACGTCCTTGCCGGCGGCAACCGTCAGGTGATCCTTTGTGAGAGGGGCATCAGGACCTTCGAGACCTCGACGCGAAACACCCTTGACATCGCCGCCGTGCCGGTGCTGCGGCAGCGGACCCACCTGCCGGTGATCGTGGATCCCTCTCATGCAGCAGGAAGACGCAGCCTGGTCATACCTCTGGCGAAGGCAGCTCTCGCCGTCGGGGCCCACGGCGTGATGGTCGAGATCCACCCGGACCCCGAGAGGGCTCTCTCGGACGGGCCTCAGGCGCTCCGATTCGAGGACCTCGCCGGGCTCATGGATTGAATCTCTCACCCCACATAGGGCCTTTGCACTAGCGGTGTAGTGTTTATTAGGGTGCCCTAACATGGGAACAAAAACTCATCTACTCGCTCTGATTGCTGTTGTTGCCCTGTTGTTGGGGGCGTGCACCAGCGGAGCCACCACGTCGACCACCTCCTCGGCTCCACAGCCTGCTGAGGACCTCATCATTTACTCCGGTCGTAACGAGAACTTCGTGGTCCCGGTGGTTGAGGCGTTCACCGCCGCCACCGGTATCGAGGTCAGGGTCCGTTACGGCGACGGAACCAGCGATCTCGCCAGCACGCTCCTCAACGAGGGCGAGACCACCGATGCCGACGTCTTCTGGTCGCAGGACCCGGCATGGATCGGGGCGATCGGGGACGCCGGGCTACTCGCCGAGCTCCCCCAGGACATCCTCGGCCTGGTCGACCCGGCTTATCAGGACGCCGACGGCGAATGGGTCGGGATCACCGCTCGAAGCCGGGTCTTCGTCTACAACCCCGAGTTGGTCTCCGAGGAAGAGCTCCCAGACAGTGTCTCGGAGCTGACCGACCCCAAGTGGAAGGGCCGTGTGGGCCTCGCCCCCACCAATGCCTCCTTCGTTGCCTTCATCTCTGCGATGGAGTTGGTGGATGGGCCCGACGCCACCCTGGAGTGGTTGGAGGGCCTGGTCGCCAACGAAGTCGAGATCTTCTCCGGTAATGGTGCGATCGTGAGCGCGGTGATAGCCGGTGATCTCGATGCCGGTCTGGTGAATCACTACTACCTGCTCCAGGCGATGGCCGAGCAGGGCGAGGTCTCGGCGAGGAACCACTTCCTGGCGCCGGGTGATCCCGGGGCCCTGGTGATGGCGACCGGGGCCGGGGTCCTGGGACCATCCGACAACAAGGAGGCCGCCTTCGAGTTCATCCGTTACCTGCTCTCCACCGAGGCCCAGGCCCATTTTGCAGAGGCCCTGTTCGAGTACGGGCTCATCGCCGGGGCTCCAACTCCGGCGGGTCAGGTGCCACTCGTCGATCTGTCAGGGCCCGACATCAACCTCTCCGATCTGGCCGCCCATCTCGAGACCTCGGTCGACTTGATCGCGCGGGCCGGGTTGAGCTGAGCGACAGACCACTAGGGGATTAGATGCTAGAGCTGGCCGGTCGCACCTCGGCAGGGGCGGAGGCGTTGGCCGCACTGCGGCCGAGAGCCCCTCGTCTTCTTTGGCTCCTGGGGGGCGCAGTGGTGCTCCCCGCAGCAATCCCCATCGTCTATTTGCTGTGGACGGTGGTTCGGCCCGGCGGGTTCGACGTCGGTGGTTTCTCCACCGAACGGCTTGTCGAGCTGGCGGCCTCCACCGCGGTCCTCACCGTCGCGGTCACCGTCACCACCATGGGCTTGGGCTTGGCCACGGCCTGGTTGACCACCCGCACCGATCTCCCCGGGGCGGCGGTGTGGTCGACCCTCGTCACCATCCCCTTGGTCATCCCGTCCTACGTGGGCGCCATGGCGATGCTGGCCGCATCGGGCAACAATGGGATGCTCACCCAACTCTTCGAGGGTCTCGGACTGCCGGGTCTTCCAGTCTTCAAGGGTTTCTGGGCGACCTGGGCCGCCCTCAGCTTGTGGAACTTCTCCTTTGTCCACTTGCTCACAGTCCCGGTCCTGAGACGTCTCGACCCCGGGCTGGAAGAGGTCTCCCGGGGTTTGGGCGCCGGTAGATGGCGGACCCTGAGAGCGATCGTGTTCCCGCAGCTTCGTCCTGCCCTGGCCTCCAGCGCCCTTCTGGTGTCGCTCTATGTGCTCAGTGAGTTCGGGGCGGTGTCGATGCTCCGTTATGAGACCTTCACCCGGGCCATCTACACCCAGTTCGCTGGGCGCCTCGACACCGGCCCGGCTCTGTTCCTGGCCGGGCTGCTCTCCACCGCAGCCCTGGTCGTCGTCATGATCCAGCAATGGGCGAGGGGACGGGCAACCCTCTACAGCAACCGCCCCAACCGAGTCGCCGTCACCCACCGCCTCTCCCGGTCGGGCCGGGTCGGCGCCTTCGGGTTGCTGGGATCGATAGTTGGCCTGGCCCTGGTCCTCCCCATGGCCACCATGACCTGGTGGGCGGTTCGTGGGGTGTCGCTGGGCAACTCACCCCTCTCGGTGATCCCTCACACCACCCGGTCGGTGATCATCTCAATCTTGGCCGCCGCCGTCATCGCCGTGGCCGCGGTCCCCATCGCCATCCTGGTCGTTCGGTTCCCGGGACGCCGGGCACGGTTCCTAGAGTCCATCTCCTGGCTCACCTATTCCCTGCCGCATCTGGCGATCGGTCTTGCCTTCCTGGTCCTGGCGGTCCGACTGGCCCGCCCCATCTATCAGACGGTGGTCTTGCTCGTCCTGGTCTATCTGGCCATGTTCCTCCCGGTGGCCCTGGCTGCGGTGGAGAGTGGGATGCGGAGGGTGGCCCCTGGTCTCGAAGAGGTGTCGAGGAGCCTGGGAATGGGGAGTTGGGAAACCATCCGGAAAGTGACCATCCCGTTGGTTCGGCGATCGGTCCTCGCCGGGGGGGCCCTGGTCTTCCTCTCCGTCATGAAGGAGCTCCCGGCGACTCTGCTGTTGAGGCCAACCGAGTTCGACACCCTTCCGGTGCGGATATGGAGCGCCACCGAGGAGCTGTTCTACACCCAGGCCAGCTTCGCCGCCCTGGCCCTGATCGCGGTGTCGGCGATTCCTCTTTATCTGTTCGTGGTACGTGACATCCATGAGTGACCCGGCAATCGAGGCGGCGGGCGTCTCCAAGGCCTTCGGTGACGTGGTGGCATTGGATCGTTGCGACCTGATCGTCCCAACCGGGGCGGTGGTCACCCTCCTCGGTCCCTCTGGCACCGGCAAGAGCACCATGCTGCGGGTGCTCGCCGGCTTCGACCACCCCGACGCGGGCATCATCGATATCCGGGGGAGGAGGGTGGTAGGCCCCGATGTCTTCATCCCTCCGGAGCGACGGCGGGTCGGGGTGGTGTTGCAGGATTATGCACTCTTCCCCCATCTCGACGTGGCCCGCAATGTCGGATATGGAGTGGCCAGGGGACCCGACCACGAGCGTCGTGTCGACCAGATCCTGGAGGTGGTCGGCCTGTCCGGCTTGGGCAGGCGTTATCCCCACGAGCTCTCCGGAGGGCAACAGCAGCGGGTCGCCCTGGCCCGGGCCATGGCTCCTGAGCCCGACGTCATCATCCTCGATGAGCCTTTCTCCAACCTAGATGACACGCTGAGATCCCGGGTCCGGGCCGAGATCCTGGGGATCATCCGTGGCGCCGGGCACACCGCCGTCTTCATCACCCATGATCAGGAAGAGGCCTTGTCTATCTCCGATCTGGTGGCGGTGATGCGAGCCGGGCGGATCGTGCAGATGGCGACGCCACAGACCCTCTACTGGGAGCCGGTCGACGAGTGGGTTGGATCCTTCATAGGGGATGCCAACTTCGTGTCCGGGACCGCCTCCGGTGGCAAGGTGGAGACCGTGTTTGGTGTGTTCCCCGCCACCAGTGAGGGTCGGGTCAGGTTGATGGTCCGGCCCGAGTCGGTGCGGCTCGCCGCCAATGGCACGGGAGACGCGGTGGTGCGGGGACGGGAGTTCTTCGGCCACGATCAGCTGGTCACGGTCGCATTCGAGGACGGCACCCTGCTTCGGTCGCGAATGGGGCCTGGGCAGACGTTCTCCCCGGGCGACCGAGTCTCGGTACGGGTCGAGGCCAGCACCTGCTTCCCAACCCGGTGACACCGAATCGCTCTCAGGTTTAGCCTCCCTGAATGACTTCCAACTACTCGGTCCGCTATCGCGAATACGCCGAGGCGATCTGGGAGATCGAGGAGGAGGGGATACCGGTCATCCAGGCCCGCATCGCCGACTGGCTCGGAGTGAGCCCCCCGAGCGTCTCCGAGATGGTCCGTCGCATGGCCGACGAGGGCCTGGTCGAGGTCGGCGACCGCATCCTGCTCACCGAGGTGGGACGACACCTGGCGGGGGTGATCGTTCGGCGCCATCGACTCGCCGAGCGGTTCCTGGCCGATGTCCTCAAACTGCCGTGGGACAAAGTCCACGCCGAGGCGGAGGTGTGGGAGACCACCATCTCGGACCAGGTCGAGGCGGCGATGTGGGCGGTTCTCGAAGACCCGAAGACCTGCCCGCATGGCAACCCGATCCCGGGTGCGGGGTACAAGCCTCCCTCGATGAAGCCGTTGTCTGGGATGGTGATCGGCGAGAAGCTGCGTCTGGAGCGGATATCCGAGGAGCTGGAGCTCGATGCCGAGATGATGAAGTACCTCGACGAGGCCAATCTTCGCCCGGGCGCCGAGCTCGAGCTCACTCAACGAGACCCCCATGGGGCACTGACCGTCAAGGTGTATGACAACCCGGTTGGTGTCAGCCCCTTCGCCGCCGAGAGGATCTTCGCCGCCGAGTAGTCGGTCGGGGGCTCGACGCCACCGCTGACTCAGCTCCCGATGTAGGACATCACATGCTTGATCCGGGTGTAGTCCTCGAGGGCATAGATCGAGAGGTCTTTCCCATAGCCTGACCTCTTGAACCCACCATGAGGCATCTCGGCGACGAGGGGGATGTGGGTGTTGATCCAGACGCACCCATAGTCCAAGGCCTTTGCCATTCGCATCGCCCGCCCGTGATCCTTGGTCCAGACACTGGATGCCAACCCGTAAGGGACCCCGTTGGCCCACTCGATGGCCTTCTCCTCGTCGTCGAACTGCTGGATTGTGACCACCGGCCCGAAAATCTCGTTCTGGCTCATCTCGTCTTCCTGGGTGAGACCGTCGATCACGGTTGGCTCGAAGAAGAAGCCGTTGCGGTCGACCCGGTTCCCGCCCACCAGGACCTTGGCGTGTCCCGGAGCCCGCTCGACGAATCCCGAGACCCGCGCCAGCTGGTCGGGGTTGTTGAGGGGCCCGTAGGAGGTGTTCGGGTCGTAGGGGTCGCCGGTGACCGTCCCCTTGGCTGCGTCCACCAACGCGTCGGCCAGATCGCGGCGAACGGTCGACCCGGCGAGGACCCGGGTCGAGGCGGTGCAGTCCTGTCCGGCGTTGTAGTACCCCGCCCCGGCGATGGCGGTGGCCGCCGCCTCTACGTCGGCGTCGTCGAAAACCACCACAGGCGCCTTTCCGCCCAGCTCGAGATGAACCCGCTTCAGGTCGGAGGCCGCCGCAGCCGCCACCTCCATGCCGGCGCGGATGCTGCCGGTGACCGACACCATCCTCGGTATATCGTGGGCAACCAGTGCTCGCCCGGTGTCCCGATCACCGCAGATGACGTTGAAGACGCCAGGAGGCAGGAACTCGGCAGCCATCTCGGCGAGGGCCACCGCGGTTGCCGGCGTTGTGTCAGAGGGCTTCAGCACCACGGTGTTGCCCGCAGCCAGTGCGGGTGCGAACTTCCACACCGCCATCATCATCGGGTAGTTCCACGGTGCCACCTGGGCGCACACACCGATCGGCTCACGTCGGATCATCGACGTGTGGTCAGCCAAGTACTCACCCGTCGAGAGCCCCTGGAGATGTCGGGCGGCTCCGGCGAAGAAGCGGATCTGGTCGACGGATGGCGGGATCTCGTCGCCGAGGGCCGCCCCATAGGGCTTGCCGGTGTTCTCCACCTCGATGCGGGCGAACTCCTCGGCCTGCTGCCCCAAGGCGTCGGCGATCCGGAGCAGTGCCAGGCTTCGCTCGGAAGGGGTGGTGTCACGCCAGCCGGGGAAGGCTTCCTGCGCTGCCCGACAGGCGGCGTCGACGTCGTCTTCGCCCGAGTTGGGTGCCCTCAGATACTCCTCACCGGTCACCGGGCTGACGATTCCCATCGTCGCCCCGCTGAGCGGCTCCCGGAACTGTCCGGCGATGAAGTTCTGTATCGCCCCGTTGGATGTCGCCACCGTTTCTCCCATCTCGCTCAGATCCTGACTCCCGGCGGTGGTGAGCCCCGCGCCGGACGGTGCAAGCTACCGACCGGGACCACACGATGCGATCGAGGTGAGTGCCTGACCGTGCTCAGCCCCGACCGTCGAGGCGACGGAGCCTGACCCGGGTGATCGCTCGGTCCTGCACCTCGAGGACTGTTGCCTCCCACTCATCGATGGCAACGACGTCGCCCGCTTCCTGTGGAAGCCGTCCCAGGACGTCGAGGAGCAACCCGGCAACGGTGGTGTAATCGCCCTCGGGGAGGTCGACACCGATATCGATCAGGTCGTGTATCGGGAACCTGCCCGGCAGATCGATGGAACCGTCTGCCCGGCGCTCCACGGCGAGGACGTCACGGTCCGACTCGTCATAGATCTCGCCGACCAGCTCCTCTATCAGATCCTCGATCGTCACGATGCCGTCACCGGCACCGTGCTCGCTGATCACCACGGCCAGGTGTTGACGCGACTGTTGCATCTGTCGCAGCGCCACCAGCGCCCGCACCGTCTCGGGGAAGATCAAAGGGGGATTCGCCAGCTCTCCGACCGTTTTGGTCCCCCCGATCAGGTCACGGAGATGGATCACTCCTACCACGTGGTCGAGATCGCCATCGACGGCGACCGGCGCCCTGGAATGCCCCGAGGAGAGCAACGCTTCCACCCCCTCGGCGGCGCTGATCGACGAGCTCAAGACCACGACCTCTCGTCGCGGGCGAAGGATCTCCCGCAGGGTCCGCTCGGAGATGTCGAAGGCGCCGGAGATGATCACCCTTTGGTGCTGGCTGAATCCGGCCTGGCTTCCGATCAGTTCCCGGATCTCCTCCTTTGTGACCTCCTCCCCGTGTTGTGAGGGATCGCCGCCAAAGAGACGGACTACGACGTCTGATGAACGGGAGAGGAGCCAGACCATCGGTTTCGAGATGGTGGCGACGACGGAGAGGGGTCGCGCCAGGAAGAGCCCCCAACTCTCGGCCCGCTGCATTGCCAGCCGCTTGGGGGCGAGCTCGCCCACCACCAGGGTGAGGTAGGAGATGATCAGTGTCACGACCACGATGGCCATGACGTCGGCGGCGTCGCCGAAGACGGTCAGGTACCCGGCGAGCGGTTGGGCGAGGGTTACCGCCGCCGAGGCCGAGGCGAAGAAACCAGCCAGGGTTATGACGATCTGGATGGTGGCGAGAAACCGGTTGGGGTCCCTGGCCAGCTTGGCCAGCACCGCAGAAGACCCTCCCCTCGTCTCCAGCCGCTGCAATTGGCCTTCCCGCAGCGAGACCAGCGCCATCTCGGTGCCGGCGAACACCGCGTTGACCAGTATGAGAAAGGCCACCAAGGTGATCTGAGGCCAGAGACCGCTCATGGTTGCACCAGAGACCTGAAGGTCACGTGGTGGGTGGGACAGGCCGCCTGACCTGAGTCAGGCTCACCAGGAGGGTCGTCGAGGTCGCTCATCGAGATGGCCACCAACCGTACCACCCGGCCTACCCCCGCCATGGACCCGCTCCAGCCGCTCGAGATAGGAGCCTGTGGCTGCCCCGTTGTGTCGTCGCCAGAGCTCCACCGGGTCGCTGGTATCACCCGAGGCCGCTTCGAGCGCAGCCAATGTCGAGCCCAAGGCTGCTCGTTGGGCTCTGATCAGAGCCAAGGGCGACCGACCTGACCGCAGAAGCAGGGTCAGTTTGAGCAGGAAGCCGATCCGGATGTCGCGGACGTGCTCGACGGGTTCCTCGAGCCACCCCTCGAGCCGCTCCAGTCCGATGGACTTGACCCGGTGGACCACCCGCTGAGGCCCGGCATCCCCGGGCTCGGTCTTGACCGGCTCCACCAGACCCAGATCCACCAAACGGGCGAGGGCTCGGTAGACCAGCGGTCGTGGCACGGTGAACACCCGCCCGAGCTCACCATGGTGGGTGAGCTGCTTGGACACGGCGAAGCCATGGGTGGGCGCTTCAGCCATGAGACCGAGGACGGCGAACTCGGTGGTCGAGAGACGGGAAGGCTCCATTGCGGCTACCGCAGAGGGTAGGCCTTTGACCTGAGTCTCGACCCGGCCCGGCGGCTCGCGGCCTGCCATGTTGGGCCGTTAGGCTCCAGGATGAGTAGTCACAACGAGACGAAATGGGAGAGAGTGTTTTCCAGGCCGAGATCGGGCGTTATTGGGCTGGCGTGCCTTGTGCTGTTGGGGGGGTGCAGCTCCGACCCGGTCGGGGGCGTGTTGCTGGTTTCGGCGGCCTCCTCGCTGACCGGGGCATTCGCTGAGATCGAGGCGGCCTTCGAGAAAATGAACCCCCAGGTCGACGTGATCCTCAATCTGGGAGGTAGCTCGGCCTTGAGAGAGGCGATCCTGGAAGGCGCCCCGGTCGACGTGTTCGCCCCGGCCGACACCTCCAACATGGAACGGGTCGCCGATGCCGGAGGGCTGGCGGGGGAGCCCACCGTTTTCGCCAGGAACCTGCTCCAGATCGCGGTGCCGTCGGGCAACCCGGCGAACGTCAGCACCCTGGCGGACTTCGCCCGAGACGAGCTGCTCATCGGTCTGTGCGCCGCCGACGTCCCCTGCGGCAGCTTGGCTCGTCAGGCGTTCTGGGCTGCCGGTGTGACGCCCGCCATCGACACCAACGAGCCCAGCGTTCGGGGCCTGCTCACCAAGATCGAGGCGGGAGAGCTCGACGCCGGCATCACCTACGTAACCGATGTGCTGTCCGCCGAAAGGGCAGTCGACGGTGTCGATATCCCCGTCGATGAGAACATCGTGGCCAGCTATCCGATCGGGATCATGGCCGACGCCCCCAATCCCGAGACGGCGGAGGCGTTTGTTGCGTTTGTCCTCTCCGGCGTCGGCGGGGCCATTCTCATCAGACACGGGTTCTCCTCGCCGTGAGCCAGGAACGCACGAGGGGAAGGGGCGCTGCCAATAGGCTTCCGGTGCTCCTCATCGTCTTGGGGTGCCTGGGGCTGGCCCTGTTCGTGGTGCCGATCATCGGGCTGGTCGAAAGGACTCCTTGGACCGAGCTGGGCAGCCTCCTGGCAGATGACCTGGTCACCGAGGCCCTCAGGTTGTCGATCGTCACCTCCCTGACAGCCACCGGGATCGCCGCTCTCCTTGGCGTGCCCTTGGCCTGGATCCTGGCCCGCATCGAATTCCCCGGTCGGTCCCTGGTGCGGGGGTTGGTGACATTGCCGCTGGTACTCCCGCCTGTGGTCGGTGGCGCCGCCCTGCTCTTCGCCCTGGGGAGACGTGGGTTGGTGGGGGGGCCCGTGTATGAGGCCACCGGGCTGCTGCTGCCTTTCTCCGTCTGGGGTGTGGTGGTCGCCAACACCTTCGTGGCCATGCCCTTCCTGGTCATAACCGTCGAGGGAGCATTGCGCAGCATGGATCGACGATTCGAGGGTGCCGCCGCCACTCTCGGCGCCGGCCGCTGGACGGTGATGCGGCGGGTGACCCTCCCCATGATCGGGCCCTCCCTGATGGCGGGAATGCTCCTCACCTGGGCTCGTGCCTTCGGAGAGTTCGGCGCCACCATCACTTTCGCAGGCAACCTCCAGGGGCGTACTCAGACCATGCCGTTGGCGGTTTTCGTCGCCCTGGAGAGCGATCGGGGGGTGGCGGTGGTATTGAGCCTGGTGATGGTGGTGATCTCACTCTCGGTCCTCATCGCCCTCAGGGAGCGCTGGTGGAAGGCGTTGTGACGGCCCGGGGGGGTCTCCGCGCCCGATTCAGCTTGCGGAGGTCGGAGTCATTCCGACTCGAGCTGACACTCTTGATACCCCCAGGTAGGACTGTCGCCCTGCTTGGCCCGAATGGTGCCGGGAAGTCGACCGCGGTGGCCGCCCTCGCCGGGCTGCTTCCGATTGACGAGGGAATCATCGAGCTCGACGGGACCGTTCTGGACGACCCGGCAAGAGATGTCCTCCTGCCGGCGAAGGAACGCAGAGTCGGGGTCGTCTTCCAGGACTACCTCCTGTTCCCACATTTGAGCGTGGTCGAGAATGTGGCCTTCGGGCTGCGTACCCGCGGGGTTCACCATGATGACGCCCTGACCAGGTCCCGAGATTGGCTGGCCCGGCTCGGATTGACAGGCTTGGAGAGACACAAGCCGGGACAGCTCTCGGGTGGGCAGGCACAAGGGGTGGCACTGGCGCGGGCGCTGGTCACTGGACCCGACTTGCTGCTTCTGGACGAGCCGCTATCGGCCCTCGACATCACCACTAGGGCCCGGCTTCGACGGACCCTGGCGGAGCATCTCGAGGAGTTCACCGGCCCACGGGTGGTGATAACCCACGACCCATCCGAGGCCTTCCTGATCTCCGATGAGATCCATGTCCTCGAGGGGGGTGTGGTCACCCAGGTGGGCACCGCCGACGAGATCCGCCTCCGCCCCCGTACCAGCTACGTCGCCGATCTCGCCGGGTCGAATCTCTTCGTCGGCCATGCGGCGAACGGGTTGGTCGCCATTGGCGACCACCGACTCCAGATCGCGGACTCTCGGGTCGCCGGGGAGGTCTTGGTCACGATCCAGCCCCAAGCGGTCTCGCTTTTTCGGTCCCGACCGGAAGGGAGCCCCCGGAACGTCTGGAAGACCGAAATCGAGATGATCGAGGACCTGGGGGACCGGGTGCGGTTGCGGATCGGGCCACCTCTGGCCCTTACCGCCGAGCTCACCAGCGCCTCGAAGGAGGTCATGGGCCTGGCTCGTGGCCTGATGGTGTGGGTGGCAGTCAAGGCCACCGAGATCAGGGTCGAGGGCCAGGAGAGCACCGGCTGACCATCGCCCCCCTGGCGCCCCGTCGTCAGCGGTTGATCATGTGCTGGGCAAGTGGCTCCAGCTTGACCTCGAGGAACTCCCTGATCTTGCCCTCCACTCCAGTCTGGTCCATGGCCTTGCGCATGCAGCGCATCCACTCATCGGCCTGCGGCTTCCCGATGGGGAAGGGGAGATGGCGTCTCCGCAATTGAGGAGGCCCTCGCTTGTCGGTGTAGAGGGGCGGCCCACCCAGCCAGCCCGATAGATACTCATAGAGCTTCTGACGAGACCCGGTGGTCAGGGTGGGCAACATCGCCCGCAGCTCGGGGGATTCTGCCTCGATGATGTCGTAGAGGGTCTCCACCAGGGCGCGGACCCGCTGGTCGCCACCTAGGGAGAGGTAGGGAGTCTCCTCGTCGCCCCAAGGATTCGGGGTCGGGAGGTTGATCGGCGTGATCAGTGGCTCGTCCCGGCCAGGCATCTTGGCCACCACGCTAACCGGGCCCCTCGGGCTGATTCCGGAAGGCCCAACTCCTGGGATGGTCTAACCTGCGTCTTCGCGCCGGTCCGTGATGACCGCGCCTCTCATCACAAGACCACCTCTCGGAGCCCCATGCCAGACATCATCGAAGCGTTCGGCCTCGTCAAGCATTACGGCGAGGTCAAAGCCCTCGACGGCCTCGACATCTCGGTGCCAGAGGGCACCATCCTTGGTCTGCTCGGGCCAAACGGGGCCGGCAAGACCACCGCCGTCTCCATCCTCACCACCCTGACCATGCCCGACGCCGGGTCGGCCACCGTCGCCGGCGCCGATGTCCTCAAAGCCCCAGGGGAGGTACGGAAGCGGATCGGGCTGTCCGGGCAGTACGTCGCGGTGGACGAGCATCTGACCGGGTTCGAGAACCTCGACATGATCGGTCGGCTCTACCGGCTGGGGAAATCCCGGTCGGTGGCCCGGGCCCGTGAGCTCCTCGAGCGCTTCAATCTGGCCGATGCCGGAGACCGGCCGGTGAAGACCTACTCGGGCGGGATGCGTCGTCGTCTCGACCTCGCCGGTGCCCTGGTGGCCGAGTCTCCGGTTCTGTTCCTCGATGAGCCAACCTCCGGTCTCGATCCACGGAGCCGGATCGAGCTGTGGGCCATCATCCAGGACCTGGTGTCCCGGGGCACCACCCTTCTTCTCACCACCCAATACCTCGAGGAGGCGGACCGCCTCGCCGACGACATCCTGGTCATCGATCAAGGGCTTGCCATCGCCCACGGCACCGCCGATCAGTTGAAGGCCATGGTGGGTGGGGAGCGGATCGAGGTGACCGTCGGCGAAGGTGAGGTCGACGCGGCGGCCCGGGTACTCCGCCAGTTCGCAGTGGGCGAGATCCAGAGCGACCAACGAAACCGCCATCTGGTGGTCCCGGTCTCCGGTGGCGCCCCGGTGCTCACCCAGGCGTTGCGGTCGCTCGACGCCGAGAGAATCGAGGTGCGTGACGCCACGCTGAGGCGCCCGACACTCGATGACGTCTTCCTGACCCTCACCGGTCATGGCGCCGAAGAGTCCATGGACGAGGTCATGGAGGCGGCGTCATGAACCGGGTGACCACGGCCCTCGCCGATGGGGCGATCATCGCCAAGAGGAACCTGATCAAGATCAAGCGGGTCCCCGAGGTCCTGATGTTCGTCCTGATCTCCCCGATCATGTTCGTGCTGCTGTTCGCCTTTGTCTTTGGGGACTCCATCGACATCCCCGGCGGCTCGTATCGTGAGTTCCTCATCGCCGGGATCTTCGCCCAGACCGTGGTGTTCGGGGCTACCTTCACCGGTGCCGGGCTGGCCGACGACATGCAGAAAGGCATCATCAACCGGTTCCGGTCCTTGCCGATGTCGAGGGCGGCGGTGGTGTTGGGGCGAACCGCAAGCGATGTGGTCTACAACGTCTTGTCGCTGATCATCATGGCCCTGTCGGGCCTGGTGGTGGGGTGGAGGATCCACGACGGGATCCTGAACGCCCTGACCGGATTCGGGCTGCTCCTCCTGTTCGCCTATGCCATCTCCTGGATCATGGCCTACATCGGGTTGATCGTGCCCAGTGTGGAGGTGATCAACAACGCCGGCTTCATGGTGATCTTCCCGTTGACATTCATCGCCAACACCTTCGTTCCTTCCGAGAACCTCCCCACCGTTCTCCGGGTGTTCGCCGAGTGGAACCCGGTGTCGTCGGTCACCCAGGCGGCCCGTGAGCTGTTCGGGAACATCCCGGCCGGTGCGCCCGAGCCGACGGCATGGTCGCTTCAGAACCCGATCCTCTACAGCCTGATCTGGGTGGTCATCATCATCGTCGTCTTCGCCCCTCTATCGGTCCGGCGTTACCGGACGATGGCGCATCGCCGCTGACCCTCGAGGTCGGGTGGGGCGGTCGAGCCCTGATGATCTCCAGCATGGCGTTCAGATGGTTTAGCTCGGCCTGGTTCGAGGTCAGCGCGATGGCCCGCTCATAGGCCTCGATTGCCTCGTCCTCTCGCCCGAGGCGTGCCAGGAAGTCGGCACGAATCGCGTGGTAGAGGTGGTAGCCCTCGAGGTCCAAGCTCTCGACCTGGCTCAATCCGCTCTGCGGTCCGGCCACTTCGGCCAGGGCGACCGCCTGATTGAGAGCGATGACCGGAGACGGGTCGAAAGCCCTGAGCTGGCGGTACAGAGCCAACACCTGGGCCCAGTCGGTGTCGGCTGCGTCCTCGGCATCGGTGTGAACCGCAGAGATCGCCGCCTGTATCTGATACGGCCCGGGGAGATTCCGTCGCAGGCAGCGTCGCACCAGTTCGTGGCCTTCCTCGATCAGGCCCCGGTCCCATAGGCGCCGGTCCTGGTCGGCGAGACGCACCAATCGGCCCTCGGAGTCGACGCGGGCCGCTCGACGGGAGTGGGTCAACAGCATCAGAGCCAGCAGGCCCATCACCTCCGGCTCGTCGGGCATCAGATCGAAGAGAAGTCGGGCCAGTCGAATGCCTTCGACCGCCAGATCGTCACGGGTCAGCTGCTCGCCGGTGGTGGCCACGAATCCCTCGTTGAACACCAGATAGCCAACGGCGAGGACCGGTTTCAGCCGATCTGACAGCTCGGCGGCCGCAGGCACTCGGTAGGGGATGTTGGCCGCCTTGATCTTGCGCTTGGCCCGGACCAGGCGTTGGGCCATCGTGGATTCGGGGGTGAGAAAGGCACGCGCGATCTCCGGGGTGGTCAAGCCCCCGATCAGCCTCAAGGTCAGTGCCACCTGGGCCGCGGTAGCCAGAGCCGGGTGACAGCAGGTGAAGATCAGCCTGAGGCGGTCGTCTTCTATCTCATGGGTCTGGTGCGCCATGTCGTCTTCCAGGGTCATTGCCTCGAGGTGACGTTGGGTGCGTAGCGACTCACGGCGAAGTCGGTCGACGGCCCGGTTCCTGGCTGTGGTGATGATCCACCCCGCCGGGCTGGGGGGCGGCCCATCTGCCGGCCATCGCCGCACCGCCTCCATAAAAGCCTCCTGGACCGCCTCCTCGGCGAGGTCGATGTCACCGAAGCGGCGGACCAAGCTGGCTATCGCTCGAGCCGACTCCTCCCGGAAGACGGTCTCGATCCCTGCGGTATCCAACATCTCCTGTGGGGTCAGCCTTGAGGCTCCTCCTGGAATGGGCGGACCTCGACCGGGCCCATGCAGGCGACCGTCGCCTGCTTCGCCCAAGCTAGGGCAGCATCGAGGTCGAGGGCGTCGATGATCCAGAAACCACCGATCTGCTCCTTGGCCTCGGGCAGCGGGCCGTCGGTGATCACGATCTCGCCATCGGACTGGCGGACCACGGTGGAGGTGTCCGGGGTGTGGAGCCCCCCGCCAAAGACCCACGCCCCAGCGGTCCTGATCTTCTCATTGAGGGTCTCGACGTCCAGATACATCTGGGCCATCTGGTCCGGTGAGGGGTCGGGCACTGTCTCGTCGTAGTAGACGGACAACAGGTACTGGCTCATGAGGGTTTCCTTTCGTTGGGCCCGGCAACCTACCGGGTCCCATTACCCCCTATACGAAGAGGTTCGTCACGATTCGACACCAGAGCCGAAAATACTTCTCACGGCGCCGTTGGGTCAGAGGGCAGGCGGATCGCCCCCCGCTCGTCGAGGTGCCAGCCCGGATTGTGAGCCACTTCCCATGGGTGACCATCGGGATCGATGAAGACTGCGGAGTAGCCGCCCCATGAGGTCTCCGCCCCTTCCCGGCCGATTACCGCCCCAGCGGAGCGTGCTTCATCTATGACCCGGTCAACCTCTTCGGGTGTCCTGACGTTGTGGGCCAGGGTGATCCCGCCCCATCCACCGCGGTCGGTGACCATGCTGTCACTGGCGAGGTCGGCCCGGCCCCACAGGGCCAGCACCATGTCGCCGGCCTGGAAAAAGACCACGTCGTCGTCGATCACCACGTCGGGTGACCAGCCCAGAGCCTCGTAGAAGGCGCGTGACCGTCCCAGGTCGGACACACCCAGGGTGATGAGGCTGAGACGCTGATCCACGACCCCTATTGTGCCAGGCCGGACGGTTGAGGGGCTGGGGCGGCAGGTGTCATCCGACCGCGACTCCCCCCGGTTCCCGGATGGTCGGCAGGGGTACGATGCCCACATGGGCTCCACCCACGAGGTCCTGAACCAGCCTCCACCTCTGGTCGACTACGACCTCGCCGGGGCCGACCCGATCCTCGCCAAAGCGCTGGTCCGCGAGGGTGCGGGATGGGCGGGGCCCCACGTCGACGTTTTCGGCCGCCGAATGGCGTCTTCGGAGGTCATCTCATGGGGTTTCGAGGCAAACGCCAACCCACCCCGTCTTCGCACCCACGACCGCTACGGCAACCGGGTCGATCAGGTGGAGTTCCACCCCTCCTGGCACAGTCTCCTCGATCTTGCGGTGACCAACGGGCTCCACTCCATCCCTTGGGAAACCGGCCCCGGAGAGGGAGGGTTCGCGGCGAGGACCGCCCTCACCTTCCTCGCCGGCCAGATCGAGTCGGGTCATTGGTGCCCGATCTCGATGGCATTCGCCGCGGTGCCCGCCTTGAGACATCAGCCTGAGCTGGCGGGGCAATGGGAGCCGCTCCAACTCAGCCGTGAATACGACCCCTCGTTCCTTCCCCCCGCTGAGAAGAAGGGGGTGATGCTGGGGATGGGAATGACCGAGAAGCAGGGCGGCTCCGATGTCAGATCCAACACCACGCTGGCTTTACCGGTGAGCGGAGGAGGGCCGGGCGGGGAGTACCTGATCACCGGGCACAAGTGGTTCATGTCATCTCCGATGTCCGACGCATTCCTGGTGCTGGCTCGAGCCCCTGGTGGTCTGTCCTGCTTCCTGTTGCCCCGGTTCACCCCTGACGGGGAGGTCAACGAGATCCGTCTGCAGCGTCTCAAGGACAAGCTGGGCAATCACTCGAACGCCTCGTCCGAGGCCGAGTTCGAGGGCGCCTGGGCCCGAATGGTCGGTGAGGAGGGCCGCGGGGTAGCCACCATCATCGAGATGGTTGCCGGCACCCGCCTCGACTGCATTGCCGGGTCGGCCTCGCTGATGAGGCAGGCGGTGACTCAGGCCATCCATCACACCCGTCATCGTCGGGCGTTCGGGTCGCTGCTGATCGAGAAGGCCCTGATGCGGAACGTCCTCGCCGACATCGAGATCGAGACCGAGGCCGCCGTCCTGCTGATGATGAGGGTGGCCGGCGCCTTCGACCGGGCCGACACCGACGGTCACGAGGATCTGGTGAAACGGATCCTCACCCCGGTGGCCAAGTATTGGGTGACCAAACGGTGCAGCGAGGTGGTGAGAGAGGCTCTCGAGTGCCTTGGTGGGGGCGGATATGTCGAGGAGTCGATGATGCCCCGCCTCTACAGGGAGTCGCCTCTAAACGCGATCTGGGAAGGGTCGGGGAACGTCATCGCCCTCGATGTGATCCGGGTCCTCGCCAGAGAGCCCCGCGCCGTCGAGGCGCTGAGGAGCGAGATCGAGGAGTCGAGGGGCCACGACCGGAGACTCGACCGGGCGATCACCGCCGCTTTTGCCGACTTCAACATGGGTGACGCCGAGTATCGGGCAAGGAGCCTGGTTGAAGGTCTCGCCCTGGCGGCCGCCGGGAGTCTCTTGGCCAGGTACGCCGCTCCTGAGGTCTTCGAGGCTTTTGCCGCCAGCCGTCTCGGCGGTCATCGGGGCTCGCTCTTCGGGACCTTGCCCGCCGGGGTGGATACCGAGGCGATCATCGAGCCCGCGGTCCCGGTATAGGCCACACCGCATGCACGCGGTCGCGTTGTGCGCCACCCCGTGCAAATGCAAGGCCTCTGTCTAAGGTTGACTTCTCGCCTGGTGGAGGAAATGACCGATAAGGAGCAAGCACGCGTCGACGCCCTGGTCGACGGTCTCCTCGCCGAGTTCCCGCCCCACACCACCGACCGCCAGGTCTTCTGGGGCGCCCAATACGACCGGGGGCTGGCCTGGGCCTGGCACCCCGAGGACTTTGGGGGGTTGGGTTTGGGGCGCAAGTACCAGTCACAGATCGATCGGCGGCTCCTCGCAGCCGGGGCGAGCATCCAGAACCGGCCTACCAATCTGCTCGGGATCGGGATGGGAGCCGGGGTCCTCGTCGCCCACGGAACCGATGAGCAGAAGGCCCGCTGGTTGCGACCGATGTTCACCACCGAGGAGATGTGGTGTCAGATGTTCAGCGAGCCCGGCGCCGGGTCCGACGTCGCCGGCCTGTCCACCCAGGCGGTTCGTGACGGCGACGAGTGGGTGGTCAACGGGCAGAAGGTATGGACCACACTGGCCCACATCGCCAAGTGGGGGATGCTGGTCGCCCGCACCGACCCGGGGGCGGTCAAGCACGAGGGCCTCACCTACTTCATCATCGACATGGAGTCCGAGGGGGTCGATGTCAGGCCGCTCTATCAGATCACCGGAGAGGCGGAGTTCAGCGAGGTGTTCTTCCACGATGCCCGTATCCCCGACGCAAATCGGATCGATTCGGTTGGGGCCGGCTGGAGGGTGGCGCTCACCACCCTGATGAACGAGAGGGTGGCAATCGGGGGCAATGCTGTGCCACGAGGCTCGGGCCGGATCTCACAGGCTCTCGAGGTCTGGAAGTCCTCGGGATCCGACGACCCGGTCCTTCGTGACCGGCTGATCCAACTATGGGCCGAGGTCGAGGCCTATCGCCTCACCTCCATCAGGGCCAATGAGGCGGCCGACGCCGGCACCCCTGGTCCCGAGGGCTCCACCGGGAAGCTGGCATGGGCCGCCCAGAACAAGGACATCGCATCCTTCATCCTCGATGTCATGGGTCTCGATGGGACCCTGTATCCCGGGGGATACCGCCTGACCCGCCCCGAGTCTTTGGAGGGGAAGACCCCACAACACGGGTTCCTTCGCACCAGAGCCAACTCGATCGAAGGCGGCACATCGGAGATCATGCTCAACATCGTGGGTGAGCGGGTCCTCGGGCTTCCCGGCGAGCCGAGAGTCGACAAGGACCTGCCCTGGAAGGACGTCCCCCGTGGCTGAACCGGTGATCACCTTCACCCCGAGTGAGGACATGAGCCTGATCCGGACAACCGCTCGCCGCTTTCTCGAGGAGCGTATGGGTCTGGCGATGGTGCGAGAGCTGATGATGTCCGACGACGGTTTCGATCGCGGCTTGTGGAAGGAGATCGCCGACCTGGGATGGGCCGGGCTGACCATTCCCGAAGAGCTCGGGGGAGCCGGATATGGCCCCCTCGAGCTCTCCGTGGTGCTGGAGGAGATGGGCCGGCTGGTCACTCCAGGCCCTTTTTTCGCCAGCGTGGTGCTGGCCACCATGGCGGTCATCACCATGGGGGCCCCTGATCAACAGGCCGATCTCCTGCCCGGGCTTGCCTCCGGTGAGCGGCTGGCCAGTCTGGCCTGTCACGAAGAGCCCCGTGATTGGGGACTTGCCCACCTCTCGACGTTGGCGGTGCGCGACGGTGGCGACTGGCTGATCTCGGGGCTCAAGCGGCACGTCCTCGATGGGCATCTCGCCGATACTCTCCTGGTGGTGGCTGCGGTCGGCGACGAGGTCGGCACATTCGTGGTCGATGCCGCTGCCGAAGGGGTCTCGGTCAACCAGGTCCCGGTCCTCGACCCCACCCGCCGACAGGCGGAGGTCACATTCGACAACGTCAGGGTGGGTCAGCATGCGCTCCTCGGTGGGGCGCCCGACTCCGGCGGCATCTCCCGGGTGCTCTCCCTCGCCACTGCGGCACTTGCCGTCGAACAGGTGGGAGGAGCACAGCGGTGTCTCGAGATGTCGGTCGAGTACGCCAGGTCGCGGTACCAATTCGGGCGGCCGATCGGCTCCTACCAGGCGATCAAACATCGGTGTGCCGAGATGCTGATGCGGGTCGAGCACGCCCGGTCAACCGCACATCACGCGGTCCGGAGCGTCGATGACCCCGAGGAGTTGTCTGTGGCCTCTCCCTTGGCCGGGTCGGTGGCGTCGGAGACCTACCTCTGGGCGGCTGGAGAGACCATCCAGATCCACGGAGGCATGGGGTTCACCTGGGAGCACGACGCCCACCTCTACCTGAAACGGGCCAAATCTACATCGCTGTTGCTCGGCGACCCCAGATATCAGCGCCAGCTGCTGGGCCGGGCCTTAGGGCTGTGATCCGTCGCTCTGAGCAGCCTTCGGGCCACTAGGAGCAGTCCCGGCATAGACCGGTGACCAGGAGATCGACCTGATCGGCCAGGAACCGGTGCTCGTCGGCGAGATGGGTCCGCACCTGCTCGACGAGGTCACCGGCGTGGTGCTCGACCCGGCCACATGAACGGCATCTCATGTGGAACTGCTCGTCGGGGTGGGCCATCTCCCAGTGGGCGGCCCCATCGTCGAGGCTCGACTCCCGGACCATCCCCAACTCGGCGAATAGGGCGAGGGATCGATAGATCGATGAGAGGTTGACGTCGGGATCGACCGTGCTGACTCGGTCGGCGATCTCCTCGGCGGTGAGATGATCGCCGGTCGACGACACCACCTCCCAGACGGCCCGTCGGGGGCCGGTGACTCGATGACCGCTCCTCACCAGCATGACCCTCAGATCTTCACCTGGGTGCTGGTTCATGTCGTCATGGTAAGGGTTGGGGCAGGCTCTCTTCACACTAATTGCGAGACGTTTGCAATTGCGATACGGTTGCGGTGAGCAAGAGAGGACTCCGCTGTGCATGCACCGGATGGCTTCCTGAACGCCGGCACCGCGGTTGTCACCGTCGCCCTCAGCGCCGGCACCCTCGGGGTGGCGATGCGTCAGGTGAAACAGACCGTCACCGACAGGATGATCCCCCTGGCCGGGATGGGCGCCGCCTTTGTGTTCGCAGCCCAGATGTTCAACTTTCCGGTGGCCGCCGGGACCACCGGACACCTCTTGGGAGGGGCTCTGGCAGCGATTCTCCTCGGCCCCCATCTCGGCGCCATCGTCGTGACGATCGTGGTGGTGGTGCAAGCGTTTCTCTTCGCCGACGGCGGGATCACAGCCATTGGGTACAACGTCCTCAACATGGCAGTGATCCCGGCCTATGGGGGATACGCCGCTTTCTCCTTGCTGCGACGGGTCTTGCCCCACAACAAGGGCGGGATGATCGGCGCAACCGGGTTGGCGGCCTGGCTTTCGGTGCTCCTCTCCGCCGCCGCTTTCTCCATCGAGTGGCTGTTCGGGGCCACCGCGCCTGTCCCCTTCAGCCAGGTCTTTGCCGCCATGGTTGGTGTCCACGTCTTGATCGGCGTCGGAGAGGCCGTGATCAGTTCCCTGGCCGTGACCGCGGTCCTCGGCTCCCGACCCGACCTGGTACATGCGGCTCTGGACTCGGAGCTCGGATCGGCCGGCGAGGCCAGGGTCGCCATCCGCACATTCGTCATCGGCGGCCTCATCGCCACCCTTTTCATCACCGCCATCGTGAGTCAATTCGCCTCGAGCGATCCGGATGGCCTCGAGTCGGTGGCTGGGTCGGAAGGGTTCCTCGATAGTGGCCAGGAACACACCTTGGCCCACTCCCTGTTCGCCGACTATGCCACCACGGGGGTCGCCAACGTGTCGATGAGCCTGGCAATCGCCGGCATCGCCGGCACTGTGACAACCCTGCTGGTGGCTTGGGGGATCGTTCTCGCCGTGAAGGGCAAGCCACCTCATACCGGAGGGCCCTGACATGGGCGTTGGGCATGCCCACGCTCTCTATGTCCACGGGCACAGCCCGGTCCACGCGCTAGCCCCTCAGGTGAAGCTGGCCGCCATCGTGGTCTTCGTCATTGCCGTGGCCATCACCCCGCGTCAGGAGGTATGGGCGTTTGGCCTTTATGCCGTCGTTGCTCTGATGACCGTGGCCCTGGCCCGGGTTCCGGCCTTGTTCGTTCTGAGCAGGCTCGCCGCCATCGTCCCCTTCATCCTCTTCGCGGTGTTCATACCTTTCGTGGGGACCGGGGAGCGAATCGACTTCTTGGGGGTCTTGCTGTCACGAGAAGGGCTGTGGGCGGCTTGGAACATCATCGCGAAGGCCACTCTCGGGGCAACCGCCAGCATCGTCCTGATCGCCACCACCGAGGTGACTGACATGTTGCGTGGGATGTTGGCACTCAGGGTTCCTGCCGTCATGACATCCATTGCCGGTTTCATGGTCCGGTACCTCGAGCTCATCATCAGCGAGCTGGGCCGGATGAGGATGGCCATGAGCTCGAGGGGTTACGACCCCAGGTGGTTGTCGCAGGCTCGTCCCATCGCCACCGGGGCCGGCGCCTTGTTCGTCAGGTCATACGAGCGGGGGGAGCGGATCCACTCCGCCATGCTCTCTCGGGGCTTCACGGGTGTCATGCCGACCCTGGTCGAGACCCGAGCGACACCGGCGTCGTGGGTCCTCGCCCTTGCTTTCCCGGTGGTCTGCCTGGGAATGGCGATCCTGGCCCTGGTGGTGTCGTGACCTCTTCCTCCCTCGAGGTGCACGGGCTCCATTTCCACTATCCCGACGGGCGCCAAGCCCTCGATGGCGTCGATCTGGTCGTTGGGCCCGGGCAGCGAGTCGCACTCCTGGGCCCGAATGGCGCCGGCAAGACGACACTGGCCTTGTGTCTCAATGGTGTCTACCGGGCGGAGCAGGGGAAGATCTTGGTGGGAGCGGTCGAGCTGACCGACGAGACTCTCGGGTCCGTTCGGCGCCGGGTCGGCCTGGTGTTCCAGGACCCCAACGATCAGCTGTTCATGCCAACGGTGGCCGAGGACGTGGCGTTCGGCCCGGCCAACCTCGGCTTGTCCGGGGCCGAGCTGGATCAGCGGGTGGCCAGCGCCCTCGAGGGTGTTGGGGCGTCGGGTCTCGGTCCCCGGGTGCCCCATCACCTGAGCGGAGGGGAGAAGCGACTGGCGGCCATCGCCACCGTCCTGGCGATGGAACCCGAGATCGTGGTGCTGGACGAGCCGGGGTCGGGTCTCGACCCGGCCGGGCGCCGTGAGTTGATCGCCACCCTCTCATCGCTCGACGTCACGCAGATCGTGATCACCCATGACCTCCCTTTGGCCCTCGAGCTGTGCCCCAGGGCTGTGATCATGGATCGGGGGAGGGTGATGGTCGATCTCACCACCACGGATCTGCTTCGTAGTCCTGAGCTGCTCCGTCGCCACCGTTTGGAGATCCCTTACGGGTTCGTGCTTGCCGACTGACAAGGGCGACGCCTCGTTGATGACCACGGTGGGTGTGTCTCCCCCACAACGAACCCGTCTCCAGAGGCATTCGCGGTTACCCCATGTAGTGTCAATCGACCCACAGGAAGTCGACGCCATGCCCGGTGACCGCTTCATAGAACTGGCGATGAGTGGCAGCAGGCCCATGCTCGACGTGCTCTTCAGCCACGCCGGTGAGGCGGTCACGGTCCAGGATCGCACCGGTGGGCTGGTCTACGCCAACGATCGAGCCGCCAAGCTTCTCGGTTTCCGGACCGGGGAGGAGCTGGTGGAGGCCGGGGCAGGTGCGGCCCTCGCATCGTTGGAGATGATCGACGAAACCGGCCGGCCCATCGATGTTGAGACCCTCCCCGGGCGACGGGTCATCGCCGGGGAGCCCATGGCGGAAGGCATGATCGGCTACCGGCTCCGTGGCACCAGCTCTGTGAAGTGGTCCTCGGTCAGGGCCAGCCCGATCAAGAACGACCGGGGCGAGGTGGTCCTGGCCCTCAACTACTTCCTCGACATCACAGATCAGGTCGAGTCCGAGGAGCGAGACCGCTTGATGGCCAGCCTCCGCGATGCCGTGATCGCGTCGTTCGAGCCTGAGGCATTGATGGATTCCCTGCTCGACATCCTCGTCCCGGATCTCTGCGAGGCGGCAGCGATTCATCTCCTCGACGACCTCGGGACCCTGGTTCGCCACAAGCCATCACCGGTCACGCCGATCTCCCGTCGACAAGACGGAGTGACACGATGGCACCCCGCCAGTCTCCAGGCACGTGTGATGGAGTCGAGGTCGGCGCTTCTCACACACGTACCCACCCACGGGCCGGCTCCCGGGCTGTGGAGCGCAGAGGACCTCGGGCTCGATCCGGGAAGCGATGTCTTCACCGCCGTCCTGCCACTTCGGGCGGGCCGACAAGTGGTTGGGATCCTCACCCTGGCCGACTCCACGGGGGGATTGGGTGACGACGACCTGTCGTTTCTTCGCGCCATGTCGGGGGAGGCCGGGGCTGCTCTGGCCAATGCCCTTCTCGTCAGCCATGAGCACGAGACCGCCGTTGTCCTGCAAAGGGGGCTCAAACCGGAGAGTCTCCCGGATGTCCCGGGAATTGGCTTCGCGGTGCGATACCAACCTCAGGCACACATCAGTGGGGTGAGTGGCGACTTCTACGACGTGGTGCCCGCCCCCGGAGGGCGCCATGTCGTGGCGGTGGGTGATATCGAAGGGAAAGGGATCGCCGCGGCCGCCCTGGTAGGGAACGTGCGACAGACGCTTCGTGCCACGGTCGCGCTCGATCCCGCGCCCCAAACGGTGTTCGGGCAGCTCAACGACCTCCTCCGCACCGAGGGGCAGGCCAGGATGTGCACCCTTGCCTACCTGATCTTGGAAGCCGACGGGCGGAATCTCACGGTGGCGCTGGCCGGTCACCCCCCGCCAATCCTCATCTCCGCCGACGGAGAGATCGAGGCCCTCGGCAACCCATGTCCGCCGCTGGGGGTGGTGCCGGAGGTCCACCCAATCGAGATCTCCCATGAGTTGGCCCCCGGTGACACCGTGGTCCTCTACACCGACGGGTATGCAGTCATGAACCAGGCTCCTCCCGAGTTCATCACCCCACGCCTGAACGACGCCAACTCCGAGGAGCTCGATCCCCTCCTCGATCGTCTCCTGTCCGACCTCCAGGGAGCCCAACCCGACCTTCGTGACGACGTCGTCCTAATGGCCTTCAGAGTCGGTGATCGAGCCGAAGTCCCAGGTAGGCTGGCCTCACTCCCCATCACCAGGGCCGGTTGAATGACGCATTCTCCCGACGGTCTTGGTCTCGAAGTCGAGCGCCGGGACTCCGAGGTCACGATCAAGCTCGCCGGTGAGATCGACCTGAGCAACATCGCCCGGGTTCGCGCCGCCTTGGACGACGCCGCATCCCGAGCCGAGCCTCGGGTGGTCATCGACCTGAGCCTGGTGAGCTTTCTCGACTCGACGACGTTGGGCGAAGACGTTGGGCGAATTGGTCCAGGCGAGTCAGAGACTCGCCGATGCCGGGCGGGCCCTGGTCCTCACCGGGATGACCCCCCGGGTGACGCGCCTGTTCGAACTGACCGGTCTCACCGGACACTTCGATATCGAGTCCCCAGCCTGATCCCGCCCTTCGGACCGGGATCAGGTGCCCGTTACTCAGCCTCTGTAGCCGGACGCCCAAGCCGCCTGTCCTTGCTTCTCGGCCTTCTTCTTGGCCGCTTCCCGGCCGGAATGGTCGCCCGAGGTGTAACGGTACTTCTTACCGCTCCTGCCCCATTGGTAAAAGGGGCCATTGCCGTCCTTGCCACGCTTGACCGGCATCTTGTCCTCCTCGATCGTTATCAGGCGACCCCGACGGCGCACTCCGGGTGGCCGCAGTCACCGCGATTACCCAGACGCGGGGAATCCAAACCTGGGGAGCAGTGGTTACGAGCCCGATCGAGCCGGCCCAGTCGGACCCTTCGATCGTCACCACTGGATGAGACCAGATCCCACTTTCCGTGTGCGGCGAGGTGGATGGTGGCCTATGGTTGAGGTCAGGCAAACAAAGGAAGGGTGATGACCCGGAGGAGTTCCATCTCACTGCTCGTGCTGTCATTGATCTTGGCACTGGTCCCGACCAGCGCCCTCGCCGCCGGTGACGGGATCACCATCAATGAGATCAGGATCGACCAGGGCGGCGCCGACAACGACGAGTACTTCGAGCTGAGCGGGCCGGCCGGTGCCAGTCTCGACGGCTACACCTATCTGGTCATCGGTGATGGGACGGGCGGATCCGGGGTGATCGAGGCCGTCGTCCTCCTGACCGGCCATTCGATCGCCGCGGATGGGCTCTTCGTTGCTGCCGAGAGCACCTTCACCCTGGCCACAGCCGACCTGACCGCCACCCTCAACTTCGAGAACTCCGACAATCTCACCCACATGCTCGTCACCGGGTTCACCGGGGCCAACGGCAATGATCTCGACACCGACGACGACGGCGCGCTCGACCTCGAGCCGTGGGCTGCCGCGGTTGACCGGATCGCCCTAATCCTTCAAGACAATCCCCCCACCACGACCGAGTTCCATTACGGCCCCCCGACCGTGGGGCCCGACGGCGCGTTTGTCCCGGGCCACGCCTACGACTGTGGCGACCCGCAGGACTGGCAGGTTGGAGGGTTCACCCTGGGGACCAACGACAGCCCGGGTGAGGCCAACGACTGTTCTGACGCCGCCCCCGTCGCCTTGTTCATCCACCAGATCCAGGGCGATGGCGCCACCACCCCGTTACCCGGGGTCAAGGTGATCGTCGAAGGTGTCGTGGTCGGCGATTTCCAGGGAGATCCCTCATTCGCCGGGGACCAACTCGGGGGCTTCTTCGTGCAGGAGGAGCCGGCCGATTGGGATGACAACGCCGATCCGGTGGTTGGCCCGTCGACCTCCGAGGGAATCTTCGTCTCCGATCCCGATGCTCCGGAGGTGGGCGTCGGCGATGTGGTCCGGGTGACCGGTACCGCGGTCGAGTCCTTCGGGAGGACCCAGGTCACCGATGTCACCGAGGTCGCCGTGACCGGTTCCGCTCCTGAAGCCGTGGTGGCGCCCTCGGTCTCGTTGCCGGTGGGCGACCTCAGCGACTTCGAGCCCTATGAGGGAATGCTTGTGACCTTCCCCCAGGACCTCTACATCTCGGAGTTCTTCAACTTCGACCGATTCAACGAGATCGTCCTCACCGACGGGCGCCATTACCAGGGCACCCATTCCGCCGAGCCGGGTGACCCGGCCAATGCGGTGACCGTAGCCAACACGTTGGCGCGGATCACGCTCGATGATGGGCGGGGCAGCTCGAACCCCGATCCTGCAATCCACCCCAATGGCGAGGAGTTCACTCTTGTCAACACCTTCCGGGGTGGCGATGTCCTCCAGGACGTCACCGGGATCATGGACTTCGCCTTCGGTCTCTATCGGATACAACCGGTGCATCTCGATGACGAGCTCGAGGACCTTGAGGCCCAACCAGTGGTGAGCTACGTCGTGGAAAACCCACGGCCGACCACACCGGATCCCATTCAGGGTGACATCAGGGTGGCCACGTTCAACGTGTTGAACTTCTTCACCCACCTGGACGATGGCGTCAATGACATTTGCGGGCCCACCCAGAACCTGGAGTGCCGCGGGGCGGACACCGCCGAGGAGTACCAGCGGCAGCTCGACAAGCTGGTGGTGGGGATCATCGCCCTGGATGCGGACATCGTCGGGATCCAGGAGATCGAGAACGACATCCACGACGTTGTCGCCGACGGGACCAGGGGACACGACCCAGTCCTCACCCTGGTCGAGGAACTCAACGAGGTGGAGGGAGCCGAGGTATGGGCCTGGGTGGGGGAGACCGCCCACTACAACGACTACCCGGTGCGCAACGAGATCATCTACCGGATCTCGGCCGTTGAGCCGGTGGGAGTTCCCACGGCCCTCGCCGACGACGCGTTCGACCATGTCCTCGATGACAACATCGAGCCGGTGGGTCGCCCGCCCCTGGCGCAGGTCTTCCGCCAGATCGTCAACGGGGGCAGCCGCCAGCCGTTCGCCGTGGTGGTCAACCACTTCAAGTCGAAAGGCTCGTCTTGTGGTGCCGGTGACCCCGACCTGGGCGACGGTCAGGCCAGCTGCAACTTGACCCGGGTGGCTCAGTCGGAGGCTCTCCTCGACTTCGTCGATGAGTTGGCCGAGGACTCGAGTGGTGTCCTGGTGATCGGCGACCTGAACAGCTATGCGATGGAGGACCCGATCGAGACGCTCGAGGCGGGAGGTCTCACCGAACTGGTGAAGCGCTTCGTGGGGCCCGGCGCCTATACCTTTGTGTTCGATGGTCAGCTCGGCTATCTGGACACCGCCCTTGCCACCAGGTCGATGCTCAATCGGGTGAAGGGTGTGACGGTGTTCCACATCAACGCCGACGAGCCCGACATCCTCGACTATGACATGAGCTTCAAAAAACTGGCACAGGTTGACCTCTACGAGCCACTGCCATACCGGGTCTCGGATCACGACCCAGTGATCATCGGGATCTCATTCGGGGGCCCCGAGAGCTGAGCCAATGAGGGCTTGGGCCGCGGTCGTGCGGCCCAAGCCCTGCGTGGTCGGTGAGCCTTCGCCAGGTGGTGCCCCACGCCGCGGGGATGTGAGCAGGCCGTCGCACACTGGCCCGCATGCGTTTGGAGCCGGACCGGTGCGGGTAGGTCGCCAGACGACAGAAGGAGAAGAGATGGCCATCGCACGAGACATCATGACCGAGAGCCCCTTGGTGGTCGGCTTCGATGAGCCGGCGCGCAAGGTGGCTCAACTGCTCGCCGACAACCAGATCGGTGGGGTGCTGGTATGTCAGGACGACCGGCTCCAGGGGATGATCACCGACCGGGACCTAGCCGTGGGGATCATCGCTGCGGGCAGGGACCTCGAGACCAGCGTCGGTGAGCTCCTGGGGGAGGGCAAGATCATCACCTGCAGGGCCGATGACCCGGTGGAGAAGGTGGTTCAGACCATGAAGGACGCAGCCGTCCGTAGGCTGCCGGTCCTCGAGGCCGGCCGGTTGGTCGGGATCATCAGCCAGGCCGACCTGGCCACCCATTACGAGGATGCCAAGGTCGGAGAGATGGTGGGTGCCATCTCGGCGTCTCCCGACAACACGCTGTTTCACGACATCACGGTTAAGAACTGAGCCCCGGATCGATTCATTGGGCATGCCCGCGGTGGTCTCTTCCCCGCCTGAGGAGCGGAAGGTGGTTGTCACAGCTATTGGAGCATCACGCGCCGAGCAGCCGAGAGACGAGGTTCTGGGCTAGGTACCTGGCTGCCGGTTGGCGGTGGAGACATCGGTCGGTCGCCTACCATGTGTGAGCACCCGATGTTCGCATTCATGTCCTTCGGCGCACCACCGGCGGAGACCAACTCCCCTGAGCTGGAGCGAGGATTCCCGGCCCAACCCGAATCGGTGCCCGAGGCACGCCGCTTCGTCCTCAACGCGGCCGGCAGCGGTTACACCCAGGTCGACGAGAGGCTCTCGGCCCTGGTCTCCGAGCTGGCGACCAACGCAATCCTCCATGCTCGCACACCGTTCCGGGTCAAGGTGTGGCGGGATGGGTCCCGGACCAGGGTCTCGGTGAGCGACCACAGCACCTCAGGCCCGATCACCCGTGAGTACGCCCCATCGCAACCGACCGGGCGCGGGCTGATGATTGTCGAATCGCTCGCCGACCGCTGGGGCGTGACGCCCGACCACGACGGAAAAACCGTCTGGTTCGAGATCGACTACCAGGAGAACGGGTGAGCCCCGACCAGACCATGGTCGAGGTCCGGTTCCTGGAGATCCCGATCGAGATCTGGCATCGGGCCACCGCCCATCAAGAGGCGGTGCAACGCGAGCTCGACATCATTCGGGCGTCGCTCCCCGACAGTGCCGCGCCAAGCCGTCTCCAGGCGCTCAGCGAGGACCTCGACCTGAGGTTCCCAGGAGCGGGCGACGTCATCCTCGGTGAGCTGCAATCCGCGGCTGCCAGGGGTCAGGCCACCCTCGACCTGGTGGTCAAGGTCCCTCAGGGGATCGGGTCGGTGGCGCGGGAGCTCATCGACGTCATGGAGGAGGTCGACGACTATTGCCGGAGTGGCGAGGCTCTCCTGAGCGTGGTGACCCCACCGGACGTGGTTCGGTTCCGCGAGTGGTTCCTCGGGGAATTGACCCGTCAGATAGAAGAGGGAATGCCGCCGATGGCCTGGCGCCAGTACGCCGAGGAGGCCGGTGACGAGCTTCCTGAGCCAGAGCCGGGGCCATCGATCCAGGGCGATGGCGCCACCGAGGGGCGTATGGCCTTCCACGGTGAGCTCGACTTGTCCACCGCGGGGGAGTTGCAGAACCTGATCATCGAGCGACGTGCCGCCGGTGTGGAGATGCTCGACGTCGATCTGACCGGGGTCACCTTCATCGACTCGGTGGGTCTCAGCCTCCTGGTTTCGGCACACAACAGGCTCTCCGAGGATGGCGGTCATCTTCGAATCCTGCTCCCGAAGCGTCTCAGGCCGTTGTTCGAGATCAGCGGGCTCAGTGGTCTCCTGGATCTGGAGTTTCAGGAACCGGGATGAAACCTCCGCCCAGTTCACAGATTCTGTGGGTCGACGATGAACAGCGGGAGGCGGAGGAGACACGCTCCTCCGCCTCCCGAGTGTTCTGTACCCTCCGTGAGGCTGATTGACGCATCACGACACGTTCCTACGGGACCACCCGGTGAGGGCGGCGACGAGGAACATGACGATGGCGATGATCAGGACCCAGCGCAGGGCCTCTACGAACAGCCCAACCCCTCCGAGGAGGAGGGCCAAGATCAAGAGTATGCCGACCCATCCCATATCTCTTCTCCTTCAGGTAACGCTTACCTCTGGCCGTCTACCCGGCATCGGTCATCGCCAAACGGGGCAAGTTTGGGAAGGGGAATAGTGGGTAATGCCAGGCATGCCAGAGCCCGAAGCGCTCCCGAGCGACTCCGCAGTCCACTGTTTCGCAAACGGGTTGGCTCATCTGATCTCTGAGCTCGGCCAAGAGGCTGCGATGGGCATCGCCGGACGCGTCGCCCTCGGTCTGATCGAAGAGGCGAGCATCTCCGAGGTCGAGCCGGTTGACTACGAGGTCGCCCACACCGCCGTCCCACTCACCCGGACCCCACCCACCCCAGCAATGGGGCCCGTCACCCCCAGAGAGGAGCCCTGTCATCCACCCTTCGCACTCGTTTGACACCCCGCTCGTGCCCGACCTCAGTCGAGACCACCTCCGCAAGCTGACGGGGCCACACGGGCTGTTCGAGCACGCCGAGCATGACCGGCCGCGTTTGGAGCACGGCTACACCACCGATGACAACGCCCGCGCCTTGGTGGTTCTGGCCAACGGGCTGGCGAGCGACCTGGTGAGCGAGTCTCGCCCCTACCTGGACTTCGTGGTGAATGGCCGGGTCGCGCTTGGCTGGCACAATCGCATGTCTCGACATGGGAAGTGGCTGGACCGTCGAGGATCGGACGATGCCCACGGTCGCGCTCTCTGGGGCTTGGGATCGATGATCGACGCCGACGCCATCACCCAAGATGGAATGGCGGCGTTCCTCGCCGGCCTCGATCTCAACTCCACGCATCTCATGCCGAACTGTTATGGGGTGTTGGGCGTGGCACGGGCTATCGGCTCACACACATTCCCGGTGGAGGTCGAGTGGGCGATGGAGGCTTTCCTCAACCGGGTCTGCCCAAGACTGCCCCGAGCCAAGGGGAGGCGATGGTCGTGGCCTGAGGCATCATTGACCTACGACAACGCCCGTCTCCCCCATGCTCTCCTCGCTGCGGGCGCGGTGCTCGACAACGCACCCATGATCGAACACGGGCTCGCCTTGCTCGATTGGCTGATCGGTGTCGAGCGGGGGAGCGAAGGATGGTTCAGCTTCACCCCGGTCGGCGGACGAGGACCCGGCGATCCATCACCTGCCTTCGGGCAACAACCCATCGAGGCTTGGGGTATGGCCGACGCATGTCTCGCAGCCAGCCGGGTGGACGGCTCCGCCCACTGGTCCTTTGGCCTCCAGGACGCGGCGTATTGGTTTCTGGGGCGCAACGACATGGGAGTCGATCTCTACGAGGCAGCCACCGGCGCCGGTTTCGATGGTCTCGAGGCCAGTGGCGCCAACTTGAATCGGGGCGCAGAGTCGACACTGTCGGCGCTGGGGGCACTGCAGGCACTGGCGAGCTCACAGGTCGAAGCCTCGGTATGAGCCCTCGGGTGGGGATGATCCCGCCGATCTCACATCCATATGAACCGGATGGTTACGGGCCGTGGGAACGGGTGACACACGACCTGACGGAGCGCCTGGTCGAGCTCGGTGTCGATGTCACGCTCTTCGCCCCCTCAGGATCCAAGACCGGCGCCCACTTGGTGGAGACAGTCGAGGGCCCATTGAGCGCGCTGCCTGGTGCCGACCCGCGTCTCATGGAGGAGACCCATCTGGCGATTGCCATAGAAGCCGCTCGCGACCTCTCCATCGATCTGATCCACTCCCACTTGCACGTCCATGCCCTCGTCTACAGCAGCCTCATCCCCGGTCGGCTGTTGAGCACTTTGCATGGCGTGGCATGGGATCAGGCCAATCACCCCCTCCTCAGACGGTACCGAGACGAGGCTTTCGTCTCACTGAGCCAGTCGGAGCGGAGGTTTCTCCCCGAGCTCCGTTATGTCGCCACCGTCGCCAATGGGATCCGTGTCAACGACTTCCCTCTGGGCGAAGGTGACGGCGGGTATCTGGCATTTGTGGGGCGCATCGCGCCGGAGAAGGGCCCGGATCTGGCCATCGAGACCGCCCGCCTCGCCGGGATGCGGCTGCGGATGGCCGGAGTGGTTGAGGACCGCCATCGTGCCTTCTTCGACGGGCTCGACCTGGCGGGGCCAGATGTCGAGTATCTCGGGCCCCTCGACCGGCACGACGTCGCAGCTCTCTTGGGCGAGGCGCATGCCATGCTCATGCCTTTGCGTTGGGAAGAGCCGTTCGGCCTGGTTGTGGTGGAGAGTCTGGCTGCAGGGACCCCGGTGATCGCCTGGCGACGCGGGGCGATGGAGGAGATTGTCGAGGAAGGGGTCACAGGTTTCTTGGTCGACGACATCCCCGCCGCGGTGGCCTCCGTCCCGAAGGTCGGCTCACTGTCGAGACTGGCTTGTCGCGCCCGGGCCGCCACCCGGTTCAGTGACACCAGAATGGCCTCCGAGTACGGGATGATCTATGACCGGATCGTTTCTACGTCATCCGGTCGAGCACCTGCCCGAGTTGGGTGACCATCACCCGGATCCCGTGGTCGGAGTACCCGTACGGTAGGACCAGGAATCCGTTGTGAACCATGCTGCCGCATGAGTACACGACGTCGGGGACGTAGCCGGCGGTCTCGGTCGGCTCCGGCTCGAGCAGAGGCTGGTCCAGGCGGGCCAGCACTTTGGCGGGCTCGTCGAGATCGAGCAGCACCGCCCCGAGGACGTATCTCCTCATGGCACCGACCCCGTGAGTGATGACCAGCCACCCGGCTTCGGTCTCGATGGGTGACCCGCAGTTGCCGGTCTGGATCAGCTCCCAGGCTCGCTCGGGGCCAAAGAGCACCTCGGCATTGGACCAGGTGTGGATGTCGTCACTTCTCATCAAGAAGGTCTTCTCATGGTCATGACGAGAGAGGGACAGGTATTCCCCCTCGACCTTCCGCGGGAACAGGGCCATCCCTTTGTGGTGCACCGTGGGCCCGGTGAGGGTGCCGATCCGGAAGTGGTGGAAGTCGGTGGTTTCGATCAGCTGAGGGAGGATCAGCCTCCCATCGAAGGCGGTGTAGGTGGCGTAGTAGATGACTGAGCCGTCATCGTCGACGAATCGAACGAACCGGGCATCCTCCATGCCGTTGCTCTCGATTGGGATTCCTGGTGACAGGAGATGCTCGGAGATGGGGGAGGAGGCGTCAAAGGAGATCTCATAGTTGGAGGCAGCGAGCCATCGCACCCTTCTGATCGAGTCGATGCCGTCGGCCGGCTCGACATCGCTCTCCGACAACTCGTTCAGAACCCGGTTTAGGTCGTCTTTGGAGAACCGGTCGTCCAGCGATTCCAGCACACGCCCGATGAGTTGGGCGGGCAGGTCGAGCTCTTCGATCTGGACTGCGAACGACTCCTTCTCGACCCAGCCGAACTCCCGAGTCCCATTGCTGACGTGCTCGGAGCGCGGGTCGAGGTCGACCGCACCTGCTGCATCCACCGATCCGGTGAAGAAGGCGATCGATGAGACATGCCCTTCACCAATGGCCCGGGCGCTCATGATGAACGACAGGGCACCTCCGTTGGACTCTCCGAACGGGACCATCGACGGGTTGGTCAGCGCCACCGCCTCATAGGCGTAGCCCTGGGTGAGGAAGGCGCCGATCAGCAGCCTCAGATCACCGTCGGCAACTTGATCCAGCCAAGGGAGAGGGCCCCTAGCCAACTCGAAATGCCGGAGCCAGGTGGCCTCGACCTGGGCGTACCTCGTCCGTGATCGTTCCCGCACCTCGGTCAACAACCGAGCCCGGTCGCCCTCAGGCCAAGCAAGGATTCGATCGACGATCGAGGCGAGGCGGCTTGGCTCGGTGTCGGAGCCCGCTGAGCCCGGAAAGAAGGGCCGAGCGATCACCCGGTTTGAGTCGGGCTCGATGCTCAGTGAGTGCTCTGTGGTCTTCGACACCGTCGGCCATTCTCACCGAAAACGGCCCGATGGCGAGTCATCTCCGCACGAATCGTCGGTCAGGCGGTCGCCAGCTGCGGGGCAATCCCTTGCATGAGACCGGCGTAGCGCTCTGCGACCGCTCCCCAAGAGAGGCTCCCGGACATCCTCGCTGCCGCCCGGGCCGCCCTTAGGTATCGCTCGTCGTCGCCGAGGAGAGCGGCGATGGCCTGAGCCATGGCCAGGCTGTCGTGGCGGACCACGATCCCGGCTCCGTCGGACAGCATCTCGATCGCATAGGGGAACCTCGTCGCCACCACGGGCCTCCCGATCCCCAAGGCTTCGGTTATGACCCCTGACGACACCTGCTCGGTGTTGTCGTAGGGGACCACGACCACGTCGGAGCTCGCCACCATCCGACCGAGCTCCCAATCGTCGAGATAACGATCGATGAACTCGATCTGTTGACCCAGGCCCAACCTGGCCACCAGCGATTCGAGACGTCTCCGGTAGGCATGGCCTTCCCTCCTCACCACCTCGGGGTGGGTCCTGCCCAGGATCCGGTACTGAGCGTCGAACCCGAGATCACGCAGATGGCCGATGCTCTCGATGGATCTCTCGAGACCCTTCCCTGGGCCAAGTAGGCCCCACGTGATGAGTCGGCTGCGCGGTGAGTCGTTAAGGGCTTGAGGTTTCCAATGGCCCCCATGGGGAATCATGGTGACCTCCCCCGCCGGGATGCCATACGTTCCCTCGAGGATCTGGCGCGCCGTCTCGGAGATGACTACCAACCGGGCCTGCCGGTTGATGCCTTCGACGATCTGTCTCTGACGTCGACCAGGCGATCGCAACACCGTGTGGAGAACCGCCAACTTGGGGACATCGATGAGGCGAAGCAGGTCGAGCACGGCCATCCCGTCGTCTCTCCCGTAGATGCCGTACTCATGCTGGAGGATGGCCAGGTCGCGGCGATTGAGGAATCTGGCCGCAGCCCGCAGACTGACCGGGCTGTTGGGGTCGATCTCGATGGAGTCGGTACCGAGCGAGGCCACCGAAGCTCGGTGCTCGACGAGCCTGACCACGTCGACTTCGACTCCAGGGGCCACGTCGGTGAGAGAGTCGACGAGAGAGGCGGTGAAATTGCCTATCCCGCAACGAGTCGGGGGGTAGGTGGACACCATCCCGACCCGGGTGGGACGGCGTGACGACATCGACCTGACGGACATTGGCTCTCTCATGGGGATGAGTCCTCCATACCCGAGGCCGGGAGGGGCCAAACCCGGGTGAGACGTGATCCGGCCGGACTCTCGAGCGGCCGGGTTGCCAGGGCCTGAGGTGGGGTAGAAGCCAGGCTTGGTGCCCTCTCTTTGTTGTTCTCCCGGGGAGGAGAGTGTCCTAACTCCGTATACCGTTGTCGAGCAGCGTCGACCTGTCGGTCAGGGCGGCGTCAACCTTACGGTTGTAATTCCCACCCACGGCGCCGCCAAGCATGGCGCCGGCGAATATCGCGAGGAGGCCGAGGATCCCGGCAGCTATTGCCAGCCTCGCCACATCATCGCCGCTGATCTGACTGAACCAGTCCGGCAGGGCCGCCGACTGGAGGATGTTGTAACGCTCCTCGATGAAGACGCCGGCCGTTGCCGACACTGCCATCAGCAACACCATCCACAGCCCGACGCCCGCGCCATTCATCACCCCGTTGAACCGGGCGACGCGGCCGGCGACCCAACCTCCGAAGAAGAAGGACGCGAAGACCACCAATGCCCCGATTGCGATGCCCGCCCAGCCCAGCTGCTCGCGGTTTCCCTCGACATCGAATGCATTGAGCTGGATGGGGATCGAAGTCGCCGCGATCAGCGCGCCCACGAAAGCCAGCATCCCCAGTGCGGCGAACAGCCCTCCTAATGCGGCCGGCGTGTCGAGGCCTCCGAAACTCTCCGCCACGCTCGACCTCGTGGCCTCCCGTCCCCGGACCAAGTCCCGGTTACGTCTGTGTTCCCGTTGCATGTGTCCTCCTTGTTCGCTCCTCAGATACCCGACGAACAGGAGCTCGAAACAGAAAGTGGACAGGAGTAGGGGTCAGCGATGGATGGCGAGGTCGACCTTGAGGCCGTCGTCTGTGACCTCACGCCGATGCTCGTCGGCGAGAACCGAGAGGACCAGGTCGGAGACCTCGAAGGGGCCCGAGACGCCGCCTTTGGTCTCGATGCTCAACTCGAGACGCTGGTCGCCGATCCCCATGCGCATCATGACGGAGCTCGCCCCGGGGGTCTCGACCGCCTCGGACACGGTGTGGGTCGTGATCACCAGGAGATCCTGGAAGCGATCGAGCCCCAGGTCTAGCGGGGTGGCCCCGGTTGCGACCAGGTCACGTGCCAGATCGATCCAGGCTGGGCTGGGTGGGATCGTCAGCTCGAAACGGTGCATCAGCCCCGATGATAGGATCATCGGATGGCTCTCACCCTCGAGGTCGAGACCGACCATGAGGCTGGTTTCCATGTGATGAGCGTCCTCGGGGAGGTCGATCTCGCCACCATCGACCAACTCGGCGCCGCGATCGATGCTCTCGCGCCAAAGGAATTCGGACTGATCCTCGATCTCACCTCCACCGAGTTCATGGACTCCAGTGGTCTGCGCCTGCTGCTGGCCACTAAGGAGGGGATGGCATCGAACGGCCAGGCGTTCAAGCTGGCGGTTTCAGGCGGGCCTATAGCCCGGCTCCTGGATGTCACAGGCCTCCTCCCGCATCTTGACGTGCATGGATCGGTGGAAGAAGCGGCTGCCCATTGAGGTCGTCGGACCCGATAACGATCCGTCTCGAGCCTGTGCCCGGCTCGGTGGCCATGTGCCGGGTGTTCGTGGGTCGAATCCTCGGGGCGGTGGGTGTCGAAGGGCACAGCATCGATGACGCCCGGGTGGCGGTGTCGGACATCGCCTCAGGTTTGGTCGAGGCGGGCACCCCGATCGAGATCGAGGCGGTCCTCAAGGACGGGGGCGCCACCATCTCGGGGAATTGCGCCCTGAACGTCCCAGATGCGGGCAAGCTCCTCCTAGGCGACAGTCTTCGACTGGATGGAGAGAGATGGGCGATCGAGCTCCAACGGGGCTGATCGAGACCAGCTCCTTCGATCTTCGCCCGGGATCGGCTTCCGAGATCAGGGCCTTCCTCGCCCAAAGCGTGCGACTCGACTCGATGCGTGCGGCGGAGGTCGCACTCATCGCCACCGAGCTGGTGGCCAATGCGATCCAGCACGCCGAGGCCGAGACCGTCGACGTCACCGTGGAGGCCAAAGACGTGTCGGTGCGGATCTCTGTCAGCCACCCTGCCAACGGCCCCTTGGGTCAGGTCACAAAGGGATTTGGGTTCCGGATCGTGGAGAGCATGGCCCGTGCATGGGGAACCTCCCACGAGGATGGGATCCTTACCGTTTGGTTCGAGACTCGCACCCCTGGCGCGGTCTCGCTGTCGCCTACCGACCTCGACGACGATGAGTTGGTAGGGAGAATCGACGAGGACCCGGTCTTCGTCGAGGAGCTGATCAGGCGTTACCAGCCTCTGGCCTCGTCGATCGCCCGTCGGTATCGGGGGAAGGGGATCCAGGATGATGACCTCGAGCAGGTGGCTCTCATGGCCCTCATGAAGGCGATTCACCGTTACGACGCCAGTCGTGGGGCACTCCGGTCCTTTGCCTCGGTGACCGTCTCTGGTGAGTTGAAGCGTCAGCTTCGTGATCGTGGATGGTCGATTCATGTGCCCCGCGGGCTTCAGGAGCGGTCGATGGCCGTGACTCGATCGACGCAGGAGGTCACTCAGAGGTTGGGGAGGGTGCCCACCATCTCTGAGATCGCAGCGGACCTCGGGATGAGTCGGGAAGAGGTGGCGGAGGCGATGAGTGTGGTTCATGGGTATCGGGCCCTCTCCCTCGATTCCCCGCCAATCGATTCCGCCAGCCCCTCCGGCCCGGCGCTCATCGAGATGCTGGGGGAGCTTGACGGGTCGCTGGTCGATGCCGCCACTCGGACCAGCCTCGACCAGGCATTGCAGTCCTTGCCCGAGCGCGAGCGACTGATCGTCTATCTGCGGTTCTACGAGGACATGACCCAGAGCGAGATCGCAGATGTGATCGGGGTTTCCCAGATGCAGATCTCCCGACTGCTGGCCCGGTCGTTGTCCGAGTTGAGTGACCACCTCTCGCAGGAAGTCTGAGCCGACCGGAGGCCAGCTCAGGAGCTGTTGCTCTGAAAGAGACCTGTTTCAGGTCGCGTCGTGGAGATCTGAGGGCTCGGCTTCGGTATGGATCACACGCTCACGATGCACGTGATGACCTACGACCGGGCTGTGGGCGGCATCGTCGAGCAACACCCGTCCGTCCTCGACGTGAAGCAGTGAAGAACCGTAGGCCTCGGCCAGGTTCCCGGCGGTGAGGACCCGATCCGGCGGGCCGGATTCGATCACCCGACCCGAGAGGAGTACCACGTGATCGGCTACCCCTGCCTCCGAGAGGTCGTGGGTGGTCATCACCACCGCGCAACCCTCCTCGACCTCCTGGTGGATGATCTCGTCGATGGCCATAGCCGTGGTCAGGTCGATCCCGGTCAGAGGCTCATCGAGGAGCAGGATGTCGTGATCTTGTGCCAGCCCCTGGGCGAGGAAGGCCCGCTGCCGCTGACCGCCGGAGACTTCGTTGAGGCGGCTCTCGGCGATGCCGGTGATCCCGAGCCGTTCCATCGCGCCGGCTACCGCCGCATGGTCGGCGGGGTCGAGTCGGCGATAGGGCCCGGTCTCGGCATAGCGACCCATGGTCACGACCTCGGCCACCGAGAGCGGGAGGGCGTCGCTGACCTTGGTGGCCTGCATCACGTACGCCACCCGTCTCCTGTCCTCGATCGAGTGGATCGACCCGCCCATCGGCTCGATCAATCCGGCGACGCAGTTGAGCAATGTCGACTTGCCCGACCCGTTGGGGCCGATCACCGCGGTGATCTTCCCTGATGGGATCTCGAAACTGGACCGGTCGATCACCACCCGGCCCCCATACCCGAGGACCAGGTCCTCGGCGGTGACGGCAGCTCGCTTCAGGCGCATCTGGCGCACCTGCCCTCGATCTCGAGGGCATGGTTCATGGGGGTGAACCTCGCGATGTCACCGATCCCCCTGACCAATTCGGCGACTCGGGTCTCATAGGTCTCGGGCAACTCCACATCGTCCACCGCCCCACACTCGATGCATACCAGATGGTGGTGATGGCCTCTCAGCCACTCGGCCAGCTCGTAGCGGGCGACACCTCTCTTGCCCAGGTGGGGCTCGAGGACCCCGGCTTGCTCCAGGACAGCCAATGAGCGGTAGAGCGACGACAACGGGATCGCAGTCCCGATGAGACGATGGAGCTCCGCGGCCGAGAGTGGGCCTTCGGTCAGTGACAAAGCAGACACCACGGTTCTGCGGCCTCTGGTGAATCGCACCTGGCGCTCGGCGAGCCGATCTTGGATCTCTCTCATGAGATTGCTCTTTGTCATGGCGTCCTCGGTGGGGTATTGTGAATGATAACGATTCTCATTCTAATAAGGAGAATGGGACATGCAAGTCAGATCTCTCAAGGCTGCTCTCCTCGTCTGGGTGTCGGTGGTCGCCTCTTGTTCCGGTTCGGGGCCATCGCCTGTAGGAGTGGAGATAGTGGTGACCAATGGGATTCTCGGTGATCTGGTGGCCAACGTCGTCGGCGAGGAGGCCACGGTGGAAGTCCTGGTGCCGATGGGCGTCGACCCCCATGAGTTCGAGGCCTCTTCGGCCCAGGTGGCCCTGATCAATCGAGCCGATCTCGTGGTGGCCAACGGATTGGGACTCGAAGCCGGTCTCGCCGACGTCCTGGCGACTGCCGTCTCAGATGGTGTTCGTCTGCTGGAGATAGCCCCCCTCATCGACCCGATCCCTTTCTCGGGTGCCGGAGAGGAAGCGGGCGACCAGCATGAGGACGGCGCTCTACAGCTGGACCCCCACGTATGGATGGATCCGGTCCGGATGGCAAGGGCGGTCAGGCTGATCGCTGCCGAGCTGGCTTCGGTCGACCCTGGGGTGAACTGGAAGAACCGGGCCGTGGCCTATGCCGATCTGCTGGCGGGGACTGACGCCGAGATAGCCGAGATGCTGGAAGGAGTGCCTGCCCCCAACCGGAAGCTGGTCACCAATCACGCCACTTTCGGCTATTTCGCCGCCCGTTACGGGTGGGAGATCGTCGGCACCGTGATCCCGGGAGGCACGTCGATGGGAGCCCCCAGCTCTGCGGAGCTGGCCGCCCTGGTCACCTTGCTCCAAGAGACCGGTGTCAGAGCCATCTTCACCGAGACCACCGGATCGGGGGACCTCGCTCGGGTCATCGCCGCCGAGGTGGGGTCCACCGTCGAGGTGGTCACCCTTCATACCGAGTCACTGGGCCCCCCCGGCTCTGGAGCCGACACCCTGATCGGGATGCTCCTCACCAACGCACGCCTGATCACCGATGCCTCAGGCGGGGCTGGGTAGCGTCTTCGCGATGGACTGGATCATCGAGCCGTTCCAACTCGCCTTCCAGCAAAGGGCCCTCCTCGGTGGGATCCTGGTCTCCATCGCCCTTGCCCTGGTGGGCACCTGGGTGGTGATCCGTGGCATGACCTTCCTCGGCGATGCCCTGGTCCACGGTGTGATCCCGGGCATCGCCCTGGCCATCATCCTCGACGTCAACGCCCTGTTCGGAGCGGTCTTGGCCGCCCTGGTGATGATCGCCGGGATCAACCTGGTTCACCGGCAGACCACCTACTCCGAGGATGTCGGGATCGGTCTGCTCTTCGTGGGCATGTTGGCCATAGGTGTCATCTTGATATCGACAACCGGCTCATATGCCGGAAACCTCACCGGAATCCTTTTTGGGGACCCCTTAGGCGTCACAGGCACCGACCTGGTGATCCTGGCCGTCATGACCGCGCTCACCATCGCGGTGATGGCCCTGTTCCACCGGTCCTTCCTGGTCCTCTCCTTCAACGAGCAGAAGGCCAGGCTGCTGGGGCTGCGCCCGAGACTGGCTCACGGAGCCCTGCTCGCCGTGATCACGTTGGCCATCGTCGGCTCCTTCCGCACTGTGGGGACCCTCCTGGTTTTCGGGTTGCTGGTGGGCCCACCGGCAACGGCCGCCCTGCTAGCCCGCCGGGTGCCCACCATCATGGCGGTCTCCTCCCTGATCGGGGTGGCCTCAGTGGTGGTCGGGCTGGCCCTGAGCTATCACCTGGGAACCGCCGGGTCGGCCACCATCGCCCTTGTCCCCATCGTCCTGTTCTTCGTGGTCCTGCTGATCAGGGCCTGGGTGGAGAGGGCAGTCCCGGTCTCCACCGGCACCTGAATACTCTGGGCGCGTGAGCGACTCATCCATCACCGAGCCAACCCTTCGTCCCGGTCTGAAGTGGAATTACTTCAAGGCCGACGTACTGCCTTGCTGGGTTGCGGAGATGGACTACGGCCTGGCGCCGGCCGTCACCGACGCCCTCCATGAGGCGATCGACCGTGGTGACACCGGGTATCCGTATCCGGCCATCGAGTCGGCGGTGGCCGAGTCTGGGTGCAGATTCTGGGCCGATCGGCTTGGCTGGGAGGTTGGGCCGGATCGGGTGTTCCACGCCCCGGACGTGATCGAGGGGATACGGCGGGCGATCACCCACTTGACCCGGCCCGGGTCACCGGTGATCCTGCACACCCCGGTCTACTTCCCGTTCTTCTCCATGGTGGAGAGGGCAGGTCGTGAGATGGTCGAGGTCACCGCACTCCGCGACCAAGACGGCGTCTATCACCTCGATCTCGATGGCATTGGCCGGGCTCTTGCGGCCGGAGCTGGATCACTCGTTCTGTGCAACCCGTGGAACCCGGTGGGACGGAGCCTGACTCTGCCGGAGGTGGAAGAGGTGGTCAGCATCGCCAGCTCCCATGGCGCCCGGGTGATCTCCGACGAGATCCACGCTGCGCTCACCTTCGAGAATGCCGAGCACGTGGCTGCGGCCAATGTCGACCACGGAACCGTGGTGACGGTCACCGCCGCCTCGAAGGCCTGGAACCTGCCTGGGCTCAAATCGGCCCAGGTGGTTCTCACCAACGACGAGGACGTCGACGTGTGGTCGGCCTACTACACACCCGAGAAGATCGGGGTCGGCACGCTTGGCCTCATCGCCTCCGCCGCCGCCTACTCGAGAGGTCGGGAGTGGCTCGATGGGGTCATGGCCACTCTCCACTCCAACCGTCGCCTTCTCGGCGAGCTGATCGAGGAGAGACTCCCGGGAGTCGGTTACCGGGAGCCTGAGGCCACCTATCTGGCTTGGCTCGACATGAGCAGTTTCGGATGGGACGAACCGGCCGACTATCTGCTCGACCGGGCCAGGGTGGGGGTAACCGGGGGTGCCCAGTTCGGCACCGGGGGGGAGGGTCACGTCAGGCTGAACTTCGGCACCCAGGAGGAAGTACTGGTCGAGATCATCGATCGCATCTCCATGGCCTTGCCCCGACCCTGACCCCGACCGTTCTGTGCGGATTCGCGCGAACCCCTCCGTCACAGATCCGCACAGAAAGGAATCAGCGGCTTCGCAGCTTGGGATCGAGGGCGTCCCGGATCCCATCACCGATGAAGTTCACGCTCATCACCGTCGCCGAGATCATGATCCCGGGCCAGATCACCCGCATCGGGTTGAGCTGGAGGTAGTCCTTGGCGTCGAATAGGAGCCGGCCCCAGGTGGGGAAGCTGGCGGGGAACCCCAGGCCGAGGAAGGACAGCGCCGACTCGGTGAGGATGGCTGCGGCGACGCCCAGGGCGCCGGACACCATCACCGGGCTGAGCACGTTGGGGAGGATGTGGCGCATCACCACGTTTCGCTTCCGGGTGCCGATGCTGTGGGCGGCCACCACGAACTCCTCCTCCTTGATGGCGAGGACCTCCCCCCTCACCACCCGCGAGGTTTGCATCCAGCTGGTGGCCCCGATGATGAACACCACCAGTAAGAAGATCCCCATTTCCTCGCCAAAGGCGTTCTTGAGGCTCTCCCGGAACAACATGATGACCACCAGGAGCAGAGGGAGGATGGGAAGCGCCAAGAACAGGTCGGTGAACCGCATCAGCGGGCTGTCCAGCTTCTTGAAGAACCCCGAGAGGATGCCGATGGCGGTGCCGAGGACCAGACCGAAGAGCATGGCGGTGAACCCGACCGCCAGCGAGATTCTCCCCCCGACCAGGATCCGGGCCATCACGTCACGACCCAGGTTGTCGGTTCCCATCGGGTGATCCCAGGACGGGGTCTGGTTGGCGATCGCGGTGTCGATGGCGTACGGGTCCAGCGGGTAGAGGATCGGACCGAGGATGGTGGCGATGACCACGATGCCCAGGATCACTAGCCCCACCATGGCGCCTTTGTGACGCTTGAACTGGCGCCAGACGTCGGAGCGCAGTGACCGATACCTCTCCCCGGCCTCCTTGATCGGCGCCTGCGCCTGTTCTCCGATTCGTTCCTGTGTCGTAGCCATTGATCCGTCCCAGCTGTTCAGTCGTATCTGATTCGAGGGTCGAGAAAACCGTATGTCACGTCGGCCACCAGATTGAAGACCACGATCAACACTGCGAAGATGAAGGTGAGGGTCTGGACCATGGGCACGTCCGATTGCCCGATGGCGACGATCAGCAACTGTCCCAGGCCGTTGATCCGGAAGATCTGCTCGGTGATGATCGCCCCCCCGAAGATGCCCGGGATCTGCAGGGCGAGCAGAGTGACCACCGGTATCAGGCTGTTGCGGAGGACGTGGGTCATCACCACTTTCCTCTCACTGACGCCCTTGGACCGGGCGGTGCGGACATAGTCCTCGTTGAGGTTGTCGAGCATCGATGCCCTGGTGAACCGGCTCAGGGCGGCGGCGTTGAACAGGGAGAGGACCGCCACCGGCATGATCATCTGCTTGACCTGCCGCACCAGGGTCTCCCAACTGTTGACCACGAGAGTGGTGTCGTAGAACGAGGGGAACCAGTCGAGGGTGACGCTGAAGATGACGATGGCGAGGAGACCGGTGAAGAAAGTGGGCACCGAGAACCCAATCGTCGAGAATAAGGTTCCAACGTTGTCGAAGGCCGAGTACTGCTTGTAGGCCGAGATGATCCCCACCGGGATGGCGATCAGGGTGCCGATGACGAATGCCAGCCCCAGCACCCACAGGGTCTGGGGGATCCGCTGCATTATGACGTCGATGGCCGGGGCCCGGGACGACCACGAGATGATCCGGGCCCTCCCTTCGCATTCGCCGATGCAGACGTTGAAGATGTTCTCGATGGCATTGAGCGGCTCATTGATGAACATGAGCCTCATCCATTTGACCCATTTGATCAGGAATGGGTCGTTGATGCCGAGCGACTCCCGGATCTGCTCCCTGATCTCGGCGGGCAGGGTGAGTGGGAGCTGTGATGTCGGATCGCCCGGCGCCAGGTCGAGGATGGCGAAGATGATCAGGCTTATGACGACGAGTGTGGGGATGGCAAACAGCATCCGCCGTATCACATAACGACCCATGGGCTATCCGTGCCAGTTCCGCAAGACGTCAGCATAGCAAGAGGGGCCTTTCAGGTTTCCTGAAAGGCCCCTCTTTCGACTGTGTCGATTTGGACTACGAAGCTCTAGCCACGTGTCCAGTTCTCGACGTTCCAGTACTCCGAGTCCCATCCGTTGAGGTCCCCGACGCCCTGGATGTCATTGGCGAATGCCGACACCGAGGCACGGTTGATCAACGGGACGATGGCGCCGCTCTGGACAACGAGGTCGTTCAGCGCGATCACCAGTTCGTCACGGGCCGGGTCGTCCAGCGGGGTGGCCGCCAGCTCGTCCCAGGTGGCGTCGTATTCCGCACTGGCGTAGCGCGGGATGTTGCCACCGGCGTAGTTGTTGGTCGACTCCGGGATCTGAGACGTTACGTACGTAACCAGGTAGCCCTGGGCGTCAGGGCCGACCGAGCTGTTGGTGAACATCTCGATGTCGGTGAAGAACTTCCAGATGGAAGCGTCACTGGCGTTGGTGCCATCGAAGAACAGCGCTGCGTCCTCGTTACTCATGTTGGCAACCACACCGATCTCGGCCCAGTAGGCCTCGATCAGCGCCTGGTTCGACTGCCGCACCGCGTTGGTCGAGGTGACGTAGTCGAACTCGAGCGGGATTCCTTCCCACTCACGAACACCATCGCCATCGGAGTCGACAGCGCCGATCTGGTCGAGCAGCGCTATCGCACCCGCCACGTCCTGGGTCAGACACCAGTCGTTGTTGGTCGAGTTCTGAGCACCCACCGGCCAGATGTTGCAGGTGGGGGCCCCGGTTGCGCCGTAGCCGACTGCGACCAACTCCTCCCGGTTGATGGCCATCGACAGCGCCCTGATCAGATCAGGGTTGTCGAAGAACACCGGGTGGGGGTTGGCACCGCCGGCGTAGTCGCTGCGGTTCTCATCGTCGGCCGGGTCGGTCTGGTTGAAGTTGATGTGCTCGACGCTGGACGTGAACGCGGTTGCGACACGGCCGTTGCCGGCTGCTTCCATCGGACCGAGGATCTCGGGGGCAACCTGGAGGTTCCACCCGTAGTCGGCCTCAGCGATCTCCAACACCGAACGTGCCGAAGCCTCGGCGTCACCGCCACCCTTGATGGTCACGGTACCGAAGTACGGCTTGCCCTCGGCAACGCCGCGGTAGCTCGGGTTGAAGGCGTAGGTGACAGTGTCCTCTGGCCTCAACTCGGTGACCATGTAGGGGCCGGTGCCCACCGGGGCGAAGTTCTGCTCGGTGCAGGCCTTCGCCGCCTCGCCGACACAGTCGGCGAACTGGGCCCTCTGGATGACCGGGGTGGTGAACCCGACAAAGTGCAGGAAGGGGAACGGCTGCGGTGAGACGAAGTTGACGGTGACCGTGAGGTCATCGACAGCTACCACGCTCTCCACAGTGGTGAAGTCGGCGGCGCAACCGGTCAGGGCGTCGGAGCAGTACTCCCAGCTGAAGACGACGTCATCCGCCGTCACCGGGGTCCCGTCCGACCAGGTCAAACCCTCCTGGAGTACCCAGGTGATCGACATCTGGTCTTCGGGGAGGCCTCCGTTGTCCGCGGACGGGATCTCCGCCGCCAGTGCGGGGACGATCCCGCCAACCGGGTCGTACTCAGCCAGAGCCTCGAGGACCAGGGAGCTGGCCAGCAAGTCTTTGGTTCCGGTCGATAGATAGGGGTTGGCCTGTGATGGAGCCTGCCACTGCAACAGGAGCAGCTCCCCACCCGTGCCGGCTTCCACTGCCGGGCCAGGGGTGGTGGTAGAACCACCAGGCTCAGCCGTCGTGCCAGGGCCCGCGGCTGTGGTGGTGCTACCGGTATCGCTGGGACTACAGGCCGCAAGCACTAATGCGAATGCGGCGACCAGCCCCAGCCATGTCCATTTCTTCATAGAGTTTTCTCCTCCGTACCACCAGGACCGAACGCCCTGGCGTGGTTTCACGGTACCAGTAATCGCGTCAAAGGGCGTCTCGAATCGGGTTGCGCCGACGGGCGAACCCATGGTCAATCAGCGAAGTGGCAGGCCACCCAGCGGCCCGGTGCCAGCTCCCGGAACTCAGGGATCTCGATGCGGCATCGCTCCTGAGCGATGGGGCATCGGGTGTTGAAGACACATCCCGGCGGGGGGTTGGCCGGGCTGGGGATGTCACCCTCGAGTATGACCCGCTTGCGCATGGCCTCGACTTGGGGATCGGGCACCGGCACCGCCGACAGGAGCGCCTTGGTGTATGGGTGCTTGGGGTCGGTGTAGAGGGTGTCGACGTCGGCGAGCTCCATGATCTTGCCGAGGTACATCACCGCCACCCGGTCGGCGATGTGGCGGATCATCGAGAGGTCGTGTGAGATGAAGAGGTAGGTGAGGCCGAGCACGTCCTGGAGGTTCACCAGGAGGTTGACCACCTGGGCCTGAATCGAGACGTCGAGGGCCGCGATCGGCTCGTCGCAGACGATGAAGTCGGGGTTCAAGGCGATGGCGCGGGCGATCCCGATTCGCTGTCGTTGGCCACCTGAGAACTCGTGCGGATAGCGGTTGGCGTGTTTTGGCTCCAGGCCGACCAGGCTCAACAGCTCCCCCACCCGCATCTGACGCTCGTCTCCCTTGGCCTCGTTGTGCTCCTTCAAGGGCTCCCCGATGATGGTGCCCACCGTCATCCTGGGGTTGAGCGAGGCGTGAGGGTCCTGGAATACCATCTGCATCCGCGGGCGGACCGATCTGAGCTCCTCCCCGTGGAGCTGGGTCAGGTCGGTGCCCTCGAAGAGGATGGTGCCTTCGGTCACCGGCTCGAGTTGGAGGATGGCGCGCCCAGTGGTGGACTTGCCCGAGCCGCTCTCTCCGACCAGCCCCAGGGTCTCGCCCCGGTAGATCTCGAAGCTGATCCCGTCGATGGCCTTGACCGCGCCCACCTGGCGGCGGAACACCCCCTTCATGATCGGGAAGTGCTTCTTGAGGTCCCGGACCGAGACCATGACCTCAGGGGCGGGGGCTGTCATCGCAGTCCCGCCGGGCTCCGGGTGCTCGCCGGTCATCTCGGCCTCGCGTTGTCGATGTCCCACCAGCATGCCGAGTAGTGGCCATCGGACACCTGCATCAATGGCGGGTTCTCCTGCAGGCACCTGTCGAACGCGTATGGGCACCTCGGGGCAAACGAGCAACTCATCGGTTTCGAGTACAGGCTGGGCGGCTGGCCTTGGATGTTGATCAGCTTCGACCCTTTCTGGTCGAGTCGGGGGATCGATCCGAGCAAGCCCTCGGTGTAGGGGTGCTGGGGCGAGGCGTAGAGCTCCCCGACGAGAGCCTCCTCGACGATCTGGCCGCCATACATCACCAATACCCGGTCGGCCAGCCCGGCGATCACGCCCAGGTCGTGGGTGATCCAGATCACCGCGGTCCCCAGTCGCTCTCTCAGCTCCTTGACGATCTCGATGATCTGAGCCTGGATGGTGACATCGAGGGCCGTGGTCGGCTCGTCGGCGATGATCACCTGTGGGTAACAAGCTAGGGACATGGCGATCATCACCCGCTGTCGCATCCCACCCGACAGCTCGTGGGGGTAGCTTTCGAGTCGTTGCTTCGCCGCCGGGATCCCCACCAGCTCCAGCAATTCCTGAGCCCGCACGGGCCGTTCATCATCGGTGAGCTCGGTGTGGATCCGGAGCGACTCCTCGATCTGGAATCCCACGGTGAGGACCGGGTTGAGCGAGGTCAGCGGGTCTTGGAAGATGAAGCCGATCTCCCCGCCCCTGACGTCCCTCAGGTCTTCGAGCTCCATGGTGATCAAATCCTTGCCCCCGAAGATCGCGGTCCCTAAGACGATCTCCCCAGGAGGCATCGGGATGAGTCTGAGCAACGACATCATGGTGACGCTCTTGCCCGACCCGCTCTCGCCGACAATGCCTAGGAACTCCCCGCGGTTGAGTGCGAAGCTGACCCCGTTCACCGCATGGACCACTCCGTCCTGGGTTACGAACTGGGTTGTCAGATCGGAGACCTGGAGTACCGGCGCGCTCAGGGTCGAGGTCACAAGGGCAGATTAGCGGCGCGAGGTGTGATGAGCACTGGGTAAAGCCTAGTTAGGTGGCCTTTCCGAGCATGGGCCGGTCAGCTGGTGAGCTGATTCCATAGGCCCTGCTCGGCAAGATCTATCACGGTGTATGCCATGGCCAATGCCCCATCCCGGATCGCCTGATCACCCGATTCGGTGATGGTGGCGGCGGCGAACTCCTTCTGATGGTTGACCGCACCAGCCGACGCCAGGCCGATCATCGGATGGATCGAGGGGACCACCTGGCTCACGTTTCCCATGTCCGATGAGCCGCCCTGGGCGCCGAGCTCGGCCTCGAGTGGCATCGGCCTTCCCAGGCCCTCCGAGTTCGCCTTGAACAGGGAGGTCATCATCCGGTTGTTGACCATGTTCAGATAGGGATGGTCCACCGACGTGACCTCCACCCGACACCCGGTGGCGATGGCCGCGGCCTCGAAGCACGCCTTGACCCTGGGGATCAGTTCCTGGAGTCGCTCATTGGTGGCCGACCGAATCCCCCACGTCGAACGGGTGTAGGCCGGGATGATGTTGGACGCATCGCCCCCGTGGTTGATGATGCAATGGACCCGGTCGCTCCCCAAGAGGTGCTGGCGCAGGGTGGCCACGTTGAGGTAGGCCTGAACGAACCCGTCGAGCGCATTGATCCCGACGTGGGGCGCAAATGCGGCGTGGGTCTCCTTGCCGAAGTACTCCACGCTGAAAGACTCCCTCGCCTGGAATGAGGGATCGAGCTCGTCCTCAGGGCTGGGGTGGATCATCATGGCGGCGGCGGCGTCTTCGAAGGCGCCGGCATTGATCAGCTCCACCTTGCCTCCGCCTCCCTCCTCGGCGGGTGTGCCCAGGACGGTGACCCTTATCCCCAACTGATCGGCGAGACCGGCGACGGCGATCCCGGCGCCAAGGGCGGCGGTGGCGATGATGTTGTGCCCGCAGGCATGGCCCACTTCGGGGAGGGCGTCGTACTCACAGCAGATGACCACTCTCGGGCCCGAAGTGCCGGCGGTCGCCTCGAAAGCGGTGTCGAGGCCATGGGCCGGGTAGACAACCGAGAACCCGTGGTCGCCGAGGTAATCGGCGAGACGCCGTGACGACTCGAACTCCTTGAACCCGAGCTCCGGGTTCTCGTACATCCAGTGGCTGATCGTGCGGAGCTCCCCCTCGACCGCGGCGAAGGCTTCCTCTGCTGTCTCCTTGGGACTCATGACCGGCGAGGGTACCGCTTGAGTGCGATGCATTTGCATGCGGGTGCGCTTATCGAGCCCTGGTGCAAATGCATTGCCAGGTCTCCGACAACTAGAGCTGGTCCCAGAGATCTTTCTCGGCGAGATCTATCACCGTCCAGGCCATCCCCAGGGCGCCATCCCTGATGGCCAGGTCACCCGATGGGGTGATGGTTGCGGCGGCGAACTCGGGTTGGTGGTTCACGGCCCCGTTGGCCTCGACGACGAGGGAGGGATGGATCGAAGGGACCACATGACTGACGTTGCCCATGTCGGTCGACCCGGCCTGCTGGTCTTCCAGCTCATCCCAGGTGAGCATCGGTCGTCCCAACGCGGTCGAGTTCGCCGAGTACAGACCCGCCATGACAGGGTTGGTGATCAGGTCAACGTACGGATGGCCGTCGGGGGTGATCTCCACCCGGCTACCCGTAGCCATGGCGGCAGCCTCGAAACAGCTGGTGACCTTTGCGATCAGCTCGGTGAGGCGCTCGCCGGAGGGAGCCCGGACCATCCACTCCGACCGCGTGTAGGCCGGGATCACGTTGGCCGCCTCACCACCGTGGGTGATCATGCCGTGGACCCGGTCGGTGGGGAGGAGGTGTTGCCGAAGGGTCGACACGTTGTTGTAGGACTGTACGAAGGCGTCGAGGGCGTTCACCCCGAGCTGCGGCGCCCCCGAGGCGTGTGAGGCTTTTCCGTGGAACTCGACGACGAATGCCTGGATGGCCAGGGCCCTGCCATCGATCACGTCGTCGTTGCCCTCGGGGTGGATCATCATGGCGGCGGCGACGTCTTCGAAGGCACCGGCGTTGATGAGGTCGATCTTGCCCCCGCCGGCCTCTTCGGCGGGTGTGCCCAGGACGGTGATCCTGATCTCTAGCTCCCCAGCCTGCCCGGCCAGGGCGGCCCCGGCACCGGCAGCAGCGGTGGCGATGATGTTGTGGCCGCAGGCATGTCCCACACCGGGGAGGGCGTCGTACTCACAGCAGATCACCACCCTCGGGCCCGAAGTGCCCGCGGTCGCCTCGAAGGCGGTGTCCAGGCCATGGGCCGGGTAGGTCACGGACATCCCGTGCTCACCGAGGAAGCGGGAGATACGGCTCGACGACTGGTGCTCGGCGTACGCCAACTCGGGGTGGTGGTACATCCAATGCGAGATCTCGCGGAGTTCGCTCTCGACTGCGGCAAACGCCTGCTCAGCGGTGTCCTTGCGGGTCATGAGCGGCGAGGGTACCTGTTGAGTGCGATGCATTTGTATGCGGGTGCGTCTACCGAGCCCTGGTGCAAATGCATTGCCAGGTCGTCCCAGGACCCGACTACTCACCGGGTTCGGTGAACACCGCCTTGATCGTCTTGATCATGATCCGGGTGTCGAGCCCCGGTGACCGGTCCCGCACGTAGGCCTCGTCGAGCTCGGTCCGTTCCTTCATGGTGATGCTGTCCCGACCCTCGATCTGAGCCAGGCCGGTGATCCCCGGCTTGACCGTGAACCTGGAGCTGTCGAGGCCGACCAGCTCGGCTTCGGCTGGGACCAGGGGACGCGGGCCGACCAAAGACATGGATCCCCTGAGCACGTTCCAGAAGTTGGGGAGCTCGTCGATCGACCACCTCCTGAGGAATCGTCCGACGGAAGTCACCCGGTCGTCGTCCGAGATGCGGATGGCAGGGGCTGTCTCACTGTGGCGGGAGGCCTCGAGCCTCGCCAGATGCTCTGCGAACACCGATTCGTCGGCGTCGGCCTCCATGGTGCGAATCTTGACCAACCCGAACTGCCTGGCGTCGCGGCCCACCCTGGTCTGCTTGAAGAAGATCGGGCCGGGGGAGCTGATCCGCACCGCCAATCCCGCGACCAGGACGATCGGGGTGGTGAGGACCAGGATGAAAAGGGAGACCGCGATGTCGATGGTCCTCTTCGTCACCACGAAGGCGGCCGCATCGCCTTTGGCTTCTTGCACACCAGCCTTAACCGCCCCGGTGACCAGTGCCAACATCGCCACCAGGGCACCGGAAGCGAAGCCAATGGTGACCCTGGTCACCGGGCCCGCCGGCGTCACCGCGATGGCGGCGATGCCAGCGCCCAGGCCACCGAGCCAGGCCAAGCCGAGACGACCCGACTCCCCCCGTGCCACCAGGATCTGTCCCACGAAGAGACCGACACCGGCAAATATCACTCCCACCGATATCACCGCGGCGTCGAGCCGGCTGCTGACGAACCCTGCGCCGAAGGCCACCTCTATCACCCATGGGCCGAGGAGCCAACCCAGGGCCCCGGCCACCACACCCAGACCGGCACCCGCCCACGCCATTCCCCTGGCCCATGCCCTGAGCTCGGCCCGTTCACCCCTCGCCGCCATCTCCGTGAAGGGGGGGAGAGCCCGTGCCAGGAGGTTGTAGCCGAAGACAAGGGGGGCCCGGCCCAGTGTGAAAGCGGCAAAGGCGATGCTGATCTCCACCGCCGAGCCTCCCAAGATGCCCACCACCACCGGGCCGCTGAGTAGGAGTGCCTGCGAGGCGGCAGCGGCGAGCACCAAGCCCCAGAGCAGGCCACGGTCGTCCACACTCAGGCGGGCCTCCTCGTCCAGCTCCTCCCGGTCCACCTTCACCGCCCGGAATGGCCGCCAGAGCATCACGATCAAAGGCCCGGCGATCAGGCCGAGCGCGAACCCCGAAGCCGAGGGGTGGACCAGCGTGATCACGATGGCGATGAAGAGCCTGACCAGCGATGCCGCCGCCGACGAGTTCCCGTAGTCGCGGAACCTCCGCCATCCGGCGAGGTGGCCCCTCGCCGCTGAGAACAGGAAGTGGGTGGCCACGGTGAGCGCGGTGAAGAAGATGAATCGTCCGTCCCCGTTGAGGTAGTCGTCGACGCCGACTGTGGCGAAGATGGTGGCGCCGGCCACTGTCAGCCCCGCCAGCCACCATGCAGGTTGGGGCAGGCCGGAACGGGTGCGATCGATGGTCAGCCTCCTGACCACAAGTTGCTCGATGGGGAGGAGGATGACGATGAAGGTGAGGAAGTGGACGGTGAGGAGGACCGATACCGGGGCGAAAGCCTCGGTCCCCAGGGTCCGGCCCCCCAAGATCTGATAGGCATAGGCGGCGATTCCGGCGATGGCGCTCCCCGCCAGGATGTAGGCAGTCCCGTCACTGCGTAGATATGCGTATCTGGCCTGTGGCCCTTGATCTGGGGAGTGGGCCGGCTCGGCGGGTGAGTGCTCGTTCATCGATATGGGCCCCAGGGGGCCACCCCAGGATATTTGCCGCTTCGCCATTTCCCCGATTTCAGGAACCTGGTTATTGGCGGCACCGTTCGTAGCATTCGTGACGGAGATGACATCCCCGGTGCTGGACGAATCGACATCTCATCCACGCGCCGCACTTGCTGCCCTGTTCTCGGCCATCCTCCCCGGCTGGGGCCATGCCTATGTGGGCCAGGCCAAGTCGGCGTATGGCCTCTATCTCATCGACCTGGTGCTGTTCTCGTCACTCCTGATCGCTTTCGCTCGGTTCCAGATAGAGGTCGTCAAGCTCTGGGTCAGCCCCAATGCCCTCCTGGTCCTCATGGCGGTCAATGTCGCACTTCTCCTCTTCAGGACGACGGCGGTTGCGGGGGCCTACACCGCGGCTCCGGCGGGTGGCAGTCTTTGGTCGGGGGCGGCAGGGATGCTGGCGGCATTGTTCCTCCTGGTGGCGCCCCATCTCGCCTTTGGCTATCTGGCTTGGACACAGTACGACTTGATCAAGACGGTCTTCGCCGAGCCCGACCCCATTGCCGGCCCCCCCTCGACCACCACCACCACGATCGGCGCCTCGACCACTGTGGTGCCCGGAGTCTCGACAACCACCACGTTGCCGCCTACCACCACCACCGAACCACCCATATGGGACGGTCTGGAGCGTCTCAACATGGTGCTTCTGGGCGCCGATGCCGGTGAAGGGCGGATCGGGCTCCGCACCGACACCACCATCGTGGTCAGCATCGACCCGGCCAACGGCGACGTCGCCATGTTCTCGGTGCCTCGGGACCTCTCCAACGCCCCGCTCCCCGAGGGGATGGGCAGATGGGACTGCAATTGCTACCCCGACCTGATCACTCATCTCTACGACGCCGGGGTTCGCTACCCCGACGACTTCCCCGGGCCCGGTGAGCCCCCGATCAACGCCATCAAGGGTGCCCTGTCCCAGATCTTCGGAATCCCGATCCACTACTACGCCCTGGTCACCCTGGACGGGTTCGTGGGTGTGGTCGACGCCCTGGGCGGGGTGACCATGGACGTCCCCAAGACCATCATCGACGAGACCTACCCACATGAGGACGGGAGCGTGGAGAGGGTGGTCATCGAAGAGGGGGCCCAGCACCTCAACGGCCATCTCGCCCTGGCCTACGCCCGGATCAGGAGGCACTCCGACGACTTCGCCAGGATGCACCGCCAACGATGCGTGTTGGGGGCAGTGCTGGAGCAAACCAGCCCCATGGAGGTGATCGCCAACTTCGGCGCATTGGCCCGCGCGATAAAGGACAACGTCTCGACCGACATCCCGCAGGACCGTCTGGTCGACTTCGTCGATCTCCTCCCCTATCTGAGCACCGACCGGGTGGCCACCCTCAGGATCACCAGGGCGGCCTACAAGATCGGGGGCGCCCCGGGGAGGGTCTACTACGACATACCCAGGATCCGCCAGGACGCCCAACTGATGATCAGGGATCCCGAGGCGGCCGTGGCCCAACTCGGCCTGGGCTCACTGGATGCGACCTGTGACCAGTCGTTCGACTGAGACGGGGCTCGGGGACGAGATGTGTCACCCAATGCAGGGGTCGGCTCCGTCTTAGGGGCATGATCACCGTCATAGGTGTGATGGACAACGAAGAGGCATATCGGCTTTACGCCAGAGAGCTCACGGAGTACGCGACGACTCTGGTGGGCCCGTTCGACGCGGCTGACGTGGTTACCGATGCCTGCTTGAAGGCCTTTGCGTCGAAGGGCTGGCCAGGTGTCCTCAACCGACGGGCGTATCTGTATCGAACGGTGCTGACGGTGTCGAACGATCACCACCGCAGCACCCTGTCACGACGGCTCAGAGAGATGAAGGTCGCCGAGCGACCCTCGGTGATGCCGGTCGAAGTCGATCTGGACGTGCTGCGAGCTGTCGAACGGCTCTCGGTGCAACAACGGTCTGTGGTGTACCTCACCTACTGGGCCGATCTGACGCCAGAGGACGTCGCCGCACAGATGGGGGTCTCGACCGGGACCGTGAAACGACACCTAGCCCGCGCCCGGAAACGACTTGGAGAGTGGTTGTCATGACCAACGAGAAGAAGATGAAGGACCTGATGGCGCGGATGGTGGCGATGTCTCCGGAGCCACCCGAGTTCCCACAGGAGATCGAGATGACTCAACCAGCAAGCGCTCCCCGCCGGAGCCCCGCACTGATACTCGCCATTGCCACCGCCGCGGTGGTGGCCCTGGCACTGCCCCTCCTCTTGTTCCAGGGCACGGCCGGTGAGGAGCCGGTGGGGACCACCGCGCCGGCCCCGGTGACCACCCTCCCCGAGGCCACCCCCACCACGACGCCCGGTCCAGATACCACGCCCCCGACGACGGTGCCCATCGTCACCGAGTTCGACGGTGTCATCTACCTGATCCAAGAGCCGGACAACAGCTTCTTGGGCAACCCGGCCATGGTGCCGGTCAGCGTCAGCCTCACTGACGCCTCTGGGGTGCTCCGCGGGATCGAGGATCCGGCACTGGTCGTCACCAGACTCGCCGACCTCGGTGTCACCCTCCCGGAGGGGCTGACCACCGTCATCCCTCCAGGTGTGGACGGGGTCAACGGAGGAGTCGACGACTCGAGCCCGGCGGTGATCACCATGTACATGAACGAGGCGTTCCTTGAAGGCGCTGGTGGCCTCCTCGCCGACGTCACCATGCTCAACCAGATCATCTACACGGTCACTCAGGAGGATCCCGAGGCGCTGGTCCAGTTCATCGTCAACGACCAACCGGTCGAGGCCTACGGGACCGAAGGCTTGTCTCTCCTCGAGCCGGTGGGTCGTGACACCTTCCTCGATGACCTCAACCCGATCATCCTCACCGAGCCTTTCCTTCTCGGGGGCGACGGGCTACCCCATCTGGAGGGCCGGGCCAACGTCTTTGAGGCCGGTCTCACGGTGCAGGTGGTCGATCCGTCGAGCGGCGAGGCGCTCTACGAGGAGCCGGTCATGGCTAGTTGTGGCACGGGGTGCTGGGGGATCTTCACCCACGAGTTCGACACACCTGTCTTGAGTCCGGAGACCGTGGTCAAGGTGTTCTGGTACAGCGCCGAGGACGGCGAGCCGGCCGATGTGGTGACCGTCCCCGTAGCGGAAGGCGCCTGGAACCTCACTCCATGAGTGGCACTTGCAGGGAGTCCGGCTCACCGGGGCTCCCTGTGAGGGCAACGAGACGCTCCGCCTCATCGGTGACCTGCCGTCTCTGACGGGAGGTCACCTTTCTTTGGAGGGTTATTGCCAACTCATTCCGGCTGATCTTCCAGTGACCGGCGTACGTCCCGTCGACCAGCAGGTTGCCCGCCCATCCGGGGGGAGTGGGCCCGTCGAAGAAGCGGGAGCGGTCGGCATGCCCGAGCAGGACGTTGTCGTACTCGGGTAGGAACCGTGGCGGCGCCAATGCGTCGGGGTCGATGATCACGGCGTCGATGAGATCCATCATCTCGGAGCCACTCTCATCGCGATAGGTGCGCAAACGGTCCCTGACCCGACTGACGATGGCGGCTATGCCCGTCAGGCCGGACCACGCCCGGATGTCCTTGACCGAGGCCGGTCCGAACGCCGCCAGGTAGCGGAGGATCAGGCGGTCCTTGGTCGACTCGACATCGGCTCGGTCTTCGGGATCGGGGTCGAGGATGCTCCACGCCGCCGACCCGGTCCGGCCCCAAACTCCTCGGGGAGGAGGCTGCACCACCGGGAGGAGGAAGGTGACCGCCTGCGCCAAGGATGCCCCGGGTGCCCCGGGAAAGGCCTCTTCCAACAATGGTCCCAACTCGGCGCGGGTACGGGGAGCGTCCTCGAGTAGGGCCCTGCCTACCTGGAGGAGGCGCTCGAGGTCCAGGTCTTTCGTGTCCTTCCCGAACTGGGTCGAGCTCAAGATCCGGGCGCACAACGGGTCGAAGACCGGGCGCAGCCTGCGGAAGTCCTCGGATCCCAGCATGTGGATGGTGCCTCGCATCAGCTGACCCCGTACCGCCTCGCTCGCGTCGACCATCGAGGCCAGCTCGCCGGGGGTGAATCCCACCAGCCGGGACCACATCCCGTAATAGGGGTCGAGGGGGTTTTGCCCCTGCATCCCCACCAGATAGTCCAGCATCGATGACGCCGACCAATCGACCCGCTCCAGCAGGTGTTGACGGTGGAGGGTGGTGCGATTGAGGGTCCGCAGGTCGAGCCGGTCGCTCATCTCAGCGTGGGAATGACCTCCGCGGCGAAGAGATCGAGGCTCGAAGTGTCATAGGCCACGTCGGCGAAGTTGACGATGGCGTAGCTCATCCCCTCCTTCTCCCAGAGGCGGAGCTTCTCAGCAAGTTGGTCGGGCGTGCCCGACATGTAGTCGTACATGGCAGCGAACCGGATGGCTCGTTCCTCGGGGACGTACTTCTTCAAGTGGGCCACCAGCCAGGCCTTCTTTTCAGCCACCTCGGTCTCGGTGGCGGCGCACAGGATGTTGAAGTTCGCCGACCTGACTATGGAGTCGAACTCGGTTCCAACATCATCGCAATGGCCTCGGAGCAGCTCCGACTTGCGGATGAAGTTCTCGAGCTCGACGCCGAAGTTCGAATAGGCGCCATAGCGAGCCGCTATCCGGAGGGTCACCTTCTCCCCGCCGCCGGCGATCCAGAACGGGATGTGTGGCTTCTGCACCGGCTTCGGCTGGGAGATCGCTCCCCGAAGCTGGTAGTGCTTGCCCGAGTAGTCGACCACCTCCTCGGTCCACATCGCCCTCATGATCTCCACCCCCTCCCTCAGCATCCCGAGACGCTGGCCGGGGGGCAGGAATGGATAGCCATAGCCGTCGTGCTCGTGCTCGTACCACCCGGCGCCGATCCCCATCTCCAACCTGCCCCCGGAGATGACGTCGATCGAGGCGGCCATCTTGGCCAGCAAGGACGGGGGCCGATAGGTGTTGCAGGTGCACATCTGGCCAAGCCGGACGGTTCGGGTAGTGGCGGCCAGCGCCGCCATCAGGGTCCAGGGCTCGTATGTGACCTCCTGGGTGGGGGCGGGGACGGTGTGAAAGTGGTCGTACACCCACAACGACTCGAAGCCGTTGCCTTCGATCCTGTTGGCGATGGAGAGCATCAGCGGCCAGTGGTCCTCGACGGCGATGCCGGCGAGGTCGATACGCCAGCCCTGGGGTACGAAAGCTCCGAATCTCATCACCCGACAATATCCCCTATCCCATGATTTCGTTCTGTGCGGATCTGTGACGGAGGGGTTCGCGCGAATCCGCACAGAAAGGTGGACCATCCCATTCTGTGCGGATCTGTGACGGAGGGGTTCGCGCGAATCCGCACAGAACGTCGATACCCTGGCCTGGGATGCAGCTCGCAGCCGACCTCCTATTGATCTTCTTCCTCAGGACGCTCGACGTCGGTATGGCCACCGTCAGGATCGTGCTCCTATCCAGGGGCAGGAAGGGGACGGCTGCCCTGATCGGATTCGCCGAGTGCCTGATCTGGGTCATCGCCGTCTCCCGTGTGCTCAGTGCCCTCGAGGACCCGCTGAGGATGGTTGCCTTCGCCGCCGGCTTTGCCGCCGGGACCTATTTCGGGTCGATAGTCGAGGAGTGGCTGGCCATCGGGCAGTCCCTGATTCGTGTGGTCACCCCGAGCGGGTCACCGGCAGTGGCGCCTCTCATCCGCGATCAGGGCTTTGGGGCCACCGTCGTCAACGGTGACGGGATGAGTGGAGAGGTCCAGGTCACCTTCACCGTGGTCCCGCGTAAGAGGGTCGACGATGTGACTCGGCTGATCTATCGGGCCAATCCCGGCGCCTACCTCACCATCGAGGCCACTGCAGCCATCGACCTCCACCAACGCCACGACCGCGACGTACGCAAGTAACCCCTCGGCGGTTGGTCGCGGTTCTGGTGGCGCGTCGGCTTCGACCGGATCGGGGTCAGGTGCCAGCCTGAGTAGGTTGGCTCCATGTCCGAAGTATTCGAGATAACCGACCGTTACGTCGACGAGGTGGCCGACCTGATCCCGGTCCTGGCCACCTCACTCGGGATCCCGGGCCACGATCACGAGTGGGGCGACTCCTTCTCGCTCGAGGGCGCCGAGGCCCTCGCCGATCTCGGCCGCCGCTTCGGCGCGGAGCTCGAGCCGCACCGCCACCATCCCGATCTCAGGCAGCGGCTCGCCGCCCGTGTCACCCTGGGGTCGATCGAGGAGCGTCTCGAAGCCTTCGAGGCGGGCGACGACTTCAGAGATCTGCGCCATCTGGCCTGCTCCTTCCACCAGATCCGCGGCATCTTCGACTTGATGCGTGGCAATTCCGCCGATGTGTGGGAGGCGATCGTGGCCCGTCTCGAGACGATCGACCAACCGTATGGGGACTATCGCAACACGCTCGACGAGGGACGAAAGCGGGGGATAACGGTGGCCCGCCGCCAGGTCGAGTCGGTGATGGAGCAGGCCAGCCATCTCGCCGGGCCCGAGTCCGCCTTTCTCGACATCCTGGCCCGGGCCGAGGAGGCAGGTCATCGAGACCGGCGCCTCGAGGAGGCTGTCGACCATGCCCGCAGCACTGCGGGTGAGTTCGGGGAGTGGCTCAGCGAGGTCTATCTCCCCGAAGCGGCGGAGCCTGATGGCGTCGGCGACGAGGCCTATCGCCGGGCCGCCAACGAGCTGGTGGGGATGAAGGTCGACCCCGCCGAGGCCTACACCTGGGGGTGGGAGGAGCTCCACAGGCTGATCGCCGAGATGGAGACAGTCGGGCAGCGGATCCTTCCCGATGCCGGATTGGTGGGCGTCAGGGAGCATCTCGAATCTGATCCGTCGGGTCTGGCCGACACACCCGAGGAGCTCATCGAGTACGTCAGCGAGCTGTTGGCCCGGGCGGTCGACGAATTGGCCGGGACCCACTTCGAGGTTCCCGATGTCATCAGGCCCTTGACGGTGCAAGTCGCACCTCCCGGAGGGCCTCGGTCGGTCTATTACATCAGGCCGTCCGAGGACTTCACCAGGCCGGGCGGGGTTTGGTACTCGCTCGGCGGTGAGACCCTTTTCCCTCTCTACCAGCACACCTCGACCGCTTATCACGAGGGCGTTCCCGGTCACCACCTCCAGAACGCCACTGCGATGTACCGCAAGGAGGAGCTGAGTCGAGCCCAGCGACTCCTCACCTGGTACCCCGGCTACGGGGAGGGGTGGGGGATGTATGCCGAGGTCCTCATGGGTGAACTCGGTTACCTGGAGGACCCCAAGCACTACTTCGGGATGCTGGCCAAGCAGATGTACCGGGCGGCAAGAGTTGTCGTCGACATCGGTCTCCACCTGGGGCTCGCCATCGACACATCCTCGTCGGTGGCTCCCGGCGATCCATGGAGCTTCGAGAGCGCCACCGAGTTCATGCGGGTCTATGGGTTCCAGACGAGGGACGACTCCGAGGCCGAGGTGCTCCGTTACCTCGGCTGGCCCGCCCAGGCCATCTCCTACAAGCTGGGGGAGCGGGAGATGCTGAGGATCAGACAGGAGACCAAGGACCGGCTGGGTCCCGGATTCGACCTGAGGCAATTCCACGCCGCCATCCTCAACCACGGGGCGATGCGTTTCGACGCCCTTCGGGAGATGGTGGGCGAAGTCCTCTGAGTCCCGCACTGCCCATGACCCCAGCGGCCCGACCCTGGGGTGACTTGCCTACAACCCCATCAAGGCGATATTCTGTAGCTAGAAACGCTCATCACGAGCGGCCGAGGGAACAGGCCCTATGACGCCGCGGCAACCGACGAAGAGCACGGTGCCAATGCCTGAACGATGAGTGACCTTGGGCTCCGGCTCATGGTTCTCTCTCAAGCGTTTCGAAAGAGACAAGAGGAGAAGGACCGATGAGAAGGACGCCAATGTCGTTACCAGGAACCCGATGAGCCGGTACCTCGATGCCGTGTCCAAGGGCGTGGTCATCTTCGACGGGGCCACCGGGACCAACCTGCAGCGACGCAATCTCACCCTCGATGACTTCGGCGGGCCACAGTTCGACGGGTGTGTCGACCTGCTCAGCGTCACCAGGCCCGATGTGATCAAGGACCTCCACCGGTCCTTCCTCGACGTCGGTGTCGATGTGGTGGAGACCAACAGCTTCGGTGCTTTCGCCGTGCCCTTGGCCGAGTACGGGATCGCCGACCGCGCCTATGAGATCGCAACCGCCGCCGCATCCCTGGCCCGTGGGGTGGTCGACGAGTACGTCGCCGCCGACGGGCGTCCCCGCTTCGTCGCCGGCTCGATGGGCCCCGGCACCAAGTTCGCCACGCTGGGCCAGATCACCTACCGGGAGCTGGTCGAGGCTTACCGGGTAGAGAGCGCCGGTCTTATCGACGGTGGCGCCGACCTGTTGATCATCGAGACCCAATTCGACCTCCTCGGCGCCAAGGCTGCGATCGATGGCGCCCGCCAGGCCATGGCCGCCGCCGGTGTCGAGATCCCGCTCCAGGTCCAGGTGACCATCGAGATCACGGGACGGATGCTCCCCGGGACGGAGATCGGTGCGGCTCTCACCTCCCTGGCTGCGGTCGGGCCCGACGTGATCGGGCTCAATTGCGCCACCGGTCCCACCGAGATGTGGGAGCCGCTCCGTCATCTCACCAGGTACTCCCCGGTGCCGGTGTCGGCCATCCCCAACGCTGGCCTCCCCAAGGTGGTCGACGGGGCGATGGCCTATGACCTCGGCCCCCAGGATCTGGCGAGGCACCTAGCCGATTTCGTCGGCGAGCTGGGGGTGGGTGTGATCGGCGGGTGTTGTGGCACCACCCCCGAGCACCTTGCCGCCGTCGTCGAGAAGCTTCGGCCCATGACGGCCAAGATCCGGTCGCCACAGATGGTGGCTGCGGCCTCGTCCATCTACTCCCAGGTCCCCTTCGATCAGGACACTGCCTTTCTCATGATCGGTGAGCGAGCCAACACCAACGGGTCACGTGCGTTCCGTGACGCCCTCCTTGACGGGGACATCGAGGGATGTGTCGTCATCGGCCAGGGTCAGATCCAGGAGGGAGCCCACATGGTTGACCTCTGCGTCGATTACGTGGGCCGGGACGGTGTCGCCGACATGGCTGTCCTCGCTAAGGCGTTCGCCACCGATGTGGCGGTCCCGGTGGTGCTCGACTCCACCGAGCCCGAGGTCATGGAAGCCGGGCTGGAGCGTCTAGGCGGGCGGTGTGTGCTCAACAGCGCCAACCTCGAAGACGGTGAGGGTGAGAGCTCCCGACTCGATCGCGTCTTCAAACTTGCGCGCCGATACGGCGCCGCGGTCATCTGCCTGCTGATCGACGAGGAGGGCCAGGCGCGCACCACGGATTGGAAGCTGAGGATCGCCCATCGAATCCACGACCTGGCGGTGAACCGCTACGGCCTCACCGCCTCCGATCTGATCTTCGACGCACTCACCTTTCCCCTCTCCACTGGTGGCGAGGACCTGCGAGGTGACGCCATGGAGACGTTGGAGGCGATCCGGAGGATCAAGATGGAGATACCCGGGGCCCGCACCGTCCTCGGGGTGTCCAACGTCTCATTCGGTCTGAGCCAGCCGGCGCGGCGGGCCCTCAACTCCGTCTTCCTCCATGAGGCAGTGGAGGCCGGTCTCGACGCTGCCATCGTCCATGCCGGCAAGATCGAGTCTCTGAACCGGGTCGACCCCGAGCAGAGGGCGGCCTGCCTCGACCTGATCTACGACCGTCGTTCCGAGGGTTATGACCCTCTGGAGCGGATCATCGAGATCTTCGCCGACGTGACCGACGTCGACGACAGCATCGACCACTACGAGGGGCTTGACGTGGGGCAGCGTCTCGCACGCCGGATCGTCGAGGGGGACCAGAAGAACATCATCGAGGACATCGATATCGCCCTTGCCGACGGGAAGGGGCCACTCGACATCATCAACGACCATCTCCTGGATGGGATGAAGACGGTGGGCGAGCTGTTCGCCACTGGCGAGATGCAACTCCCCTTCGTCCTCAAGTCGGCGGAGACCATGAAGAAGTCGGTGGCCCACCTCGAGCCGAGGATGGAGAAGGCCGACACTCTGGGCCGGGGCTCGGTGGTGCTGGCCACGGTCTCTGGCGACGTCCACGACATCGGCAAGAACCTGGTCGACATCATCCTCCGCAACAACGGCTACCAAGTGCACAACCTGGGGATCAAGGTGGGCATCAACGAGATGATCAAGGCCTTCGAGGAGACCGGCTCCGATGCCATCGGGATGAGCGGCCTCCTGGTCAAGAGCACCCTGATCATGCGGGACAACCTCGACGAACTCGACCGGCGGGGTCTGGGCACGGTGCCCGTGCTCCTCGGCGGGGCAGCCCTCACTCGCAGTTACGTGGAGTCAGACCTCCGCAGCAGGTACCAGGGGCCGCTCTACTACGGCAAGGACGCCTTCGCCGGGCTCGACGCCATGGCCAGAGTCATGACCGGGGAAGAGCCGCCTGCGCCCACCGCCCGCAGGGCGCGGACCGACCAACCGACCCCTCCCTCGCAGATACCGAACCGGTCTCCCTCAGTGGCCACCAACAACCACGTCTTCAAGCCGCCGTTCCTCGGTTCGCGCTTGGTCAAGGGGGTTGCCCTCGATGAGATCGTCCCGTTTCTCAACCTGACGGCTCTGTTCCGCAACCAGTGGCAATACCGGCCCGAGACTGGCGAAGCCGACTCCGACTTCAAGGAGCGGGTCGGGCACCTGCTCCGGGATCAGTTGGCCCGGGCGCGGGCCGACGAGCTCCTGGTGCCTCAGGTGGTCTACGGCTACTACCCGGCCAATGGGGATGGAGACGAGTTGGTCATCTGGGAGGACGAGACCAGGAACACCCAGCTCGTCAGATTCGGTTTCCCTCGTCAACAGGAAGACCCATACATGTGCATCTCCGACTTCTTCCGACCCATCGAGTCGGGGGAGGTGGACTACGCCGCCTTCCACATCGTCACCATGGGCCCGAGAGTCTCGGAGAGGGCCAAGGAGCTCTTCGACCAGGACCGTTATCAGGACTACCTGCTCCTCCACGGTCTCGGTGTCGAGATGGCCGAGGCCCTCGCCGAGTTCTGGCACCATCGGATGAGGACCGAGTGGGGATTCGTCGACCAGGACGGCCCCACCTTGATCGGGTTGTTCCGGCAGAAGTACCGGGGTGGCCGCTACTCCTGGGGTTATCCGGCCTGCCCCGACCTGGAGGACAACGAGACGGTGGCCCGATTACTCGGTGCCGACCGGCTGGGTATCGATGTAGGGGCGCACACCGGCTACCAGTACCAGCCGGAGCAGACCACCTCGGCCATCATCTGCCATCACCCCCAAGCCAAGTACTTCATCGCCCGCAAACCGCGGGAGGAGCGCTTCGCCTCCATCTAGGTCCTCGTTCTGTGCGGATCTGTGACGGAGGGGTTGGCGCGAATCCGCACAGAAGGGTCTTGAAGTTGTTCTGTGCGGATCTGTGACGGAGGGGTTCGCGCGAATCCGCACAGAATGGAATAGGTTGCGACTGTGTTCGACACCTCTGAGTCGCACCGCACCCTGAAGATCCTCTTCGGCGCCCTGGTCTTTGTCCTCGGCGCCCAGTCGCTGCGGTTCCTCTTCGGCTCGATCACCTGGTACCTGCGTGACACGGTTGGGATCGGGACCCTCGACCTGATCCCGATCGCCCTGGCCCCCTTCCTCCTGGGAGCCATCTTCCCCATACTGTCCAAATGGCTGACCGCTAGGGGGGCGGTGTGGACCGGGGTCTGGGTCCTGGTCCTTGCTCGGGCCTATCTGCAAATATCGACGTCCTCGGCCATCGACTTCTGGACCGCTGCCGTCGGCACCATGGCCTTCGTCGGTCTCCTCCCTCTCCTCGTCAGCATGGGTCGCTCGACGTTGGTGGGCGGCGTCCTGCTCGGGCTTGCCGTCGACTCGGCGATCAAGGGAATGGGCCTGAGCCTCGACCTGGCCTATCAGACCGGGGTGGGTGCCGTCGCCGCCGTTATCGGGTTGGCGGTGGCCACCCTCTATGTCCTTTGGGCATGCCCCACCGTGGAGCGCCAGGGAGTTCCCTGGGGCCCAGGGTGGCTGCTGATCGGAGTAGGACCGTTCCTCTTCTTCCAGTTCCTCATCCTGCAGAACCAAGGTTGGGTCTCGGAGGTGACCGGGATCGGTGGGCCCCAGGCTCAACTCAGGATCGCCCTGCTCAATGTGGTCGCCCTGATCGTGGTCCCACGCCTCGAGCGCAACCGGGTGGCTCTGCTCTTGGCCAGCGCCACCCTGGTCGCCGCCATCGGCTTTGCCGAGGGCCCTGCACTGGCGTTCAACGTGCTCTCCATTGTCGCAATCCCCGCTGCTGCCATGGTCTGGGCTTCCCTGATACCGGACACCTACGAGCGGGGGGTGGCATCCTCCGCGACTTATCTGGTCACCGGGATGGCCCTCTTCGTCATCCTCGGTCTCCTCTACTACGTCCCCCTCGACCTCCGTCTCGGCTTCACCCAGGGTCAGGCACGTCTCGGCGCCATGGCCCTCATTGCCCTCTTCGCCGTATCAGGGGCGCTGTCCAGCCGCGCCGCCCGCCCCGGTGTCACCAATCAGACCTGGGCCTTCGCCGCCCTGGCCTGCGCATTGCCTCTGCTCGGCCTGGTCACCGCAGGCCGCGACGTCGAGCCCGACGTCGCGTTCGACGTGTACCCGCTCCGGGTGATGAGCTACAACATCCACTCGGGCTACGGCACGTCGGGGACCTTCGACATCGACGAGCTGGTCCGTGTCATCGAAGATTCCGGGGCGGTGGTCGTCGGTCTGCAGGAGGTGGCCCGGGGACAGCTGATCACCGGGGCCACCGACGAGCTCACCATCCTCAGAGAGCGTCTCGGATTCGAGCACTCGGCGTTCTTCGGCACCAGTGACCCGTCGTGGGGGAATGCCGTCCTCAGCCGAGTCCCTATCATCGACGAGGCCACCGCCTATCTGCCAATGGTGGGGACCCCTCTGAGGCGCGGCTATCTCGCGGTGACGCTTCAGGTTGCCGATGGTGAGGTCCTCTTCATCAGCACCCATCTCCAGCACATCAACGACTCGACGGTCCACGAGGCCGACCCTGAAGCCGACCTCTACCCGGTCCACACCGAGCAGATCGAGGCCATCGTCACCGAGTGGGGTGGCTTCCAGCCTGCGATCCTGGTGGGAGACTTCAACGCCCGGCCCGGGTGGGAGCAGCTCGAGGAGTTGATGGGCGCCGGATGGGTCGACGCCTGGGCCGAGGCCGGCACCGGGGAAGGTTTCACCTCCAACGCCGCCAATCCCGAGCACCGGATCGACTATGTCTTCCACACTCCCGACCTGATGACGGCGGACGTAGGGGTGATCCTGAGCCAGGCGTCCGATCACTTTCCAGTGGTGGCGGTGATCCAACCCGGGTGAACCACTCGAACGGCAATGGACCATCCGGCCCATAAAGAACCGGGTCTGATTGTGCCGATGTAGAGGACATGGGCGTGGAGGGCTCGGCCCCGCCTCGTGTCAGGAAGCGCACTGTTGCCGCCGCCGTTTCGGCAGCGCTCGTACTCATCCTGTTTGTCGCTGGTTTGACCTTCGCCAATTCGATCGGCGCGGCCCGTGTCGCCGCCAACGCCGCCACCCTCCATTGGGCCAACTCGGTCGCCGGCACCTCGGCCCTGACCCGAGCCGCGCTGGCTCAGGCGATCACCTTCTCCGACCTGGTCTCCCGGGGAATCGCAACCACAGCCGACCTCGACTTCGCCATGGAGCAGGTGGACGCTTCCCTGCGCGAGCTCGAGACCTTGATCTCGGCCGGAACCGAGAGCCCGACGATCGCCTACGTCACCCGATTCTGGGAAGGGGCGAAGCAGACCGCCTCCACCCTGGCCGACTCGGGCGCCGCAGCCGCCACCGAGGAGATGAGGTCACTCGAGGCGGTGTATCTCGATCTGACTGCCTCCCTGAGCGCCGAGCAGGACGCCATCCAGGCGGCGATCAACGCCAACACCGCCGCGGCGACAAGGGCCAACGGGTACGTGACCTTCGTCCTGACCCTGGCAATTCCGGCTTCGGGGGTTCTGGTCTACTGGTGGGTCGCTCGTCGCCAGATGAGGGACTTCAAGGCAAGGACCGACCTGGAGATCGAGGCCGAGCGTTCGGTGAGCCGCGCCAAGGACAGTTTCATCGCGGCGCTCTCACATGAGCTGAGGACACCGTTGACCTCGATCTACGGTTTCTCCGAGATTCTCTCCGACAACGGGGCGACGGACCCCGAGCACGCCGCCGAGCTTGCCGGGATCATCGCCAACGAGGCCGCAGAGATGTCCCGGATGATCGACGACCTGCTCGCCGCCTCGCGGCTGGAGAGCATCGGTATCGAGATCGAGATGGCCCCAACCCGGGTCTCGTCGGTGGTGGAGAGCGCCATCGTCCCGTTCGAGCGAGCCGGGCAGGCAGTCTCCTGGACCGCAACCTCCGAGATGGTGGTCGTCGACGCGGCGCGGCTGCGCCACATCCTGGTCAATCTCATATCCAACGCGGTCCGTCATGGTGGGCCCCGCGTCGGCATCGAGGTCTCCTCCGGGGAAGGCAACGTCGACATCGAGGTCTGGGACAACGGGCCGGGAGTCTCCGAAGACCGTCTCGCCAGTCTCTTCGAGCGCTTCGCCCACCAGGGCTCCGCGCCCCTGCTCACCGGGAGCGTGGGATTGGGCCTGGCGGTTGCTTCCCGACTCACCAACAAGCTGGATGGTCAGCTCACCTATCAGCGCTTCGGTGACCGGACCTATTTCGTGGTGAGCCTGCCCTCGTACCTCCCCGAGGCGGGGGAGGAGCCGGAGGCGGAGTCGGTGTCCGAGGTCATCCGGGCAATGTCCTCATGAGGAGGACCGCCGTTGCCGGCCTGGTGCTCGCCACACTGATCGCTTTTGCTCCGGCCGCCCTGGCCGAGTCGGATCACGGCGAGTACCGAGACGACTTCAAGAGCACCACTTACTCCGGGAACGACGGGAGCCTGACCTGGGGCGGTCCCTGGGCCGAGATCGGGGAGGACGACGGGCCCGACATCGGCTGGGTCCATGTCATGGACGACCCCCACTGTTCCGGCAACAAGTGTCTCCACATCGATAGCACCGGGGTCAATCTCGACTCCCTGGGAGCGGTCCGCTACGCCGACACATCGGTGTTCGAGCAGGCCACCTTGTCCTATTACCTCGACGGCGAGGTCCTCCTGAATGTGACGGTCAGTACTCAGGTGACCACGGACGGTTCGGGATGGCAGACGATCGACACCAACACCATCCTGGTCCTGGGGGACTCCTCGGGTGAGAGGACCATCTCGATCGACGACTTCCTGTCAGAGGGGTTTGGGGTCCGGTTCGTGGTCAGCGGGATCCTGAATGGCGAGGTGTACATCGACAACGTCGAGATCGAGGGTGACCTCGTCGTAGATCCCACCACCACCACAACCAGCGAGCCTTCCACCACGACCACCACTCAGCCCACCACTACCACCAAGCCGACGACGCCCGACACCAGACCGAACACCACTTCGACCACCGCGACTAGCACGACGACTACGACCACCCGTCCCGGCACCGGTGGCGTGCCTCCACCCGCCGGTCCCACGACTTCGACCACCCTCGCCGGGTCACCGGCTCTCGCCGGTACCGGGCTGCGGGTCGGCGAGTCGGGCGTCCAGGCAGACTTCGGCTCGGACATGTTCGGGGGCCACCTGATGGCGCCCGAGGTCCTAGGGCTCAGCATCGATTATCGGACGGCTGTGGAGATCATCGGCGCCCATTGGGTGTGGCTGCTGGTGTTGATGCTGGTCATCACCGGGGCCCTGGTCGGCGGGATCGACCGCAAGCGCGGCAAGCCGTTGTCGCAGACCTGACGAGCATCTCGCAAGCGCGATCTCGATCACGAGAAGCCGCTCCGGAGCCGCCGTCTAGCGTTGGGAGGATGCTCACATCCAAGCCCGGTGTCGCCGAAGCCCTCGATCTCGCCCAGATCGGGTTCCTCACCGCGGTCAATGCCAAGGGTCAGCCCCAGACCACTCCGGTGTGGTTCCTCCGAGAGGACGACGACCTGATCGTCTACAACCAGCCGACCTCTCCCCGTCTGGCCAGCATCGCCGGCAGCGACCGGGTTGCCTTCACCCTGAGGGCCGATCGCAAGGCCATCGGCCTGCTCACCATCGAGGGGACCGCCGCCATTGATACGACTCTCGAGCCTGCCGACCAGGTCCCCGCGTACATCGCCAAGTACGAAAAGCAGATCGAGGGCTTGGGTTGGACCCGCGCCGAGTTCGCCGCCGGTTACTCGGTCGGGATCCGGATCAAGGTGAATCGAATCCGGGTCTGGCAGATCGACCGGGTGATCGAAGCCGAGGGACGAGCTCCCCGCCCCGGGTAATTCATCCCCCGGTGACGCCACAAACCGCCCAGGCCCAGACCTCGTGGGTGAAAGGCGCTTCGGGCAGACGGGCCCGGCTCAATTCACGCAATCGGACGAGTTGGTTCGGGTCGAGTCTTGCGGCGTGGGCACCGGCCGGGCCCACCCCAAGAGTGAAAGGCTCCCACCACTCCTCGAAGGTGGCGTATGTGACCCGCGAGGCGAGGGCAGTGTCGACGATCCCGTGCAGTCCGGCGGTTTCGAACAACTCGGCGAGATGTCCCTCCCGGGAGCCTGCCAACAACGACTCGTCCTTGAGGTCGGGGTCGAGCTCACGAGCTGAATCCCAATAGGGGTTGACCGGCCCACGCCCACCCCCGTGATCCCAGACGCAGGCCGCGATATGGCCGCCGGGTCGTGTCACCCTGGCCATCTCGCTCAGCCCGCGCACCGGATCCGACATGAAGTGGACCACCAATTGGGCCAGCGCAGCGTCGAACTCATCGTCGGCAAAGGGCAGTTGCTCGGCGGAGGCGTGGCGGACGTCGACGCCGGGGTGCCGCGTGGCGTTGGCGATGACGAAGGGCTCCGACGGGTCGACGGCTGCGACGGAGCCCGGGCCCAGCCGGAGGACCAGCTCAGCCGTCAGCGCACCCGGTCCGCACCCCACATCCAAGACTCGTTGGCCGGCGTCGATCCCGGCGAGATCGGCGAGCTGGGGAGAGAGCTGTCGTGAGTATCGCCCCATGAATCGGTCGTAGGAATCCGCCGCCACCTCGAAACTCACCTCTCAACCTTAGATCTCGACGGACGACCGGGGGCGTGGGCCACCTGCGCACCTCGCCTGGGTGCAGCGAGGCGGTGACACCACTCAGGTCCGGCCGCCGGCCCACTCCACTAGCGTTTGGGGGTGATGAGGCAGATTCTCCATTGGATCGACAGCGCATCGACGGCGGGGACCGCTGCCCGGGTCGGACCGGTCTTCAACCCGGCAACCGGTGAGCAGACGGGCGAAGTCACGCTGGGAGCCGCTGAGGACGTCGACCTCGCGGTCGGCGCCGCAACCAGGGCGTTTCAGACCTGGCGCGATTCCTCCCTCGCCCATCGCCAGAACGTCATGTTCGCCTTCAGGGAGATCGTTGCCGCCCGTCGCCGTGACATCGCCGCGGCACTGACCGCCGAGCACGGAAAGACACTCGACGACGCAACGGGGGAGGTTCAGCGGGGGCTCGAAGTCGTCGAGTTCGCCTGCAACATCGCACATCTGCTCAAAGGCGAGTTCTCCGAGCAGGTGTCGACCGGAGTCGACACCTACACCATCCGCCAGCCGTTGGGCGTGGTTGCCGGGATCACCCCCTTCAATTTCCCGGCGATGGTCCCGATGTGGATGTATCCGATCGCCATCGCCTGCGGGAACACCTTCGTCCTCAAGCCCTCGGAGAAGGACCCTTCCGTCTCTCTGCTCTGCGCCGAGATGCTGGCGGAGGCCGGGCTCCCCGAAGGTGTGTTCAACGTGGTCCACGGTGACAAGGAGGCGGTCGACGCCATCCTCACGCACCCCGGGGTGGCCGCCATCTCGTTCGTGGGCTCCACCCCGATCGCCCGTTACATCTACGAGACCGGCACCCGTCACGGCAAGAGGGTCCAGGCACTGGGCGGCGCAAAGAACCACATGATCGTGCTCCCCGACGCCGACATCGACCTTGCCGCGGATGCTGCGGTGTCGGCGGGTTATGGCTCGGCGGGGGAGCGGTGCATGTCGATCTCCGCCCTGGTCACGGTGGGAGACGCTGGTGACCAGTTGATCGAAGGCGTGCAGTCCCGCATCGAGAAGCTGACGGTTGGCCCGGGGGACAAGCCGGGAGTTGAGATGGGCCCGCTGGTGACCAAGGAGCATCTCGATCGGGTGCGTGGCTACGTCGCCGCCGGGGTCGAGCAGGGCGCCCGCCTGGTGGCGGACGGGCGCGACCTGGTGGTGGAGGGCCATGAGAACGGCTTCTTCCTTGGCCCGACCCTGTTCGACCAGGTCACTCCGGAGATGAGCATCTACACCGACGAGATCTTCGGGCCGGTCCTCTCGACGGTTCGGATGGAGCACTACGAGGAGGCGATTGCGCTGATCAACGCCAACCGATACGGGAACGGGACGGCCGTCTTTACCAACGACGGCGGAGCTGCCCGCAAGTTCCAGCGGGAGATCCAGGTGGGCATGGTGGGGGTGAACGTCCCCATCCCGGTGCCACTGGCCTTCTACTCCTTCGGCGGCTGGAAAGACTCGATCTTCGGGTCCCATGCCATCTACGGGCCCGAGGGCGTCCACTTCTACACCCGGCAGAAGGTCGTCATCTCGAGGTGGGCCGACCCGATCCACCGTGGTGTGGACCTCGGCTTCCCCACCCACAGCTAGGGTCGGGCAAGGCGTCGTGGCTGTCGATCATCTTCCCACCGGGACCGTCACCTTCCTCTTCACCGACATCGAGGGCTCCACCCGACTGGTCCAGGCGCTGGGTGAGAGATGGGTCGATGTCCTCGAGCGTCACGACCAGCTGCTGGCCGGGGCGATCACCCGCCATCACGGAACAGTGGTCAAGAACGAGGGAGACTCCTTCTTCGCCGCTTTCGAGACGGCATCCGAAGGGGTGCGGGCCGCAGTGGATGCCCAGCGGGCCATCGCCGACGAGCCATGGCCCGGTGATGGCAAGGTCAAGGTGAGGATGGGGGTTCACACCGGGTTGGGAATCCTCGGTGGCTCCGATTACGTGGGTCTCGACGTCCACCGGGCCGCCCGGATCAGCAACGCCGCCCACGGGGGCCAGGTGGTCCTTTCAGAGACGACCGCGGTGCTGGTGGAGAGAGATCCCATCGAGGGTGCGGGGCTGCGCGATCTCGGCAAGCACCGTCTCAAGGACCTGTCCGAGCCGGAGACCATCTTCCAGGTCTCGATACCTGGTGTGAGCGAGGACTTCCCCCAGCTCCGAACCCTGGATGCCATCCCCAACAACCTCCCGGCTCAGGTCACCAGCTTCGTCGGCAGGGAAGAGGAGCTGGCACGTGCGTTGGAGCTTCTCGAGACCTCCCGTGTGCTCACCCTCACCGGTCCGGGCGGCACGGGCAAGACCCGTCTCGCTCTTCAGGTCGCCGCCGAGACGAGTGACCAGTTCGAAGACGGGGTCTACTTCGTGGACCTCTCCCCGGTCACCGAAGTCGAGGTGGTGCCCTCGGCAATCCTCCATGCCATCGGGTTGGCGGCTTCGGCCAAGGGTCAGTCGCCCGAGGAGCGCCTCCTCGAGCAATTGAGGGGGATGAACCTGCTGGCGGTGCTGGACAACTTCGAGCACATCCTGCCTGCGGCCCCACTGGTGGCTGCGCTCGCCGCCGCCGTCCCCAGATCGAAGTTGATAGTGACTTCGAGGGCACCGCTTCGCATCCGGGGCGAGCAGGAGATGCCGGTGCCGCCCCTGGTGACCGGGGGGACCGAGGACATCGTCGCCGCGTTGGAGAGTGACGGCGTTCGGCTGCTCATCGACCGGGCGACCGCGGTGCGCCCCGACTTCAAGGTCACGCCGGCCAACGCGCGAGCAGTGGTGGAATTGGTCGATCGGCTCGATGGGCTCCCACTGGCGATCGAGCTGGTGGCCTCCAGGCTCCGGCTGTTCCCGGTCGAGACCATCGTGGAGAGGCTCGACTCCGGGATGCTGGGCTCAGGGTCGGTCGATCTCCCCCAGCGCCAACAGACCATCTACAACACGATCGCCTGGAGCTATGACATCCTCGACCCCGCGCTCCAGGCCATGTTCGACCGACTCTCGGTGTTCGCCGGTGGGGCGCGCCTCGAGGAGATCGAGGCCATGTTCCGGGACTGGGACTCCGGAGTCGATCTGATCGACGGGCTTTCTCGGTTGGTCGACCACAGCCTCCTGTTGGGTGGGGAGTCCATGGGGAGCCCCTGGTTCCGCATGCTCCACGTCATCCGCGAGTTCGCTGCTGGACGCCTGGAGGAGAGGGGGGAGGCGGATGCCGCCGGCATCGCCCATCTCCGGGTGTTCACCGCCCTTGCCTCGACCGCCCAGCCTCATCTTCTCACCAAGGAACGTCTCCACTGGTTCGACGTCTTGGAGGCCAATCACGACAACCTCCGAGCCGCCATCGAGTGGGGCGTGGAACATGAGGAGACCGATCTGACGCTCGAGATCGTGGCAAAGGTCTGGCGCTTCTGGCAGGCCAGGGGGCATCTCCACGAGGCAAAGCGGCGTCTCGAGGCGGTCCTTTCACTGCAGGGAGGCGACATCCGGCTTCGGGCAGCGGCCATCGAGGCGCTTGGAGGCATCCAGTGGTGGCGGGGTGAGATGGAGTCATGCCTCGCCCACTATCAGCAGGTGTTGGAGATTCAGCGGGAGCTGGGCCGCACTGCCGACCTGGCCCGTGCCATCTACAACTACACCCTGGCCGCGGTGTATCAGTACGGGGACTCCGAAGAGTACGACCGCATGTTCTCCGAGGCTCGAGCCATCTTCGAGGAGCTTGGCGACCGCAACGGGTTGGGTGACGTGGCATGGGGCCTGGGTAACAGCCGCCTGCTCACCGACCAGCTGGACGGGGGGTTCTCACTGTTTCTCGAAGCCGCCGAGCACTATCGAGCGGGTGGCAACGAGTTCGGGGTGGGTTGGGCGTTGTTCGAGGCCGGCGACATCTCACGCCGGGCTGGGGACCCCCTGAAGGCATGGCCCTACCTGGTCGAGGCGCTCCAGCTGTTCGCAGGTCACCGTGATGTGTCTGGCTTGGTGATGATCTTCGCCGAGATGGGGGCGATTGCGTTCGCCCTCGGGGATCGGCTCCGCAGCTATCGATTGGCGGGTGTGATGGGGGCCCTGAGGAAGTCGTCCGGCACCGAGATAGTGGCGCTGGACTTCAACTTCTTCGAGGGCTTGGACGACGACTCCCTCGCCCTCCTCACCGGGGTCGAGGCCGAGGCCCTCGAAGAGGGGCATCACATGCCAGTGGATCAAGCGGTTGCCTACGGTCTGGCCGGTCCGACCGACAAACAGGCTCTGGACTAAAAGCAGACAGCCATCGGTTTCTGAGTGCAATCGTCGGAGGAGACTTGATGAAGATCGTTCTGCTGGCCGCACTGCTCGCCCTTCTGACCTCTTGTGCCGGAGGGTCCGGAGAGGGCACCACCACCGACGTCCCGGCGCAACCGGGCACGACCACCCTTGCCGACCCCGCTACCACCACCTCGGGTGCCGACACCTCGACGACGTCACACGATGGCCCTACCGCGGAGATCACCATTTCCGGATTCTCGTTCGGTAGCAACCAGACGGTGGCCGTCGGCACCAGGGTGACCGCCACCAACCGTGATCCTTTCGGCCACACCTGGACCTCGGTCGACCAGCTGTGGGACAGCGGGACCCTCTCCGAGGGCGAGAGCTTCTCGTTCACCTTCGACGAGACGGGGACCTTCTCCTTCTTCTGCAAGATCCACTCCACCGAGATGGGTGGGTCGATAGTCATCGAAGGCTGATCCGGCAGGCTTCACGGGATCTCTGGGACGCCGGTTAGTGTCGGCGGCCAGCATCAATCGGAGGAACCATGGCACTCAAGAGCACCGGCCGCACCCGTTGGGAGGGGGACCTGCTCAACGGGTCCGGAGTGACGAGCCTCGATAGCGGGGCCGCCGCCCCGATGCAGGTCACCTGGACGGCGAGGACCGAGGAGCACGGTGGCTTGACCAGCCCCGAGGAGCTGATCGCCGCCGCCCACGCCTCGTGTTACTCGATGGCTTTCTCCAGCGCCCTGGCCAAGAACGAGACCCCACCCACCAGTCTCGACGTGGAGGCCACCGCAACCTTCGTCCCGGGTCAGGGGATCACCACGATGGAACTGTCGGTGTCAGGGCTGGTCGACGGCATCGACCAGGAGAAGTTCGCCGAGCTGGCCGAGGTGGCCAAACAGAACTGCCCGGTGTCGAAGGCTCTCGCCGGGAACGTCGAGATAACTTTGGCCGCCGCCACTTTGGGATGAGCCGCCAGTTCTCGGGCCGTCTGGTCTCAGACGGTCTGTCGTCTCCTGTAGGCGGAGACCGCCTCACGGGTCGAGCACGTCGAAGAGCAGTGTCTTCGGGATCGATTCCTCGAGGCGTCGACGTATACATCACGACAGTCGCCGGCGTTGCACACCCCGAACCGGCTCATCCCGCTCTCGACCATCACCGTCGCCAGTCCCATCGCGGTGGTAGCGCCCAGCCAGGACGCCATCGACGAGTTGAGAGGCTCGAAGTGGAAGTGGGACGACCCGTTGTGCACCGAGACCCGAGGCTGGGCGCCATGTTCGCTGAGGATGGTGTTCACCCTGGCCGATGCGGTTTTGCCGTCGGGGCAAGCGATCACCTCGCGAAGAGAAGCTCGCAGACGATGGATGGTCTCGAGCTCGGAGGGCTTCACCTTCTTGGCCACGCCTTCCCACATGTGCCGGTACTCGTCGAGAAACTCGACCAGGCCGCCGATCTCGCCGATGGCGTCTCCGTCGGATTGGTCGGTGTTGATGAGGGCGACCGCCAAGTCGACCGGTTCGTCCGTGTAATGAGAAAAATCCATTTGACCTGTTACATCGGGTTTGGTACAGTAACGACTGTAATCAAAAACGCCCCTTACCGCAAGAGGGGAGAACAGAGAAAATGTACGACCTGGCAAAAACGATCCAGAAGGACAGACGGAGGGAGGCCTGCCTCTACAGGCTGGCAGCCGGCGTGCCACAAGCGAAGTCGTTGGCTTTCGGCCGCTACCGGATCACGGTCGCCCGTGAGCCGAGAGACTCCGGCCATCTGGGACGAGCCGCATGATCTAAAGACGGGTTATCCGGATCTCCTCCCCGGATAACCTGTCTTTATCCCCGAGAGCCCTTGCTTCGAGACCACCGTCGACCGCCTCATCCGTGAGGCTGCAGCACGTGGTGAATTCGAGGACATCCCCGGAACCGGTGAGCCAATCCCGGGCGCGGGCGTGAGAGACGACCCGTTGTGGTGGGTGAGGGATTGGGTGAAGCGCAATCGCACCGAGGAGGAGGCGTGAGGTATTTGTCCCCTCCCCCCCGGGTGCGAGACAAACCCCCATACATCGTCTCGCACCCTGGGGGGCAACGTCGGGTGTGCACACCGACGTCGTCGCCTTCCTCAGACAATGCAACATCACCTGGGACCTGTCCATGAGCCAACAGGCCCAATGTCGAGCGCCGTTCGCCAGTCGTGGGGAGTGCCTCCCCTAATCTCCCGCCGCATGGAGACAGAGCGGATACTCGAGGAGAGGCGGGTGAAAGATCGCATGTTCGCCGTCGACCCCCAGTCACCGCTCACCGAGGTGGCGAGGTCTCGATTCGATGGGCTCGATTACTACCCGCCCGACACGGCACTCATGTTCACCGTCCCACTCGAGCCGGGTGACGGGCGAGAGATCGTCGTCGACACCAGCGACGACCGTCAAAAGGTGTATCGCGATGCCGGCCGGGTCAGCTTCGACATCGAGGGCATCAGGCAGTCGTTGACCGTCTATGACACCGGGCACCCCGGCATCTTCATCCCGTTTCGCGATGCCACCTCGGGGAGCGAGACATACGGGGGCGGGCGATATCTCGACATCGACCCCAACGACGACGGCACCATCACCGTCGACTTCAACCAGGCGTACAACCCCTATTGCGCCTACAGCGGCGGCTATTCCTGCCCGCTTCCGCCGCGCGAGAACTGGCTCGCGGTCCCGATTCGGGCCGGCGAGAGAGACTTCGCCGATTTGGGAAACCAAGAGACCCCTGGGAGGGTCGAAGACCCAGGAGGTGACAAGTGACGAGTGCACGGGCCGACACCTGGAGGATCCATGACCTGGTGATTGGGATACTGGGCGGTGGCGGTCTTGGCGCCGTCGTCGGTGCCTTCTTCGTCGCAAGAGTTGCCGGGGGCGCCATGGCCATGCTGGTCGGCGTCGTCATCGGCGCCGTCATCGGCGTTCTGATCCTCATGCGCTCGCATGCCGAGAGCGGCGGATTCTGGACTCCAACGGTCGTGGTGATGTGGCTGGTGGCTTTGGGGTCGGGGGCCTTCCTCTACCTGCTCTACGACGCCATCCAGAACTTCGAGTAGGCCTTCACGGGCAGGTGGCCTCGACCGAGCCCAGCTCCTCCTCCCATCGCTGCCTGAACTCATAGCTGCACCGGTCGCCCTCGATGGTGGCGGTGAGGTTGGACCTCCCCCGGTTGTAATCCCAGTGCCCATTGCCATTGACCACCAGGTCGGGGTTGAAGGCGCAGTCCTCGAGCAGGTAGTCGGTGGTGGTGTCGGTCCCGGTGAAGCTCGCCTTGCCCCCGTGGGAGCACGCCACTTCGGTCAGCGCATAGCCATCCCATAGGTAGAGCTCGGGCAGGTATGCCAGCTCGTTGTCGATTCCGGTGAACAGCTCGTCATCGGTGCCGTCGACAGGGATCAATGGGATATAGGGATCGACCAGCGGGGCATCGCAGCTTTGGTTGACGGCAGCCTCACCAATGAGGATGAACCGGGTGACATGCTCGTCGATACATGCGATGCCACGGCCGAACATCACATGCGATCCACCGTTGACAGTGAGGAGGTGGGGGTCGGCCAGCTGATCGACCAGGGTGAGGGCCTGGCTGTAGGGCGTGGCCGGGTCGGCATTGGAGGCGATCACCATCGTGGGGATGCCTGGGCCTGAGAACGGGCCCTCCGGCGGTGCGGTGTGGTCGAGTCCCGGCCAGTTGACACAGGGGAGAGCCACCTCGTACTGCCAGCGGTGCTCGGTAGCCGTTTGCTCCCTGGCCTCTGCCAGCTCGCGACCCTCGGAAACAGGGTCGTCGCCGGGAATCGAACCGTCGAGACAGCTGACCGCCGCGTTCACCATGGATGACACTCCGAAGTCGCCGATGGAGTAGAGACGGAGCATCGGCACGTACTCGCCACGGTTAGCGGCAGCCAGGGCCCGGAGATAGAGGTGGCGGTCGGAGTCGAGGTATGAGTTGAGGAAAGCGAGGAGGCTCACGTCCTCGGCGATGAAGGGCCAGTCTTCGAAGACATCGGGCTCGACCGGGAACCGCACCGTGGCCGGTTCGGTGAGCAGGCGGTCGACGAGGGCCTGATGCACCTCGGCCGTCGGACGACCCATATCGGCGGAGCACAACTGGTCGAGATCGCAGGCCTCGAAGAGGAGGCGCATCGACTCATCGATCCCGCCGATCTGATCCTGGGTGAACTCGATGGTGTCACGGGTGCGGTCCAGCGGACCGTCGAGCACCAGGCGATCGACCCTGTCCGGGAACAGGCTGGCGTACTCCTGGGCCACTGCGGTCCCATAGCTCTGACCGTAGATGGTGAGCGTCTCGTAGCCCTGCTGGGCCCGGAACAACTCGAGGTCACGTGCTACCTGCTCGGTCCCGAGGAATGAGAGGACGTGGGTGTCCCCCGCCTCGGCGACACAGGACTGGTTGTACTCCTCGATGAGGATGGCGAGCTGCCCCCAACGGCCCGGGTCTTCGGTCGGGAGATCGAGATAGTCCTCGCCATATGTGGTGTCGGCTTCGGGGCAAGCCGGCTCGGGAAAGGTCCACAGCCCCCTCTGGTCGAAATAGACCAGATCGAAGCCGTCGAGGATGTCAGGGTCCATGTTGAGCGGCTCGAAGTCGGCAGATTCCAGGCCCGACCCACCCGGCCCACCGACCGCGGTGACCAGCACGCCGATCCGGGGCCCATCTGCGGGTCGCACCGCAAATGCGACCTCGATGGTCGGGCTCTCATCGGGATCGAGGTGGTCGAGAGGGACCTGGATGACGATGCAGTCGAAGGCCTCGGGGCAGTAGCTCTTGGTGATGCCCGAGACGACGGCACAGCCTGAGACCAACAGCCCGGCTGCGGTGGCCACAAGCCATGCCTTGAGAGGATGTGTCTCCCTGGTTTCACCGCTCATGTGGGCAGTCATTGTGACCCGCCAGTAGGACAAGTTCTACAGCCTGACGTGATGGCCCCCTTCTAGTGTCGCCGACATGACTGACACGAAGACCGGGTGGTGGCAGCGTCTCGGCCCCCGTCGTCGGCATCTGGTCTCCTATTCGGCTGTCTTGGTCGCCTTCGTCCTTCTCTGGGAGGGCTACAAGCTGGTTTGGGGTGCCCTTGGCTGGACCATCCCTGTCCGATCCGACAACGTTGTGATGCCGCATACCTGGGACATGGTGATCGAATTGTTCCGCCCGGTGCGGCGGGGTGGCAACCTGCTCATTCTCGATCTCCTGGCCCGGTCGCTGTGGACACTGCGCGAGGTCTTGGTCGGCTTTGCCATCGGCGCTTTGGTCGGCTTCGGGTTGGGCGTCTTGTTCGTCCGGTCTCGCTTGGCCGAGCGCGCCTTTATGCCCTATGTCGTGGCAAGTCAGACGGTCCCGATACTGGCGATCGCCCCAATGGTCGTGGTCTGGGGTGGGAGGCTCGACATCGCGCAGTGGATGTCGGTCTCGGTCATCGCCGCCTATCTGACCTTCTTCCCGGTTGCGATCAACACCCTGCGGGGGCTCCGCTCACCGGACCCCAACGCATTGGAGTTGATGCGCTCATACGCCGCCGCCCCCAACCATGTTCTATGGAAGCTGCAGTTCCCTTCGGCCCTCCCCTACATCTTCACGGCCTTGAAGGTGTCGGCTACCGCCAGCGTGGTCGGGTCGTTGATCGGTGAATTGCCGGCCGGATTCCAAAACGGGTTGGGTCGCGCCCTGCTCACTTTCTCCTCTCAGTTCGCGGTCCAGTCGAAAAAGCTGTATGCCACCGTGATCATCTGCGCCATGTTCGGATTCCTGTTCGTCGGCCTGGTCGACTTCACCGAACGTCGGGTTGTCCGTGAGGCGCGTCAGGTCGAGGTGACATGAGCTCCCTGGTGGTGGATGCCTGCGGGGTGGGGAAAGTCTTTGGTCAAGGGGATGAACGGGTTGAGGCCCTGCGCGACATCAACCTCGAAGTCGGGGCACATGAGTTCGTCTCACTGATAGGACCGTCGGGATGTGGCAAGAGCACGCTGTTGCGACTCATCGGTGACCTGGTGAAACCGACTTCAGGGAGGTTGGCCATCAACGGCGAGCCGCCCGGTCAGGCGCGAATGAACCGCGCCTACGGCATCGTCTTTCAGAAGGCCACCCTGCTCGACTGGCGAACAGTGGCGAAGAACGTTGAGCTCCCCCTCGAGATCATGGGCGTCGAGGGCCGTCATGAGATCACCACACGGATGCTCGACCTGGTCCAGCTGAGCGAGTTCGGGGGTCACTACCCATGGCAGCTATCGGGGGGGATGCAACAGCGGGTGGCCATTGCCAGGGCGCTCGCCTTCAATCCGGCGCTGCTCCTCATGGACGAGCCTTTCGGGGCACTCGACGAGATGACCCGGGAGTTGATGCAGCAGGAAGTCCTCCGCATCTGGGCCGAGACCAACACCACGGTGCTGTTCGTCACTCACTCGATACCCGAGGCGGTGTTCCTCTCTACCAGGGTTGTGGTGATGTCCCCCCGCCCCGGCAGGATCAGCCAGGTCGTCGAGATCGGCCTCTCCCAGCCACGCGACGTCGACACCAGGGAGTCCCAGCCCTATTACGACCTGATCACCGCGGTCCGAGAGGCACTGCGTTCCCCCGAGGCGTCGCCGTGACCTCGATCGAGGTCCCAGAGCTCACCGGCCAGAGTCACCGTGCCCGCAGCCTCATACCCGCCGTCCTCGCCTTCGTCGTGGTGATCGCGCTGTGGGAGACCCTGATAAGGCTGTTCGAGGTCAAGGCATTCATCCTGCCGGCCCCCAGCGTCATCATCGATCGCTTCGTCAACACCTGGGACGTGGTCTGGGGTGCCGCCGGGAGCACCCTCTTGGAGGCGGTGGTGGGTCTGGTCGGGGGGACGGTGCTTGGGGTACTGGCCGCATTCGCCACCGTGCGATGGGTGTCGATCAGGGAAGGGCTGATGCCGTTTGCCATCGCCGCCAACTCGATTCCGATCATCGCCTTGGCGCCTATCGCCAATGGGATGTTCTCGATCACCAGCCCGGTACCCAAGATGGTGGTGGTCGGGATCGTGGTCTTCTTCCCGGTGATGGTGAGCACGGCACGCGGCCTCCTCGAGGTCGACCCGGACGAGCTCGAGCTGATGATGTCGTACGCGGCGACCCCTGCCGAGGTGATGTGGCGGGTACGCGTGCCCCACGCCCTCCCGTTCTTCTTCTCCGCGTTGAAGGTGGTGGCTGTGCTGTCGATCGTTCTCGCCATCGTCGCCGAGTATTTCGGTGGCTCGCAGGATGTCCTTGGCCAATACATCCTGACCAAAGCCAGTCTGTTCGTGTACCCCGACGCCTGGGCGGGGATCCTCGCCGCCTCGATCATGGGTGTTGGCCTCTACATCCTCGTCGTGGTCGCCGAGCGACTCGTGATGCCGTGGCATGTGTCCCTCCGCGTCAGCGACCAGCTCTGAGCCGTCAGGGTCCGCTGCCGTCGTATATGTTGCGGGGCGCGGGCAGAGTCCAGGCCTGGAACCATCCAAGGAGGAGGAATGAAGGGTATGAGACGCTGGCTGGTTCTCTTGACCACCTGCGCGTTGGTGCTCGCAGCATGTGGAGATGACAGCGGAGGTGGCGGCACCACGGTGGAGGAGTGCACTGAGGTCGACACTGTTCGCCTCCAGCTCCAGTGGGTGGCGCAAGCCCAGTTTGCCGGGTACTTCGTCGCCAAGGACCTTGGCTTCTATGAGGACGAGTGCCTCGAAGTCGAGATTCTCGAAGGTGCCGTTGAGATCGTGCCTCAGACCGTGCTGGCAAGTGGTGGGGCCGAATTCGGTCTTGCTTGGGTCCCCAAGGCCCTCGTATCGAGGGAGCAGGGCGCCGACATCGTGAACATCGCCCAGGTGTTCGAACGGTCCGGGACACTGATGGTCTCATTTGCCGACCAGGGCATCACCACGGTGGAGGACTTTGCGGGGAAGAAAGTGGGGAACTGGGGCTTCGGGAACGAGTACGAGCTGACGGCGGCCATGGAGCAGGCCGGGATCCGCGATCAGGTCGAGGATGTTGGCCAGAACTTCGACATGCTGGCGTTGCTCAACGGTGACATCGATGTCGCCGAGGCCATGATCTACAACGAGTACGCCCAGGTGTTGGAGGCAATCGACCCTGACACCGGAGAGCTCTACCAGCCCGGGGACCTCAACATCATCGATTTCAATGATGTCGGCACCGCCATGCTTCAGGACGCGGTGTGGGTCAACGCCGAGTGGATCGCCGAAGAGGGCAATGATGACATCGCGGTGCGGTTCCTCAAGGCCTCGTTCCGCGGATGGACCCATTGTCTCGACAACTTCGACGAGTGTGTCGATGTCGTGCTGGACAACGGGTCGACCCTGGGTCAGAGCCATCAGTCCTGGCAGCTGAACGAGATCCTCGGATTGATCTTCCCGGCTACCAACGGCATCGGAGTGATGAACCAAGGGTTGTGGGACCAAACCGTGGAGGTCGCCACCAGTCAGATATCTGAGCTGGCCGGCGTTGAGATCGGCGACGAGGCGTTCCGCACCGACCTCGCCCAGCAGGCAGTCGACGACTTGGAGTCGGACGGTCTCGATGTGGCCGGCGCCACATATGAGCGGAGGACTATCGAGCTCGTGCAGGGTGGCGAATAGTCAGAGAGCGTGAGCAGATGACGTTGTCATACAACGTCATCTGCTCACGCTGACCAGTCAGGAGGTTTCGATGAGCATTGTGCGGGCCGCCCTGGTCCAGACGTCGTGGACCGGCGACAAGGAGTCGATGGTCGAGAAGAACGTCAAGTACGCCTACGACGCCGCCGAGCAGGGCGCCCAGGTGATGTGTTTTCAGGAGCTATTCAACGCCCCCTATTTCTGCCAGGTCCAAACCGACGATCACAAGGACACCGCAGAGAACATCCCCGAGGGTCCCACGACCCAACGGATGATCGAGGTGGCCAAGGAGACCGGCATGGTCCTGGTGGTCCCGATCTACGAGAAGGAGGACGACGGGTTGCTCTACAACACCGCGGCGGTGATCGACGCCGATGGCACCTATCTGGGCAAGTACCGCAAAACCCACATCCCCCACGTCAGCGGTTTCTGGGAGAAGTTCTACTTCCGTCCCGGCAATACGGGGTACCCGGTGTTCGATACCGCAGTGGGAAGGATCGGCGTCTACATCTGTTATGACCGTCACTTCCCAGAGGGGTGGCGAGCCCTGGGGCTGGCGGGGGCCAAGATCGTCTTCAACCCCTCTGCGACCAGCCGGGGGCTCTCGATGTATCTGTGGAACCTGGAGCAGCCTGCCGCCGCAGTGGCCAACGAGTACTTCATCGGAGCTATCAACCGGGTGGGAATCGAGGAGTTCGGGGACAACGACTTCTACGGGTCGTCCTATTTCGTCAACCCCAGGGGCCAGAAGGTCGGGGAGCCTGCTTCGGACACCGATGAGGAGTTGATAGTCCGTGATCTCGACATGGACCTCATCGACGAGGTGCGCAAGGTCTGGGCTTTCTACCGAGATCGGCGCCCCGACGCCTACGGCCCGCTGGTGGCCCCTTAGCCCTACAAGTAGCCCGAGCGCCGATCCGCGCCGATCGGTCCCAGATGGGTATGGGTGAAGTCGTCACCGAACTTGAGCCCGTAACCGAACAGGCGGTCCATGCCGATGTGGGTCAGCCACACCGTGGCCGCGACCAGCACCCAGGTCGGCCCGCCCCTCCAATGCCAGGCAAACAAGGCGCCCGGCCCCAGCAGGGTGTGGCCGGCGTTGTAAATGGTTGCGCCCGTCGACGGGTTGGCCAGATACCCGATCATTGAGAGGTCGGGGACCAGGACCAGCCCGATGAGCCACCACCAGGAGACATCCGCCGAGGCGAACCCGAAGACACCCACCAGGAGGAGCACCAGGCCCTCAATCCGTTGCAGGGGGATCGGGGCGAACATGGTGGGCGGAAAGGGTACCTCGGGCAGCCACCTCCGGTCGAGCCGGTTAGGTTTCATTTTGGCGTCTTGCCACGCCTGACCTTCGTCCCGGTGCCCGCGCAACCGGCTCGGGAGGCAAAGGTGACCTCGAGTGCTCGGCAAGGGTCAGGACCACCGGCTGTCCTGCGACGTTGGCGAGCGCGGGTCGTTGGCGACGCATGTGGACAGGGAGGCAGAAGTCATGACCCGACAAGAGTCCTTCAAGCGCCAGATCCGGGCGCGCATGTCAAAGACCGGCTAGCGGTACGGCGCCGCCCGTCGCTCCACTCATCGACAAGGCCTCGCCCGGCCAAGTCCGGGTGTGGGTGGCCGAGAGGATCCCGAGCCTTCGAGGGGAAGGGCCTCTTCGAGGGCTCAGGGCGGGCCCTTGTAGCTACTCTCAGGTCGCGAAGGGTCAGAGGAGAAACACCAAAAATGTCTGCACACGCCGAGTTGCTCGCCCGTCACCGAAAGGTCCTCCCCTCCTGGATGATCCTCTACTACGACCAGCCGATCTCGCTGGTCGACGGTGACGGCCGTCACGTCACCGACGCCGAGGGCAATACCTACCTCGACTTCTTCGGCGGGATCCTGGTCACCATGTCCGGCCACCGGGTCCCCCAGGTGGTGGAGGCGATCAAGGCCCAGGCCGACCGTCTCCTCCATACCTCGACCCTCTACCTGATCGAGCAGCAGATCGAGCTTGCGGAGAAGATCGCCGGGCTCAGCGGCATCCCGGATGCCAAGGTGTTCTTCACCAACTCGGGCACCGAGGCCAACGACACCGCACTGATGCTGGCCACCCAGTACCGGGGCTCCAATCAGGTGCTGGCCTTCAGGGGTAGTTATCACGGCAAGTCGCACTCGACGGTCGGGGTAACCGGTCAGAGTGCGTGGTCGCCCACGGCCTACAACCCATTCAACGTCACCTACGTCCACGGGGCCTACAAGCTGAGGAGCCCATTCGGGCATCTCCCCGACGAGGAGTTCACAGCGGCGTGCGTTGCCGACCTGGTCAACCTGCTGGAGGTGGCGACCTCGGGTCAGGTGGCGGCGATGATCGCCGAGCCGATCCAGGGGGTCGGTGGCTTCGCCACCCCACCCGAAGGCTTCTTTGCATCGATGAAGGAGGTCCTCGACCGACACGGGATCCTCTTCATCGCCGACGAGGTGCAGACCGGCTGGGGGAGGACCGGTGAGACCTTCTGGGGTTATCAGGCCCATCGGATCACCCCCGACATGCTCACCTTCGCCAAAGGGGTCGGCAATGGGCTGGCCATCGGCGGCGTGGTGGCCAGGGCCGAGATCATGGATTCGCTCAAAGCCAACTCGCTGTCAACCTTCGGCGGCAACCCGCTGGCCACCGCCGGTGCCCTGGCCAATCTCGAGTTCCTCCTCGAGAACGATCTCCAGACCAACGCCCTCAAGGTGGGCAACCGGCTCAAGGACGGCCTGCATCACATAGCAGATGAAGTTCCCGAGATCGTCGAGGTGAGGGGCAAGGGTTTGATGCTCGGCGTCGAGTTCGCCGACCCTGACACCCTCGCTCCCGACCCGGTGCTGACCAGTGCGGTCATGGAGGAGGCCCGGGTCGAGGGCCTCCTCATCGGCAAGGGGGGCATCCATGGGAACTCGCTGAGGATCGCTCCCGCCCTCTCCATCACCGAGGAGGAGGCCGAGGAAGGGTTGGAGAAGCTCCGCACCGCCATTCACCGGGCCCGTCAGAGTTAGGAAAGCCATGACGACACTCATCCGCAACGGCACGGTGGTCACCGCCGTGGAGAAGATGGAGGCCGATGTCCTCATCGATGGTGGTCAGGTGGTGGCATTGCTGGGTCGCCAGCACACGGTGACACCAACCGAGGAGATCGACGCCACCGGAAAGTTGGTGCTCCCCGGCGGGATCGACGTCCACACCCACATGGAGCTCCCTTTCGGTGGCACCTTCGCCGCCGACACCTTCGAGACCGGGACCCGGGCCGCCGCCTTCGGCGGGACCACCACCATCATCGACTTCGCCGTCCAGACCAAGGGCCAGTCGGCGATGGAGGGGTGGGAGGCCTGGATGGAGAAGGCCCGTGGGAACTGCGCCATCGACTACGGGTTCCACATGATCACCGGGGACATCAACGATCAGACCCTCAAGGAGATGGAGCTGCTGGTCCACGAGGGCGTGACGAGCTTCAAGATGTTCATGGCCTACCCGGGGGTCTTCTACTCCAACGACGGGGAGATCGTGAGGGCCATGCAGAAGGCTGCCGAGGATGGGTCCACGATCTGCATGCATGCCGAGAACGGGATCGCCATCGACGTTTACGTCCAGCAGGCGCTGGACCGTGGCGAGACCGACCCGATCTATCACGGGATCGTCCGCAAGTCGATCCTCGAGGGTGAGGCCGCCCATCGCGCCATCAAGCTGGCTCAGGTGACTGGGGCCCAGCTCTACATCGTCCACTTGTCGGCCAAGGAGGCTCTCGATGAGGTGATCAGGGCCCGAGACGACGGGCTCAACGTCTACGCTGAGACCTGCCCCCAGTATCTGTTCTTGTCCCTCGACCACCTGGGCAACGGTTTCGAGGGGGCCAAATACGTTGCCTCCCCACCGCTGCGAGACGCCACCGCCGGTCATCAGGACCGGTTGTGGCAGGGCCTGCGGACCAACGACCTCCAGGTGGTCTCCACCGATCACTGCCCCTTCTGCATGGGGGATCACCCCCGGTTCGGCACCCAGAAACAGCTGGGACAGGGCGACTTCTCCAAGATCCCCAACGGGATGCCGGGGGTGGAGAACCGAATGGAGCTGATCTTCAATGGGGGAGTCTCCGAGGGCCGGATCGGCCTCAACCGGTTCGTCGAGATCACCGCGACGACACCGGCCAAGATGTTCGGGCTCTACCCCAAGAAGGGGACCATTGCTGTCGGATCGGACGCCGACATCGTCATCCTCGACCCCGAGGCCACCCATCTCATCTCGGCGGACACCCACCACATGGACGTCGACTACTCGGCATACGAAGGCTGGGAGATGAAGGGGAGGGTGGAGACGGTGCTCTCCAAGGGCAAGGTGATCGTCTCGGACAACACCTATCACGGCCAGCCGGGGAACGGGGTCTACCTGCCCCGGGGCCTGAGCCAGTATCGGATTTGAGGCTCACTTGAAGGGGATTCCCACCGTGTATCAGCCGCCCGATCTGAGGTCTGCCCGCTAGTGGACTTCGGAGTCGTCCTCCAGACCGATCCGCCGGCGTCTCGTGTCATCGAGTTGGCGGTGGAGGCCGAGAGGCTGGGGTTCAGCCACGGGTGGACATTCGACAGCCACATCCTGTGGCAGGAGCCCTTCGTCATCTTCTCCCGGATTCTGGACGCCACCGAGAGGATGATCGTGGGTCCGATGGTGACCAACCCCGGCACCCGGGACTGGACCGTGATCGCCTCCCTCTTCGCCACCCTCAACGACATGTACGACGGGCGCACCATCTGCGGCATGGGGCGGGGCGACTCCGCCCTCCGTTACATCGGGGAGCAGCCGACCAGCCTCGACACCATGGTGGAGGCGATGGGGGTGATCAGGGGCCTCGTCGCCGGTGAGGAGGTGGTCTACAACGGAAAGCCCCTCCGCATTCCTTGGATCACCGAGGGTTGGGATCTTCCGATGTGGGTCGCCGGGTATGGCCCGAAGGTCCTCGACACCATCGGGCGCCATGCCGACGGGTTCATCCTCCAGCTCGCCGATCTCCAGGTCCTGGAATGGACATTGGGGGCAGTGCGGGCCGCCGCCGCCGACGCCGGGCGGGATCCCGATGAAGTCGCGATCTGCGTGGTTGCACCGGCCTACGTCGGCGACGACCTGGCCCATCAGCGGGACCAGCTCAGGTGGTTCGGGGGGATGGTGGGCAACCACGTCGCCGACATGGTCCACCGCTACGGAGCAGACGAGTCCAAAGTGCCGCGGGCGCTCTCCGACTACATCAAGGGGCGCCAGGGGTATGACTACGACCATCACGGCAGGGTCGGCAACCCGTCGACCGACTTCGTGCCCGATGAGATCATCGACAGGTTCTGTGTCCTGGGCCCGGTCGAGAGCCACATCGAGAAGCTGGGCCTTCTTCGTGAGATGGGTGTTGACCAGTTCGGCATCTACCTGATGCATGACGACCAGGAGGGCACTCTCCGGGCATACGGTGAGGAGATCATCCCCGCATTGAGCGATTGATCAGCGGCTGGACCTGTTTCGAGTTGGCCCTGCCATCGGTAGCCATACCCGAGATGGCGGTCACCGTCACCGGCTGAACTTCCCGGCGGGTCGGCTCAGCCTGCCTGCGAGGTGTAGAGGTCGCTGTCCGGGAGGTCGATGTCGTCCTCGAGCACCGCGTGGAGATAACGAACACCCACCTGACGGCAGGAGCGACAGAAGACGAACTGGAGGCCGGCGTTGTTGACCACCGTCTTTCGCCAATGACGACACGAGCTTGCCGCCTCATGTTTCCCGGCTCTGCGTCTCCTCATCGGTAGGGGATCGGCTTTCGCCCAGAGGTTCTTGGTGACCATGTCGAGGACGCGCACTATGTCTAGTCATCGATGCCGCGGAGAGGGCCGATGCGGTGGCGGAAAGACGCAGATTCGGCCTCCTGAGCCTGTGTCGGCGTGGGAATGGCGGAAGATCAACGGTGACTAGCTTGTTGTCACGTCAACTGGTGAGTGCCGTGCTCGAACTCGTGCAGCTTGGTTTCCCCTGGCAGGGGTTGGACCCTTTCTTGTTCGCCGTCCACCATCACGACCACTACCCGGAGGGGAACGACGAATTGGGGCCGGCAGAGCCACTGACCGATCGGCATCTTGGCTCTGACTACTCCTATCTGGATGGTTGGAGCATGTACTTCGGGGTGGCGGTCCCCGGGTTCCCCCGACACCCACACCGCGGGTTCGAGACCGTCACCGTGGTGCGGCGGGGCTATGTCGATCACTCCGACTCGCTGGGCGCAACTGCGCGCTACGGCGAGGGCGACGTGCAATGGCTCACCACCGGGAGCGGAATCCTCCACTCCGAGATGTTCCCCCTCCTCGACCCCGACGGCCCCAACACCCTGGAGCTTTTCCAGATCTGGCTCAATCTCCCCCCAGAGTCGAAGATGGTCGAGCCTTACTTCGGGATGCTGTGGAGTGAGGCGATCCCCACAATCAACCCAGCGGAGGGTGTGTCGGTCGATGTCATCGCCGGGCCGATCGCCGAATGGGCGCCACCTCCGCCACCGCCAGACTCGTGGGCCTCTCGTGTCGACTCAGATCTCGCCATCTGGCTGATCCGGATGGAGCCGGGCGCAGTTTGGGACCTACCTATTGCTGGCGAGGGAGTCAACCGGATGCTCAACACCTTCATCGGTGACGACATCCTGGTCGAAGAGAGTGCGGTGTCGGCAGGCATAGGGGTCAGTCTTGACGCATCGATGCCCGCCCGGATCGAGAGCCGCGGTGGTCCTGCCGAGTTCCTCCTCCTTCAGGGTCGTCCCATTGGGGCACCGGTGTTCCAGATGGGACCCTTCGTGATGAACTCGGCCGAAGAGCTGCATCAGGCTGTGGAGGACTATCAAAGCACCCAGTTCGGCGGCTGGCCCTGGTCCCGACCCGACCCGGTCCACGACCGATCCGAGGGCCGCTTCGCCGTCCACGCCGACGGTCGACTCGAGCATCGCGACCGCCAGAGCGTCTGAAGCAGAGGCAACAGTGGAACTGGGCATCACCAGCTTTGCCGAGACCATCCCCGCCCCCATGGGTGGGGAGACCTTGAGCCATGGCGAGCGTCTCCGCCAGATCCTCGAGGAGGTCGAGACCTCCGAGCGGGTCGGGCTCGACGTCTACGGGCTGGGTGAGCACCATCGCCCCGACTTCGCCTCCTCGGCGCCGGCGGTGGTTCTGGCGGCCGCAGCCGGACGGACTTCGAAGATCCGTCTCTTCCCCGCAGTCTCGATCCTCAGCACCGACGACCCGGTCAGGGTGTTCCAGCAATACGCCACCCTCGACCTGGTCTCCTCGGGACGGGCCGAGTTGTTGGTGGGTCGGGGCTCATTCATCGAGTCGTTCCCTCTGTTCGGCTTCTCCCTCAGTGACTACGACGAGTTGTTCTCCGAGAAGCTCGACCTGCTGCTCCAGATTCGGGACCAGGAGGTCGTTGACTGGTCGGGGAGGTTCAGACCGCCGATCCAGGGCCAGGGGATCTACCCCCGGCCCGAGCGGAAGCTCCCGATAAGGGTTGCGGTCGGTGGCACCCCGGCTTCGGTGGTGCGGGCCGCTACACGTGGCCTAGAGCTGGCGATGGCGATCATCGGGGGCAGCCCCGACCGCTTCGCATCGCTCACCGATCTCTACCGCCGCACCCTGATCGACTCGGGGCACGACCCGGCCGGGCTCCCGCTCTCGGTCCACGCCCACGGGTTCGTCGCCGAGACCATCGAGGAAGCGGTGGAGGTCTTCTACCCCTCATACGCGGTGGCCATGACGCGGCTGGGCCGGGAGCGGGGCTGGGGCCCGATGACACCCGAGCAGTTCCACCTCATGAGACAACCCGAAGGCTCCCTGGTGCTCGGAGACCCCGAGATCGTGGCCGCCAAGATCCTCCGCTGGAAGCAGACCCTCGGAGTCGAGAGGTTCGAGCTCCATATGAGTGTGGGCACCATGCCCCATGACAAGGTCCTCAGGTCGATCGAGCTCTTCGGCAAAGAGGTGGCGCCGCTGGTCCGAGCTGGCTAGCCCCCTGCCGAAGGCAGGAGGAAGGTCCCTGCGGCGGAGCGTGGCCCCGCTCCGAGGGGGTTAAGAGGTCATCGCCTCGGCGATGATCCGATTCACCCTCTCCACCGCGGCGATGCCGGTGGGATGGTCCGACCAACCCTGGCTCAGGATCGCCACCACATAACCCTGGCTGGCTCCCGGCTCGTCGACCCAACCCACCGAGTTGATCACGATGCCGGCGAACCCGTTCTTCTGGGCCACTCCCCACCCATCAGGGACCCCGGCGGTGACCCCCCAGGTCTGGGATTGCACCACCGAGGTCATCAGGTCGATCGCGATCGCCCGGGACTCGGCGTCGAGCGGGCTGCCTTGACCGAGCAGCACCTGGCGCAACAGGTCGACCTGGTCACGGGCCGAGGTGGTGGTTCGGCCCCAAGACGATCCGCCATCGGCGGTGATGTTGGTCTGACCCAGCCCGAAGATCTCTCCTTGCTCGGCGAACCAGGGGGAGCCCCCGAAGTGGTTCCACAGCGCTCGCACCGGCTCGTTGGTCGACTCCGTGATCATCGGGACCAACTGGCCCATCTCGAAGTCGCTGAGGGCCCGACCCTCGTTCTGCGCCTCTAACAGGGTGCCGGCCATCACCATCACCTTGAACACAGAAGCGGTCCGCTGCCGGTTACCGGGGTTGTAGGAGTAGTCGCAACCGGTCCTCAGGTCGTGGACATGGGCGGTGATCGCCTTCCCCGGGTAGTCGGCGACCAGGGATGCGATCACCCCCGGTGTGAACATCTGTGGGCGGCAGTGGGCCGGGAGCTGGGGCTGGGTGGTCGGGGTGGTGGGCGCCGATGTCGCCGAGCTGGTCGCAGTCGCTCCGGTGGTGGTGGTCCCCAGTGTGGTGGTGGTGGTCGGTGGGAGGGTGGTCGTGGTGGTCGTCGAGGTCGAGGTGGTCGAGGTCGTCGAGGTGGTCGAGGTCGTCGAGGTGGTGGTGATCGACTGGGCGTCTGGTGCGGCGCAGGCGGCCGTCACCACCACACAAACCGCGACTGCGAGTCTGGGCCTGAGCCTCATCGAGGTCGATTTAAACCCCCACCTCCCCTTCTGTGCGGATCTGTGACGGAGGGGTTCGCGCGAATCCGCACAGAAAGGTGGGTCATCTCGTTCTGTGCGGATCTGTGACGGAGGGGTTCGCGCGAATCCGCACAGAACGAATCGGTCGGTCCTCAGTCGTTGAGGCGGGTGTCGTTCTCCCGGCCCACCACGAACCAGATGGCCTCGACCCGTACAGCGCCCCGGTTGAAGAGACGGTGGGGGCGGGTTGAGTCGAAGGCGATCGAGTCACCCGGCTCCAATCGGTACTCCTGGAACCCGATCTGAACCCCGAGGCTCCCCGACACGACGTACCCGTACTCCCTCCCGTGATGACGCATGAGTGACCGATCCGGGGTGGACGACCCACCAACCTCGTAGGTGGCGAGGAGGAAATCGACCCCTTCCTCGGTGCTCGATGTCAGCTCCTCCCAGCGGACCCCTGAAGCGAGGTCGATGATCTGGCGCTCCCCGGGACGGACCATCGGGCTGGCTTCCTCATCGACCGCCTCCCCGCTCTCCGGGCCTGAGTAGTCCTCGCCGCGGATCACCCGGTCGAGGGAGACGTCGAGCTCGGTGACGATGGCGTACAGGGTCCCGACCGAGGGCTTGGAGAGGCCGCTCTCCAGCTGGGAGATGAGACTGGCGGACAGGCCGAGGCGCCGGGCGAGCTCCCGCTGGCTCAGGCCTGCCTTCACCCGCTCCTCGCGCAGACGGTCGCCGATCCCGTCGAGGACCCCGTTGGCCACCTCGACCGGTTGGGTGTCGCTCACATCAGCATCCAGCCGCCGTCGACGTAGAGGTTGACCCCATTCACCGACCGGTTCTCGAGGAGGAACACGGTGGCGTCGACCACGTCGGCTGTCGTGGTCAGCCTTCCGGTGGGGGTTCTTGCCAGCACCGCGTCGAGGGGCTTGTCCTTCCAGAAGGGGCTGTCGCCGACGATCCCGGGATGGATGGCGTTGAAGCGGATCGGGGCAAGTTCGATGGCCAGTGTCCGGATCAGGCTCGACACCCCGCCGTTGACCGTGGTCACCGTGGTCGACCCCGGGTACGGACGGTCCTTGGCCCGGCCCCCGAAGAGGAGGACCGAGCTGTGATCCGAGAGGTTGGGCAGCAGAACGTGGATGGTCTCGGTATAGCCGACCAGCTTCATGGTGGTCAGAGCTATGGCGGCGGCGGCGTCGTAGGCCTTGACCGGGTTGTTGTCACGCCCGATCGCCGCCAAGACCAGACGGGAGACCGGTCCCAGGCCGGATAGGGCGGGCCGGATCGATGCCGGGTCGGCGAGGTCGAAGCCGAT
>JBBDML010000013.1:0-1023 GCA_040878345.1 Acidimicrobiia bacterium | reverse complement strand
GAGAGCAACCGTGTTGGATGTCAAGCCCTCCGCCAGTTGGTACCTAGGCCACGGCGAGCGGGGTGGGGTGCCAGCGGACCCCATCGCGCAGCAGCGCATTGGCGACGGTCAGCAGCTTGCGCATACAGGCCACGATGGCCACCTTCTTCGGTTTGCCACCCCGCGTGTGCAACCGCTCGTCGAGGGCGTGAATCCCCGGATCGCAGCGGATGGCGGTCACCGCCGCCATGTATAGCGCGACGCGCACCGGGGCGCGTCCCCCCCAGATGTGACGGGATCCCTGCCGCCGCCCACTATCCCGGTTGAGCGGGGCCACCCCGGCGAGGGCCGCCACCTCCTGGCGCGACAGCGTGCCCAGCTCCGGCATCTCCCCCAGCAGCGTGCGCGCCACCACCGGGCCGATGCCGGGGATGGTGCGCAGCAACGTCTCTTTCTCCCGCCACACGGGGCTATCGCGCAGGGTCTGGTCCAGTTGCGCATCGAGGGCGGCGATCTGGCGGGTGAGCCAGGTCAGATGCTCCTCCAGCGCCGGACGCAAGCTCGGGACGAGGGTGGGACGGCGGTGGCCCTCGGCGGTGCGCATCTCCACCAGTTGCCGCCGCCGGGTCAGCAACGACGCCAACTCCTGGCTCACCGCCTCGGGCAGCGGGCGGGCGGGGGGCTGGATGCGCTGGGCGAAGCGGGCCAACACGCGCGCATCCAGGGCATCGGTCTTGGCCAAGTGTCCGGTGGCGCGGGCGAAGTCGCGCACCTGGCGCGGATTGACCACGGCCACCGCCAGTCCGGCGGCCGCCAGCGCCGCGGTCACCGCCGTCTCGTAGCCGCCGGTGGCTTCCAGCACGATCAACCGGGGCGGGCCTGCCGTCAGCTCCCCCACCAGCGCCGCGATGCCGTCGGCGTCATTGGCGACGCGCCGCACGGGCGTCTCCGCGCTGGTGGCCACCTCCAGCCACGTTTTGGCCACGTCAATACCGATCCACCGCTCCTGCTGCTCCTGCTCGGTCATGCGCATCCCTCCGTCTA
>JBBDML010000012.1:0-28010 GCA_040878345.1 Acidimicrobiia bacterium | reverse complement strand
CACCAGATCACGTTGGCGACATCGAGAACCCGGCCGTCTTCTAGTTGGGGCTTGCGTCATCGCGCGGGAGGGTGAGATGGGGACGGTCAAGAACGCGAAATGACGCGAAGCCAATTGGCGGTGGACCGCCGCGATGTCTTCTACGGGACTCGATCTGTCGTGATCAGCTTTTGTGGTCCTGCTCTTCGCTGAGCCAATCGAGTGCCTCGGTGAAGCGGTCCATCTCGGCCACGTAGGCTTTGGAGTCCTTCTTGATCTCCTCGTCGTGATGACCATGACGGAGACCCATCGCCAACGCCGCGAAGCGTGCTCCCCGCCAGTAGATCCGCAGACCGGGGAGCGAAAGAGAGCGTGGCCCCGCTTCGATCTTCCCGACCAGTGGCTGGTCCTGGGTCGTGGGACGCAGGTTCAGCCGTTGGACCGTGGCAACGACCTCGTGCTCAGGCATGCGCTCGGCGAAGTCCTTTGAGACGAACCGGAAAGCCTCCTGGAGGTCGGGAGTGACTGCGATCAGGGCAGGGAGGGAGATCAGACGATCGTCCTTCTCGTCGGCCACCCCGTAGGGGATGATCGCTCTTGAGCGGTCAGGGTCGGAGAGGTAGGGGAATGGAAGGGAGAGCTTGTCGACCATGGCGGCATTTCGCTCCGGGCTGTCTACGGAGATCGCATAGAGCCGCACCCCGGCCGCCAGAAACTCCTGGTGTCGCATCGCCAAGCTGACCAGCTGGCCGTTGCAATAAGGTCACCAGTCTCCCCGGAGAAAGATCAAGAGACCGGCTGCATCGAGATGATCGGACAGGGTCCAGGGTTCCCCCGACTGATCCGTCAGAGTGAAGTCGGTGGGCACGCAAGCTCTTCCAGCGCCGTGATCTCCCCCTGTGCGAACGGCTGATAGGCGAAGTCGGTCAGAGCCGGGCCACGCCATAAGTCCAGGGCAGCCTGAACGATCGCCGTCTGCTCTGGGCCAGGCACCCCCGCCGCTTCGTTTAGCAGGCGTCGGAAACGAAGCGCGTCTGCCTGGTCGGCGTCGACGGCGAGCAGGTAACCTGGAGAATTAGTCTTGAGGACAGTTGGGGTCTCGCCGCTCGATCTGGAAGGCTCCAGCAGTTTGCGCAGACCAGAGACGAGACCTTGGAGCGCGGTCGTCACTGTGGCGGATGGCTTCTCGCCCCAGAGCTCATCGATCAGCCGATCGGTCGATACCACTTGGCCGGCGTGCAAAATCAGCAAGGCCAACAACGCACGGCCTCGACCCTTAGGCAAGGGCAATGGGGTCCCCTGGTCGTCGATGACCTCCAGGGCCCCCAGGATGCGGAACTCCACTTCTGAAACCTCTCCGGTTCTATCCCCGACGCTACACATCCAGTTTCCTGCAGGCCCGGGGCAGTCAGCGAATGAAGTACTCGTGCGAGGCGTCCAGTTCGGGATCGGCTTAGGATCGCTGGTAGTTCGTACTGCTTGGCGGCCAACAGAGAGAGAAGAAACCATGACCGAGCCGTTGATCGCCATCACCCGGGCGAAAGTCAAGGAAGGCAAACTTGCCGACTTCACGGGCTACTACAAGGAGATTGTGAAAATGGTTGAGGCAAATGAGCCTCAAGTGATCGCCTTCCATGGATTCCTCAATGAGGACGGGACAGAGATGACCAGTATCCAAGTCCACCCTGATACCGCGTCTATGGACTTCCATATGCAAATGCTCAAAGACAACTGGGACGAGTCATACAGCGAATACGGCCAGATGCTCGAGGCCTCAGTGTCGAGTACTACGGGACGCCTTCCAAGAGTGCTCTAGATATGGACCTGCAGACCGAGACCCCTATTGGCCTCAACCCTCGACACATCCACGGCTTCACTCGGCCCACCACCGGCGGCTGAACAGAGCTGGATGTGAGGGATCCGCATTGCTCCGACGCCATCTGACAAGAAGGTCAGCCCACGCATAACGGCCAATATGCCCCCTGGGTGCAGCGCCAAAAGACAACGGAGCATGGGGCTGGCTCGTAACGACCTGCGAAGCGTTGCATTGGTGGGCGGGCTGAAGCCAGACTGAAGCCCAACGACCTGACACAGGCCGACAGCGTGCGTTACTCGTTAGCAGCAGTTCCGATTTGTCACGATGCAGATCATCGCTAATTGATCAGCTCCAACGCTATCGGAGGCCTCCTCGACGGGCTCATAACCCGAAGGTCGCGGGTTCAAATCCCGCCCCCGCTACTGAAAGCCCTGGCTAGCGCAATGCCGGCCAGGGCTTCTACCGTGTTATGCGGTTCTTCTACCGTGTCTTCTGCCGGCGGCGTTGGCTGGTTTGTACTTGATGAGCTTTTCGAAGGGTCTGGCGGCCTTCTGCCTGTAGGCCCGGGACTCGGCGGTGCTCATCGACGTCGAGCAAATCTATGATCACCGCCAAGCTGCGTTTGTTGTCGAAGGCGAGGTCGACGGTCGATGGCTTGACGAAGACGAGCGATTCGCCCTAAGCCGCCGCGTTGAAGCCCTGCGCGACCTGGCACCCACGTAAGGAGAGTCGCAAGAATCGGATACCGCTCTCGGTCCGAGCCTTCTGAGGATTCCAGGCTCATGGCCGATCACCCGTTAACAGCGATCTCTAACCGTTCTGAGGTTGACTATCGGTTATCGCTGCCACTATCTGCTATTCGTGACGTTGCCCTCATAACCCGAGGGTCGCAGGTTTCATTCCTGCCCCACTTCGAGAGAGCCCCTCAGTTTGTCGAATCGGCGCCCAAGCGGGACAGAACCTCTGAGGAATCGTCGAAGTCCCATCTCTCGACGACCTTTCCTCCGTCGAAATGCATAATGGTGATACCCGTCATCGAGAACTCTCGGCCCGTCGGCGGGATGCCCATCAGCTCGCCGGTGTGGGTTCCGGTGACCGTGTAACGCACCGCCAGTTTGTCCTCGTCGCCGAACGACTCGTGGATGTAGAGCACCAGACCGCTGGTGGCGGCGTGGAAGCCCTTGTACATTCGCTCGACCGCGGCCCTGTCGGGGAAGTCATAGGTGCCTGCGTGCAGCTTGAGGTTCTGGGCGTATAGCTCCATATAGGAGTCGACGTTTCCAGAGTTCCACGCCTCGACCGCTCGCATAAGCGCTGCCTCGTTGCCCTTGACGGTCATCACTCCTCCGCCTGTCTGCATCAGTTTCCATCCTCCTCAAGGAATCTCATCCCGTGCTTCTCGAAGACCCCGATCACCCGCTCCATGTCCAGATCCTCTTCGGCGGGCTCGGGCTGGCTGGTCGGAATGCCGGCCTCGCGGAACAGCTCGTCGTGACTCTCAGGTGGGAGCCACAGCCACCGACCCGGTCCACCCTCGTCGAAACGGAGCGCATGCGGGATTCCCTTGGGCAAGAACGCGAGGCTTCCCGCTTCGGCTTTGAAGGTCTCGTCGCCGCAGGTAATAGTCACGTTGCCTTCGAGGTAGTAGTGCACCTCATCCTCATCGTCGTGCACATGGAGCGGGATCTCGTAACCGGGTGGATTCTCCACCTCGTAAACCTTCGGGCCCTTAATTGTGCCCTTTGCCCCCGCCGTCCAGTACGACTCTCCCTCTCCTGGGAGCCTCACGTAGCCGTTGACCGACATCTCGTCCTCCACTCTTTGAGGCCGGAGCTCGCCGGGTGTCCGCCGAACGGACGTCCGGCGAGCTCGTGGCCGTAGAAGAATTACCTTCGAAGGCAACGGAGTGCATCGGTGTGTACACGCAGATCGCGTGCGGTCTACACGTAATTAGGCGAGTCCATGTGTGTAGGCGTAAGCGGTCGCGGTCGCTCGCGCCACCTTTCCGTGGGCCCCAACCTTCGTGTAGATGTTCGAAATGTGCCTCTCTACTGTGCGGACCGAGAGGAACATCGTTGACGCGATCTCCTGGTTTGACATGCCTTTCGCAAGGGCGCGAAGGATCTCGGCCTCTCGTTCGGTGAGTACGGCTCCACCTTCGGTGCGCCGTCCGGCGGATGAGCCGAGCTGGCTAAGAAGGCGCTCTGCGCCTTCCACATCAGCCTTGGCGCCTAGCGAGGAGAGCGCGGTGAGCGCTCCCCGCGCCTCATGCTCCGCGGCATCGTGGCGATCGAGCTCGGCGAGGACGCGCGCTAGTTCGAGCCGGGCTCGGCCTGACTCCTGCACGCCGCCGGAACCCTCGTAGAAGTCGGCGGCGTCCTCCAGGAGACGGCGGGCCTGCTCGAGATCACCGGCCGCGACCTCGGCGATACCACATATGAAGTTTGCAGTGGCTCGCACTGCCTCCGTGCCGAGTGTGTTGGCGATCTTGTTGATCTCTGTGACCGACTCCTCGGCGCCCGAGCCGTCGGCGCGAAGGCGTGCGAGCGCGAATGCGGCAACTCCGTCGAGACGTTCCGGCGGAACCTCGCGCGGAACGCGACGGAGATAGCGCTCGGCCAGTTCGGCGGCGTCGGCGTGGTCACCTCGATCCAGAGCAAGCTGCGCTCGACCCAGAAGGATCTCGGGACCGAACGCGCCTCGGAGAGGTTCGGAGCTGATCTCGTCCAGAAGCGCTTGTGCCTCCTCGAACCTGCCCTGACGCCGGCGAAGATCGGCCAGCCGCGCCGAGGCCTTCGCTGCGATCGAAGACTGTGACCTGCCCAGCTCCGCGAGAGTGGATCGAAGCTCGTTCTCCGCCTCTTCCCACTTCCCCTGCCAGATAAGTGTGGCCACTGCCTCGGTCCGGCAGTAGGAGAAGGTGGTCCGATCGGTCCAGTCCCGGCAGTAGTCCATAGCCTTTCGCGCCCACTGCGCCGCTCGCTCGTAGTCCCGCACCAGCTGGCAGGCGGTGATCATGTAGCAGCATGTGTTGACGATCACGCCCTTGTCTGTGAGCTCGCCTCCGACTGCTGCGGCGACCGCTTCGTCGAGGAGGGGCATTCCACCCCTCACGTCACCGACATGCACCATGCAGAGGCCTATCTGTCCGGTGGCCATCATCTCCAGGTGGATGTCGCCAAAGGAACGCCCGAGGGTTGCGGCCTCGTCGGAGAGCTCGCGGCCTTTGGCGGCGTCTTTGTCGTAGACCAAGGTGATAAACCCCTCGCCGAGGGCGATCCATCCGTGCAGCGGCGTTGGACCGACCTCCTCGGTCAGTCGGGCTGCGCGCCGAAGCCAGCCCCGAGCAATTGCTGGTGCTCCCATGAAGCCGATGTGGGTCAATGCGATGCTCAGTGCGACTCGTCCCGCGTCGAGGCGACCTCCGCGCTTGCGATACGCGCGGTAGGCGCGTTCACGGGCATCGTCAGAGGCCTCGATGTCAGCGAGCCACGCCGCCGCCAGACCCAAGCCCTCCAGCGCCTCAGGTGTCTCTCCTTGGGAGAGGGCCGTCTCGAAGAGCTCGCGCGCTTCCTGCCACGAGCCGCGCTCCAACGCTTCGCCAGCGCGGCGGACCGTATCCGTGGAGGTCGGCGTGGGTTCGCTCAAGAGGGCTCCTCGGCTCATTGTTGCATAGGAGTCTCTGTATTGCCGGGGCGGCGCGCCACGATTAGAGGCCAAACTTCGACCGCCACCCACGCCATCCGTGATCCCGCCGAAGCGGAGCTTGAAGCGTAGCGACGTCGGCCTCGAGCTCATACAGCCAGACCCCCGACCATCGGTCAGCCGGTGGTAGGCAAAGGTGGACTCATCGGGGAATATCAGCTTGCCGACCCGGTAGGTGGCCGCGGCGAATGCACATCGCCGCCAGCAAGTCGACGTACGTGTCGTCAGGGACGCCGTCGAGATCTCACAGGAGGGCCGGCTCATCCGAGTCCACCCGGTCAAACACGATCCAATCAAGGCCCACGGAGCTTTCGCCAACCGCGGAGGCAAACCAGACCGGACTCTTCGGTTGCGTTCGCATGGATCGCCATCCCGCGCCGAGTCAGGCTTGGGCTTCCACTCTTTCTGCTTTCGCCGCGGTGAACACCACGCGGGCCGCGTCTGCGTTGAGGGCAGCGATCCCAAGCCCAACCACCAGATCGGGCCATGCCGATCTGAAGATGAAGGCGGTGACCAGACCGGCGACGATGATGGCGATGTTGGCGATGGCGTCGTTGCGGGCCGAGAGGAATGCGGCCCGGGCCAGGCTGCCTTGCTGAGCGCGGAACCGGACCAGCAGCAAGGCGCAGGTCAGGTTCACTATCAGGGCGCCTAGTCCAACCAGGGAAAGTCGGAGTGGGTCAGGGGCCACCGGGTCGAGAAGCTTCTCCCATGCGGTCCACAGGGTGACGCCGGCAGGGATCAGCAGGATCCCGGCCAAGGCCATGCCCACCCGGGCCCGCCACACCAGGCCCATCCCGAGAGCCGCGACGATGAGCAGGTTGACCGATGCGTCCTCGAGGAAGTCGATGCTGTCGGCGAGAAGCGACACCGAACCGATTCGTCTTGCCGATATGAACTCGACCCCGAAGTAGGAGAGGTTGAGAACCGCCACCAGGACCACGGTCCGTTTGAAGCTCAGTTTTCCCCCAACTGACACATGACCGATCGTAGACACCGCCGGTGAGCCGGCCCGCGGTAGCGCGAGACCGCCGGTCGGCCTTCCTATTCTGGTGGCTCAGGGATGGGGTCTCGCCCGGTTGTGGCTGTCCATCGCGTGTCCATCGCGAAAGAGGGCGCGATAGGGGATGGAACACGCAATGACAAGAATCGACAACCGGCTCTGACCGGGCCTTGCACCCATTTGCTCAGGTGGCAACGACAGCCGTTCTTTGGGCCTACAACTACAAGAGTTCAGCGGGTGGCCCATCGGCCGGGGCATCCGGCGCAGTCTCGCCATATCTGGGTTGGTGTCTCTCCGGCGAGGAGGCGGGCTGCTTCGTCTCGGATGAGGATCCCTATCAACCTGCCCTGTGGGGTGGTGACGAGTACGTGGGGGGCGTTGCGGTTGTGCATCCGGTCGACGAGGGGTTGGAGATGCCCGTCTGGTCGGACGGTGCTGGGCCCAGGCTCCATGACATCGACGGCTTGGCGTTCAGAGTCGGCGTCGAAGCCTGGCCCGCGGATGCGGCCGATGGCCATGGCGTCGCAGTCGACGACCACGCACACATCCCAGCCGGCTTGGATCACGCGGCTGGCGACCACTCCGATGGTCTCGTCCGGTCGGCAGGTGGGGACGTCGGGTCTGGTGGCGTCGGCGACCCGCTGTTTCGGCTCAGCGGTGCCTTCGGTTGGGAGCCCGGCGGCTTTCCAGTCGGCGATGCCGTCGACGTAGTCGTAGGCCTCGTATCCGAGGGCTTCGAGCCGGCACGCGGCTCGTGGGGACATGTCTCACAATCCGTCGTGGCAGTAGACAACCACGGGCCTGTGGGAGGAGAGGACTCCGGTCGTTTCGGCGGAGAGGTGTTCCAGTGGGATGTTGACCGCACCAGGGAGGTGAGCCTCGACGTACTCCGGTTCGGGGAGCACGTCGACGAGCTGAGCGTCCTCGTCTTCGATTAGACGGAGCAGCTGAGAGCGGTCGATATCAGTGACCAATCTGTTCACCTCTTTCCTGCGGTTTGGATGGCGTGGCGGAGCTGGGGGAGGGTCGGTGAGCCGGCATACCCGTGGTCGGTGCGGTAGACGCGACAGGCCAGCCCAACGGGGCCGTCTTTGTTGGCGAATGGGTCGATGCCGTCGATGAGCACGGTCGGTGAGCCACGGAATCCGCGGGCGACGGCGGACTCGTGGCTGTCGATCAGCTCGTAGCCGATGGTGGCGTCCAACCCTTCCTCCACCAGCCGGGACAGGTGGTGGGCGGTGGTCTCCCAGTTGGGACAGCCGTCGAAGTGCTGAAGGGTGATCTCCATCATTCGGCCTCGGCTCGGTCAGGTCCGTCGATGACGTCGCCCATGCGGAGACGGTTGGTGAGCCTCCCCAATTCGAAAGCCTCATCGACAGTCACGGTGAAAAGGCCGTGCCGGCCGGCGATCCAGGCTTCCGCGGAATCCGGTGAGGAGAAGAAGTGCACCTTGTGGCAGAACCGTTGGATGGCGTCGTCGGTGAGCCCGTCCTCGGGGAGGAGAAGCGACACCACTGCTTCCGGCGGATCGAGGCTGGTAACGCCACCGGGGGTGACGGTGAGTCGGATCGTTGTCCCTTGCTCGGGGTCCGTAGAGGTGACCTGGGTCTGGCGGCCGAGGATCTCGGTGACGAACAACGTGTCCCAGGCGCACCACGCGTAGACCGTGGTCCCGCCCACTTCGATGGAATGGGTCGGGGTCACATGTTCGGCGTGGATCCCCCAGAACCCCACGACCCGATCCTGGTCGTCCCAAAGGACCAGCGGCCATGAGCGCAGACTCTCCTCCACCCGGGCCGCGGGCACGCCGGCTCCGTCGGCAATCTGGGTGATCGTGACCGGCTCCGCAGTCTTCGCAATCAGCTGATAGATCCGAAGTGCGATCCGCTGCTGTTCCGGATCCAGCGTCGGCGTGGCTGAGGCGATCTGCTCGGCCCATCCCTCGATCTTCGTGTTGGTCGTCATCACACCTCCCTGTTGGGTCCTGTCGATCGCAACGTACAGCTTCAAGTGCGGTTGAAGGTCAAGTGCTAATCTCACACCATGCAGATCGGTGAAGTGGCACGCAGCGTCGGAGTGGCCACCTCGGCGATCCGCTACTACGAGGAGGCCGGCCTCATCCCCGAACCGGAGCGAACACGCTCGGGCTACCGCGAGTACCAGCCCGAGATCCTCGACCGTCTCGGGTTCATCAGAGCCGGCCAAGCTGTCGGGCTCACCCTGGCCCAACTCCGCGACGTGTTGGCGATAAGGGACCGGGGAGATGCGCCCTGCACCCATGTGGCAGCCCTGATCGATACCCGGATCGATGAGATCGACCAGCGGATCTCGGGCCTGCGCAAGCTCCGCAGGGAGCTGACCGCCCTGGCCGAAACCGCCGCCCACTTCGATCCGTCCGATTGCTCTCCAGGGAGCGTGTGCCGCATCCTGACCGGCTGATCCGACCCGGTAAAGTGGCGATGGGATGGGGATGCGACGGTCACGATTGGTCTCCCCGGACTGAAGATCACGGCCAGAACTGATGAAGCCAGGACTTGTGGAATGAGCTTTTTGGCTTGGGCGGATGGGTCCTGCGAGGCAGCTGAAGTGGTCGAAGAGTTGGCGGGGAGGATGCGGGCGACCGTTGCTGGCGCGCAGCTGCTCGGGACGAGGTGGCTGTCCCTTTCCGGTGCAGCGTTCGCCGGGGAGCGGCGATGACCGAACGTGCGGTGGTGATCGCAGGAGGCGGCCCGACCGGGCTGATGCTGGCGGGCGAGCTGGCGTTGGCGGGGGTCGACGTCGTCATCGTCGAACGACGCCCCAGTCAGGAGCTCGACGGATCGCGGGCCGGCGGCCTCCACGCCCGCACCATCGAGGTGCTCGACCAGCGCGGCATCGCCGAACGGTTCCTCGCAGAGGGCCAAACGCATCCGTTCGCGGGCTACGCCGGGACCTTTCTGGACATCAGCGACTTCCCCACCCGCCACAACTACCTCCTTGCGCTGTGGCAGAGCCGCATCGAGGTCATCCTCGCCGGCTGGGTGGATGAGCTCGGCGTCCCGATTCTCCGCCAGCGCGAAGTGGTGGGCTTCACCCAGGACGACACCGGCGTCGATGTCGAGCTGTCCTACGACGGATCGCTCCGAGCCGAGTACCTGGTCGGGTGCGACGGGGGACGCAGCCTGATCCGCAAGACGGCCGGCATCGACTTCCCCGGGTGGGACCCGTCTGCCAGTTACCTGATCGCCGAGGTCGAGATGGACGAGGAGCCGGAGATCGGTATGCGCCCCGAGGGTGGCGGCATCGGTCCCGTCAACCGGGAGGAGGGCGGAGGGCCGTACGGGGTGGTGCTGCTCGAAAAGGACATCGAACACGCCAGCGAGCCCAATCTGAAGGATCTCAGCGAGGCGCTCGTCGTCGCCTACGGGACGGACTACGGGGTGCACAATCCCAACTGGATCTCCCGGTTCACCGACATGACCCGGCAGGCGGAGTCCTACCGCCACGGCCGTGTCGTGCTGGCCGGGGATGCCGCACACGTGCATGGCCCGCAAGGTGGACAGGGTCTCAACATGGGTGTGCAGGATGCCGTGAACTTGGGATGGAAGCTGGCCCAGGTGGTCAACAGGACATCACCCGAGAGCCTCCTGGACACCTACCACTCCGAACGGCATCCGGTGGGTGCCAGGGTGTTGCAGAACACCATGGCGCAGGTCGCGCTCAGCCGCATCGACGAGCGCAGCAAGGCCCTCCGCGACACGGTGCTCGAACTGCTGGACATGGACGAGCCACGCAAGCGCATCGCCGGGATGATCTCCGGTCTCGACATCTGCTACGACCTCGGTGAGGGACATCCGCTGCTCGGGCGGCGCATGCCCGACCTCGACCTGCACACCCCGGACGGTCCCAGGCGCGTGTTCACCCTGCTGCACGACGCCCGGCCCGTGCTCCTCAACCTCGGTGAACCCGGCGGCTTCGACATTTCTCCTTGGGCGAATCGAGTCCGGCTGGTCGACGCCAGGCACGATGGCGCGTGGGAGCTCCCGGTCCTTGGCGAGATCACGGCCCCCCCGGCGGTGTTGATCCGGCCCGATGGGCATGTCGCCTGGGTGGGTGAGCTCACCGACCCAGAGCTGCCTCAAGCACTTGCGACCTGGTTCGGAGCGGCCACTCCGGCCTAGAACCAACATCCGAACGTCATCACGCCCATCACCGATGTGCCGGTCGTGCGGCGCCGCTCGACGAGTCCTAGGTCCACGACCTGGAGATTTCGCTTCAGCTCGGATTCGGCCGTTGCTTCTGGCGGAGTGAGCCACCTCCGACTCACCACCCCAGGCCAACCGAGCAGGATCTGAGAAGCGGGTGGGGCGCAACTTCCCTATTTTGCGGCCATGGATCTCACTACCGACAAGCTGATTTAGGGTGAACCGGATGCATGCCGCCGACACCCACGATTACATCCGGGTCACCGGGGCGCGGGTGAACAATCTGAAGGACGTCAGCGTCGAGATTCCGAAGCGACGGCTCACGGTGTTCACCGGCGTCTCGGGATCAGGCAAGAGCTCCCTGGTCTTCGACACCATTGCCGCCGAATCGCAGCGGCTGATCAACGAGACCTACAGCTCCTTCGTCCAGGGTTTCATGCCGACGCTGGCGCGGCCCGAGGTGGATGTACTCGACGGCCTCACCACCGCCATCATCGTCGACCAGCAGCGAATGGGCGCCAACGTCCGCTCCACCGTCGGCACCGCCACCGACGCCAACGCGATGCTGCGACTCCTCTTCAGCCGGCTCGGTGAGCCGCACATCGGGCCACCGCCCGCCTTCTCGTTCAACATCCCGACCCGTAAGGCGAGCGGATCGATGACGGTGGACAAGGGCAAGGGGGAGCGGATCACGGTGCGCAACGTCATCTATCACGGCGGCATGTGCCCGCGCTGTGAGGGAATGGGCTCGGTGAGCGACATCGACCTCACCCAGCTCTACGACGAGGACAAGTCGCTCGCCGAGGGCGCCATCACCGTGCCCGGCTACAAGGCGGGCGGGTGGTCGGTGCGCTACTTCACCGACTCGGGCTTCCTCGACCCAGACAAGCCGGTCCGCAAGTACACCAAGAAAGAGCTCCACGACTTCCTCTACAAGGAGCCGGTAAAGGTCAAGATCAACGCCATCAACCTGACCTACGAGGGGCTGGTCCCGCAGATCCAGAAGTCCTTCCTCTCCAAGGACGTCGACGCGCTCCAGCCCCACATCCGAGAGTTCGTGGACCGGGCGGTGCATTTCACCGCCTGTCCCGACTGCGGCGGCACCCGGCTCAACGCGGCGGCCCGGTCGTCGAAGATCGCGGGCAAGAGCATCGCCGACGTCTGCGCCATGCAGATCAGCGATCTCACCCAATGGATCCGCGAGCTCGACCTGCCGTCGGCCAAACCACTGCTCGACTCCCTGCAGCAGACGCTCGACTCGTTCGTCGAGATCGGCCTCGGTTACCTCTCCCTGGATCGGCCCTCGGGCACCTTGTCGGGCGGTGAGGCACAACGCACCAAGATGATCCGCCACCTCGGCTCCCCACTCACCGATGTCACATACGTGTTCGACGAGCCCACCATCGGCCTCCACCCCCATGACGTCCAGCGCATGAATGACCTGCTCGTGCAGTTGCGCGACAAGGGAAACACGGTGCTGGTGGTGGAGCACGAGCCGGAGACCATCGAGATCGCCGACCACGTCGTCGACCTGGGGCCCGGTGCCGGGACGGCCGGTGGCGATGTGGTGTTCGAAGGCACCGTCGAAGAGTTGCGGAGCAGCGGCACTCTGACCGGCAAGCATCTCGACGACCGATCGGCTGTCAAGTCGGAGTTTCGAACCTCGACCGAGAGTCTCGCAATTCGAAATGCGAATCGGCACAACCTGCAGGATGTCGACGTCGACATCCCGCTCGGGGTGCTCGTCGTCGTCACCGGTGTCGCCGGGTCGGGCAAGAGCTCGCTCGTCCAGGGCTCCATACCCGATGAGGCGGGCGTCGTCTTGGTTGACCAGACCGAGATTCGTGGATCGCGGCGCAGCAACCCGGCGACCTACACCGGGATGCTCGACTCGATACGGTCGGCCTTTGCAAAGGCCAACGGGGTCAAGCCCGGGCTGTTCAGCCCCAACTCCGACGGTGCCTGCCAAAACTGCAACGGCGCCGGCCTCATCTACACCGAGCTGGGCTTCATGGACACCGTCGCCACCACCTGCGAGGTGTGCGAGGGCAAGCGGTTCCAGGCCGAGGTGCTCGAGTACGCGCTGGGTGGCAAGGACATCAGCGAAGTGTTCGAGATGTCGGTCACCGAGGCCGAGGAGTTCTTCGCCGAGGGTGAGTCGCGGGTGCCGGCCGCCCACGCCATCCTGGAACGGATGTCCGCCGTTGGTCTCGGTTACCTGAGCATCGGCCAGCCGCTGACGACGCTCTCCGGTGGCGAGCGTCAGCGTCTGAAGCTGGCCATCCATATGGCTGAGAAAGGCGGGATCTACGTGCTCGACGAACCGACCAGCGGGCTGCATCTCGCCGACGTCGCCCATCTGCTCGGCCTCCTCGACCAGCTGGTGGACTCGGGCAAGTCGGTCATAGTGATCGAGCACCACCAGGCCGTGATGGCCCACGCCGACTGGATCATCGACCTCGGCCCCGGAGCCGGGCACGACGGTGGCCGGGTCGTGTTCGAAGGGACACCGGCCGACTTGGTTGCCGATCGTTCGACCCTCACCGGCCGGCATCTCGCCGAGTACATGGGCACCTGACCGAGGCCCTCGCGAACACCCCTGAGACGCGTTCTCTCATCTGTTTCGACTCGTCCACTCCACGGTCGATACCCCGAAAGGCCTGTCGAGTTCTGGCATCAGACTGCTGGGGTTGAGTTGACCCTGGTTGTCGGACGCAAACAGGGAGGTCGAGTTCTCCATGGCACAGACACTGGAGCGTGCAGTAGGCGGAGATCGCCGAGGTAAGCCTTTCGTCGCCACCGTTGTGCCCGTCGCCATGCCCGGTTTCGAGACCAGGCTCGGCCTCGACGAGATCGAGGCCGGCACTCGGTTCCTGTGGTTCGAGGTCGTCGGTCAGGCGAGGGGGAGGGGTGGCTGCCACCACGGGGGCAGGTCGTCAACCTCGACCGACTCGACCCATTTCACCCACCAATAGCCGCGTCGCCCATCGGCAACGACACGCATTGGCCCGCCATGGCCATCCCTCAACGGATGTCCAGCCGCATGGGTCGCCAGTAGGAGGCGCGGAGCATCCCTCCGCGGGAAGCGCCGCCAATACCCGGTGACCGAACGGACCACGATGCTCTGGCCCCCCGTCTCCTGGATGAGTCGATCCAGGCTGGTGCCAGACCACTCCTGAGTCGTGTACCAGCCACCGGTGCAGTCGAGGGTGGCGGTCACCACGTCCCCACCCATGGCGATCTCTTCGGCCCTGTAGCGGGTGCCGCTGATCGTGACCTGATGACCGGTTCCGAGATGTTGCACCCGGTCGTTGAGCCATTGGGTCGCGGGTACGTCGGCGACGTCGAGGATCTCGTGCGATCCGGTGAATCGACGGTTGCGCCCCGGGGCGGAGGTCAGTCTCCACAAACCCTCCGTGCCCACGTAGATGAGCGCCGCCACCGACAGGAGACCGGTCCAGCGTATGAGGTTGCGACGTGATGGGTCGCGTGGGGCGGTCCCGACCGACCGCTGGCGATAGTGAATCCGGGTCAGAGCTATGGCGGCCACACCCGATCCCACGTGAGCTTGCATCAGGGTCAATGGGCCGAGACGATTGGCCCACCCGGTCACCTGGAGGATGCCGGTGCCTACGGCGACGAGAATGGTGAAGGTCAGGGTCAGCGATAGGAGAGATCCATGCCGGGCGCGTCTCAGACCTCTTCGGGCGATCACACTCTTCCAAGGTGAGAGCACGAGGATCCCCACGCCGAGCACACCATGGGTCAGCACCACCGCATGGCCTGCCTGTGTCCCGATAAGGAACGCCCCCACCCCGCTGATCAGGGTGAGCGTTGTGAGCCAGAGGAGGGCGATATTGGTCTGCCGTGGTGTCATAACTCGGGCTCCGGCTCGAAGTATGAGGCTCGATGTCGATTTTGGCCGGCACCGATCGTTTAGGGAACGAACGACCGCGATACACGGTTGGCGATTCGACAGAGGAGGCGGTCATGACATCTAGCGCACCGGCGTTGGCCGGGAGACGGGAGTGGATCGGTCTCGCCGTCCTCAGCCTCGCCTGTCTCCTCTATGCGATGGATCTTACTGTCCTCCATCTTGCGTTGCCTACGCTCAGTGCCGAACTTCGACCGACCAGTTCCGAGCTCTTGTGGATAGTGGATATCTATGGGTTCATGGTGGCCGGTGCCCTCATCACCATGGGGACCTTGGGTGATCGGATCGGTCGTAGGCGTCTCCTGATGATCGGTGCCGCCGCCTTTGGCTTGATGTCGGTGGTGGCCGCGTTCTCCACCACACCTGGGGCACTAATAGCCAGTCGTGCCGCGATGGGGCTTGCCGGCGCCACCCTCGCCCCGGCGACTCTCTCGCTGATCTTCAACATGTTCTCCGATCCTGACCAGAGGGCGAAGGCCGTAGGGGTGTGGATTACGGCATTCTCGGCTGGTGGCGCCATTGGCCCAATCGTCGGGGGATTCCTGCTCGAGAACTTCTGGTGGGGATCCGTGTTCCTCATCGCCGTGCCCGTGATGTTGCTCTTGTTGATCCTCGGGCCACGTGTTCTGCCCGAGTTCCGTGACCCTGATGCCGGGAGGCTCGACCTGGTCAGCGCCGCCATGTCCCTGGGTGCAGTACTGGGACTGGTGTTCGGCATGAAGGAGCTAGCGGTGGGTGAGTCATCCGGGCTGGGGATCGTGTTTGTGGTTTTGGGTGTGTCTCTCGGCGCCTCCTTCTGGCGCCGTCAGACCCGGCTCGAGGATCCCTTGATCCATCCCGACCTATTCCGCAGTCGTGTGTTCAACGTGGCGCTGCTGACCAATCTGTTCGGGATCTTCGTCGCATTCGGCTATTTCCTCTTCGTTGCGCAGTACCTACAGCTCGTGCTCGGGTTGTCGCCACAGGTCGCTGGGTTGTGGTCGCTTCCCTCAGCACTCGGGTTCATCGTCGGGGCAAACGTGGCCCCGCGGTTTGTCCACCGCGTAAGACCGGCACTGGTGTTGGCGCCGGCGCTCGCCGCCGCCGCCATCGGTCTGTCCATCTTCACCAATGCCGGCGTGAGCGGCGGGCTGGGCCCGGCGGTAGCAGGATCCCTGATCGTGGCGCTGGCGTTGGCTCCGCTGTTCAACCTGACCACCGAGCTCATCGTTGGCAGCGCCCCTCCGGAGAAGGCTGGGGTGGCCTCGGGCATATCTGAGACGGGTGCGGAGTTGGGTGGCGCTTTGGGGATCGCGTTGTTAGGGAGTCTCGGGATTGCCATCTACAGGGCGTCTCTGACCTCCGCCATGCCACATGGTGTCCCCGATTCGACGGCCAGCGAGGCGCTGGAGAGTCTGGGTGGGGCAATCGAAGTCGCCGGGGGTCTCGGAGGATCGACTGGCGACGCCCTTGTCGCAGCATCCCGCGCCGCATTCGTCGACGGTCTGATGGTGACCACTGGTGTCACCGCGGTGATCTCGTTGGTCGTCGCCATCGTTGTGGGTTGGCTCCTCCGCCAGGTGCCTGCTGGCCAGAGCGGTTCCCCGGAGGGCTTGGTGGTTTATGACGACGGGCTAGCCACGGAGCACGCCGTCGGTTAGCCCCACTCTTTGCACGGATGGGGCCATCGTCGGTTGGGACGACGGTGACCTCGGATCACTCGGCTCTACCGTGCCCAGAGCCGTCCTGAGGTTCTCGGTCAGGTGACACCCTGATTCGACCCACGTTTGCCCCAACCATTGCCACCACACCGGGTGAGTCCGACTCATGTCGGATGTCCTGATCGGTCTCTCTTTGATGAGTGTCTGTCGACACCAGCCTGAGGTCTCTGGCAGGGATCAGTCCCAGATGAGGGTGTTGGGATGGAACTGGCTCCACGCGAACCAGAACGCCTGATGGGCCACGAGTTCCTCCCCCGAGTCCGAGTAGGCACGGAATCCACTGCCATCTCGACGCATCGTGACCCCGCCAAGTGTGATCGGAACCGCTGAGCCGGCCGCAGTCCTGGCCGTCTGGACAGGGAACGCGATCGGGGCTCCATCCGGGGCGATCACGCCGATCACTTCGGTCTGAACCGGGAGTCTGTGGTCGACATCGCCGATCGGGAAGATCGGCCCGGCGTCATCGCGACCCCCGAGCGGGTCTGAGGGATAGCGGCGTCCCAGACCGCCGTCTTCGGCGACTATCCGTGTGTCGGGATGTGCCTGTTTCCAGTCGCCCCACAGGCTGGCCACAACGGTGGTCTGTTCCAGCACGACGCCGGCGTCTCGGAGTGGACCCGACGTGGCCACCCCGGTGAACGTGTCTACCAAGGAGAAGGTCCCCAACTCGTACATCATCTTGTTGGACCTGGAGAGGAGCCCGCTGGTCCTCAGGACGATCTCCTGACTCCACTGCGGGTTCTCATCGAGGTAGTACGCCTGTGCCGAGCCGCAGAGGGTGCAGTAGGGGATGCCGAGACGACGCCCGCCCACGGTGATGTTGACCATCTCGTGGACCTCCATGATGTTCTTGGGAAAGGCGACCGCCTCGCCGTTGATGACGACCCCGAAGACGATGCCCGAGTCAGGGAACCAATCGCCTCGAGCGGCGTCGGTCAGTGTGGGATCGTCGAGTGCGGGGATGCAGCCACGAGGACAAGGTCTGGTGTCACCGGATGGCCTGTCGTCCATGAGCACCCCTCCCCAGCTCACCAACCGCCAATCGACGTCTGCCTGATCGTCATCGAAGAATGGCTCCCAGGCCGGCTCCACCTGAAGGAACATCACCTGTTTCATCCTCTCATAGCCGGGGGGGGCGGCCAGATCCCAGGCGATCAGATGATCGGTCACCGTCCGCCAAGGATGGAGCTCCGAGCCCGCCGGCAGCGACACCCCGGTCAGGGCCTCGAACCCTTCGATCAACCCTTCGGCGTCACGTCCGATCTGGAGGAATCGGAGCAGGTCGGCGAGCACCCATCCGAGCCTGGCGTCCCCCGATGCCACCACCGTGTCCAGGGCATCGAAGTCGATCCCGGCGAGGAGGCTCGTTCCCGCCAGGGTGTCGACCGCCTCTGCCACCACGGTGTCGAGCCCACCGGACCGCGTGGCGAGCGCCGGAGGGAACACGTACCCCGAAGCTCCCGTCGGACCAGAAGCCAGGGGAAAAGTGGTCGACGGGTCCCTGGTGGTGGAGGAAAGACCACCACCCTGTGCGCCACAAGCGGCCAGCATGACGGCCACTGCCACCACGGAGCTTCTGCGTCTCGACTCAACGGGGCGGTGGCGAAGGGGACGGCGAAACGAAGACACCAGATCAGGACCGTACCCGTTTGATGGCTCGATCATCGACCTCGGCCCCGGAGCGGGCACGCCGGTGGCCGGGTCGTGTTCGAGGGCACTCCTGGCCGACTTGGTTGTGGCACGCTCGACCCTCACCGGCCGGCATCTCGCCGAGTACATGGGGTCGGCATAGAGCCCCTCAGCGGACCGGTCGGCTGGGCAAGGCTGTCGAAATTGACAGGTAGGCTGGGCGCATGAGCGCCGACTTGGATGAGCTGTGTCTGTTGCGCCAGGCCCGGGACCGGATGGACCGCGAGTACGCGCAGCCGCTCGACGTCCCGGCGCTTGCCCGCACAGCGCTGATGTCGCCGGCGCACTTCAGCCGCCGCTTCCGCGCGGCGTACTCCGAGACGCCGTACTCCTACCTCATAACCCGGCGTATCGAGCGGGCGAAAGCGCTTCTGCGCCTCGGTGACCTGAGCGTGACGGAGGTCTGCTTCGCGGTCGGCTGCACGAGCCTCGGCTCCTTCTCAGCCCGGTTCACCGAGCTCGTCGGTGAGACGCCGAGCGGGTACCGCGCCCGAAGCCACGACGAGCTGCGTATGGTGCCTGGCTGTCAGACGATGGTGCTGACCCGGCCGCGCCGGGGCAGGCGCCGGGGGCGCGCGGAAGAGAGCAGTTCTGGAGAAGCATCCGTCGCCTCACCCTCTTAGGGTTGGTGCCATGACTGTTTCACTCAGCACCGTGCACATCTATGTCGACGATCCCGATGCTGCCCTCGGCTTCTACCGCGATACCCTCGGCCTGACTGTGAGCAACGAGGTCGCCAACGACGGCTTCCGCTGGATCACACTCGTCACCGACAGTCAGCCCGAGATCGCGATCGTGTTGTCACAGCCGCAGGCGGGCCGCTCCCAGGAGGACGGGGAAACCCTTGCTGCATTGCTAGCCAAGGGTGAGCTGCCCGGTCCATTTTTCCGCTCGGACGATCTCGACGCCACCTTCGACAAGATCGCCGCCGCGCCCGGGGTCGAGGTGCTGTCAGAGCCCGCAGATCAGTTCTGGGGTGCCCGCGACGCCGCCGTGCGCGATCCGGCGGGCAACATGATCCGCATCGAGCAGGGGTAGAACCGGATCATTGCCAGGCGGGTAGGGCGTGTCGAAAACAGGATCGCCTCAGACGATCAGCTGGGGTGAGTTCACCAAACGTGAGCCGGAGCTGGCACGGTTCGGGGCAGGCAGATTGACCGCAGCACCTGCATATCTGGCGACGGTTCGCCGGTCGGGGTCACCTCGGGTCCATCCGGTGACACCGATCTTCACCACCGTCGGGCTGTTCCTGTTCATGGAGCCGACCTCTCCCAAAGGCAGAGACCTCCGGGAGCGGGGATGGTTCGCCTTGCACAACGGTGTCCCGGACGATGCAGGCTCCGGTGGCGAGTTCTATGTCGGGGGCCGTGGCCTCGCCGTGGACGATCTCGAGCTCTGGTCCCACGTGGCCGACGCTGCGAGCTACACGCCAGCCGACCGTTACATCCTGTTCGAGATGCAACTGAGCGAGGCCCGCTGCCACGGGTACGGCGATGTGCCCCTGCCCTCCACGCGGAAGTGGTCGGTCGACCAATAGGCGTGTAACAGGGTTCCTATAGCAACAGGTCGTGGTTTTCGAGACCTGATGCACGCTCGACTACGTCGAGCGGGCCCCCGCATGGGGAACCGAACCACACGACGGCGTCGTCCAACGACCATACGACGTCGAGGAGGACGCCATGGGAACACGCCGATCGGGAAGGTTGCCACGGAGGATACGGCGCACCATCTATCTGACGGTGGCTGTGACCACCGTCGTCGCCCTGGGGGCGGCACCGGCGCTGGCCTGCGGCGGCCTGGTGGGTGAGAACGGCAGCATCCAGCTGGTTCGCACCACCACCCTCGCCGCCTATAGCGATGGCGTCGAGCGCTACGTCACCGCCTTCGAGTTCACCGGCAGCGGCGAGGAGGTGGGGTCGATCATCCCCCTGCCCGACGTTCCGACCAAGGTCGAGCGTGGCGGCGACTGGACGCTGCAGCGTCTCGCCCTGGAGGTGGCGCCGGTCACCGAGGACTCTGCCTTGCTCGCCGTGAGAACCGCCGACGGGTCAGCCGAAGTGCTGCTGGAGGTCGAGATCGACGCTCTCGACATCACCGTCCTCCGGGGCGGAGGCGACGAGGTAGGGGCCTGGGCCGCCGAGCACGGCTTCCTCCTCACCCCCGACGCCCCCGAGATCCTCGACTTCTACGCCGAGCGCAGCCCGATCTTCATGGCCGCCCGTTTCAACGCCGAGCGTGCCGCCGATCTCGCCCAGGAGGCCGGCGACAGCACTCCGATCATGGCCACCATCCCCACCGACGACCCCTGGGTCCCCATCCGGATCCTCGGACTGGGAGCCGACGGCGATACCCGCATCGAGGCCGACGTTTTCGTCCTCACCGAGGACGAGCCCGACCTGCTCGCGGGTGGGACCGGAATGACGCTGCTGCGGAGCGAAGCGGCCAGCGAGTTCCTGCTCAACGACCTCCGCTCCGACGTCGCGATGGAGTGGCTGCCAGACGACATGTGGCTGTCTTATCTGAGCCTGGACTCCCCGGCCGCCGAGCTCGACTACGACCTGGCCATCTCCGCCACCGAAGGGGTGCCGGCCGACTTCGCCGACACCGGGGTCCCCGCTCCCGAGTCGATCCCCCTAGGCGACGATGGACGCCCGGCATGGCCGGCGCTGGCCGGGATTGGAGCAGGGCTCGTCATCCTCGGAGCGGGTCTGGTGTGGGCGCGACGGGGCCGTTTCGACATTGCGACGGGCCGACCGGCATGACGGCGCCTGCCCCGACCGGCCGCCGTCTCTGGCTTATCGCAGTCGCCGCTCTGGCGATGACCGTCGTCGTGTCGGGTGTGGGATACGCCGTCGCCTCCGGGCTGGAACACCCGGAGGCAACCACGCTCGGCCCCGGCGACATCACCGTCGAGATCGACATCGAATACTCTCGGTTCGGTCCCGACAAGCTCACCGTGGTCGAGGGCACTCGGGTCCGGTTCTTGGTGGTCAACGGCGATCCGATCCATCACGAGCTCATCACCGGTGGCGCCGATGTGCATCACCGCCACGCCAACGGCACCGAAGCCGAGCATCCGTCGATCCCGGGTGAGGTGTCGGTGGAACCCAACGGCACCGCAATCACCACCTTCACCTTTGAGGAGCCGGGGGTATTCGAGTTCGCCTGCCACCTGCCCGGCCACTACGAATACGGGATGCGAGGCGAGATCGAGGTCGTCCCCGCCGCCTGATCCTGGGTGTCGAATCGAGGGCCCGTCCGCGTCGTAGGGTGAACCACCGACGAAGAGACAGCCTTGGGCCGAACCCAGAAGATGATGCCGATGCCCTCGGCTGCCGATCTCGACGCCGCCGTCGCCTTCCTTTTCTCACATATAGTGCACAACAAGGGAGATTCCTGATGGAGGGATTCGTGAAGGCCTTTCGTAACACGGGGTTTGCCCGCTTCTCCAACCGGGCGATGTCAGCACTAATCCGAGCAGGGATCGTGAGGGGTCCGTACGGAATCTTGACCGTTCCGGGACGGAGGACCGGCCTGCCCCGCTCCAATCCGGTCGAACTCACTCCAATTGGAGACGGATGGCGTGTGTTCGCAGCCTACGGTCTGGTCAATTGGGTCAAGAACCTCCAGGCGGCCGGAACGGCAACCGTCCGGCTGCGCCGACAAGAGGTGCCTGTCACATCGCGACAACTTCCATCACAGGAGGCGGCACTCCTTCTTCACGACCGCGTGGCATCGGCGAGCCGAATGACAATGCGAATGATGGGTCCCTATTTTGACGCCACCCCGGAATCGCCGCTCGAGGCTTGGGAGCTCGAGGCGGAGCACCACCCGGTCTTCGTGCTACAGAAGACCTACTAACCGGGCCGTGTGGCAAGCCTCTTGTCAAACAGCCCGGCGGCGGGCATACGACTGGGACGCCTTCACGCCCCCCTGCGCGCCAGGATCGGTCGAAGCGATATCAGTGCCCCGGCCACGAAGATGGCGGTTGCCAAATAGATCAGTCCAAGGTGGCCGATGGTGTCGAAATCGTTGGGGTAGTGAGCCGGAAGCGCCACCGCCAAGCCGAGAACGGGTGCCGAGACCGCTCCGACCCAAGCCCAGAGCTCTCCTCGCCTCACCCCACGGGCCACCAGGAAAAGGACTGCAAGACCGGTGGCGGCGATGAACCCCGACACCGCGATATGGAGGTGGCTGATGTATTGGAAGAGCGATGGGCTGAAGTCCTGGATCGCGTCCCGGCCAACATCCACTTGCTCGGGGCCGATTCCTAGCTCGAGGAACCTCTCGGTGAAGTTCAACACGAAGAAAATGGCGGCGTAGCCGATGAAGCCGACTGCGGCGATCCCCATCAGCCAGGATCCAAGGCGAAGCGCCCGATCTTCCTGGGTTCTTGTCTGAGCAGAAGTTGTGGTCATGATCCAGCTCCTTTCACTATCGAGGACTCTGTCTTGCGAGCGAGGGGGGAAAGGTTGTTCACCCCGTACTTGATGCTGGCGTTCCAGGCCCGTTCGGAGACGAACTCGTATGGGTTCTTCTTCATCTGGTCTATTTGCAGCCCGGCCGCACCGATCGTCTCCTGGCACTCGAAGTGAACCAAGCCGTGCGGATCCTCGGCCACCGCCCGGTACATCTCCTTGACTTTGGCCTCCAGCTCCTTGACATCGAGGAGCGGTTGGGTTCTCGTCATTCTCCCTGCCCTTGGAGACGTGCTGTTGCAAACAGTAGGCGGTAGGAACAAGATCTGCCTGGGTGTCGTAATGCAGGTGGCTCTCGGCTTCATCGATCAGAAGAATGGGGGCGGGGTCTCGGCCTGAGACCGTTCTCAATGCCCTACTCGAATGCCTCTGGACTCGACGACACCCCATCGGACTCATCAAGACCTGGCTGGAAACCGGTGAGCCCCTGACCACCCCCGGATCGCTCATGTACGGAGGAAACCAATGACGGCACTCCACAAGACCTTCACCGCCACCCTCGAAAAGAGCGACGCCAGGGGCGGCTGGACCTACGTAGTGACCGACTGGACTGCCGGGTACTTCGGTACCCGAGGTCTGGTCAAAGTGTCAGGCACAGTCGACGGGCATCCCTTCACCAGCTCTTTCATGGCGCTCGGTGACGGTACCCACAAGCTACCGATCAAGGCCGAACTCCGTTCCGTCCTTGGCAAGGCCGAAGGCGACACCATCAGCGTTCACCTCAACGAACGAATCGAGCGATGAGCAACTCGTCCAGACCCAGCCCGGCTGCCTCCTATGCGGAACGGGCGCCGATAGAGGAGACATTGATCAACGCCGTCATCCGAGGGGACCGGCGATCGATGTATGGGCTGGGCGGACGGGGAGCCCTCGACACCGAGCCCAGGGCTCCCCTCCAGCCGATCAGCGAATGACCGGGTTCTCCACATCAGCACCCGGCGCGACTCCGCCTGTAGTCCGGTAGCAACCATCGGCCTTCCCCGGCGTACCAGCGTCGGGGCCGTGGTGGGCCGACTCCAGCCCGTAGGCGGCGGGATCGCCCCCGCATGCCACGCCGGCGGTGAATGGGCCGTGATTCTGGCCGTTGGCCAACTGCACGTCGCCCGAGTCAATCACCCCGTTGTGGTTGGTGTCGATCTGGTGTGGATGCGCCCATGCCGGCGCTGCCGCCAGGCTCATCCCCGCCACCATCGTCAGTACCAATGCCGACCTCGTCAATCGTCTCATTCTCCCCGTCTCCTTTCGCTCGAGGGGTGACCCCCACCTGGACTACGGGGTGGAACACGGTGACGTCGGAAGCATCGGCGGCGAGGATGGCCACCGCCATCTCGCTGGACGCTTCAGCATCAAATGCCCACCCTTGCACCAGCAGTGCGACCTCGTCGTGAGCTTCCAGGACGGAGAGACTGGTGATTCCTAGACGGCCGAGACGGCGTAAGGCGTCAGCCGCTGCCCAATCTCCAACCTTTGCGGTCACCACCAAGAGCATCGCCATCCCTCGGCCCCTGTCGCGTGCGGGGATCAGATGTGATTGATGCCACACCCTCGGCGACGCTTCATCGGGGCATGCCCTCATTGATGGCGGCCGTCTTCGACAGCAGCCCGGCGAGCTCGACCCGGTTCCTCACCCCTACCTTGGCCAGGATGTTCGACAAGTGGCGCTCCACCGTCTTCTTGGAGAGGAACAGCGATTGGGCGATTTCCCGATTCGATGACCCGGAGACCGCCATCTGGGCGATCTCCAGCTCTCGCTCGGTGAGACCGAGCATCTCGCCGGATCCGGTTCGACGCCAGGTTCGCGCTCCGAGTCCTCTGAGCGCCTTCTCGGCAAGCAGCTGGATGGTCTCGGCACCCAGCAACTCGGCCTCGGGCGCGACCTCCCGATAGGTGTCGGCGGCTTGAGGACGCCCCGGCTGTGCCGCCCTCGCCGCGGCGAGGTCGAGCCCGATCCAGAGCTGCTCGATCTCGAATCCCATCGCTGCAAAGCGAGCCCTGACGATTTGGAGCGGGCCCGGGTCCGCTGCCAGCAGCGCCTCGGCCAGCTGGATGTACGCCTCGGCCAGGCGGTTGAGGGGCACCTTGACCTCACGGAAACGACCAAGCCACCTTTCCGCCTCTTCCGCCATCCCGGCCCGAGCCGACGCCTCGGCAGCTGCAGCCGCGAACTCCGAGGCACACCTGTGGCACTTTGCCAGGCCGGCGTCGACCCAACCGGCCTGCAGGATCGTGGCGATATCGGACGCCGATTTGTCGCGCATCGTCCGGCTCAGGTACGTCGCCACCATTTGGCGCAGCGTCAGCCGATAATGCGGGTCATCTTCCCCTTGTACGGCGATACGCATCGTCTCGAGCCCGATGCGCCAATCCTCGGTGATCAGCGTCGAGAGCGCCGTCGTCTGGCGGGCGTAATAGGCGCCGCGGGGGAAGCCCTGACGCTCGGCGACGGGAATCACCTCCTCGGCCACCTTTGTCGCCTGTGCCAGGCGCCCCGTTTCGTAGAGGCTCTGGGCGTAGGCGTGGCCGAAACGAGCGATAAGCGAGACCAGGCCCATGTCCTGGGCCCGAAGCCAGAGCGACTCGAGAATAGACCTGGCCTCGATGGGCCGGCCCACCCTCATCAGGGCCCGGCCTTGAAGGCCCACCGCCACCAGCCGCTCCAACTTGGATCGGGCGGCCCCGACCATCATCAAGGCGACCTCTAGAGATTTGTGCTGATCGGCCGAGATCATTGCCGAGTCGTAAGCTGCCTGGAGCACGTCGACTCTCACCACCGCCGCCCTCCCCAGTCGGTCTTCGTCCGGGGCGTCTCCGGGCATCAGCCTCAGCTCCTCGGCCTGCGACATTGCCTCCTCGGCCATGGCGCGCCCCTCCTGCTGTCGCTGCTCCCCAAGCATGAGCAACTCCGCCTCCAGGGTCGCCATCTCGATTCGGTTGAGCTCGTCGGGCTCTGTGATGCACCGAGCCACTTCTAGCCACTTACGGGAGTCCCTGAAGTCCTCGGACTGGTGAGCGATGCGGGACATCTGACACGCAGCCCAGGTCCGCTCGACCGGATCCTTGGTTCGCTCGAAGACGGTGAGCCATCGGAGTGAGGCCATATCGTTCGATCCGATGTCGGTGGCGAGCTGGGCCACGCTTCGGTGGAGGAGCGCTTCTTCGTCGTCCTCGGGGCCGGCCTGGTCGGCTGCGCGGGCCAGATGGGTCAGACTGCCCTCGCCGAGCAGATGCCGGCGAGGCGACATCAACAAGGCGAGAGCCAGCGAACGCGCCGACGCCCCCGCTTCCAACCGGTGGTGCAGCGCCTCCAGCAGGGCCTCGGTCCTCCCCTCCGCCGTCGTCTCCAGGTAGCTGGAGATGCGAGAGTGGGCACCAGCCCTCGTCTCCACCCCGGCCTGGGCAATCGTCTCCTCACGGATCAGGTCATGGACCATGCCCAGTTGATCGAATCGCCGCCGGAGCAGGGCCCGGGATTCGAGGTCGAGCATCGATTCCTCGACACGGGCGCTGCTCCAGTCGAGCAGGCCTTCGAGGTCGTGGATCGCGATCGGCCTGCCCAGGACCGCCAAGTGCACCAACAGGGATACGGCGTCGGGCGTGGCTGCGCGGAGCCGGGAGGTGAGCAGCTCGTCCGATGAGGCTTGGTCTCGGTCCCGAGCGAGGGCGATGAGCCAATAGGGGAGGCCTCCGGCCCGCTGCCAGATCGAGCGGGCCTCCTCGTGGGTCAGGGCAGGCTTCAGACTCATCGCCAACTCCACCCCGTCTGCCTCGGCCAGCGGGCCGATCTCGAGTACGAGCGGGTCGACCCCGGTCTTCCCCACCTCCTCCAGGAAGAAGCTGGCGGCATGGCCGGGACGCGAGGCCGCGAGCACACGGGAGGGCTCCTCTGCGTTCTTCAGCAAATAGAGGATCAGGCCCAGGGTGATGTGGTCGAGCCACTGCACGTCATCGATGACCAGCCACACCCTCTGGCCTTCCAGGCGGCGGCGGGTGGCCTCGAACACCTGGACGGGCATGATTCGGGAGGCTGAGTCATCATCCAGAAGTCGGGCGAGCAGGGTGTCGCCTCCTGCCTCGCTCGTGAGCTGGTTGAGTGCGCCCATGGCGGCGGCCATCTCGACGTGGGCCAGAGCCTCGAGGCCGACCATGGTCAACACCAAGCCTGGCGGGGCCATGTGGGCCGTGGCCTCGAGGAGGGCGCTCTTCCCACTTCCCGGGTCGCCGCGAAGGAGCATCAGCCTGGGGCCACCCTCCCGGTCAGCGAGGAACTCCTCCAGCGAGCTGCTCAACTCGTCGCGCCCGAAGAGTCTCATGTGCGGGCAGGATATCCGCCCCTCATAACCCGAAGATGCGGCAGGTCGGGCCTGCCAGAACCATCGGGAGGTCTATCCGCCCTGACCAGCCCATTTCAACACTCGCAGGGCGCGGAGCGTGTTCCAGCGACTGGGTTGGTCCGCTGCCTCGTCCATGTCGAAATGAACTTGACCGGGATGCGGGTTCTGTAACGGCCAACGGTCGCCCTCACCCCGATTCTTCTCCACCAACTGGATGGCTTCAGCGACCCGATCGTCGGGTTCGACACCTGCACTTCTCAGATGATCCAGCCCACGCAGCACGTCATAGTGCCACCGGGTCGGGAACGAGAACAGGGTCCAGTTGGGGTCGATCACCTCACCGGATGACAGCGACCGGAACATTCGACGCTCCAAGAGATACTCCTCTCCGCAGGCCCGGGCCTCGGCCAGCGAGGCAACGGCGCCCCGCGCCCGCTCGTACTCCAACAGCCCTTCCAGCACGCAGATCGTGGTGTCAAACGAGGATCGTTTACTCGGCGGAGCCTCACAGTTCCAACCCCCGTCGTCGAGCTGCTCGTGGAGGAGCCGATCGAGCAACTCCTCGCTCGCCTCGCCAAAGTAGGAACCCATTGCCAGAACCATGCCATTGATACAGGGCTCGGTTTCACCGAGGAAAAAGGATTGGCCACTCTCGTCGAGGGTGGTCGCAGCGTTGTCCCGAACCAGGGTCACAGCTCTGCGGGCTTGGTCACTAGTCGGATCCAGACCCAGATCCCGCAGCAGCAGCAGGGTGTATGTGGTGGAGGTCCAGTACGGGTGGTAGCTGCCGCCACCCCACTGAGCGTCAGGCGCCTGGAGATCGAGCAGCCGGACACCCCAGCCTTCGGAGGCGACCCGCGAGCGCTCGGCGGCCACCACGTCGTCGGGCTCGCCGGTGAGATCACGCATCACCTGCCAACGTATCGAGGGGTCGGAATCCAACAACCAATCCAGAACAGTCATGTCTGCGTCTCACCTACTTGCAGCGGACGAGCACCCTACCGGCATGTCGCGGTCTTGCTGACTCGTTCATTGCGTGGCAATTCAACATGCTGACCACGCCAAGTCGACTACCTGCGGTTCCTACCACGACCACGCAAAGTGCTGTCCAATTCTGGAAGACCGAGTGGGTGGAGGTGAGGTTCCCCCCAAAGCGTGGAGGCATGCTCTATAAGGAGGGTCATGTCAGAC
>JBBDML010000011.1:0-28318 GCA_040878345.1 Acidimicrobiia bacterium | reverse complement strand
TCCCCATACCCGAAACGTACGACCCGGGTGTGACAAGAAATCCTGATGACGACTCGACTCTCCCCATACCCGAAACGTACGGGCCGGGTGTGACAAGAAACCCCGAGCGGGTTTCCTCAGCTCAGCTTGTCGACGATATCCTCGGTCTTGTCAGCCACGTCCTCGGCAACGTCCTTCGCCTTGTGGGCCATGTCCCCGGCAGCACCCTTCGCCTTGTCCATCATCTCCTCGCCGGGAGCCTTCTTGAGCAGCCCTCGATCCTTGAGGACCGGAACCACCTGATCGGCGATCTCGCTGGCCTTCTCCTCCCCGAGCCTGGGACTGAGTTTCGACTCCATCCGCTCTCGTGCCTCGGACTCGGTCAGCCCGGCGTACTCCTCACGCTTCGATGCCAGGAAACGGATCGCAGCTCCCAGGATGCCGAGGAACACCATGAATTTGAACATGAACCTGAACGGGTGACGACCGTTCCCTGTCTCATCAGCCATAGACACCTCCTTTCCCGACTCTACCTGTCCGTTGGACGTCTTTTCGCGGCCCGGCTCGTCCCTCTTCACTCTGGGTGGCCGATGTCGTAAATTCGTCCCGTGGCACGCTACGCCGTGGCCGTGACCCTCGTGATCGGCCTGGCCATCGGTGTCTGGTGGCTCTGGCCGCGGGACGATTCGGCCAGCCCTTCGACCACGTTGTTGGCGTCCAGGCCCACCACCTTCGCCTCAGCGAGCACTTCGACGCCGTCGGATCAGGCGACCACCGTCGGCAGCCATGTCGTCGAGACGGTGGAGGAGGCCGAAGAGGTCTTGCGGGAGCTGTGGTTCGGTTGGTTCGAGGGGATCTACAACCAGGATGAGGATCGGATCCGTGAGGTGGTCGCCACCGAGGAGCAGCTCCAAACCGCTCGGGACCAGTTCGGAGTCATGGAATTCGTCTCTCCGCCTAGACGCGAGGGGCTCGTGTTCTCGGAGACCGAAATCCTCCGTTCGGATGGGGATTGTCTCGCGGTCTGGGGGGTGACCAACGCAGAGGCCTTTCTTGGCTCTCAGGCGGCTCGTAGCGGTGTTGATGTCCTTCGGTGGAGATCTGGCGAGTGGATCTTCGCTGCTTGGTGGGTGTATCGGGAGGACCTATGGGAAAACGATTGCAAAGCATTGCTCTCACCTCCCTTGTCTTAGTTCTGGTTCTGTTGGCCCTCCCGGCTCTAGGCGAGGACTTCGCCTCATGCTGGGTAGCCACGCGGGTAGATGTCCTGGGTACATCTCAGACAGTCACACGCTGTCGCGTCGCCGGCGGCGATGTCATCGACTACGCCTCGGACAGCGCGGTGCCCGCATTTCTCTACCCCAATGTCGGGACCGACCTCACCGGTCCCTGCTGGTACTACACCTCGGCGGTTACCCGGTACCTGATCCTGGCTCTCTACGCCAACGGGGATGCCGACATGGGCATCGACGAACCCGGCGCGCCCGGCGGGATCATCATCCTCGGGGACATCCTCCCCAGATGCACCTCAGAGCCGGCTCCCGCCGTCGATCCGGTGGCCATGGTGTGGGAGTACGTCAGCCAGTACATCCACGCCCCGCCAACACCGGGCCTCAACCCGAGGCCGGGCCAAGGTGTCACCGGCCTCGACACCTTCGTTGCGGTGGCCGTCCCCGCTGACCACGCCACCCAGCTCTCCGGCGGTGGGACCACACTCGATGTCGAGATCGAGGTCTCGGCGGTGATCGTCGACTGGGGCGACGGTACGAGCGACACCTACCCGGCCCGCCCCGACCTGCTCACCGGGTACCCGGACGGGGTCGCCAGCCATGTCTTCGAGACCAAGGTCGACGACGCCAGCCTCAGTGTCTCCTACGACTGGACCGCCCGATGGCGGGTGGTCGGCGGGTCTTGGCTCTTTCTCGCCGTCCCCAACACCACCACCGCAGTGGGCTATCCGGTGGCCGAGATCGTCTCAGTCCTGCGACCCTGACTCCGTACCGGTCGGAGTGGCATAGGGTTCAAGGATGAGTCTTCTGATCGGCACCGCCATAGGGCTGATCCGACTCGAGGATGGAGCCCGTCTCATCGAGGGGACCCGGATCAACCATGTCTCCCGTCTCGGCGACGAGTGGTGGGCGGTGGACGGCAAGAGCCGTGTCCACCACATGGAGGAGATCGTGGGAGTTCTCCCCGACCGGGCCAAGGCACTCTGCATCCAGCCCACCCCCGAGACGGTGTGGATCGGCGCCGACGGTGGGCATCTCTTCGCCCTCGAGGGAGAGGAAGTCGTCGAGGACGAGTTCTTGGCCAATGCACCCGGGAGTGAGCATTGGTACACCCCCTGGGGCGGGCCACCCTCAGTGAGGTCGATGGCTCTCGACGCCGACCGAACCCTCTACGTCAACGTCCATGTCGGAGGTCTCCTCCGTTACGACGACACCGGGCTCGTTCCCACGATCGACATAGACGCCGACGTCCACGAGGTGACCGCTCACCCCACACTCCAGGGTGCGATCTTTGCCGCCACCGGGTGGGGGCTCGCCCAGTCTCACAACGGTCACGACTTCGTTTTCCGGACCGAAGGGCTCCACGCCGACTACTGCCGGGCGGTCACCGTGATCGAGAACACCCTGCTGATCTCGGCCTCGACCGGCCCGGACAGCAATCAGGCCCGCATCTACCGAGGCGACTTGTGGGAGGGGCCGCTGGAGCCGGCGACGGTCGGGCTCCCAGAGTGGTTCGAGTACAATATCGACACCCACTGCCTCGCAGTCAGGACCGGCTCGGTATATGCCGGGCTCGGCGACACGGTGTGGGCATCGGTCGATTCTGGCGAGACCTGGGTGGTGGCTGTCTCCGGTCTCCCCACCATCACCTGTCTCGGTTGACCACTCTCAGTTGCCGTCACACGCAGTAGATGGTTAGGGTGACTCTCCCCCCAATCCTAAATGCGTCATATTTGGCTACTCACGCTGGTAGCGGCCATCACACTCACAGCGGGCATGGTTGCGGTGTTCGGCGATACCGATCAGGACCGGTACCTGCTCGCCGCCGACTATGAGGAGCCGCCGCTCCACGACCTCTCGTCGACCACCACTGTCGGTGTCCTCCACGCCAACCTCGTCGGTTCGGGCCCCATCTTCGAGGACGAGGAGGAGATCCTCAGTGACATGATCGAAGCCCGAGCCGCCGAGGCGTCCACCACCACCGATTCCGTCCCCCCGACCACCAGCCCTCCCTCGACCAGGCCCCCATCGACGTCATCGGCCACCACCAAACCGAAGCCAGCCACCACCACGACTGTCACCCAGACCACGGCACCCACCGCCACCGGGCAATTCCGTGGCGATTACGAGGCCGACTTCTACTCCAGGATCAACTCACTGCGCGGCGCCAACGGCCTCTCGGCCCTCACCCGGGACGGTGGTCTCGATTCACGGGCCAGATCTTGGGCCAAGACGATGTGGGAGAACGGCACGCTCTCCCACTCCAACCTGAACTCCCTGATCCCGCCCTGGTCGACTGCAGGTGAGAACGTAGGCAAGGGCGGTTCGGTGTCCTCGGTGTTCAACGCCCTCGTAGCGAGCAGTGGCCACTACAGCGTCATGGTGGGTGGCTTCAGCCACATCGGGGTCGGGGTTTGGCAGGACCCCAACGGCACCATCTGGACGGTCCAAGTCTTCGCCGGCTGAAGGCCAGGGTCGCCACAATGGAGGACTTCCTGTCCCCACGGGACAGCGTCAGCCGACACCACGTCTTGATCGACCGTGCGCCCCCCGTGGTTTGGCCAAAGGTCCGCGACCTCGACCTGTCCGGCTCCCGAGTGGTCAGGTCCCTGCTCTCCATACGCGGGATGAGCGGTGTGAGGAGGTCCTTCGACCTCGAGGGGCTCGGTTTCACGCTGTTGGATGAAGTCGAGCCCCGGTGGAGGGTCCTCGGGGTGATCGGGCAGTTCTGGAGACCATCGGGGGGACTGGTGCGTCTCAGGCCCGACGACTTCATGGCGTTCGACGAGCCCGGTCATGCCAAAGCAACGTGGAGTTTCGAGCTCGATGAGCCCGAGCTGGGCCATACCCGCCTGACCACCGAGACCAGGGTCTCCTGCACCGACGACGCCAGCCGCGTCAAGTTCGAGAGGTACTGGCGTGTGGTCGGCCCATTCAGTGGCCTGATCAGATCCGAGATCCTCAAAGGGATCAAGCGGCAGGCAGAGAACCGGTAGGTCTCACGCGCTGGCCGCACGCCGCGGTCATCCCGTCGTGTCAGGCGGTCTGCTCAGCCAGCTTCCCGAAGAATGTGTTGATCGACTCGGTGTCGTCGGACATCGCCCAACGCTCGGTCACCTTGCCGTCGACGACGTGATACACCTCGGCGGTGCGATATGTGATCTCGAGGTCCCCGGCCTTCACGTTGGCCACCACCAGCCCCACCACATGGTCATCGTTGCCGACCACATCGTGAAGCTCGACCTGGAAGTCGACGTCTGATCCGGGCATCTGGCCGACCAGCTCCTGGATGCCGCGGAGTGTCGGCCCCCCGATCTGATGCCATTTCACGTCTTCGGCGAGCACGTCACCGAACTCCATCATCTCGCCGGCGGCGAAGGCTTCGAGTGCCTTGCGCACCAGGGTCACATTGGGATGCTCGTCCACTGTTCCTTCCTTTCGTGGGGACCCTCGGAACCTACACCACTCCCGGACGACGATTCGATTTGATAGGTGAGTGAATACTCACCTATCATCGAGAGCCATGGACGAGGTGTTCAGGGCGATAAACGACCCGAGCCGAAGGCTCCTTCTCGACAAGTTGTACGAGAGGGATGGCCAGACGCTCGTCGAGTTGTGCGCACACCTCCCCGAGATGACCCGGTTTGGCGTCATGAGCCATCTGGGGGTGCTCGAGGAGGCGGGGCTGGTCACCACTCTCAAGAGTGGGAGATCCAAGTTCCACTATCTGAATCCCGTCCCGATCAGGCTGATCCATGATCGCTGGATCAGCAGATATGCCGGGCTTCGGGTCGGGGCGATCACCGGCCTCAAGGCCCGGTTGGAGAATGGAGAGAGACAAGTGGACATACCGGCGCACGTCTACAAGACATACATCCGCGGCACGGCCGAGGAAGTCTGGGACGCCATCGTCAACCCCGACAAGACCGAGCAGTACTACTTCGGCACCAGGGTGCAGTCCGACTGGGAGGTCGGCTCGGAGATGACCTACGCCTTCGGAGACGGGAGTCTGGCGGCAGACGGGCACATCATCGCCATCGACCCTCCGAAGCGCCTCGAGCACACCTTCCGGGCCCTCTGGGACGAAGAGCTCAAGGCAGAAGGGCCGATGCGGGAGGTGCTGAGCCTCGAGGAGCACGACGGGATGGTCGCCCTCACCGTCGAGCTGTACGACCTCGATCCGTCAAGCAAGTCGTTTGCCGACTTCACCGGTGGGAACCCCTACATCTTCGCCGGGCTCAAGAGCCTGGTCGAGACGGGGCAGGCACTACCGGACCTACCCCAGGGATGACGACCACCAGCCTCAGGCAGTGCGACCGTCGTGCTGCCTGAGGTGGCTGGTTAGGACACCACCACCGTCTTGGCGTTGAGGAATTCCTTCATGCCGAGATCGGCGAGCTCGCGGCCGTAGCCGCTCATCTTGATCCCCCCAAAGGGGAGCCTGGGATCGGAGGCGACGAGTGCGTTGACGAAGCAGGCACCAGCATGGAGCCGGTCCCTCGCCACCCGCTCCCCCAGCTCGACGTCGGAGGTGAAGATGGCGGCACCGAGGCCGAACTCGGTGTCGTTGGCGATCCGGACCGCATCATCGAGGTCCTTGGCGCTAATCACCGCAGCCACCGGGCCGAAGGTCTCCTCGTGGTACACCGCCATCCCCTTCTCGACCCCGGCGATCAGTGTCGGCGGGTAGAAGGCCCCTTTCCGGTCGGGAACCTCCCCACCGAGAATCAGGCGGCCACCAGCGTCGACGGTTCTGACCACCTGGTCGTGTAGCTCGTCCCGGAGATCGGCCCGGGCCATCGGGCCCAGCGTGGTCCGCTCGTCCCGGGGATCGCCCATCACGGCTTTTGACAGCCCGGCGGTCATCAGCTCGGTGAACTCCTCGACCACCGGCTCCTGAACGATGAACCGCTTGGCAGCGATGCAGGACTGGCCCCCGTTGATCAGCCGCGATGCGGAGCAGGTGGCTGCCGCCGCCTCGAGGTCGGCGTCGGCAAGGACCAGGTAGGGGTCGGACCCGCCCAGCTCCAACACCGTCTTCTTGAGCAGGCTGCCCGCCTTGGTGGCCACCGCCCTCCCGGCGGGGTCAGAGCCGGTGAGGGTGGCAGCCACCACCAGTGGGTGCTCGAGGATCGAGTCGACCCGGCTCGACGAGACCACCAGGGTCCGGAACAGCCCTTCGGGGAACCCGGCCTCGACGGTGAGGCGGTCGATGGCCAGCGCACACCCAGTGACGTTGGAGGCGTGCTTGAGGAGCCCGGCGTTCCCGGCCATCAGCGCCGGCGCCAGGAACCGGAACACCTGCCAGAAGGGGAAGTTCCAGGGCATGACCGCCAGGACTACACCGAGGGGGCGGTACGCGACATAGCTCTTGGCCCGACCCGCCTCGATGGCATCGTCGCTGATGATGCGCTCGGTCTCCTCGGCATAGTGACGGCAGACCCAGGAGGATTTGTCGATTTCGGCACGGCCCTGGGCCAGGGGCTTGCCCATCTCGTCGGCCATGAGGATCGCCAGATCGTCACGGGAGGCATCGAGGAGATCGGCCAGCCGGCGCATCGGCCCCGAGCGGTTCTCGATGCTGACCGACTCCCAATCCTGTTGGAGACGGGCGGCGGTCTCGATGTGACGGACCACATCCTCTGGGCTGGTCTCCTGGTACTGGGCGAGGAGACGGCCGTCGGTGGGGCTGACTGAGGAGATCATCCCGGCATTATGCCCAGCCGGAGCAGACCGCATCCATCCTAGGGAGTGCCGGCTCAGCCGGAGGCTTTGGCGCCCTGGTCGATCCGGATCGGGATCCAGAGCTCTTGGCCGAGGGCATCCTGACGGGAGGCCGCCGCCCAGGCGTGCTCCGCGCAGGCGAGGCCGCGGGGGATCATGAACTTCGCAGGCGCATCGCAGCGGCCACAGGTGGGCAGGCGACTTGGGGCACTCTCGGCGGGCTCGCCCACCCCGGCCCGGGTTGCCAGCTCTTCGTAGTCGGGAAAGATCTTGACCGTGTCGGCGATGTACCGGACCGAAACGTGACCGCACCCCTCACATACCCGACGCTCCAGACCGGCCGTCACAGTGCTCACCGCGGTCTCATGCACACAAGTGCTCAGACGGGGTCTACCCATGAAACTCGACCAGTCAGCCAACGGTGCCTCCCAGAATCTCCAATCCTGACAGTCAAGCTAGGTCGTCAGGCCTACTCCTCACAGGCTCATTGGGCCGGTAGCCGATTGGACTAGTCCCTCCCATCTCACGCAGCCCGGGCAAGGCGAGGATGGAGGCGATGAGCACCGCCAGCCCTCCCCCGGCCAGGGCCAGGCGAGGCCCCAAATGCTCGCCGATCCAACCCATGAGAGGACCCCCAAGCGGGGTAGTCCCGAGGAAGGCCACCACATACAGACCCATCACCCGCCCCCGCATCCCGGGGGCTGCGGTGAGCTGGAGCGTGGAGTTGCCGATGGCGATGAAAGACACGCTCGCCGCCCCCAACACCGCCAGCCCGGCCAAGGCCAGCGGCAGGCTCGGCGTCAGAGAGGTGAGCACCTGGAGCCCGCCGAACACCAAACCGGTCCGGGCGAGGGCCACCGGTGGGCGATTGGCTCGGGAGGCAACCGCCAACCCGCCGGCCACCGCCCCGACTCCCATCGCCGAGGTCAGCCAGGAGAAGGTGCGGGCATCGCCGTCGAAGGTGAAACGAGCGAACAAGGGCAGGATCACCTGGTACTCGTAGGCGAACAGCCCCGCCACGGCCAGGAGGATCAGCGGGGTGCGCACCGCGGGAGTGGCCATCACGTATTGGAGCCCTTCCACCAGCTGGTTGGGGGTCCGGGTCGGTGTCTCCTCGAGATGGAGCTCGCCGGGGTTCATGAGGAGGAGGGCGATGACCAAGCCCAGATAGGAGATCCCGTCGATGACGAAGCACCAACCGATCCCGACGAAGACGATGATCAGCCCGGCGATCGCCGGCCCCACCACCCGGGCCGCGTTCACCAGCGTGGAGTGGAGGCTGACCGCATTGGTCACGTTGTCCCGACCCACCATCTCGAGGACGAAGGTCTGTCTGGTGGGCGTGTCGAAGGCGGAGGACAGGCCGAGGGTCAGCGCCGACAGATAGACCATCCACAGCTCGATGACGTCGGTGAGAACCAGCACTCCCAAGACGACGGCCGAGATCGCGATCACCGTCTGGGTGACGTAGAGGATCCGCCGCTTGTCGTAGCGGTCGGCGATCACCCCACCCCAGGGCGCCAGCAGCATGATCGGGACGTACTGGAGGGCGGTGACCGCCCCGACCGCGGTCCCCGAACCGGTGAGCTCGAGGACCAACCAGGCCTGGGCAATTCGCTGCATCCAGGTCCCGCACAGGGAGATGCTCTGCCCGATGAGGTAGATCCGGTAGTTGCGGATCCCCAGGGAGCTGAAAGTGGTGGCGGTCAAACCCGGCAGGCTAGGCAGACCTCGGCCGGGGCCAGGACAACCGGGTGACACCACCGAGGATCACGCCGATCACGGGGAGACTGAGGATGATCCCGTTGAGACCGTCCTCGTCGGCGATGCCGATGGCGGCCAGCAGGCCCAGCCCGGCGCAGACCATGGCCACCGCGACGATGGGTCGCCAGGGCGAGGGCGCCGGCCTGGTGTCGGTAACCGGGCGCTCGAACCGTCCGAACACCGTCACCAGCCCGAGGGTCAGCACCAGGAGCACCAGGAACCAGACCGGTCGGGTCCACCACCAGACCGGGGTCAGCGGCTCGATGCCGAACCCGAACCCCCCGGCGAGGAGCCCGAGCCCGAAGGCGATCACCATCGCAGTCAGATGCCACAGATACAGAGTCATTATCTGGCCGCTGACCCCCACCACGAACGCCCAGGCCCCGGCCCGGCGCATCCATCGCTCCAGCAACGGCTCCAGGACCAGGACCAAACCCGACTGGAACATCCCGAGGAAGGCCAGGGTCACCCGCGGCGGGTAGGAATTGGTGAGTTGGGCGGTGTCCAGCCCCACCATGGCGATCGGGTAGGGGCCAAACATGACCAGCGCCCAGGTCGCCAGGAACCCGCCCACCAGCAAGGCAAACCGACGTGGCAACCCCTCCAGCTTCCCGTCGACCCACGCATAGCCGAGCTGGTGCACAGTGGCCCAGACGAAGAGGTAATTGAGGAAACCGACCCAGACCACACCAGCGGAGATCGATGCCAGGTCGGCGAGCCCGGCGAGGGCGGTCCCGGCCAGGATCGACCACCAACCGAACCGCTCCCACACCATCAGGGCCAGGGGGGCAAGGGTGACGATCACGACATAAGCGGCGAGGAACCAGGTGGGGACCAGGGCCACCTGCGAGGCGAGCTGGAGCATCTCCCAATCGAGACCGAGAGTGAGGCCAAGCCAGCCCCCCAACCCCCAGACCACCAGCAACGGGACCACCGGGAGGGCGAGCCGACGCAGACGAGCCCGGAGCCATCCACCGTAGGCCTCACCCCGACGACGCGCCGACCGCCAGGAGAGGGCGTTGGAATAGCCGCCTACGAAGAAGAAGATGGGCATCACCTGGAACACCCAGGTCAGGGGGTGGGTCCAGTCGGCGAGGATGAGGAGATGACCGGGGACCACCTCCCCGTCAACGATGGTCACCGCCGCCATCAGCCAATGACCGAACACCACGATCAGGATCGAGACCACCCGCATCAGGTCGACCACCCGGTTACGGTCGGCGGGTGTGTCGGCGGCGAGGCGGCGGATCGATCCCAGGTAGCTGATACTCCAATTCTGCCAGCCCCATGGCTCGCCACCTACCCTCCTCGACCATGGCTGACGTGGTCGTTGTCGGGTCGATCAACCACGACTTGACCGTCCTCGCCCCCCATCACCCACGTCCCGGCGAGACGGTGATAGGTCTCGCCCACTACGGCGGGAGCGGTGGGAAGGGAGCCAACCAGGCGATGGCGGCGGCTCGGGCGGGCGCCACGGTGGCGATGATCGGGATGGTTGGTGACGACGAGCACGGCCGGGCTCTGACCCGGTCCCTCGCCGACGAGGGGATCGACGTCGGTGGTGTCGGGGTCGACCCGGTCGCCCCCACCGGGCTGGCCGTCATCACTCTCGATGACCAGGCGGAGAACACGATCGTGGTCAGCCCGGGCGCCAACTCCTCGGTCAGCCCCGAGTGGGTCGGAGCCTCCCCGTTTCTCAGGTCGGCGCCAGTCGTGCTGGCCCAGCTCGAGGTCCCCCTGGAGGCGGTGGAGGCAGCAGCCTCCATAGCCGCCGGGCTCTTCATCCTCAACGCGGCCCCGGCGCGGGATCTCCCCCGAGGCCTCTTGGAGCGAGTCGACGTCTTGGTTCTCAACCGCTCCGAGCTGGCGATGCTGACCGGGGTGATGTCGGAGCGAGCCGATCGGGTGGGCTCCACGGCACGGCTCATCGAAGGGCCGGGGTCGGTGGTGGTGACTCTGGGCGCCGAGGGAGCCGTGGTGATCTCGCGTTGGGAGGTAACCGTTGGCGCCGAACGGCCCGCAGTGTTCTCGGGGTCCGAGGTGATCCATGTTGAATCACCACCCGTCGAGGTGGTGGACACCACCGGTGCCGGTGACGCCTTCTGTGGGGCCCTGGCGGCCTCATTGGCCGGAGGCAAGACCTTCGTCGAGGCAGCGACTTGGGCGGTGGCGGCAGGCGCGCTCGCCTGCAGCAGGGCAGGCGCTCAAGCCTCGATGCCCACCGCGGCCGAGATAGCCGACCTGCTGGCCCGGGAGTAGCCTCCCGCCATCGCCCGGCCGATCATCATCGACACCGACCCCGGACAGGACGACGCCGTCGCCATCCTGGTCGCCCTGGCATCCCCCGAGGAGCTCGATGTCCTGGCCATCACCGCGGTGGCCGGCAACGTCCCCCTCGACCTGACCGTGATCAACGCCCTGGCCCTGGTCGAGTTGGCCGACCGCAGGGAGGTGCCGGTGTATCGGGGCTCGGTCCGGCCAATGGTCAAGACCCTGGTCACGGCGGAATACGTCCACGGGCCCACCGGGCTCGACGGCGCCGACCTCCCGGCACCCGCCATCTCCGAGTCCTCGGGACATGCCGTCGACCGCATCATCGAGATCGTGATGGGGCACGACGACATCACCCTGTGCACCCTCGGCCCCCTCACCAACGTGGGGCTCGCCCTGGTTCGGGAGCCGCGCATAGCCGGCCGGGTCAAGGAGCTGGTGATGATGGGTGGCGGGTTCTTCGAGGGGGGGAACACCACACCGGTCGCCGAGTTCAACGTCTTCGTCGACCCCCACGCCGCCCATGTCGTCTTCACCAGCGGGATCCCGATCGTGATGATGCCCCTCGACGTCACCCACAAGGCCCTGGCCCACCCCGACCGCCTCCAGCGTTTCAAGGAGCTCGGCACCAGGGCCGGAGATGCGGTCCACGGGATGCTCGACTTCTACGACCGCTGGGACATGGAGAAGTACGGGACCCCCGGGGCGCCCATCCATGACGCCGCGGTGATCTCCTACCTGCTCGACCCCACGATCTACGCCGGCAAGGAGGTTTTCGTCGAGATCGAGACCGCCCCCGGCCCGACCCAGGGCATGACTATCGTCGACTGGTGGGGGGTGACCGGGTCTGCGCCCAACGCCACGGTGATGAATCAAGTCGATGGCGACCGCTTCTTCGACCTCTTGGTGGACAGGGTCGGGCGCCTCCAGTGACAAAGGATTGACTTCCCCGCCGATCAGGAGCCTGCATGCAACCCGAAGACCTGTCCAAACTCGCCCTGCCCTCCGACCCCCGCCTCGACAGCACCGGGCTGAGGGTTTTCTTTGGGGTCTCCCGTCCCGACATCGAGAAAGACAAATACCTCCGCAGCATCTGGGTTGCCGACGAGCAGGGTGCCCGCCCTTTCACCACCGGGACCGGTGACACCGCACCCCGGGTGTCGCCCGACGACAAGACGCTCGCCTTCCTTCGCGCCCCCGACGAGGGCAAGCCCCAGGTGGCGGTCATGCCGATGACCGGCGGAGAGCCCAAGGTGATCACAGACTTCGAGTACGGGGTCGAGGCGCTGGAGTGGTCCCCTGACGGCTCACGGCTGCTGGCGGTGGGCATCGCCCCCACCGGGGAGTGGGAGGAGGCCGACGATGACGAGAGGAAGCGGAGGCCCCGGCGCATCACCTCGGTCCCGTTCCGGGGCGACAACCTGGGTTGGTTCGACGACCGCCGTCGCCACCTTTGGCTGGTCGACCCCTCCGGTGACGACGACCCTAGGTGCCTCACCCCCGGCGACTTCGACGAGGGGTTGCCAGCCTGGTCAGCCGATGGGTCGAAGATCGCCTTCATCACCGACCACGACCCGGTTCGTGGCCTGTCGCCTGGCCAAGACGTCTTCGAGGTCGATGTCGCAACCGGGGAACTGACCCAGGCAGCGCCCCGCGGGTTCTGGGGGGCTCTCTCCTACCGACCCGACGGGGCCCTTCATCTCTTGGGCCGGCCCACCACGGACTACCCGATCGGCTTTCATCTCCAGCGTCGTGAGGCTGACGGGTCGCTAACCGACCTCACCGCCGACCTAGACCGTGGCTCGATCTCCCTGGCCGCTGGGCAGCCCTTCGTCCGGTGGGACGAGAACGTGGCGGTCGTCGGGCTCGAGGACTCGGGCCGTTTCGGGGTGATCCGGGTCAACCCCGACGCCGGCACCGAGCCGATCGTCGACGACGACCGCATGATCCAGGGTCTCGACTTCGCCAAGGGCCGTTACGTATTCGTGGCGGTGACGCCCCATCATCCCGCCGAGCTGTACGCCTATCAGCCCGACACGGAGGAGGCCCAGCTCACACATCTCAACCAGGAGGATCTGGGGATGGTCGCCATCGAGCATTTCCGGGTCACCTCCGACGGTGACGAGATCGACGTCTGGGTCCTGCTCCCCCCGGGTGAGGACAAGGTCCCGCTGCTGCTCAACATCCATGGGGGCCCGGCGTCCCAATACGGGCATGCCTTCTTCGACGAGTTCCAGATGTATGCCGCCGCCGGGTTCGGCGTGGTCGCCTGCAACCCGAGAGGGTCCTCCGGACGGGGCGACGACTTCCTCCGGGCAGTGCGTGGAGAGGGTTGGGGGGTGGTTGACATGGCCGACATCGACGCCGCCGTAGAAGGCGCCTTGGAGCGCTATCCCCGTCTCGACCCGGAGCGGATGGGGGTGATGGGTGGCTCCTATGGCGGGTTCCTCACCGCATGGGCCATCGCCAAACAACCCGATCGCTGGAAGTCGGCGGTGGTGGAGCGGGCCCTCACCAATTGGGCCAGCTTCTCGGGCACCTCCGACATCGGGGGCGATTTTCCCCAGATGTACACCCTCGCCGACTACCCGGACTGGGAGACCTGGTGGCGGATGAGCCCGCTGGCATACGCCCACCAGGTGAAGGCCCCCACCCTGGTGATCCACTCCGAGAACGATTTCCGGTGCCCCATCGAGCAGGGAGAGCAGTATTTCATGGCGCTGCTCCGTAACGGGACCACTGCCGAGATGCTCCGTTTCCCCGAGGAGAGCCACGAGTTGAGCCGGAGCGGGAAACCCAAGCACCGGAAGGAGCGCTTCGAGGCCATCATCGACTGGCACCAGAGACACCTGATGCCCTAGTGGTCGGTTGCTCAATTGATTCCGAGCGCCGTCACTCCAGCGCGAACGATCCGGTGACGATCTCGCCTGCCGGCACGTATGTCCCCATCACCACTCCCGTGGTGGAAGTCTTGCTGTCGACGAGCTCGAGTCCGGAGGGGATGGTGCCTTCGGCGAACAGGCGCTTGCCCGACCCGATGACCAGGGGGAAGACCCACAGGCGGTACTGGTCGACGAGGTTGTGGCGCAACAGCGTCTGGACCAGGTTCCCACTGCCAAGCACCTGCAGCTCTGGCCCGTCCTCGCTCTTCAGAGCGGCGATGCCTTCGGCCGCGTCTCCCTCGATCAGGACCGAGTGGCTCCATTCCAGGGTGGGGTGGCTCCGCGACGCGACGTGCTTGGTGGCGTCGTTGAGCGGCTTGCCGCTGGCATCTTCCGGGGCGTGCGGCCAATAGGCGGCAAAGATGTCGTAGGTCTTGCGCCCGAGAACCAGGTCGAATGGGGCGCTCATCGCCTCGTCCATCACCTGACCCATCTGCTCGTCCCAATAGTTCACCGACCACCCACCGTGCGCGAAGCCGCCACTGTCGTCCTCTCCAGGTCCGCCCGGGGCCTGCATCACACCGTCGAGGGTCAAGAAGGTGCTCACGATCAGCTGTCTCATCGCTGGTTTCCTTTAGATCGGATCCCGGGTTCGAGTAGGGCCCAGCGGCAGGATAAGACCGCCCGGCGGAGCAAGGCTGGTCACGAGCTTCGGGTGAGCCCGGCCAGGTAGCGGTCTTCGCTCTGGTAGTCGAATAATCTCGCGAAATAAGGGTCGTCCTCGGGGGGCAGCATCGCCCGGCCCGCCCCTCCATTGCTGGCGTCGACCAACCAGTCGAGCCCCTTGGTGACGGTCGAGGCGTAGTCGCCTGCCGGCTGATACCCGAGTGCTGAAGCCGCCGACATGTCGAGGACTATCGGATGGGGCGCATCCCAGGGATGTGACCCGAGACCGGGGAAACCGGGGGGTGCACCGCTGGGGAGCAACACCTCGTCCCACTCATGACCCAGGTGATCGGCGACGATCCGGGCGATCTCCAAGCCGCTGGGGGCATCCGGGTCGGCGCAGTTGAGCACCCTGGCGCCGGGCCGGGCAGCCACCGTCGCGACCAAGGATGCGATGTTGTCGACCGCGGTGGGGTGGTCGATGCCCCTGCCCCCGTCGACCAGGATCAAAGGCCGACGCCCATCGAGGGCCCGCCGGGCGAAAACCCATTCCCTGGGTTGATTCGACCAGGGCCCATGGACTTTGGAGGCCCGCAGCACCGTGACCGGGTGCCCGCTCCCCAACACCACCTGCTCGGCCGCCACCTTGTTGGCCCCGTACCCCTCCCGGGAGTCATAGGGCATGTCGCCCGGTGTCATGGTCGGCTGGGTCTCGGTGATCGGCACCGGGAAACGGGGCCTGACGTCAGAGTTGGGGTGGTTTCCGGCGTCGTCCACGTAGACCGCCTTGCTGGAGAGCATCACCAGCGAGCCCACCGCACCCAGATGAGGCTGGATCACACGGGCGTCGGAGGCGGTGTAACACACACAGTCCACCACCAGCTCAGCCCCGCTGCGCACGGCCAAGGCCATATCGGCGGCCGAGCCGCGGTCGGCCTCGATGAAGATGGCACCCTTTTCGGCCAGCTCAGCCGGCATGCGGTCACGGTTGCGCCCGGTGGCTGTCACCTCCCAACCCTCGGTGACGAGATGCTCCGCCACGGCGCGGCCGATCAGACCGGTGCCACCCAGGATCAGGGCTCGTGGAATGACCCGAGATTACTTTGGGGGCGGAGGAGGTCGATGGCGGCCGGCCCTGACCGTATATTCGGGGGGCATGCCGGCGTTCCTGTTCACCGATATCGAGTCGAGCACCCGTCTTTGGGAGGTTCACCCCGAAGAGATGCGGCAGGCGCTCGCCCGGCACGACGACATCCTCCAACAGGCCATCGAGTCCAACGAGGGCCGGGTGGTGAAGAGCCTGGGCGACGGGGTGTTGGCAACGTTTGCCTCGGTGACAGACTCGCTGGCGGCATCACTGCACGGCCAGCTGGCGCTTGGGAGAGAGACCTGGGAGGCCACCGGCCCGATCCAGGTGCGGATGGGGATCCATACCGGTGATGCCGAGACCCGCGACGGCGACTACTTCGGACCGGTCCTGAATCGGACCGCAAGGATCATGGCGGCGGGCCACGGCGGCCAGGTGCTGATCTCCGGTGCCGCCGCCAACACCCTGAATGGCCTCCCCCATGGCGCCACCCTCCTCGACCTCGGTGAGCATCGCCTCAAGGACCTCACCCTCCCCGAGCATCTCTTTCAGTTGCAGCACCCCGATCTCCGCTCGGGTTTCCCCCCATTGGCCACACTCGACGCTCGACCCAACAACCTCCCGTTCCAGGTGTCCGAGTTCTTCGGGAGAGGATCGGAGCTGACCGCAATCCAGGGGATGCTTGACGATCCGGTCAGTCGTTTGATCACCCTGACCGGTCCCGGTGGGTCAGGCAAGACCAGGCTGGCCCTCCAGGTCGCCGCCGACCTGGTTGACCACTACGCGGACGGGGTTTTCTTCGTCGACGTGTCCAACGAGCGTCATCCCCAGGAAGTGTTCGAGACCACCGTCAGGGCGTTGGACCTCTCCCGCGAATTGGACGGTGAGCCCCTCCAGACCCTGAAGTCTGCGCTTCGGAGTCGAGAGATGCTCATGGTGCTGGACAACCTCGAGCAGGTGACCGATGCCGCACCCGGGATCGCCGAGCTCCTCCAGAGCTGCCCCGGTCTGGAGATCATCGTCACCAGCCGGGAGGCTCTCCGGGTCCGGGCGGAGCACGTCTTCCCGGTGCCGCCGCTGTCCCTGCCGGAGCCCGGGGCCGCCTTCCCTGAGGTGGCCGAATCTGAAGCGGTTCAACTCTTCGTCGAGCGGGCACGTGCCGTCCTCCCCGACTTCGCACTCACCGCCGCCAACGCCCCGGCCGTAGTCGGGATATGCGCTCGTCTCGATGGGCTCCCGCTGGCCATCGAGCTGGCTGCCGCCCGTCTCAACGTCTTCTCGGCCGGCGAGCTGCTCGACAGGCTCGGCACCCGTCTCGACGTGCTCGGTGGCGGCGGGCGTGACCTGCCCGAACGGCAACGCACCCTCCTGGGCACCATCGAGTGGAGCTATGACCTCCTCGACCCTGAGGAGCAGAAGGCCTTCGAGCTGATGTCGGTGTTCTCATCGGCCCGGCTCAACGGCGTCGAAGAGGTGGCTGAGGAGCTGGGCCACCGAGACGCCCTGGGGCTCCTGGCGTCGCTGGTCGACAAGAGCCTGGTACGGAGTGAGGACAGCGCCGGAGCCCGAAGATTCGTCATGCTCCGCACCGTGCGTGACTACGCCGAGTCACGGCTGGCGGCAACCCCGGAGGCCGAATCGGCGGCACGAGATGCCCACGCCCGCCACTACACCGCCGTCGCCCAGGAGCTGCGAAGCGACCTGAACGGTCCCCAACGTGAGAAGGCCCTGGGCGATCTCGAGGCCGAGAGTGGCAACCTCCGATCTGCGTGGCGTCACTGGGTGGAGATCCGCGACCTGGAGAACCTCTACCTGCTCCTCGACGGGCTGTGGGCACTTCTCGATGCCAAGGGCTGGTACCACACCGCCATCGAGCTCGCCCGCGACCTCCTTGGTCTGCTGGCAACGGAGGAGCACTCGGCCGAGGTCGCCGCTGAGGAGCTCACTCTGCGCACCAGTCTCGCCAGGGCCCTGATGGCGGTGTACGGCTACGGGGTGGAGGTGGAACAGGAATTCCAGCGGACTGTCACCGCAATGGCCGAGACCCAGAGCAGCCCCGCGCAGCGGTTCCCGGTGCTACGTGCACTCGCCAGCTACTACATGAACATCACCGAGTTCGAGACGTCGGCGGAGATGGGGCGTCGGTTGTTGGACCTGGCGGCCGAGGAGGACGACCCAACCATCGAGATCGAGGGCCTGTTCATCACCGGGGCGTCGGTCGCCTTCATGGGTGATCTCCAGACCGGGCTCTCTCTGCTCGATCGTGCCATCGAGCTCTTCGACCCCAAGATGCACGGATCGGGTCGTTATCGGCTGGGCACCAGCCCCGGGGTCACCACCCGCGTCGCCAGTGCCCTGCTCCGTTGGCAGCAAGGTGACCTCGAATTGTCCAAGACCCACATCAAGCAGGCACTCGACCTGGCTCGGGACCTGGGTCACCCTTTCAGCCTGGCCTACGCCCTCTATCACTCCGGGTTCGCCGCCTTCGCCCGATACGACTTCGATGCCGCCCGGGAGTGCGCCCTCGATCTCGCCGTGGTCGCCGAGCAGGACGACTATCGGGTTTGGATGGCGCTGGCCAACGTCCTCGAGGGGGTGGCGATGGTGGGGTTGGGCCAAACCGCCGAGGGCTTGGAGAAGACCGAGACCGGGGTCGATCTCTATCAGGGTCTGACCACGCCCCCGGTGTTCTGGCCGCTGATCCTGGGGCTGCGGGCCTTCGCCTTCGCCGCCAACGGGAAACACGATCGAGCACTGGCCCTGATCGACGAGGCGATTGCTCTCACCGAAAGCGGCGACCGCAAGGCCAATGCCAGTCCCGACTTTCATGTCTACCGCGGTGACATCCTGGGCCTATTCCCCGAGCCGGACAACGTCGCCATCGAGAAGGCCTACCGGACGGCGATGACCATGGCTCGAGAAGGCGGGCTCCGACTCCTCGAGCTTCAGGCGGCGACGAGGCTGGTGATCTTGCTGCGGTCGCTGGGGCGCGCCACAGATGCCAGCGACGAGCTGGCCGCGGTCTACTCCACCTTTCCCGAAGGGGTCCAGGAGCTCGACCTGATCAGAGCGGGGCAGGTCCTGGCGGCCCCACCAGCGGTCGACAGGGATGAAACCTAAGTCGCATAGGCTCAGATTAGGAATACGGTGTCTGTCATGCCGGTTGACCGTGATCCAATGACATCCGACCACCAGACCACCCAGCTGACCCTGCCCGTTCTCCCCCTCCACAACGGGGTCGTCTTCCCCCACATGGTCGTAACCATCCGGGTGGAGACCGCTGAGGGCAAGACCGCTATCGCCGCCGCCGACAAGAGCGACGGCCAACTCCTCCTCGTCCCACGTCTCGAAGGGCGCTATGCCTCGGTGGGGACCATCGCCGACATCCAACAGTCCGACGACGACGGGAACATCGTGGTCGCCGGGCGCTCCCGCGCCCGGGTCGGGGCCGGGTCGGTCGACGACTCCGGTGCCCTCTGGGTGAGCGCCGAGGAGTATCCCGAGGTCGACATGGTCGACGCCGAGCTCGACGAGCTGGTCGCCGAGTACCGGGCCGTGGTCAGCGCGGTCCTCGAGAACCGGGGCCTCGCCGGGATCGCCGAGAGACTCCTCTCCATGGACAGCCCCTCCCGTCTCGCCGATCTTGCCGTCTACTCCCCCGACCTGTCGCTGGAGCGGAAGGTGGAGCTGCTCGAGGCCCTCGACATCCGCCACCGGCTCGGTCTGCTCCTCGAGTGGATGACCGAGGTCCTCGCCGACCTGGAGCTCAGACGCAAGGTGCGTGAGGACGCCAGCGAGCGTATCGAGAAGGGCCAGCGTGACTACATCCTCCGCCAGCAGCTCGACGCCATCAAGCGTGAGCTGGGTGAGGATGCCGACATCGGCTCCGAGTACCGCAAGAAGCTGGCCGACCGTGAGCTCCCCGAGAAGGTGGGCGAGGCCATCGAGCGCGAGATCGAGCGGTTGGAGCGGATGAGCGATCAGTCACCGGAGCACTCGTGGATCCGCACCTGGCTCGACACCATGTTCGACCTGCCATGGGGCGAGACCACCGATGACCGGCTCGACCTCGACGAGGCATGGACCGTGCTCGACGCCGACCACACCGGGCTCGCCGACGTCAAGGAGCGGATCATCGAGCATCTCGCCGTCCGCAAACTCCGTGCCGAGCGGGGTTTGAGCTACGACGATCAGCGTCATCTGGGAGCGATCCTCCTCCTGGTCGGCCCTCCGGGAGTTGGCAAGACCTCTCTCGGTGAGTCGGTGGCCCGCGCCCTGGGCCGAAAGTTCGTCAGGGTCGCCCTGGGTGGGATCCGTGACGAGGCCGAGATCAGGGGTCATCGCCGCACCTATGTCGGGGCCCGTCCCGGCCGGATCGCCAGGGCCCTCACCGAGGCCGGGACCATGAACCCGGTGTTCCTGCTCGACGAGATGGACAAGGTCGGCTCTGACTGGAGGGGCGACCCGTCGTCGGCTCTCCTCGAGGTGCTCGACCCGGCCCAGAACCACACCTTCAGGGACAATTACCTCGAAGTCGACCTCGACCTGTCGGACATCCTGTTCATCGCCACCGCCAACGTGGTCGAAACCATCCCCGGGCCGCTCCTCGACCGGACCGAGATGATCCGTATCGATGGCTACACCGACGTGGAGAAGGTGGAGATCGCCCGCGACCACCTCCTCCCCCGCCAGCTGCGGGCCGCCGGGCTCGAGCCCGAAGAGCTGGACGTCACCGAGGACGCCCTGGCCGCCATCGTCGATCGGTACACCCGGGAAGCCGGCGTCCGCAACCTCGAGCGGGAGTTGGGCAAGCTGGCCCGCAAGGTGGCCACGGAGGTGGCCAAGGGAAGCGATGGCGGGATCATCGTCGACGAAGCCGATGTCCTCACCTACCTGGGCAAGCCCAAGGTGTGGAAGGACGAGGCCAGCGACCGAACCGATGTCCCAGGTGTCGCCACCGGTCTCGCTGTGACCGGAGCCGGCGGTGACGTCCTCTTCATCGAGGCCACCGCAATGGATGGAGAGCCGGGGCTGACCCTCACTGGCCAGCTCGGGGATGTCATGAAGGAGTCGGCCCGGATCGCCCTGAGCTATGTCGAGGCCCACGCCGCCGAGCTGGGGATAGCGCCGGCCGCCATCAATCGGAAGTTCCACCTCCATGTCCCCGCCGGCGCCATCCCCAAGGACGGCCCCTCCGCGGGTGTCGCCATGCTGACCTCCCTGGTCTCGCTCCTCTCGGGGCGCAAGGTCAAGGCCAATGTCGGGATGACCGGTGAGATCACCCTCCAGGGCAAGGTGCTGCCGATCGGGGGAGTGAAGCAGAAGGTGCTAGCCGCCCATCGGGCCGGGCTCACCGAGGTCATCGTCCCCCGCCGGAACGAGATCGATCTAGACGACGTGCCAGAGAAGGTCAGGGAGGAGATCACCTTCCACATCGCTGACACCGCCGGGGACGTTCTCGCCGCCGCCCTGGAGTAGCCATGCATTTGTACGCGGTGGCTCTTAGCGCCACCGCGTACAAATGCATGGGGGTTTTTGGACTGACTTGGGCCGGACCTAGGGGCTCGGGACCAGCCCCACGTCTCCCAGGAGACGGACCGCTACTTCCCCAGGCTCGTCCTCGATCTCCCACTCCTCGAAGAAAGCACTGGCCCCCTCGGCGCTGTCCCAGAGGGCGAGGGCGATGAACTCCGAGCCATCGGAGGTGTACCAGGCGCGGTGGAACCGGCACCCGTGGTCGATGCTGCTCGCCTGCATCGCGGCGGTGATCCCACGGACCCGTTTCTGATACAGGTCCTCGGCGGTCTGCCCGTCAGGCGTGGGGCAGGGGACACGGAACATCACCCACATCGGACACCTCCTTGATGAACCCGGGGCGCCTCATTCTCCCTTTCTGTGCGGATCTACGCGAACCCCTCCGTCACAAATCCGCACAGAACGGTTTCAGGTCAGCTCCAGGTCCACCACCAGGGCGGCATGGTCGCTGCCCTTGACCCCCTCCACGACGACGTTGATGGCTCGGACCCCTGAGCCAAAGACGTGGTCGATGCGGAGGAGCCGGAGACTGCGCCCGGGGACACCCCAGGTGCGGGCTGGTTTGCCACCTCTCTGGGCAGCCTCCACCGCGATCAGGTCATCCCATCTCGCTGCCAGCTTCTTATAGACCTCCCAGGCCGAGGTGGCGTTCATGTCACCCGCCACCACTTGGGGCTCGCCGGGAGGGAGCCCCTGGCCCCACGCCACCAAGGCATCGGCCTGTTCCAGACGACGGAGCCCGGTCTGTCTCAGCGGCCGGTGCATCGGGTCGAGGATGTGGGCCCCGGCGATGTGGACCGGACGGCCCTCGACCTCCACCCGAGCATGCCCACCCCTCCCCCAGCTCGGCCGCTCCGGGTTGATCTCGATCGGCAGCCGGCTGGCCATCCCCCATCCCGAGTAACGGTGGTCCGGGCGGAGATGATGGCGGGGGAACCTCGATGCGATCACCTCGGCGGCCCCGTGGGCCAGCTCCTGGGCCAGCATCACGTCGGGGTCGAGACGGTCGAGCACCTCGGCGAATGCGTCGGCGTCGACGAACCCGGAGAACAGGTTGATGGTCAAGAGACGGAACCGGGGCCCTGGCATGGGACGACCACGCTAGGTGAGGTTTTGATATCACCCCAAGGCGGTCTCGGGTATCCTGATCGTCACTTGCCGTGGGGATGGTTGGGGTGACAAGAGGAGATGCTTGTTATGTCGAAAAGACATACCGGGCTGGTGGTCGGCAAGGAGTTCCGACCCCCTGAGGGGGCTCAACCGCTCGACTGGTGTTACCTCACCGTCGACGTTTCCGACGAGGACCGGATCGCGGTCCGGATCACGAGGGACCAGGTGGACAAGGCCGACGTCGGCGACGTCGTCCAGTTCCGCAAGCCCCGGACCGGCACCCAGCCGGTGCCCAGGGTGACCCGGCTCTTCTCAGATCCGGCCATCCTGCCCCCGGCGAGGAGAGCCGAGGAGGCCTGACCCAGCGTCAGACCGCCACGGCTACCCGGCGGATGAGGCTGCGGCGGAACAACGCCGTGGCCACCAGGCCGAAGACGAACCCGCCGGCGTGCGCCTCCCAGGCGACGTTGGAGCCACCCAGCCCGAACTGGGCAAAGAACCAGATGCCGAGGAAGATCGCCGCCGGGATCGCCACCGGGAACCAGACGACCAAGGTGAGCACCCGGTGCCCGGGGAACAGGACCGCATAGGCCCCCAGGACCGCGGCGATGGCGCCAGAAGCACCCACCAGCGGGACTGTCGACCCGGGGTTGAGCATCACGAAGGTCAAGGTGGCGGCCACGCCACCGATCAGGTAGAGGAGCAGGAACCCGCCGTGGCCGTAGGCCTCCTCGACGTTGTTCCCAAAGATCCAGAGAAACCACAGGTTGAACAGGACGTGGGCCAGGCCGGCGTGGAGGAACATCGAGGTGAAGGCGGCGACCCACGGGCTCTTCTCCGGGAACACCGGGGCCCCCGGCTGATCCGAGCACACCTGGTTGACGATCTCGAACTCTGTCAGGGGGTCGCCTGTGGTGATCTCACAGCTGATCACCGCCCGCCTGAACAAGAACTCCTCGACCTCGGCCTCGGCTGACTGGTTCTGGACGAAGAAGAAGACGAAGAGGCAGACCCCGATCAGGGCCAGCGTCACCAACGGCGTGATGCCTGTGGGGTTGATGTCTCTGATCGGGAACATGACAAGATCCTATGGCCGGGTGAGAAGGGCCCGGGCTATCCCGGGGCCAGCTTTCGATTCAAACCCAGTCGATGGTGTGGAGCTGGACCGGCTCGGCGATCCCCTTGAGCTCAACCGGCCGGCCTTCGCCCAGAGGGAAGCGGATCGCTCCGGCGGCTCCGACCGCGGCCGCCGAGATGACTATCTCCTCGGCACCGGCGGCCGACCCCACCCTCGATGCCAGATGGACTCCCATCCCTCGATAATCGGCGCCGTCGACAGTGGCCTCGTCGGTGTGAATCCCGATCCGGACCATCGGTGAGAACCCATGCTCCCGGCGGTGGCCGGCCAGCAGACGTTGCACCGCCACCGCCGCCTCCACCGCCTCCTCGACCCGGTCGAAGGTGACGAAGAACCCGTCACCGGTGTGGCTGACCTCGACCCCGCCATGGTCGGAGAATTCCGCCCTCAAGGCACGGTCGTGCCACGCCAGCAGTGACTCCCAGGCGTCGTCTCCGATCAGGCCCACCAGATCGGTGGAGTTGACGATGTCGGTGAACATGAAGGTGGTGGTCACTCGTTCCGGCTTCGCGGCCGAACGGCCGAGACCGTGGAGCAGGTCCTCGACGGCTCGCAGATCGGGCTTAGCGCCCAGACGCTGGAACACAGTGTGGGCGGCCTCGAACTCCATCCGGGCCCGGGCCGCATCCCCCGAGATGAGATGGGCACGGCCCAGCAGGACCCGAACCCGGGCCCCTTCATAAGGGACCTCGATCTCCCGCCACACCCTCAAAGCCGGCTCCAGGGCGAGGGAGGCTTCTTTGGACTCCCCCTGGTGGAGGGCGATCTCCGCCTTGGCCATCAGAGCCACCGCCTCGAAAGCGGGGCTCTTGAACTGGGCGGCGATCTGGTCGAGCTCGGCTGCGGCCGTCATCGCCGTCTCCAGGTCGTCTCGTGCCAGCGCCACCTCCACCTGGGCGGGGAGGATGTGGGTCCGGGTCAGGAGGTCCCTTCCGCCCGCAGACGAGAGATGGGTCTCCAGTGCTCGAGCCGCCTCCTCCTTCTGGCCCTGCGCCAGGCGCAGCAGCGCCAGCCCCGGCTGAGGCTCGACCCCGAGCTCGAAGGCTCGCTGGAATTCCTCCTCTGCCCCGGTCAGGTCGCCCATGAGGAGATGGATCTCTCCCACCTCGTACCGCGCCATGCCGACACCATCGAGTATCCGATAACGCTCCAGGTCCTCACAGGCGTGGAGCGCCTCCACCTCCGCCTCGGGCCACTCCCCTTTGAGGCGTTTCAGCTCCGCCCGGTATATCTGGCACATGCCGGGATAGCCACCCACCGAATGACGGCTCATCCAGCGGTCGGCCTCCTCGGTCCATTCGCCGGCGCGGCGGTAGTCGGCCAAGCTCCGACAGGTTTCGATGGTGACGCAGTAGACGTTGCTCGCCGACCTCAGACCGAGGTCACCGGAGAGGGCGGCGGCGGCGGCCTCGTCGATCAGGTCCAACCCTTCCTGCCACCGGCCCCCGGCGACCAAGGCCCGGCCCTTGAACACCAGCGCCTCGTTCTCGGTATCGCGCTCACCGGTCCGGCGAGCAATCTCCACCGTCTCGTCGGCGAGCTGAATCGCCTGATCGTATTCTCCGGCAATCAGGGCCATGACCACGTCGTAGATCTTGACGCGGGCATGGGCCCCGGACTCAGGGGTTCCTTCGAGGAGGCGAACGGCCCTCGCCCGCCATCCCGAAGCGATGGAGAAGGCGAGACGACGCATCGCCAATTGGGAGAGGGTGGCGGCGATCCGGACCGCCTCCACCACCATCCCTTCCTCGACATACGCGGCGTAGGCCCGCTCCATGGCGTCGGTGGACTCGTCGGGCCGTCCCGCCCACCACGCCGCGTCGGCGAAGAGGTCGAGATCGGATGCCGACAATGCTGCCTCCCTGTCGGCCTCGGTGAAGGCGGCGACAGCCTCCTCCCAGGCCCGGCGCCGCACCGCATTCCTCCCCGACTCCAGGGTCTGAGCGCTGACTGTCACCGCCTCGAGGCTACTCCCGGCGTCGCTCTGCTCGATACCGGCCTGACCACTAGCCCGTGGCCTGGGCGCCGATCAGCTCGCGATCCCCCCGTCGGCAAGGTCCTCCCAGAGTTGGGTCGCCGAGTCGTGGAGGAAGACCACACTGGCGCCACCGGCCCAGCCTGGAGAGCCCGGGGCCACCACGTTGGCCATATTGTCGAGGTCTGCCCTCACCGCCAGGGCAGAGAATGTCAAGAGATGCTCTGCGCTGAGATCGGTGGCCATCCACGGCTCCGACATCTCCATGAGCCTCGGTATGGCCCCATATCCACCCGCCCTCACCCTCTTGGCGGCGGCGATCAGGATCATCCCCTGATGTTGCGACCGGGTCAGGTCGCCTCCGAACAGTGATTTCCGGGCCCGGGCGAAGGAGAGGGCGGTCGGCCCGCTCAGATACTGCTCACCCGGCTCCAGCGCGGCCCCGGCCGCTGAGTCGTAGATGGCGTAGGGAACCGACAGGTTGATCCCGCCCAGGATCGAGCCCAGCATCTCCTGGAAACCGACGAACCCGGTCACCACATAGCCGTCGAACCCGAGCCCAGTGAGACCCCTGAGGGTGTCCATCATCAGTGGGGGGCCACCGCTCGACAGGGCCGAGGTGATCTTGCGTCTCCCGATTCCCGGGATCGGCACGTATGAGTCGCGTGGGATCCCGACCACCCCCCCTCCGCCCGACCCGTCGAGGGCGACGATGTGGATGCTGTCCCCCAACTTGCGGGTGATGTCCTCGCCGGGCCGGGCATCGGACCCGATGACGGCCACCAGCTTCGGGGTGGAGCCGAAATAAGCCGGCACACCGACACTGGGCCAATCACCGCCGGCGAATCGCCATCCCGACCCGTCGTCGATGGCGAGGAAGAGGTCGCCGCCCATCTCGACGGTGGCGATCTGCTGGTGATAGAAGGTCGCCACCGACGCCACTCCGGCGCGCGGGGTCTCGACCGGCGAGGGTGTGATCGTGACCAGGACCGCCTCGGGGGCCCTGGGGACGACGGTGGCCTCGCCCGAAACGAACTGGTAGAAGGCCTCGACGGCCGCGGTCAACTCGGGCGGCGCCCCCGTGATGGTGAGCGGAGGGATGGTGGAGGTTGTGGTGGGTGGCACGGTTGTCGTCGTCGGCACGGTCGACGTCGTCGTCGAGGTGGCGGTGGGCGCCACCTCAGCCACACTGCAAGAGGTGACGAGGAGCGTGACGAGGACGAAGCGGGACAGGCTGGGGCGTGAAGGCAAAAGGGAGTCCTATTGGGAATGGCCGAGTTGGCCGAAAGACCACCGTAACCCACCCGGCGGGTTAGTGGCTCATCGGAGGAAACCGCGGACCGTGTCCATGGTGTCGGCGTCGCTCGGCCCTTTGTCGTCACGGAACCGTTTCACCCTGGCGAAACGGAGGGTCACCCCACCCGGGTAACGGGTGCTCCGTTGCACCCCGTCGAAGGCGATCTCATAGACGATCTCCGGCTGGAGATGGACCACGTGGCCCTGCCGGTGGTCCTCCAACTCGAGGAATCGCTCCGTCTGCCAAGCCAGCATCTCATCGGTGAGACCCTTGAAGGTCTTACCCAGCATCACCATCCCTCCCGAGGAGTCGCGGGCGCCGAGATGGAGGTTGGACAACCAGCCCTGGCGTCGTCCCGAGCCCCACTCGGCGGCCAGGACCACCAGGTCGAGAGTGTGGGTCGGCTTCACCTTGACCCATCCCGACCCTCGACGCCCTGCCTCGTAGGGCTGGGTCGGGTCCTTGACCACCACCCCTTCGAACCCGGCGGCGACCGCTTGGTCGAAGAAGCGGTCGGCCTCATCGGGGTCTGCGGTGAGGATCGATCCCACCAGGTTGCCCTGGGGGGCGACCCTCTCCAGGGCCTCCCGCCGCACCGTGAGCGGCGAGTCGATGAGGTCCTCGCCGTCGAGATGCAGGAGGTCGAAGTAGAAGGCGGTTAGTGGCGGGCGGCCCTCCGCCTCGTCGGTGCCGAAGCTGCTCATCGAGTCCTGGAAACCACGGGGCTGACCTGAGGCATCGACCAGCAGGGCCTCACCGTCGAGGATGAAGGAGGCCCCGGTCAGCGATCGTGCCGCCTCGACCAACTCGGGGAGCGACCCGGTGACGTCACGGAGATTGCGGGTGAAGATCCGGACCCGGTCGTGGTCACGATGGACCTGGACCCGTGCCCCGTCCAGCTTCCACTCCACCACCGCCGAGCCGAGGGCGGTGACCGCCCCGCCGGCGGTGTCGGCGGTCTTGGCCAGCATCGGCTGGACCGGGATGAACACCTCAAGCCCGCCGGCCCCCAGGGTCTCGACACCACCGGCCAGGGCCCGGGAGGCCACCAGCACCAGGTCTCCTTCTAGCATGGCTGCCCGGCGCACCCGGTCGGCCCCCACTCCGAGGGCGGAGGCCACGGCATCGGCCATCACTCCTTCCAAGGCGCCCTGGCGGAGGTTGCGGAGGATCAGGCCCCTGAGGAATCCCTGCTCGGCGATAGTGGCCCGGGAGAACAGACCGGTCAACGCCGACTCGATCGTTTTTCGCGACCCGGGCCCGGAGGTGTCGGCGATGTCCTGGAACACGGTGTCGACCTCGAGCACCTCGAGACTGGGGGTATCGGCGGCCGGGGCCTCGATCCCATAGACGGTGGCATAGCCCACCCCCAGACGGTCCTGACGGGGTCGCCCGGTGAGATAGGACACCGCAACCGGTGCCTCCTCGGTGGTGAGGCGACCCAGGATGTCGGCGAGAAGCGCGGTCTTCTTCGACCGGGCCCGGGTCGACGACACCGCCTCCGAGACGGCCACCAGCTCGGCGAGCAACATGATCCGAGAGTAGAGCCCCTCCCTTTCTGTGCGGATCTGTGACGGAGGGGTTCGCGCGAATCCGCACAGAAAGGGGGCAAGCTCCGTTCTGTGCGGATCTGTGACGGAGGGGTTCGCGCGAATCCGCAC
>JBBDML010000010.1:5672-29374 GCA_040878345.1 Acidimicrobiia bacterium | reverse complement strand
TTCTGTGCGGATTCGCGCGAACCCCTCCGTCACAGATCCGCACAGAACGAGATGATCAGACCCCGGGACGGCCCAGGCCCCAGTAGTCGAGACCCGCCGCCCGCACCGCCGTCGGGTCGAGCAGGTTGCGCGAATCGACCACCCGGTAGCCCTTCATCACCGAAGCCACCTCGGTCATGTCGACCTCGGCGAACTCGGGCCACTCCGTTGCCACCAGGAGGACGTCTGCATCGCGTGCCGCCTCAACCGCGCTGGGCGCCATGGTGACCAGGTCTGCCCGGGCCTCGGGGTCGTAGGCCACGATCTCGGCCCCCTCGTCCAGCAGCAGCTGAGCCACCCTCAGTGCCGGAGACTCACGCACGTCGTCGGTGCCGGCCTTGAAGGCCACCCCCCACATGCCGATTCTCCGGCCCAGCAGCCCTCCACCGGCGGCCTGTCTCACCTTCTCGGCGAGCCGGCGCCGTTGCTCGTTGTCGGCGGCGATCACCGCGCGGAGCAACTCGAAGTCGTATCCGGCGTCTTCGGCGACGGCAATCAGGGCAATGGTGTCTTTCGGGAAACACGACCCACCGTATCCGGGGCCGGGCTGGAGGAAATGGGGACCGATCCGGTGGTCGAGGCCCATCCCGGTGAGCACGTCCATCACGTCTGCGCCCACCGCCTCGCACAGGTTGGCCAGCGTGTTGACGAAGGTGAGCCGGGCGGCCAGATAGGAATTGGAGGCGTATTTGATCATCTCCGCCGAGGTCGGGTCGGTGGTGACCACCTGGGTATCGACTGCGCTGTAGAGATCCGCCACGGCCTGGGCGTCGACCGGGTCGTAGGCACCGACCACGATGCGGTCGGGATCGAGGAAGTCCTCGACCGCCCGGCCCTCACGAAGAAACTCGGGGTGGGACACGATCCGGGCGGTGCTGCCATTGTCGGCCAGCCGTTTCCGCAGGCCGGCGACTGTACCGGGAGGAACGGTCGACTTGATCACGAATATCGCACCCTCCCCCACCGCGCCGGCCAACTCATCGACCACGGTGTTTATGTACCTCAGGTCAGCCCTGCCGTCCGGGCCCTCGGGCGTTGGCAGACAGAGGAACACGAAGCCGGCCCCCTCGACTGCCTCGAGATTGGACGAATGAAATGAGATCCGGCCCTGAGATTTCGCCTCACGCAGCAACTCAGGGAGGCCTTTCTCGAAGATCGGCGTGTCACCGGAACGGAGGGCTTCGACCCGTTGGAGGTTGGCCTCACCAAGACGAACCCTGTGTCCCAGCTTGGCGAGACCCCCCCCTGTGACCAGGCCGACGTACCCGGCGCCGATGACGGCAATGTCCATATCTCTCCCAATCTATTGGACGCCGAGCCCTCTAGGAAGCGTCGGCCCCCACGATGACCACCGCGTCGAATCCGTTGGCTACCTGGCCGACCTGAAGCACTCCGAAACCGATGCTGTTGAGGATCACCTGGCCGTTGGAGCTCCCCTGGGGGACGATCACCGTGGTCTGGGCATAGTCGTTGGCCTCCGCATCGCCAATATCAGCGATGAGAAAGCCCTCGGCCTCGAGTGTCTGCGACATCTCGGTGGCTGCCCCGCCAACGCCGTTTCCGTTGAGCACCTGGATCCGGATCGGCTGTTCGAGCAGGGTCCTGCCCGTTCTGAAGTTGGCGAGCATGGCGCCGGCCTCCGGCTCCTTGGCCACCAGGACCGAAGCGCCATTGATCGTCTTACCGGTGGTGGGAAGGGTTGCTCCTTCGATTCCCCCGACCAGGACCCCTTTGTAGTCCCAAGCCAGGGTGGCTACCGACGCACCTGCCAGATTCGAGTCGATGGTCATGTGTCGTGCCATGGCGCCGGCGATCGTCCCGGCCTCGGCTATGGAGCTCGGAGACTTCAGCTTCTTGACGATCGCCCGGATCACTTCCTGTTGACGGGCGGTGCGGCCGATGTCGTTGGCCTCGACCGACACCCATTCGCCGCCCTGCTTCTCCTGGTAGTGCCGGGAGCGGGCATAAGCCAGTGCCATCTCCCCATCGAGGGTCTGGGTGCCGGCCTCGACGTCTAGACCCGAATTCGAGTCCCGAGCCGGATGGGCGAAGGTGATCTCGATGCCGCCCAACTCGTCGACCAGGCCCTGAAACCCGACGAAGTCGATCTCGATGTAATGGTTGATCTCGACGTTGAAATTGGACTTGATGGTCTCGACCATCAGAGAGCTTCCCCCAAAGGCATAGGCGGCATTGATCCGGTTCTGCCCGTGTCCCGGGATGTCGACATAGAGATCGCGGGGGATGGAGAGGACCTGGGCGTTGGAGGTTTCGGCGTCGATCCGCACCAGCATCACCACGTCGCCACGAGCCCCGCCGAATGCACCGAAGTTGTTCAGGTCATCGAGCCCCGCGCGGGAGTCTGAGCCCACCACGAGAAAAGTGAGGTCGTTTCCGGTGGCTTTGTCGAGGACCCCCGACACCTCATGATCCGTGTCCGCTGATGCCAGGACACCCTGGCCGGTGCGGATCGCCCACAGGGCGCCAAGTGCCACCAGGTTGGCGAGGACCAGGACGGTGATGACCGTCACCTTGAACCATCGGGACGGCCTTCGACGCTTGGGGGAGGGAGGAGAGACGTGAGACATCTTCGTCTTAGACGATGGACAGGCTACCCCTGGTTCCTCCACTACCCGAGACTCGGGGCACGGTACAGCGGGGGCGGCCGGTCGAGCTATTACTGTCAGCGCCCGATTTCCAGGAGGTATGCGCCTTGGCGGTGTTGTCCCATGAGGGCACATTTCCCATCATGTACGGGGCGGTGCCGCTCCCGATCGGAGCCGGTCATCGCACCGGTTACCTGGCCCGGCCGGATGAGGCCGGTGTCTTTCCGGTGGTGATCGTTCTCCCCGACCTCGACGGGCTTGACGGCTTCGAGAAGGACCTCTGCCGACGGCTGGCTCGCTCGGGCATCGCCGCCATCGGTGTCGAGCTCTACCGCTCCGAGGTAGACCCACTGGCGGCTTACAACGAGCTGACCGACACCCGGGCAATGACCGACCTCGACGAGGTGCACGAGTACGTCCTCTCCGACGACGTCTCCTGGAATGCTGGGGACAGGGTTGGCCTCGTCGGGGTCGATGTCGGTGGTCGCTTCGCCCTCCTAAAGGCGGCCCGCAGTGCCTGGGCAGGCGCGGCCGCAGTCTGTTACGCCCCTCTGACAGGTGACGAGAACCGTGAGCTACAGGTCGCCGACAGCCTGATCCATCTGCCTGGGCCCATCCTCGGCCTCTATGCGGCCGGCGACGACCTCATCGACGTCGCATCCGTCGACGAGGCCCAGGACCGCAATCCGCACGGACAATGGCTGTTGTACGAAGGGGTGGGCCACGGCTTCATCAACCCCGACTCCCCAGCCTTCGATCAGTCGGCGGCTGACGACGCCGTGGCTCGGATCATCGCCTTCTTCCAGCAGACACTGCCCGGGGCCCAGGTCGAAGACCTCGGCTAGGAGCCGGGATCCCTGCGGACCCCTCTGACTCGAACCCAGGGTTCCCACCACCGCTCACCGAAGTCCACAACCCTGGGTTCGAGACGGCACGCCCGACGGCACGCCCAAGGCGCCGGCGCCCTAGGCCCGGCCGGAGGTCACCTGACGTGCCGCACCGCTCCCGAGTGGATCGTCAACAGTCCCTCTGCGGTCTCAACGACGAGACCGCCATCGGATACGAGGTCTACTGCCCGACCGGCACCCTCGGGCTCCCAGGTCAGACGACGCCCGAGCGTGTCACAACGTGACCGGTACTCCTCGATCGGCCAGCCCTCGCCATCGATGAGGCGCATCATCTCCGCTCCCCATACGCCGCCGATCTCGAGATGACGATCCGGGCCGGGGTCATCGGCGAACAAGGCGGCGGCCCCGCTCGGAGCCCCCGGCCACCAGAGGTTGACGCCCAAGCCGATCACCGCCAGGTCCTCGCTCAACTCGACCAGGATCCCACCGACCTTCTCCCTACCCATCAACAGGTCGTTGGGCCATTTCAGGACTACCCCGCTCGTCGACCGGGTGGCCGCCACCCCCGCCATCAGCGACAGCGGCCGGTGGTCTTCAGGGCCGATCCGGACAGCCAGGGAGGTCGCCAGGGCCCGTGGGGCGGTTGCCCACTCACTCCCGGCACGTCCCCGGCCCGAGGTCTGCGCCGCGGCGACGACAAGTACCGGGAGGTCATCGAGGAGGTCTCGAGCGACGTCCTGGGTCGATGGGGCAAGGTCCAGGCGCACCTGCCGATATGGTGTAGCCATCTCGTCCTCGTGAGAGTCTGACTGTGAGGATACGGAGGAGACTTGGGCACCGAGGCGCGCATAGAGCAGCTCAGGGTTCTGCGCGAGCAGGCCCTCAACGCAGGTAACCAGCGTGCCGTTGCCCGTCAGCACGAGGCCGGCAAGCTCACCGCCCGCGAGCGTGTGGAGGCCCTCCTCGACAAGGGCTCCTTCCAAGAGATCGACCAGTTCGTCAGGCACCAGTCGTCCGGGTTCGGGATGGAGGACAAGAAACCATACGGCGACGCCGTGGTCACAGGTCACGGCACCATCGACGGCCGAACCGTCTTCGTCTTCGCCGAGGACTTCACCGTCTTCGGAGGCAGTCTGGGCAAAGTGGTCGCCGATAAGATCTGCAAGATCCTCGACCTGGCCCTGGAGACCGGGGCACCCGTTATAGGCCTCAAGGACTCCGGCGGCGCCCGCATCCAGGAAGGGGTCTCCTCGCTGGACGGCTACGGGCGGATCTTCGAGCGCAACGTCAGGGCCTCTGGGGTCATCCCGCAGATCTCGGTGATCATGGGTCCCTGTGCTGGTGGCGCCGTCTACTCCCCCGCCCTCACCGACTTCGTCTTCCAGGTCGACCAGACCTCGCACATGTTCATCACCGGGCCCGACGTGATCAAGGCGGTCACCGGCGAGGACGTCACCATGGAGGAATTGGGAGGGGCGGTGACACATGCCTCCAAATCCGGCGTCACCCACTTCGTCTACCCGACCGGGAAAGACGCACTGGAGGCGGTGAGATACCTGGTCTCCTACCTTCCTCGCAACAACCTGGAGATGCCTCCCTACTTCGCCCCGGCCGACCGAGCCGACCGCATCGACGATGCCCTCGACGCCATGATCCCCGACTCGGCCAACCAGCCCTATGACATGAAGCAGGTGATCGAGACCATCCTCGACGACGGCGAGTTCTTTGAGGTGCACGAGCTGTGGGCGGCAAACATCGTGGTGGGCCTGGGGCGTCTCGACGGGTATGCCGTCGGGGTGGTTGCCAACCAGCCGGCGGTCCTCGCCGGGACCCTCGACATCGAGGCCTCGGAGAAGGCGGCCCGGTTCGTCAGGTTCTGTGACGCCTTCAACATCCCCCTCCTCACCTTCGTCGACGTCCCCGGATTCCTCCCCGGCGTCGATCAAGAGCATGGCGGGATCATCCGGCATGGGGCCAAACTCCTCTATGCCTATTGCGAGGCCACTGTCCCCCGTATCTCGGTCATCACCCGCAAGGCTTACGGGGGCGCCTATCTGGTGATGAACGCCCGGGGGATCCGGGCGGACCTGGTGTTCGCCTGGCCCTCCGCCGAGATCGCGGTCATGGGTGCCCAGGGTGCGGTCAACATCATCCACCGTCGTGACATCGAGTCCGCCCCGGACCAAGAGGCCAAGCGTGCCGAGCTCATCGACGACTATGAGGCACGATTCAACAACCCCTATGTGGCTGCCGAGCTAGGTCTGGTAGACGAGGTGATCGAGCCAAGGGAGACCAGGATCAAGTTGATCAGAGCTCTCGAGATGTTGCGCACCAAGCGGGAGACCTTGCCTCCCAAGAAACATGGCAATGGTCCTCAGTGACCTGTCTGCACTCCGTACTCCGTACTCCGTATGTACAACGAGAGCGAGAACGGGCCGAACGCTCTATCCCGAGAAGCTGGTTGTGGAGCCGGCGGATCCGCCCCCTGACACTCTGGATCCTCAGCATCATCGGCGGTTCGAGCTGCAGCAGGCCAAGGCGAGCTGCCACCTCGAGCTGACTATCTACTTCCGCAAGCGATCCAAGTGCCATGCGAAGGAAGCGGGCCATGTCTCTCTCCCCACCACGACCCGCCCCTTCGGCGATGTTCGAGCTAACCGAAACGGCTCCCGCGCGGACCTGAGAGGTCAATCCGAAACGCTCGTCAGACGGCCACGATCTGGTTTCTTCGTAGACCGGTGCGGCGATTTCGACCGCCTCAGCCCAGATCTGCAGCTTCCGGAAGTCGTGCATGTTTGGGGGAATACACGAAGTCACCTCCCAAAGGAACCAACTCCTGCTCAAACAGGTGATTCTGAGCGCCGTCGATGACCGACCCGTGGAATCTCGAGCGCCTGCACTCCTCGGAGTACGGGTTACGGAGTACGGAGTACCTCCTCTCATGAAGAGCCTCCTGGTGGCCAACCGTGGCGAAATCGCGGTCCGCGTCATCCGCACCGCCAAAGAAATGGGCCTTCGGACCATCGCCATCTACTCCGAGCTCGATCGCGACGCCCTCCACGTCTCTCTTGCCGATGAGTCGTGGAATGTCGGAGGTGCCCCGGCGGCAGAGAGCTACCTGAACCAGGCCCGGATACTCCAGGTGGCCAAGGAGTCGGGCGCCGAAGCACTTCATCCCGGGTACGGCTTCCTCTCCGAGAACCCCCGCTTCGCCCGGGCTGTCGCCGATGCCGGGATCATCTGGGTGGGCCCGCCGGCGTCGGCGATCGAGGCCATGGGCGACAAGATCACATCACGGCGCAACGCCGAGCAGAACGGGGTTCCCACCGTGCCTGGCATCACCGATCCGGTGACAACGGTCGACGAGGTCGTCGAATTGGCGAATCGGTTCGGATATCCGGTGGCGATAAAGGCCGCCCACGGTGGAGGTGGCAAAGGCCTTCGTGTGGTCCGGGGGTCCGGAGACGTCAATGAGGCCTTCGAGGGGGCTCGACGGGAAGCCGACGCCTACTTCGGGAACCCGGAGGTCTATGTCGAGAAGTACCTGGAGCGGCCCCGCCACGTCGAGGCTCAGGTCCTCTTCGACGTTCACGGTCATGGCCTCTTCCTCGGCGAACGCGACTGCTCGGTCCAGAGGCGCCACCAGAAGCTGATCGAGGAGACCCCTTCGCCGGGGTTCACGGTCAGACAGCGCAGAGCCCTGGGCAAGGCGGCGCTGGCTGCCGCCAAGTCATGCGGCTATGTCAATGCCGGGACCGTCGAATTTCTCCTCGACCAGAAGGGCGACTTCTACTTCCTGGAGATGAATACCCGGCTCCAGGTCGAGCACACCGTCACCGAGATGGTCACCGGCCTCGACCTTGTGGAGTGGCAGCTCAGGATCGCCGCCGGCGAGGCCCTCACCATAGAAGAGCCTGAGCCCCGTGGTCATTCGATCGAGTTCAGGATCAACGCCGAGGATCCTTACCGGGGCTATCTCCCCACTCCGGGCCAGGTCGTCGAGTGGGTGGAGCCGGCAGGGCCCGGGGTCCGGGTGGACTCGTGGGTGGCTCCGGGCACCGTGGTCTCGCAGTACTACGACAATCTCATGGCGAAGCTGGTGGTGTGGGGGGCAACCCGGGAAGCTGCGATCTCGAGGGGCAGGAGGGCGCTCGAGGAGTTCCGGGTGCGGGGGGTGGCCACCACCATCCCCGCTCACCTGGCGGTCCTCGACCACGTCGATTTCATCGACGGCATCCATCACACCAGGTGGTTAGAGGATGCCGTCGACCTGGGCGGGTCATCGCCCGCTTCCGCCCCGGCAATCCCCGAGGCGGAGGAGATGACCAAACGGGACATGACCGTGGAAGTAAGTGGTCGCCGGTTCCAGGTCTCCTACTGGGCCCCGGAGCCCGTCGTCGGTGGCCTACCGCGGAGACGACCGCCCAAGCTCAGCGCACCGGGGCTGCCATCGGCCAATGACGGGGTCATCACCGCCCCGATGCAGGGCACCATTGTCAAGGTTCGCGTCAAGGCAGGCCAAACGGTGAAGGCCGGCGAGCCGATCTGCGTCCTCGAGGCGATGAAGATGGAGAACGAAGTCACCAGCCCCGGGCCCGGCGAGGTGGTCGACCTCCGGGTCGAGCCTGGTGACACGGTGGCCGCCGGCCAGGTGATCGCCATCGTCAAGTAGAGGGCGACGCTCCCTCCTTGGCAGCAACGAGGTTTGGGCTTTTGCCCCAACGGGTACCACCAGCCTGACCTGGAGGTTCAAGTGTCAATACGTGACCACGAAACCGCGCGACGACACCGTCGCGTGGCAGTGGAACGCAACAGGCTCACATTCGGACAGGCGATAGCCGGGATTCTCGGCTTGATCCTGGTGATCGTGGGAGGGGTGGTCATCGCACGAGTCGGATTCGACTCCATTACCGGTGACACCACCGAGGTCCTTGGGATCAGCCACACCTTGCTGCTCGGTCTGATCGACTTGTTCGTCGGTGTGGTGTTCCTGGGCGCCGCCTCGAGCATGTATGAGGTCCGGGGCACCCTGATCACTCTCGGGGGACTGGCCCTGGCCTTTGGGGCGGTGGTTGCGATCGAGCCCGAGCCCTTCGTCGACTACTTGGGCGCTGGGGGCCCTGTTGGTCTCGCCTACGCGCTCGTCGGCGTGGTCAGCCTGGTCGCCGGTCTGACCACATCCACCTTCGTGCGCTCGGAGTCAACCATCAGTGACGAAGTGGTGGAAGAGGACCGCACCTACATCTGAAACGGCGACACTCCTTCGCCGCCGAGTGAAACTCGGGGTCCGCCCCGGCCTCACTCGGCGGCGTCGGTGATCGCCTCGGTCATCGAGGGATGGACCATCAGTGTCTCCAACAAGGTCTGCGTCGTCACCCGGGCCTGGACGGCCAGGGCAATCACCCCGATCAGCTCCGAGGCCCGATGCCCGACGATGGTGCCACCCAGGACCACGCCGGTGGCCGGGTCCGATGTGACCTTGACGAAGCCCCGCTCGAAGTGTTGGAGCACCGATCGAGCGTTGGAGGCGAACGGCACCTTGGTGGTCCGGACCTTTCGGCCCCGAGCGGCGGCCTGGACCTCGACCAACCCCACCGAGGCGATCTCGGGCTCGGTGAAGATGGCCTCGGCGACTTTGCTGTAGTCGAGTGGCTGCACCGGGAGGTTGAGGGCGTGTCGGGCGATCTTGCGTCCCTGCATCGAGGCCACCGAGCTCAGCAGCATCTGGCCGGTGACATCGCCGCCGGCATAGATGTGGGCCACCGAGGTTCTCTGGAAGTCGTCAACGGTCACGTAACCCCCGTCGGTCTCCACTCCGGCCTCTTCGAGGCCCAACCCATCCGTGAGCGGGACCGACCCGACGGCGAGCAGGGCGTGGGAGCCCCTGATCCGACGCCCGTCGTCACAGACAACGGTGACCCCCGAGTCTTCGACCTCGATCGACCCCGCCCGGGCCCCGATCACCAGGCGTATGCCGCGATCGATGAAGTCCTCCTCGAGCACGGCGGCCACTTCGGGATCACGGTGGGGAAGGATTTGTTGGCGCGAGACCACCAGACTGACCTCGGAGCCGAGGCTCTCGAAGATATGGGTGAACTCGACTCCAGTCACACCAGACCCGATGACTACGACGTGCTCCGGAACCTGGTCCAGGTGATAACAGTCCCTCGTGGTGAGCACGCGGTGACCGTCGACAGGAGCCCACTCCGGCACCCGCGGCGAGGAGCCGGTGCAGATCAGGGCCTTGTCGAAGCGGATCCGTCGCTCCCCATCCTCGGTCTCGACCCCTACTTCGTGTGGGCCAATGAACCGGCCCCGTCCGTTGATGATCTCCACCTGTTGCGAGGACAGGAGCTCGATCCAGTTCTCGTTTATGTCGGAGGTGATCTCATCGATCCGCTCCGAAAGCACCTTCGGGTCGACCCGCCCCGGGTCGTTGACCAGGCCGAGCTTGACCGCGTTCCGCACCGAGGTGTGGCGGAGGGCGCTGGCAGCCATCGTCTTCGACGGGATGCAGTCCCAGAGGTGGGCGGCTCCTCCAACGATGTCCTTCTCGACGATGGTGACCCGGCCCCCTCTGGCAGCGGCGATGGTCGCCGCCTGGGTCCCGGCGGGGCCGGCGCCGACGATGAGCAGGTGGGTGCGTGTCGTCATGTCGAGCCACCTGACGCTAACCGCTCGGGCGATGCTCCCCGAAGACCTTTCGAAGGACGTCGGAGACCTCACCGACGGTGGCACCCGAGGCAAGCGCGACCTTCATCGGCTGGAGGAGATTGTCCTCGGACCGGGCGGTTTCCTCGATGACAGCAAGAGCCGGGCCCAGGCGCCCCGGGTCCCGATTCTCCCTCCATGTGGCGAGCCGCTGCTTTTGCCCCTCCTCCAGCATCGGATCGACCTCGAGGACCGGCACCGGCTGGTGCTCATCGGTGTTGAATCGGTTGACCCCCACCATCACCGACTCACCCGACGCCTGGCGTTTTGCCTCTCGATATGCCGACTCTTCGATCTGACCCTGCATCCAGCCTTCCTCGATGGCGGCGACCGCCCCGCCCAAGTCGGCGATCTTCGAGATCATCGCCTCCGCCTTCTCTTCGATGGCATCGGTCAAGGCCTCGACGAAATAGGACCCACCCAATGGGTCGGAGGTGGCCGTGACGCCCGACTCGTGGGCGATGACTTGTTGGGTCCGCAATGCCAGTAAGGCACTGGCTTCGGTGGGGAGACCCAACGCCTCGTCGTAGGAGTTGGTATGAAGCGACTGGGTCCCACCCAACACGGCAGCCAGGCCCTGGATGGTGGTCCGGACCACATTGGTCAGAGGCTGCTGAGCGGTCAGGGTCGAGCCTGCGGTCTGGGTGTGAAACCGCATAACCCATGACCTTGGGTCGGCGGCCCCCACCTCTTCCCGCATGTGGCGTGCCCATATCCGCCGAGCCGCCCTGAACTTGGCGATCTCCTCGAAGAAGTCGTTGTGGCCGTTCCAAAAGAAGGAGAGGCGAGGGGCGAAGGAGTCGACATCGAGGCCGGCCTCCTTCGACGCCTTCACATAGGCCAACCCGTTTGCGATGGTGAATGCCAACTCCTGGGCGGCTGTGGCTCCTGCCTCCCTCATGTGATAGCCACTAATCGAAATCGTGTTCCACTGCGGCACCTCGGCATCGGCATAGGCGAACAGATCGGTGATGAGGCGCATCGATGGCCGGGGTGGGTATATGTAGGTGCCTCTGGCCACGTACTCCTTGAGGATGTCGTTCTGGACCGTTCCTCTGAGGTCGGCAGCCGGGACCCCCTGCTCCTCGGCCACCAGCTGGTAGAGAAGGAGGAGGATGGCGGCGGTGGCGTTGATCGTCATCGAGGTGGAGACCTCGCCAAGAGGGATGCCGGCGAACAATCGCCGCATGTCATCGAGTGTGTCGATGGCCACCCCCACCTTGCCCACCTCCCCGGCCGCAAGGGGGGCATCGGAGTCGAGACCCATCTGGGTGGGTAGGTCGAACGCCACGCTCAGGCCTGTCTGACCGGCGGCTAGCAGCTCCTTGAAGCGGCGGTTGGTCTCATCGGCGGTGCCGAACCCGGCGTACTGCCGCATGGTCCAGAGTCGATCCCGGTACATCCCGCGATGTGGACCCCTGGTGTAGGGGTACTCCCCCGGCTCGCCGACTCGACCCGGGTCAGGCGCCGCGGTGTAGACCACGTCGACCTCGATGTCACTCGAGGTGCGCCGAGATTCAGCCATGCCGCTTGTATCCTGACACTGCCGGGGATGGTAGGTCGGGAACTCGACGCTTCCCCGGCGACGTCATATACCCCCAGATGGCCAGGAAAGCCCTCATCCACCAGATCGAGGCGCGGGAAAGGCGAGGACGCTGGTTCGGCGCCTTGGCCACCCTCCTCTCCATGTCCCTCCTGCTCTCAGGCTGGGTCGGTTTGTTCGCGTTCCTGGGGGCCAACTCGGCCTTCGGGACCTTCCAGGAGCTCCAGGAGGAGTGGGTCCCCGAGACGGCCTCGCTGCCACTCACCCTCCCCGACCTGAGCCGGGTGAGCCGGATCTATGCCGAATCCGGCGAGGTGCTCGCCGAGCTCCACGATGGTCGCAACTCCGAGCCGGTCCCTTATGAGGAAGTCCCTGTGGTTCTGGTCGACGCGATCCTCGCCGCCGAGGACTCCGAGTTCTTCATCCACGAGGGCGTCGACTTCTCCGCCATCTTCTCGGCGGCCATCGACAACCTGATCTACGACACCACCCGGGGGGGATCGACCATCACCCAGCAGGTGGTGAAGAACGCCTTCGTGGGCAACGAGGTCAGCATCCGGCGGAAGGTCAATGAGGCCTTCGTCGCCGCCGAGCTCGAGCGCCGCTTCCCCAAGGAGAGAATCCTCGAGTTCTACCTCAACTCGGTCTACTTCGGCTCCGGGGCGTATGGGGTCAAGACCGCATCCGAGGAGTTCTTCGATAAGCCGATGCAAGACTTGCGCATCCACGAAGCCGCAGCCCTTGCCGTCCTCGTACGCAACCCGAGTCTCTACAACCCGCGAACCCGACCAGAAATCACACTCGAGCGACGCGATGACGTCATCGCCGAGATGGCAGAGCAAGGCTGGATCACCGAAGCCCAAGCAGCCACTGCCACCGACCAGGCCCTGGGCGTGGTCGACACCCCGTTGCGACGCGGTCAAGCCGACCATGTCGTCGCCGAGGTCAAGAAAGAGCTCCTCTACTCAGACGAATTCGCCTTCCTGGGGGCGACCTACGACGACCGCAAGAAGTCGCTGTTTGGCTGCCCGGCCGACGATGAGGCCTGTGAGGGCGGTGGCGGGTATCAGGTGTACACCACCATCGACCTGCGTCTGCAGAACGAGGCCAACCGCATCCTCAGTGAATGGCTGCCTCTGCCACCCTATGAGGACAACCTCAGGGCCTGCGCCGGGATCTTCCCCGACTTCGAGGAGAAGCAGACCTTCTACGCAACATACGCCGAGACCCACTCTTGCCGTCCAACCGGGGCCCTGACCATGCTGGACAATCACACCGGGGCGGTGAAGGTGATGGCCTCCGGTCTCCCCTTCGAGTTCAACCAGTTCGACTTGGCGATCCAGGGGCGCCGCAACCCCGGCTCGGCGGCCAAGCCTTTCGGGCTGGTAGCGGCTCTCGAGAACGGGTTCACCATGGGCGACCACTTCGGCACCAAGAGCCCGATGGAGATCCAATGCCCCTTCGTCTGCTCTCCACAAGGGACGAATGTCTGGACCGTTCGAGGCGGCAGCTCCGCCGGGGTGCTCAGCCTCGAAGCCGCCACCTATGCCTCGATCAATGTGGTCTTCGCCCAGCTCTCCCTTGCGGTGGGCCCCGAGAAGATCGTCGACATGGCCCGTCGAATGGGGGTCACCGATGCCCCGCTCGACCCCGTCCTCTCATTCGTCCTTGGCTCTTCGGCGATCTCCACACTGGAAATGGCGTCGGCCTACTCCAATTTCGCCACGAATGGGGTGCATGCCGACGACTACGTGATCGACCGGGTCGTCGATCACACCGGTGCCGTGGTCTATGTGCACAGCCCCGAGATCAGCCAGGTCGCCGACCCCGCCATCTTCGCCGCCGCCCGCAAGGCCCTCGAGAAGGTCCCGACGGTGGGCACCGGCACGAGAGCCGACATCGGCCGGCCCCAAGGCGGAAAGACCGGGACCCATCAGAGCTACTTGGATGCCTGGTACGTCGGGTTCACGCCTGAGTACTCGACTGCCGTGTGGGTCGGCTACGAGGCCGAGCAAATACCCTTGCGGAATGTGACGATCAACGGGCAGACCTATAGCCAGGTGTTCGGTGGATCGGTCCCCGCCCCGATCTGGGCCGAGTTCATGTCGATGGTGATGGAGGGGCTACCTGTGAGCCAGTTCCCTGCCGACCCGGCCAACATCAAGGACTACCAGGTGCCGCCACCGACCATCGTCCCGGTGGTGGTCGGGTTGGTCCAGGCCGACGCCGAAACCGTTCTCCGCACCGCCCGTCTCCGAGTGGAGGTCGTCGAGATCCCCTCCCTCGACCCGGTCGGGACCGTCGTAAGCCAATCGCTCGAGCCCGGCACCTCGGTGAGTCAGGGAAGCTTGGTGACGATTCGTGTCTCTACCGGGGAGACACCTACGGGGTCTCTGCCCAACCTGGTCGGCCTCACCTTCGACGAGTCCGTGACGCTGATCTCGGAGTTCGAGTTGAGCACCGGGTTGAAGATCAACCTCTTCCAGCAGAAGATCAAGGTCAACGACCCGGCTCAGGTGGACCACGTCGTCTCCACCAACCCGCCCGCCGGGGCATCACTCGACACTTCGGCGACCATCACGGTATTCGTCGGCCAGATGGGCCCCTGACCGCCGGAGGATTTGTTTCGCGACTTCGCTTATCGGTACTTGACGATCACTGACAATCTCTTGTAGATCTTGGTGGATGAGAGCGGAAGCGCCCGCAAGCGGCCAGAGTCGTCCTCCAACTACATCCGCCGCAGGGCACGCGGGCGCTCCGCTCAGACCGACCGTCATGGTCCGACCCACGGTCCCTGTCACATCCATCGAAGGGACCGGCCAGCACATGCCGTCGGACCCCTATGTGAGAAGGTTCTGGGTAGCCGCCATAGGGCCGGGCGCAGTGGCCGAGCTGCTCCGTCTGGTGCGCGCCGCCGCCAAGGGGGAGGATGTGCGGTTACCCAGACATCTACCCCTCCTCCTCAAGGCAGGCCTGGTCCAGGTTCGGGACGGCGGACTGACCGTGGTCGACCGGTTCCCGGAGGTACCGATCGAATTGCGTTGGCGCTTCCCGCCAAGTCTCGCCGCCGAGCACAGGCGCCTTTCAGCGCCGCTCCGACCCGCCTAACGCCGGACCGCCAACAGCGCCATCAGCCCCAGCGCAACGAACTCGCCCACGACGAACCCGATCGACACCCTGACATCGGGGGCCCCGCCGATGATGAGGGTGACGATCACCGCCGCCACCAGCCCCCCGAACCAGGCCAGCCCCAACAACTTGGTCCGGCCCTCGGCAACCAGCACCTGTGAGGCGATCTGGGCCGCGGCTGCCGCCATCACACCGGCGGCGGCAAGGGTGGCCACGATGGTCGCGGGTTGATATCGACCCCCATAGAGAAGAGAGACCACTGCCGGACCGACCAGCCACCCCACCAAACCGCCGAGCACCGCGAGCCCGGCCCCGCCGACCACGACGTTCCTGGCGATGCGAGCCAGACGTGGTCGATCATCGGCGTGGACCAACCCGACCAGGTAAGGCAGGACCCGGCCCTGTAGCGAGTAGATCAAGGTGAGAGGGGCCCGGAACAGGGTGAAGGTGATGAACATGATCGAGACCAAGGCGGGTGAGCCCCCCAATGCGTCGACCGCGAGCGGGGCGCCGGCCAGGAGGATCTGGGAAGAGGAGCTGCCGCCCACGTAGCCGAGGAGGAATCCCCTAGCGGGTGACGCCGGTGCTTTGACATCGCCTTTGTCATGTCGCCACCACCTCAGAGAGAGCACCGAGAAACCGCCGACGACCATGGCCCATCCCATCGAGGTGGCATCGAGGACGAGGGAGAGAAAGACGACCCCGGCCAGCAGTCGGACGAGTGTCTCCAAGGACATGATCCACCCGACCCCGGCGAACCGTCTCGAGCCGGCAAGGACTCCTTTTCCGAAGAACAACAACCCGTAACCGACCACCAAGAGGACGACCTGAGCCAGATACTGGGGGTTGCCGGCAAACAACTGGTCTAGGTTCGACCACACGTAGGCGACGCCGATCACCGAACCGATGGCCCCCATGACAGCCGCCGGGCGCAGGTCGTGGGGCAGTGCCTTCCGGCCGTTGGCGACTTCGCGTGTCACGTACTGCTCGACAGGGACCAGCAGAATCGTGATCAGGATGAAGAACAGGGTCCACAGAGCACTTATGGGTGCCAGGGTCACCGGGTCGAGCGAACGCGCTCCATACCACTGGAAGAGGTAGGCCCCGACGGCGCCGAGCAGGCTCCCACCCACCATGAAGCTGGTGCCAGGGGCGCGGAAGCCCCGCTTGTGTGTATCGAGGGCAGGGACACTCATCGGGCGCCGGCGCCGGTGAGCACCGTCCAAACACTCTTCCAGAAGATGCGAAGGTCGAGTATCGGTGACATGTGCTTCACGTAGTAGAGGTCGTAGGTCAGCTTCTCCACTGTGTCAGCCTGGTCATCGGCATACCCGTAGTTGACCTGAGCCCATCCGGTGATCCCAGGTCTCACCAGGTGCCGGTGGTCGTAGAACGGGATCACCCGGCGAAACCGCTCGACGAATGGGACCTGCTCCGCCCGGGGCCCGACCAGGGTCATGTCGCCCTTGAGCACGTTCCACAGCTGAGGAATCTCATCGAGCCGGGACTTGCGAAGAAATGACCCGCCCTCGATCAGGCGAGGGTCGTCCTCACTTGCGAACTGCGGGCCTTCCTCCTCGGCATCGAGGTACATGGTCCTGAACTTGTACATGGTGAACACCTGGCCGTTCAGACCGACCCGCTCCTGTTTGAAGATGGCATAGCCAGGGTCTGAGACCTTGACATATGCAGCAACCATCAGGCCGATCGGGACCCAGAGGACGCTGGTCAACGTGGTGAGGACCAGGTCAAGTGCCCGCTTCCCGGGGAGCCAGCGAGCAACCTGCAGCAGCGGGGCGGATATCTCCCACCCTTCGGCGAGGTGGACCAACGGCACGCGCCCGGTGTGCTCCTCGTAGATCGACGAGAAGGGCCGGATGTTGTAACCGGCGATGTCGCACGACGAGACGTACTGGGCGACTCGCTCCGACAGGACGCCCCCGAGGTCCACCGCGATCGTCGTGCTCCGGTCGGGTAGCTCCATGGGACCATCGAAGTCGGGGGTGAGGACCCAGACCACCTCAGCGTGATCCATGTCCCCGAGTTGGTCAGCCAACTGTTTCTCCCGAGTGATGACACCCATCCGCTCGGTCCATGGCTTCCTCCTGCGGATCACCCGGTGAATCGTCGCCGGGGCCAGCCAGATGAGGAGGGTGAGCAGGAACAGGGCCCTGGAGTAGTAGACGTCCCGAAACACCACGAGGAGGGCCGCGGTGAGGAGCCAGGTGCCGCCCATGATCGCCGTCATCCGCCCGTAGGTGGGACGGGGCACCCCTGGCCCACCCATCTGCTCGGTGAGAAACGACATCGCGATCATCGACAGCGTGATGAATCCCAGGAGTGGCCACACCGGCCCCGGAGTATGCGCATCCCAAGGGAACGTCCGGTCGAAGACCAGCAACGATGCACCCACCACGGCCACAGCCAGGGAGAGCAGGTCGGTGATAGCAACCGAGACAACGAATCTGGTGCGCACAGGCGACGATGCTAGGGACTCGACGCGACTCTCAGGACTCTCGAGACATGGTCAACCCCAACTCGACGAGGGTGCGGACGCCGACTCCTGAAGCTCCCTTGACCTGATCACCCGAGTTCTCCCGGCTCACCGCGGGGCCGGCGATGTCGAGGTGCGCCCAGGCCGTCTCCCCGGCATACTCGGCCAGGAACAGCGCCGCGGCGATGGCACCGCCATATCGGCTCGAGGTGACGTTCTTGATGTCGGCCACGGTGGAGTCGAGCATCTTGCGGTATTCCCTGTGCAGGGGCATCTCCCAGAAGCTCTCACCGGCGCGGGATGCTGCCTCCAGGATCCTGGCGGCCGTCTCGTGATCTGACCCGAAGACCCCTGCGATCTTGTCCCCGAGTGCCACCCGCATGGCTCCGGTGAGGGTGGCGATGTCGACGATCAGATCGGGCTCGTGTCGTCGGGCCAACGCAAGGCCATCCGCCAGGATCAACCTCCCCTCGGCATCGGTGTTGAGCACCTCGATGGTTGGCCCCTCCAGGGGCCTGAGCACATCGCCGGGCCTGGTGGCGTCCCCACCCACGGCGTTGTCGGTGAGGGGGGCTATGCAGGTGATGTCGATGATGGCCCCCAACTTGGCCAATGCGATGGCGGCCGCAACCACGGCTGCGGCTCCTGCCATGTCGACCTTCATCTCTTCCATGGAAGCCGCCGGCTTCAACGACAGGCCACCAGAGTCGAAGGTGATTCCCTTGCCAACCAATGCGAGATGGGCGCTCGCACCCTCCGGCCGATATTTCACGGTGACCACCCGGGGGTCGCGATCGGAGCCGGCGGCAACCCCGAGGACCGCTCCCAGCTTCTCCTCCTCTATCCGATTCCGGTCCCATACCTCGAACTCGAGGCCGGCATCGGTGACGGCTTCGCCGATGAGCCCCGCGAATATCTCGGGGGACAGGTCTTTCGCCGGCGTGTTGACCCAGGTCCTGGCCAAATTCGTGGCCTCGGAGATGGTGATCGCCCTCGCCAGCTGGTCGGGATCCCCGTCGATCACCACCACCGCCCGCACCTTCATCTTTTCGTCATTCGACTTGTAGGGCCGAAACTCGAACCCGCCGAGGAGGCTCCCTTCGACGACGGCGCGGGTCGCCTGCTCGATTCCGATCGACCCAAGCAGGGTGACCAATGTGTCCGTCTTGGCGGCTCGAACGGCATTCCCCGATGCGGCACGAACCCGCTCGAAGCTCACCTCGTCTCCAAGGCCGATCAGGAGGGCTGCCTTGGCAGTTTGATGAGGGACCGTGAGGCTCTGGGTGCTCTTCCCCTCGAACCCTGCCGCCTCCAAAAGGGCCAGGTCGACGCTCCCGAACTCGGCCACCGAGCCCGGGGCCGGCTGGAGACCCTCCATGACACCGATGACCAGGGTGGTATCGGCGAGCTCGACTCCGGCGGCCGCTGTGGTGACTTCCATTACTCGCTCCGTTCAGTTGGCGAAAGGGCCGATCCCCGCCACCAGGGCTCGTCCCAGGAAGACCGCGCCCAAGCTGGTGAGAACCGCAAGATAGGACAGTCCGGTGGCTGCCATGACCCCTGAGTAGGCGGGATATCGCAAAGCGCCGAGCACGGCGGCCATCAGGACCACCGATGTCACCAGCAGCGCGAAGAAGGCGATGACCGGTCCCGACCTGGTCAAATCACCGACACCGACCAGTGTCAACCCGTCGGCGAGGAGACCGAGGATCCCAACGACGGCCAGAGCCCGAAGTGCCCAACGAGGCAGTCGGGGGTCGATCAGGTACCAGTGCCCCAACGCCATCTCCCCGGTCACGCCCCCTAGGGCCGAAGCGGCGGTGACGGCGAGCACCCAGCCGCCGATACCGGCAGCGTCGACGAGATAGAGCACCGAGGCCCCCAGCAGGAGCCCCCCGGAGAGTGGGCGAGAACGGGCCCAGACCACGGCGAGAATCACCAGGAGAATGGCGGCTCGCGACCAGATCGCGTCCTTCACAGCCCATCCGGCCAACCCCAGTGCGCCGGCGATCCCGGCAGCGAGCCAGGTGAACCCAGGGCCGACGATTCGAGCCAGCGCCACCCCACCGGCCACCACTGCCAGCCCCGCGGCCCATCCAAGGAGGATGAACCTGGGATCGGCAATTGAATCGAGATCGACCGGCACGGTCGGTGATGATGACGCAACGGTTTCGCCATCGCTACTTCGGTGCCACAATGGGCTCGGTCCCCTACCAGAGGCGATCCTCAAGAGAGGGTCTCGGACTGCCGAATCAGTCTGAAGCCACCCCGACTCGATGAGATCACGATTCACCACTCACCTGATCGTCACCCTTGCCCTGGTGGCGACGGGAGCCCTGCCGGCACTAGCCGCCGATGTCGTCGTCAATGGTGGTGGCTGGGGTCATGGGATCGGGATGTCGCAGTGGGGCGCCCAGAAGATGGCTCAGGACGACAAGAGCGCCGAGCAGATCCTCACCCACTTCTACACCGGGGCTCAGTTCGGGGAGGTCGGCGACGAGTTCGTCGACCAGGCCGAACCGCTTCATATCGGCATCGGTCAGAACCTGACCTCTACCGCCTTCAGGGCCATCGAAGGCGACCTCACCGTGTGCCAGGCCGGCCAATGTCACACCGCGGCTCCGGGCGAGACCTGGACCCTCCAGTTCGTCGGATCTGGACAATGCAAGCTCCTCAATGGTGATGTCGTGATGGTTAGCGGCCAGCCATGCACCGGTGAGATCACCTGGGGCGGCCAGCCCAGCACCGGAGTCAAATTCCTCGCCTCCGCCCGCACCTACGCCAGGGGCCGGGTTGTCTTCAAACCCAACGATCCGGACTTCAACCCGCTCACTCCGCCAACGGGCTTTCATGTGGTGGTCGAGGTCCCTCTCGAGACGTATCTATACGGGTTGGGCGAGGTGCCCTCCAACTGGGAGCCCGAAGCACTCCAGGCACAGGCGATCGCGGCACGCACCTACGCCCTCTACAAGGCCTACGTGTTCAGGTTCGGCCCCAACCCTGCGTGTGGGTGCCATCTCTTCTCCACGACCCAGGATCAGGCCTACCTGGGATGGCACACCTCGAGCAATCTGACCGAGGCGGGATTGGGGGGTGCCAATTGGAAGGCCGCAGTAGACGCAACCGCCGGATCGGCGCTGTGGCACTCCAAGCACGGCCCTTCCCGGGCTCTCGAGGCCTACTACTTCTCCTCCACAGGCGACAACACCGAGAACAACGAAGAGAAGTGGGGTGGCAACCCTTACCCCTACTTGCGATCGGTTGACGACCCTGGGGCGACCTCGTGGACCAAGGGGTTCTCCTATGCCTCGTTCGCTGGCTCTCTCGGTTTCAGCCAGGTGACCTGGGTCAACATCGTCGACCGATATGACTCGGGCCGGCCCACTGCGATCGAGGTCCAGGGGACCATCAGCGGCTCACCGGCCACTAAGACCTTCAGCTCGCTGCAGTTCGCAAGTGAGCTCTCCCTCAGGGCCCAGTGGGTGCATTCGGTCGATGGTTTCATCCCGCCTGGCGCCGACAAGGTTGTCCTCCACAACCCGGGGACAGGTCAATGGTCCTACCGGGGAGCCAACGGCGCCCTGTCCACCATCTTCTTCGGCAACCCTGGAGATAAGGCGTTCTTCGGCGACTGGAATTGTGACGGCACCGACACACCCGGTCTCTACCGCCAATCTGACGGCTTCGTATACCTGAGGAACTCGAACACTCAAGGGATCGCCGACATCAGCTTCTTCTTCGGGAACCCCGGAGACACCCCCGTCGCCGGCGACTTCGACGGTGATGGGTGTGACACGGTCTCGATCTATCGGCCCTCCGAGGCCAGGTTCTACATCATCAACGAGCTGGGGTCCGCAGACAAGGGACTGGGTGCCGCGGACTACTCCTACCTGTTCGGAAACCCGGGCGACGTCCCGATCGTGGGAGACTGGAATGGTGATGGGACCGACACCCCTGGGCTCCGACGTTCGTCCAACGGCTTCGTGTATCTCCGCAACACCAACACCCAAGGGAACGCAGACATCAGCTTCTTCTATGGGAACCCGGGAGACGTCGTCTTCGCCGGAGACTGGAACGGGGACGACACCGACTCCATCGGGCTCTATCGACCATCCAACGGGACCGTCTACCTCCGAAACGCCCTCAGCACAGGAGTCGCCGACATCACCTACCAGATGGGCGGGTCCCAGCACCGAGCCGTCGCCGGCGCCTACTGATCCATCGACACCGTCGGTCTCGGTGATCCTTCCTGCCTACAACGAGGAGGAGGCCCTCCCCGTCGTCCTCGAAGACCTGGCTAGAAACGCCGGCCCGGCCGTCGAGGTGATCGTCGTCGACGACGGGTCGACCGACTCGACCCCCCAGGTCGCCACAGCCCACGGTGCCAAGGTCATTCGACAACCCACCAATCAGGGCAAGGGGACCGCGATGGCGAGAGGTGTCGCAGAATCCGAGGGTGCTCTGGTGGTCTTCATGGACGCCGACGCCACCTACCCGGCGGCGGCGATTCCACGACTGGTCGAGATGCTGGCTCAATACGACATCGTCCGCGGGGAGCGATCCCTCGACTCCTCGAGCATCCCACCGCTCAACCGGATCGGAAACCGGGTCTTCAACCGGCTCATCGGCTCTTTCCACCAGATCGAGGGCAACGACATCATGAGTGGCCTCTATGGGATGCGGCGTGAGATCTTCGAAGACCTCAAGATCGAGTCGGCGGGCTTCGACGTCGAGGTCGAGATCGGTATCAAGGCGAGACAACGGGGGCTCAGCCTGGGGGTCTTCGGCATCGAGTATCGAGAACGGGTGGGCGCCAAGAAGCTCCACCCGGTCAAGGACGGGCTGGCCATCCTGATCAGGGCGGCCGGGATCGCCCTCCTCTACTCTCCAGCCGTGACTTTTGTCACACCGGGCCTGGTCATCATGGCCCTGGGGATTGCCGGCGCCATCCTCCTCTCGGGTGGCCCGCTCTTCGTCGGGACCATCGGACTGTCCATCAACAGCTTCGTCCTGGCAACTCTCGGGATTCTCGGTGGTTTCCAACTCGTGGTGTTCGGGGTGGCGGCGATGCTCTATCGGGTCGAGACCGGGGTTCCCCCGAGACGGTGGCTGCTGGCACTGGCCAAACGCTCTGTCCGACTCGGTGCGGCGGCAGTGGGGATCGTCCTCGCCCTGATCGGTGCGCTCTGGCTGGGCTCCCTGGTCTTCTCGTGGGTGTCGGCCGGTGCCGGTGACTTCTTCGAGACGGGCCAACTGGTGCTCAGCGCCTCATTGTTCGTCTTCGGCCTCCAGCTGATGAGCGCCGGGCTCTTCCTCTCCATCTTCTCGGGTCGACTCGCTGCCCGGCGTGCCTGAACCCACCGTCACCGCAGTGGTGATCAACTTTCGCAGTGGTGACCACCTCCAGTCCTGCCTCGAGGGGCTCCTGGCGGATCGACAGCTTCTCGCCCGCGTGATCGTCGTCGACAACGCCTCCGGTGACGAGAGCCATCAGCCCGCCCGGCGGGCTGCCGCCGTCGACCATCGGGTGGAGCTCCGCATGTCAGAGGACAACCTCGGCCTGGCCGGCGGGGTCAATCTGGTGCTGGGTGAGGTGCGCACACGTTTCCTGGCGATCCTCAACCCAGATGTCACTCCACGGGCCGGGTGGCTCTCGCCGCTGGTCGATCGCCTCGAGGCCGATGCCTCTGTGGCCGCCGCCTGCCCTCTGATACTGAGACAGGTCGACGGGCGCATCAACTCCGCAGGACAGCTCTTGCACTTCAGCGGGTTGGGGTTCAATCGCCTACTCGGCCAACCAGTCGACTCGGCCGGCGCCGCGGCTCATGAGGTGGGCGGCCTCCATGGCGCCGCCTTCGTGATCCGCACCGAGACCTTGCGCGGCCTCGATGGATGGGACCAGACCGGGTTCCTCTACCACGAGGACGTTGCCCTCTCGTGGGACCTTCTCCTCTCGGGCAAGGCGATCATCTGTGACCCCAGGTCTGTCGTAGAACACGATTACCACCTCACCATGTACCCCGAGAAGCTCCACCTACTCGAGAGGAACCGATGGGCGCTGCTCCTCAGCCATCTGCGATGGGGCCGGCTGTTGGCGGTGTCTCCGGCGATCCTGGCCACCGAGCTGATGATCTGGGCCCTCAGCTTGATCCGGGGCCCCCGCTTCCTGGCGGCCAAGGCCAGGTCTTACCGGTGGCTCGTCAGCAACCGCGGGGCGATTCGAGAGTGGCGGAGACGGGTGATGGCCAGGCCGATCTATGACCTGGATCGCCTTCGTCGACACACCGGGTGGGCCTATCCGCTGTCACAGCTCACCGGGCTGGGCATGGAGC
>JBBDML010000010.1:0-5572 GCA_040878345.1 Acidimicrobiia bacterium | reverse complement strand
CGGTAGACCAACCCGCCGGTCACCGAGCACCCACTCGGATGTGAGTACTCGATCTGGGGGAACACGAAGCCGGCGACACTGCACGGCCCGGTGTAGCAACGGGTGCCCTCCCAGACCCGCCACCCCAGATTAGCCCCGGCCAAGATCCCCGATCGGACCACGGTGACTTCCTCGCGGACATCCTGGCCGACATCGGCCACATAGAGATTGCCGGCGTCGAAGGCGATCCGCCAGGGATTGCGGACCCCCCGGACATAGACCTCGGGCGCCCCTCCCCCGTTCTGGTAGGGGTTCCCGGCGGGAATGGCGTACTGCTTTCCGGAAGAGGTGTTGTCGACATCGATCCTCAGGATCTTGCCCAGGAGATTGTTGACGTTCTGGGCCCGGTTCCCAGGGTCTCCGCCACCGCCGCCGTCGCCGAGGGCGATGAGGAGATAGCCCTGGGCATCGAATGCCAGCATCCCACCGTTGTGGTTGGTGAAGGGCTGGGTGACCTGAAGGAGCACGCGCTCCGAGCCGGAGTTGGCGAGGTCGGGGTCGCCTGAGACGGTGAACTCGGAGATCCGGCTCACCGACCCGATGGTGTAGTTGACGTAGAACTTGCCGTTGTCGGTGTAATCGGGATGAAAGGCCAGGCCCAACAGCCCCTTCTCCGAGTCGAAGGTGACAGCCAGGTCGAGGAAAGGAGTGGATCGTTTTACCCCGTCTTCGACGATCTCGATGTCACCGGTCTGCTCGACGACGAAGAGGCGGCCGTCCCCCGGCGGCGCGGCGACGAACACAGGCCTGTCGAGACCGGAGATCACCGTCTGGAGCCTGAGCGGTGGCGGTGGCGGTGGCAGATTGAGACCGAAATCCCCTGCCACCGGGCGCGACCCGGGATCACCCATGGCGAAGCTGGTGTTCGCTACGCCGGTCGAGTTGGAGTTCCGCAGATAGAAAGTCCGGTTTGACGGGCGGTAGAGCCCGACGGTGTCAACCCCATCGTCGTTCCAGTCGCCGGCGAAGGGGACGTCACCGGGGTTGCCATAGAAGAAGGAGAAGTTGGCCACCCCGGTCGAGTTGGTGTTCCGCAGATAGACGAAGCCATCCGAGGGACGGCGCAGCCCTGGGGTGTCGGTGAAATCCCCGTTCCAGTCACCCACGAAGGGGACATCACCCGGGTTTCCGAAGATGAACGAGAAGTCGGCGGCCCCCAACCCGCCGCCATCCTGACCCAGCTCGTTGATGATGTAGAAGCGGGCCTCGGAGGGCCGGTAGATCGACACCGTGTCACAGCCGTCGCCGTCGAAGTCGCCGACGATGGGCACATCAACTGGGTTTCCGAAGAAGAATGTGATGTCGGCCACACCGGTGGAGTTCGAGTCACGGAGATAGACGAATCCGTCCGACTGGCGATAGAGCCCTGGGGTGTCGACCTCGTCACAGTCCCAGTCCCCAATGAAGGGGCTATCGCCGGGGTTCCCGTAACCGATGGTGGTGGAGTTCCCGTTCCCGGCGCGAAGTGTCCACTGCCCGTCGCTCCCGTCGACCGCCCCGGGGGTGTCGGCGCCCAGAGCAGGCAAGGCAAGGCCGACCACCACGACAGCGGTGAGCATGGGCGTCAAAGCCCGTCTCATCACAAGTCCCCGGCCGCCGGCAGCATCCCACTCCCCACCGGGAAGGCGAGATTGGCGACCCCGGTGCTCAGGGCATCGCGGAGATAGACCACCCCGTTCGACGGTCGGTACAGGCCAATCGAGTCTCTCCCATCGGCATCCCAATCACCGGAAAAGACCACATCACCGGGGTTCCCGTAGAAGAAGCTCAGGTTGGCGACACCCTGGGTGTTGGTATTGCGCAGGTAGACGAAGCCGTCCGATGGCCGGCGCAGGCCGGGTGTGTCGATCCCATCACCATTCCAGTCTCCCACGAAGGCGACATCACCGAGATTGCCGAACAGGAATGAGTAGGCAGCGGCACCGAGGCCGCCGCCGTTCGAGCCCAGCTCGTCGATGATGTAGAACCGGGCCTCGGAGGGCCGGTAGATCGAGACCGTGTCACAGCCGTCGCCGTCGAAGTCGCCGGCCAACGGGACGTCCCCGGGATTGCCGAAGAAGAACTTGATGTCGGCAACCCCTTGAGTGTTGGAGTTCCGGAGGTAGACGAACCCGTCCGACTGGCGGTACAGCCCGGGAGTGTCGACACCGTCACAGTCCCAGTCCCCCATGAACGGCAGATCGCCGGGGTTGCCATAGAAGTAGGACCCGATCTGGGATGGGCCGTGGAACAGGCGCCAGAATCCTGTTGACATCCCGACTGCCGCCACCTTCGAGCCTCCGGCGACCTGACTGCTGCACGAGAGCGCTCCCGTGCCGACCATGGCTCCGAGCTCGGACACTGCGGCCCCCGCTTGGACCAGGCCGAACCCGGAGGCGCTGTCCCATCCCGCAGCCCCCAGGTCGTTGGTGGTGCATGTCAGCGCATTGCGCACCTGCGCCCCGCTGGCCAGGGGATACCGGGCGCGGAGGAGGGCCACCACCCCGCTGACATGGGCGGCGGCCATGGATGTACCGGTGGAGCCGGCATAACCCTCCTCGATCTCCTGCCAGATCGGAGCGCTGGAGGACCCACCTGGAGCCACCACATCGAGACCCACCCCACCGGACGAGTAGGAGGCAACCCCGTTGGAGATGGTGGTGGCGCCCACGCCAATCACCCCAGGATGACTCGCGGGGAAGAAGACCGGGCCAGGATCGTTCCCGGCCGCCGCCACCACCACGATGTCGGCGGCCAGGGCCCGCTCGATGGCGGCATTGATGATGTCACTGGAGCCTCCCTGAATCCCCAGCGACAGGTTGATCGCATCCGCACCGTTGGCGATCGCATGGTCGATGCCACGAACGATGTGGCTGGCAAAGGCGACGTCACCGGAGAACACATCCACCGGCATGATCCGGCCGTCGGTCGCCACCCCCGCCCCACCAAGCGCGTTGCCGCTGCATTGGCCGATCGACCCGGCAACATGGGTGCCATGCCCGTTGTCGTCGGGTGCCGACCCCGGGCCTCCGACGTCGGTGACAGCGTTGTACTCGGCGACGAACCCGCCACCGCAAAAGCCGTCCGGGCCCGGACTGATCCCACTGTCGAGGACCGCCACCCTGGCCCCATTCCCGACTGTGGTCTGCCACGCCGCCAGGAGGTCGATCACATGGAGGTGCCACTGGGCGTTGGCATTGCCGGCGCCGCCCACGTACAAAGGGTCATTGGGTGTGAAGGGTGGGGTGGCCAATGCGCGAAAGACGAGGTCGACCTCGGCGCTCTCCACCCCTGGCTGCCCCGCCAGTTCCGCCGCCCACTCCCGGGCGTCGACATCGGTGGGGACCGCCACACGGTACCAACCGTGCCCCAGGGAGTCCCGGGCCACTCCGAGCCCCCGGGCCGCGGCGCTGTCCTCGACCTGGATCAACACATGATCCGAGGCATACTCCAAGGTCCTGTTTCCCGCCTCATGGCCCTCCGCCGCCGACGCCACCCCACCCAGGGTGAGCAGGGAGGTCAAGACCACGATCAGGCAGGTGCGGGGGAGGATTCTGTTCATGTCGGAGCCGGGCCCCCACCATCGTATGGCAAGCTCGCCATAAGACGAGGAAAGATCCGACTTCACTCCGAGTGGCGGTGGGCTAATCTCAAGAGCCGGGGATTCGAGGGAGGCGTTGTTGGGCATTTTAGGGAGGCGACCACGGAGAGTGGTCACAGCGACACTGGCCGTCGCCATGGTCGCCGGTTTCGGAGCATTGGCCGTCGACGCCGTCCCCTCGGGATTCGCCCAACCCGACTTGGTCTACACCGGGCTTGCCTTTCCCACCAACGTCGAGTTCGCCCCCAACGGTCGGGTGTTCATCACCGAGATCGACGGTCTGGTCAAAACGGCTACCTCGATCGACGCCCCGCTGTCGGTGTTCGCCGACCTGAGGAGCCGGGTCCATCACTACTGGGACCGGGGGCTGCTTGGTCTCGCCATCCATCCCCAGTTCCCCCAACAGCCCTACGTCTACGTGCTCTACGCATATGGGACACCACTCTTCACCCCGGGTGGGCCCACCAGGGTGTGGGAAGGGCCAGATGCATGCACCAACCCTCCGGGGGCGCTCGAAGACGGTTGCGTGGTCTCGGCCCGTCTCTCCCGGCTCACCTCGAATCCTGCAGGGACGGCATGGACCGGCGCCGACGATGAGAAGGTGTTGATCAACGACTGGTGCCAGCAGTTCCCCAGCCACTCGATCGGCGACGTCGAGTTCGGCCCCGATGGGATGCTCTATGTGAGCGGGGGCGACGGGGCGGACTTCAATCGCATCGACTACGGCCAATGGGGGGGGACCCTGCCCAACTCGACGAATCCGATCACCCCGAGGAACCCCTGCGGAGACCCACCCGGAGGCGCCGGGGGCCTGATGAGCCCGCCCACCGCCGAAGGTGGCGCCCTCCGCTCACAGGATCTGCGGACCGGTGGCGATCCGGTGGGATTGAGCGGGACCATCATCCGGGTCAACCCCACCACCGGCGCCGCGGCCAGCGGCAACCCGGGGTCGAGCCATCCCGATGCCAACGGGAAGCGGATCATCGCCTACGGGCTGCGCAACCCCTTCCGGTTCACCTTCAAGCCGGGCAGCGACGACCTCTACATCGGTGACGTCGGCTCGGGGACCTGGGAGGAGGTCAACCTCCATGACGACCCCACCGGGGAGGTGCTGAACTACGGGTGGCCCTGTTACGAGGGAGGGGACGGAGTGTCCGCCCCGTTCAGCCTCTACGACAACAACGACTTCACCATCTGCGAGGACCTCTACGACGAAGGCCCCGGCGCTGTCACCGCCTCGCTGTTCGCCTACCGGCACAACGAGGACATCTCCGGCGACGACGATTGCCCCCCGGCGGTTCCCGGGCCCACCTCCCAGACCAGCTCCTCGATCACCGGTCTCGCCTTCTACACCTCAGGTCCCTTCCCCAACATCTACGACGGGGCCCTGTTCGGGGCCGACTACAGCCGGCATTGTGTCTGGGTGATGTTCCCCTCGGGTGGCAGCCCCGACCCCTCGACGGTCGAGGTGTTCCACTACCAGCCGTCGACTGGGCCGGGAACGCCCGGCATCAGCCCTGTCGACCTGGAGATGGGCCCCGACGGGAGCATGTACTACGTCAGCTTCCTGCGAGGCGAATTGGGCCGCTTCCGCTACCGGCCTCCCCAGGCCGACATCGACGCCGACCCGACCTCGGGGGACGCCCCGCTCCTCGTCGACTTCGATGGGAGCGGTTCCAGCGACCCAGACAACGAGACCCTCACCTACGCCTGGGACCTCGACAACGACGGGCAGTTCGACGATGGCACCGGCTCGACGGCCCAGCGGACCTACTCGCCGGGAAACCACACCGCCCGGCTGCGGGTGACCGACCCCGGTGGTGAGTACGACATCGACGCCGTCCAGATCAGTGTCTCAAATGACCCACCGGCCCCGGTGATCAACACCCCCAGCGCCGGGACGTTGTGGTCGGTCAGCCAACAAGTCACCTTCTCCGGCAGTGCCACCGACCC
>JBBDML010000009.1:0-126405 GCA_040878345.1 Acidimicrobiia bacterium | reverse complement strand
GGTTCAGCTGTCCCTACGTCCCCTACCGCCAGGTGGTCGTGGTCAACGACGGGGCGGGGATCACCTCCCTCGACGACCTCAACAGCCCCGACGTGGCCATCACCGCACTGATCGGGTCGACGGCGGCCAACCTGGTCAGCACCATGTTCCCCGAGGCCGAGTTGGTCGAGCTGGAGCAGGCGCCCGCCTTCCTCGAGGTGGCCGCGGGTCGCGCCGCAGCCATCGTCGTCGAGGAGTACCAGGCGATCCCGTTCGTCGCCGAGAACGAGGGCACTTCGATCCTCAACCCGGACGACCCCTTCGCTCAGGAGTACGGCGCATGGGCGCTGCCCCGGGGAGACGTGTTGTGGCTCAATTACATCAACGGATGGCTGTCCTACTACATCTCGAACGGCACACTGGACAACCTCTACACCGACATCGTCGGCCCCACCGAGGGTCTGCCTCCGTGCAGCTGACCCGACCGGTTCGCTGACGCCCGATGGCGGAAGCGGGCAACGATGTGACTGGCGCCCTCGTCACCGGGGGCGCCAGGGGCATCGGCCGAGGCATCGTCGAGCGGCTGGCCCGCCGCGGCGACGTCGTCTTCCTCACCGACTCCGATGTGGCCGAGGCCACCAGTGTCGTCGACGAGTTGGGCGCTCAGGGCCTCTCGGTGCATGCGCTGGAACTGGACGTGCGCCGGGTCGAGAACATCGGCGCGGTCATCGGCGAAGCCGATGAGACCGCGCCCCTGCACACAGTGGTCAACAATGCCGGAGTGGGATGGTCGATGCCGCTGGTCGACGTGACCCCGGAGCGTTTCGACGAGCTGATAGCCGTCAACTTCCGTGGCGCCTTCTTCGTCCTCCAGGCGGCAGCCCGGGTCATGATCCCGCGCCGCCGCGGGTCGATCGTCAACATCGCCTCCACGTCGGCCTTCACCGCGTCTAGCAACCCAATGGTGGCCTACGATGCCTCCAAGGCCGCGATGCGCATGCTCACCGTCTCGGCAGCGCGGGAGCTGTCCGCCTTCGGGATCCGGGTCAATGCGGTCGCACCGGGCACAGTGGAGACCGACTTCATGCGATCGCTGATCCCCGACCCGGCGGCCCTTGCCGGTCAGGCGGAGAATCTGATCCCGCTGGGACGTCTCGGAACACCGGGCGACGTGGCCGCCGCCGTCGACTTCCTCTCCTCGGAGGACGCCTCGTATGTGACCGGCCACGTTCTCGTCGTCGACGGGGGATGGTTGACCTGATGAGCCCGGCTCTCCGAATCGGGGCCAAGTTGCCCAGCTCGGGGCCTCTCGCCCGCCAGGTGCCCCTGCTGGAGTCGGCTCGACTCGCCGAGGAGGCCGGCTTCGACTCGGTGTGGGTCAGCGATCACGTGGTCATGCTGCGTGACCAGTCCTCGCCCTACCCGTACGCTCCCGATGGGAAGATGACCTGGGACCCAGAGGATCCCTGGCACGACCCTCTGATCGCCATGGCGATGTGCGCCGCGGTCACCGAACGGGTCGAGATCGGGGTTGCCGTCTTGATAGTGCCGCTGCGCAACCCGGTGATCCTGGCCAAACAGCTGGCGAGCCTGGACGCACTGAGCGACGGCAGGGTGGTGGTTGGAGCCGGGGCGGGTTGGCTCGCCGAGGAGTTCGACGCGTTGGGCACCTCGTTCCAGACCCGCGGGGAGCGGCTCGACGAGTGGATCGAGATCATGCGCGACTGCTGGACCGGTGAGCCGCGCCCCAAGGAGTACCGGCACTATCGGATACCCGAGGGGGTGCTCTCCTACCCGACTCCTGCGCACGAGGTGCCGATCCTGATTGGCGGGATGACACCGGCGGCGGTCCGTCGTGCCGGCCGGATCGGCGACGGTTGGGTGGCCTTGCAACAGGTCGACGAGATCGATCTCGAGGTCCTCGGTGCCGGGGTCGCCGCCATCGCCGCCGAGTCCGCGAGAGCCGGCCGTGTCGCCCCTGCCCGGATCGTGATGCGGGTCGCCGGGCCCACCCCAGCGGTGGCGGGACGGCTTGCCGAACTCAAGGAGGTCGGAGTGACCGATGTCGTGGTCGATGTGAATTGGGGCAACGGCGGTCCCCGTCAAACGGTGGAGATGCTCCAGATCTAGGAAGGAGCCGCGGTCACTCGCCGAGCCCGGACAGTTCGGGTAGGACGGGAGAGTGGGCAACCACCCCGCTGGCTCCGGGGACCCGTTGCAGCACCAACCTCTCGATCCCCGAGACCAGGGTCACGATCGAAAGCGGGCAGGTGCCGCAAGCGCCGAGCAGCTCCAATTGCACGACGCCTTCGTCGTCGACACCGTGGTAGATCACCTCGCCGCCGTCGGCGTGGAGGGCGGGGCGGATGTAGTCCAGGGTTTCCATCAGGGCTGTCATGTCTACTGGATGACTCTGTGTGGTCGAATTGTGTTCCATGTCCGGCCTCAAGCTCTCAGAAGATCTTCATCATGGTCCCGACGCCCTGGGCGACGGCTAGGTCGTAGACCAGCGAGGCGACGGCAGCGTCGAGCGCCGGCATCCCCAGATGGGTCATGATGGTCCGTTCCTCCTCGTATTCACGACCCGGTTTGAGCCCACCCATGATCTCGGTGGCGATGTCGGCGTGGACATCGGCCTTGGTGAGGTCACCAGGCTCGAGGCCTCCCAGCTTCCCCACCTCCGGTCCTTCGATCCACTCCAGGTCCCGGCCGTACCAACCGACCACCCACTTGTCGAACTTGGTTGCGCAGTTCTTGTCGACGTCGCTGAACCCGGTGGTCGCGCAGACGTGGGTGCCGGGGCCGACCCAACTCTCCATCAGCACCGGCTCCCGGGCCGAGGTGACCACACACACGATGTCTGCCTCCGAGACCGCCGCCTCGACGCTCTCGGCGGGTGTGGTCGCGAGACCCAGCGAATCCCGGATCTCGCCGCAGAAACGGTCCTGCTGATCGGCTGCGATGTCGAAGGCGAGCACCTTCGATATGGGGAACAGCTCGTTCAGCATCAGCATGTGGGTTCGGGCCTCGTTCCCGCATCCGATGACCGCCACCGTCTCTGAGTCTGCCCGGGCCAGGTACTTGGCGCCCACAGCGGCGTGGCCCCCGGTGCGCAGGTTGGTCACCGATGTCCCGTCGACCAGCGCTATTGGCATGCCGGTCTCGGTGTCGGTGACCAGATCGATAGCGGAGATACCGGGCAGGCCCCGCAGCGGGTTCTTGCGATAGCTGGATAGCCACTTGACCGCCGCCCGATCCAGGGGTCGGATCAGCGCCGGGAACGCCTGGACTACCCCGTGTCCGAATGGCGGCTCCGGGAGGGAGCGGTCGTGCACGAAGAGGTTGACCGGGTTCACCTGATCGACCACACCTTCGCCCACCCATCTGAATGTGTCGAGACAACGTTGCAGACACGCCTCGGGGGTCAGCAGGCTCTCGACCTCGGCCCGGGGGATCACCAGGATCTCGCCGGGCGCCGGGTTGGTCACAGCTCCGCCTCGATTGCCATCAGCGGCTCGGCAGCCTTAGACAGCTCGGCCACCGCCTCGTCGGGCAGGGCCCGGTACGGCTTGCGTGGGGAACCGGGGGCGGCGCCGCCGAACTCGGAGAGAGCGTTGAGATACCCGTGCTCGGACGACAGCATCAGCGGCATGCCCGGTTTGCGGATGGCGGCGGAGAGATGCTGCAGGGCTTCGAATGCCGAGCGCACCCAGAGATCCTGGTGGTTTCCCTTCAGGCACTCTTCGACGAAACGGTTCCCGGTTTTCATCCCTGCCCAACTGAAGATCCCGGTGGCACCGGTGGCGCCGAGCATCGATCCATGGAAGAAGGCGGGATCGTTCCCGGTGAACACGTTGATCCGGTCGGCGATGGTGAGCAGGACCTCATCGAAGTGGGGGAGTGCTGTGTTTGACTCCTTGATCGCCTTGATGTTGTCGATCTCGATGAGGCGCTCCCACATCTGTGGTGTGACGTTGAGCCCGTTGAGCGGCGAGTAGTTGTAGAGCATGAGCGCGATGTCGCCGTCGAGCGACTCGGCAACTTCGACGAAAAAGTCGATCGCCCAGGTCGGGGTGACGGGGAGGGCGTAGGGGGCGGCGAGCATCGATCCGTCGGCTCCCGCCTTCTCCGCATACCTCGCCCGTCTCACCGCCTCCCGCTGGTAGGAGGCGGTGCTCCCCACCACCACGGCGATACCGCCCTCGTGGCTTGCCTCGACTGCGACATCGCACACGGCGTCGAATTCGCGTTCGGACACGCTGGTCATCTGCCCCATCGAGCCAAAGACGATGCAGCCCGGGGCGCCTGACCCGGCGACCAGGGCGATGCTTCGACGTATCCCGTCGAAGTCGATCTCCTCGTCCGTGTCGAGGCTCAGCGGGATCAGGGGGAAGAGCCCGCCGAGGGGCTTGCGGACGAACTCAGGCATGGTTCTCCTTGTTCACGGTGAGACGGTGGTAGAAGTCTTTCAAGATGGCGGATCGTTCAGGGAGCTCGGTTGGGGCGACCGGGTCCGACGGGATCCCGAGCTCGCTCATGGCCGCCCGGGCGTCTGCGGTGTAGACCACGGTGCCATCGGTCTCTATCCGGTCGATCCCATCCCAGCGCAACGCCTCCTCGTTGAGTGCCACCGCTTCCTCTCTGCTCAGGTCATCGGGCAGCTCGAGCTGGATCTGTCCGTGCCTGATCCGGGCCGGATATCCCCCGGGGAGGCCGAGCGGAGCGGTGACATGGGTCCGCACCTCCTCCTCTCCGATCAGGGCCATGACGTTCTTGACCGCCGAGGCGGCGAAAAGCGAGAAGACGTCGACCTTCCTCCAATCGATCTCCTCGGGCCAGGAGGACATGATCTTCTCCAGGTCGAACTCGGTCGTGACGTCTGTGCCGTTGACGCGAAGCCTGAAGTGGTGGGGGACATCGGCCGGTCCGTGGGTGAGGAGGGCGTGCGATCCGACCAAAGAGACTTCGATGTCCCCGGCGGGGGCGCCGGTGACCTCCATGACATGGCGGAGCACCTGGGCGGCACAGACCTCCACGTTCCCGGCCCCTGCGCTCGGTCCGTGGCCGAGGCTCCGCCACAGGGCCACATTGACCACATCCGGGAAGGCGGCATTGACCACATGTGTGGAAATGCCTGCCTTCTCCACCGCGGCGATCAATCGGGTGGCGGGTAGCAGGTGCCAGGGGAGCCACATCCCGAAGGTCGCCGTCGCCAGCACTCGACGGAGACCGGGGTCGATCTCCGCCTGCATCATGCGGCGGGGCGACTGAACAGTGGCTGAGTGCAGGATGGCATCCGGTCGCACCTCTCTCAGGACCCTCACCACCGCATCTTCGTCGGCGAGATCGAGCTGGTGGTGTTGGAAGCTCTTGGTGTGACCCTGGAATGTGGAGCCGATCATTGCCAGAGAAGTCAGGGACGGGCCGTTCCAAGGTCCTCGCTTCAGGGTGACGATGCGCTCGACACCCGGTGTCCTGGCCAACAGTTCGAGTGCCCATCCGCCGAGATTGCCGACACCGGAGAGAAGGATCGTGCTCATCGGGCGTGGGATTGACTGACCATCGAAATGCCTGGCAGCGCAGTGTACTACACAGTACTGAGCGCCTCCGACCCTCGACACATGGCACTCGCAATGCACTCCGTCACGTATCCGTGACGCCCTGCATGAGGAACGCGGATTATGCCGGTGGGGAGAAGGCGGTGGCGATCAAGCCGACGATCTCGTCGATCGTGGGTTGGGTGAAGCTCCTCTGCAGGATCACGGTGCGGGAGACGACCCCTGCGATCAGGGTCTCCAGGGCGAATATGTCGATGTCCGGTCTGACGTCGCCGCGCGCGATCCCACGCTGGATGACCTGGCGGATGGCCCGGCTCAAGTTTTCTACCCATTCGTCAAAGATCGCCTTCAGGCGATGGTCGGAGACCGCCGCTCCGACCAACCCCCCCACCAGGCGTGCCGTCCCCGGGTTGCGATAATCCTCGAGCCGGTGCTCGAGTATCCAGCGGACCTCTTCTTCTGCAGACCCAAGCTCGGGCACGTCGAGGTTGGGGAGTCGGAGACGCATCGCGTCCACCACAACTTCCTGTTTGGTGCGCCAGTGGCGGTAGATCGTCGTCTTGCTCACCTGCGCCTCGGCAGCGATCAGATCGGTGGTGACGACCGAATAGCCGAGTCTCTCCAACAGGCTCAGGGTGACGCGAAGGATGTTGTCACGGACGGGATCGCCGTCCACGTTGGGGTGGTCGAGCTCGGGCACCTTGCTCTCGATGGCGGCGCCATCACGCTTTCTCGGGGTCATCGGGTAGACCGCACGATAATCTCGGGCCGCGCCCGACCTTGGGTGTGTCGCGGTCTCACCCAAGTCTCCCGATCGAGTGCATCTCCGCCCGGTGGAAGTTGGAGGTCCCAGCCGCCTTGAGCACCAATTCGGCGAACCTCCATTCGTCGGCATGCCGGGATACACGGGTGTGGTATTGACCCCATAGGTGGCTGTCGGGGGCCCCATTCCGATAACGGTGCCATGCGTACACATACGCGACCGCGGTGGCATGGTCCGGGTCGACGAACTCGATCGAGATGTTGCTCACATGGTGACTAGTGGCGGCGAAGATGATGGCGAGACCCTCGCTGATCCCGGCGAAGACCTCCTCGATGCCGTGAGCGGTTGCCACCTCGGGCCCGTAATCGACGGTCGCGTCCTCGGTGAACAAAGCGACGATCGCCTCCGGCTCGTTTCGGTCGAAATGCCGGGCATAGGCATGGAAGAGCTCGCCAATGGCGTGACGGTCTGCCAATCGCATCGGGTCATGTTCCATCAGGTGCTCGTCACTGTTTCCTCGAAACCTGGTCAGTAGAGTACCCCGGAGTACTAGCCGGCACATCGATGGGAGTGTGATGAGTAGCGAGAGAACGGCCAGATCGGGTCTCTGGGATCGGACCTATCAGGTGGGAGTCGTGGTCCGGAATCTCGACCAGGCGGTTGCCTTCTATGAGCGTCTGGGGATCGGGCCATTCGTCGAAGGCCCGTCGGCGCACACGGTGGAACGCAGGATCTATGGAGAGCCGAGCACCGAGGCCAAGGTCAAAGGGCGCCTCGCCCAAATGGGAAACATCGAGTTCGAGCTTCTTCAGCCGGTTTCCGGGCGCACGATCCAGGGCGATTTCCTCGAGGAGCACGGCGAAGGAGTGGTGCACATTTGTGCTCACACCGACAACCTGGAGCGGGACATCGAGGAGTTGGCGGGGCTGGGGTACGAGGTCATCTCCGAGGGCAAGTTGAGCGATGGAGGCCGATTCGCCTACGTCGACACCCGGGCGGTCGGCGGTCTAATTCTCGAGCTCTTCGAGACCGGCTCCAACTGGCAGTGAACCGACCCCGATTTGGTTGAGCCGGTGATAACAAGCCGGACGATCGACAGGCACATCTGGCTGTTGCTCGTCGCTGTCGTCACGGTTTCCTTCGGTGCGATACTCGTCCGACTGTCCGCTGAGTCACCGGTGACCGTCGCCTTCTTTCGGGCCTTCTACGCACTGCCCATCTTGCTGGTGGTGCGGAGATTCGCAACCAGAGGTCCGGCGAGGAGCGGCCGTCACCGCTTCTTCGCCTTCGTCGCCGGCGTGGTCCTTGCAGCCAACAACTCGGCGTGGCACTACGCCATCGAGTTGATGGGAGCCGGCTTGGCCACCGTGGTCGGAAGCACCCACGTCGTGTTCATGATGGGGGCCGGCTGGTTGCTGCTCGGCCAGCGACCCAGCAGGCTCGGTCTCGGTGCGGCTCCTGTCGTGCTGTTTGGCGTGCTACTCATCTCCGGCGTCGTGGGGGCCGATGTCGCTGGTGACGACCCGGTGCGTGGTGCGCTGGTCGGGTTGGGGATGGCAATCCTCTACGTCGTATTCCTGTTGATCCTCCGGCAGGCGGGGAGGGGCGGGGCCTCGCCGGTAGGGATCCTGCTCGACGCCACCGCAGGGGCTGCTGCGGGTGCTCTCCTTCTGGCCCCGATCGACAACGGCTTCTCCCTGACGCCGTCTTGGCCGGCGCACGGGTGGCTGGTCGCGCTGGCGGTGAGTGCCCAGGTGATCGCATGGTTGATCATCACCTACGTGCTTCCCAAGATCGAGGCTTGGGAGTCGTCGATGATGCTTGTCCTCGAGCCTGCGTTGACGGTCCTTTGGGCCTTCCTCGTCTTTGCGGAGACCTTCTCCCTCTCTCAGTTCGTCGGCTTGGTACTCGTCATCGGTGGCGTAGCAGTCGTTGCGACCACACGCCGGTCGACGAACCCGCTGCCGGTGCCGCCGCCCGTGGCGTGAGGCGCTTCGACCCGGTTTCGTTTCCTTGCTCGGCCCGCTAGCGTGGTAGATACTGAGTGGTACTCGGTGACCGATGGCCAGGACGAATTCGCGGAGGTGAGGCCGACATGACGGAATACCACAGGGTCGAAATCGCCCACCCCGAGCTCAAGAAGCTGGCCGACGCGGTCGAGGACGTCCCAGGCGATCGATACGCCAGGACCAAGGTCAAGACCGACCTCGAAGGTCAGGAGCGCTACCTGAAGAAGTATCGCGAGATGGCAGCATCCGACCCGGTGCAACAGGGATGGGACCAGAACACACCCGAATTTCATGCCAAGACCAAGATCTTCTCGGTTCTCGCCGACGCGTTCGAGACCGAGCTCGGCCGCGAAGAGGGGCGTGCAGCGGTGGCCAGGGCCCGTCGCCGACAGGGCGAGGAGATGGGCAAGCTGATGGCAGAGAGGGTCCGCGCGAAGGGAAAGCCGCTAAGCCTGGGCAACTTCTTCGAGGAGTTCTGGAGCTATTTCCGCTGGTCCCCCAAGTACGACACTGAGCGCTATTACGACGAGCACGGCAACGTGGTGAAGTACGTCCTCAGGCTCAATTGCCCGATCGGCGACTACCTCCGGGACAACTCCCCGGACGTCGAGTTCTCTGCCAACTACTGCGATCTCGACGAGTTCATCGTCCAGACCTACAACCCCAACGTCAGGTATTCGCGCAGACACTGGGTCCCCGGAGGCGACCTCTACTCCGAGCTGATCTGGGAACTCGACACCGAAGACATCATCGAGTAGCGGGCGTCGGGTGCCGCGAGACTGGTAACGGTGGAGGAGTCATGATGCGCGCTTTGCTGATGACCGCACCCGGGCGGCTCGAGATCGAGGAGATACCCGCCCCGGAGCCCCCACCCGGTTGGGCTCAGCTCCGAGTCGTCGCTTCGGCGCTGGGGCTGTTCCACGCCCAGATGGCGAAAGGGATGCTGGAAACCGGGGGTTTCCCGCGGATTCTCGGTCATGAGATAGTCGGCGAGGTCGTCCGGTCCGACTCGCCTGCCAGCCCGGATCCAGGCACACTGGTGGTCGCCGACGCCGTGGTCGGCTGTGGCGCTTGCGAGTGGTGCATCCGGGGCGAGGACAGCATCTGTCCCTGGATGAGGCATCTCGGGATCGACCTCGACGGTGGGTTCGCCGAATATGTGATTGTGCCCGAGTCGAACATCTTCCCGTTGCCGGCCGAGATCAACCTGGAGGAGTCGGTGATGCTCGGTTCGGCCGTGCCTGCTGCAGTACACGCCGTGACCAGGGCGGGCATCACCGCCGGGAGCCGGGTGCTGGTCAGTGGAGCGGGGAGCATCGGATTCACCGTGTGTCAGGTGGCCCGTGCCTTCGGCGCCACCACGGTGGTCGCAGTCGACGTCAGCGACTCGCAGCTGGAGGCTGTGGCGCCTTGGGTAGACGCCACCGTCAACGCGTCTTCGCTGGCGGCGGGAGAGGTGGCGGACATCGTGCGCTCGCTTTCCGGGGCAGACCACGGGGTTGACTTCGCTTTCGAGACGGCCGGCCAGGTTTCGAGTGTCGATCTGACGGTCCGGGCAATCAGACCTGGGGGAGTGGCCTTGCTGATGGGAATCTGCGACGGCCCGACCGCCATCGGGTTCGAGAACTATCTAGGCGAGTTCGTCCGCCGAGAGGTGAGACTTACCACCACCTTCGGTTTTACCCGACAGGACTTCATCGTGGGCAACGCCCTCTACTTGTCGGGGCGGCTCGACGTGGCGCCTATGGTGGGCAAGACGGTGGCACTCGAAGATGTTCCCGATGTCCTCGCCGAAATCGAGCGGGAGGGCACCGGGGGGAAGCGCCACATCGTCGATGTGGCCATCGGTGCCGGCTGAGCTTCAGATCAGCTCGCCAACCACCCACCGTCTACCGGTATGAACGCTCCGGTCATGTAGCTGGCGGCGTCCGACGTCAGGAACACAGCCACTTCGGCGATCTCTTCGGGCTCGGCCGGGCGGCCGAGGGGGATACGGCTCATCAACGCGGCCCTGCGTTCGGGATCGGCGAGACTGGCCTCACTCATAGGGGTGTTGGTTACTCCGGGCCCGATCACATTGACCCTGATCCCGAACGGGGCCAGGTCCACGGCGAGCCCCCGCCCCAACATCAGCACACCACCTTTCGACGCGCTGTACGCAGTGGATCCGGGAAAGGCCATGTGCGAATTGATCGAGCCGATGAGGACTATCGAGCCTCCCCGCCCTCCATCGCGCATTGCCTGAGCTGCCGCCTGGGCGGTGAGAAGACCGGCGACCAGGTTGACCTCGAGAACCCGTCTCAGAGTGTCGACGCGCAAGTCGAGGGCGGGGGCACCCACCTCGATCCCAGCACAGGCGACCACTGCGTCAAGGCGCCCGAACTGCTCCATCGTCTGTCGGAACACCGCGTCGGTCTGCTCTTTGGAGGTGACGTCGAGAACCATCGATATCCCACCGCCGATCTCGGCTGCGACTGAGGCGACCCGGTCTGGGTCGACATCGACGCACACCACCTGGTCGCCTCGGCGACCCAATGCTCGAGCGGTGGCGGCGCCGATTCCGGAGCCTGCCCCGGTCACCAGACTCACCTTCATGGGATTTCTGCCGGGGTGAGCGGGGCGAGCATCCCCTCACAGTACCAACTGGTACTGTGGGCGAGCTGTTCGGGGCCCACATGAAGATCACGCGTATCTCGGTCTGGCAGGTCGATCTTCCACTCGGGGAAGGCACCTTCACCTGGTCAGGTGGCGTCCTCGACGCTTTCGACAGCACCCTGGTCCGCATCGAGACCGACGGAGATGTCATCGGTTGGGGTGAATCCTGCCCCCTGGGACCGACCTATCTCCCCGCCTACGCCGAAGGCGTCCGCGCCGGCATTGCCCACATCGCCCCGTATCTCATCGGGGAGGTCGCAACCAATGTCACCGCATTGAATCTGAAGATGGACTCCATCTTGAGAGGCCACCCGTACGTCAAGTCGGCGCTGGACATGGCTTGCTGGGACATCCTTGGCAAGAGCTCGGGGTTGCCGGTGTGCACCTTGCTTGGAGGGGGCGATGCCACCTCGGTCCCCCTCTACAGGGCGATCTCCCAGGACACGGCGGAGCGCATGGCGTCCCGTGTCACCGAGTATCGCTCCCAGGGCTACTCCCGATTCCAGTTGAAGGTGGGAGGTGAGCCCGACGTCGACATTCAACGGATCTTGTCCGTCGCCGAAGTGCTCGGTACCGGTGAGATCCTCATCGCCGATGCCAACGGCGGCTGGCTCCAGCATCAAGCGGCTCGGGTGGCCGACGCACTGCAAGGGCTCGACGTCTATCTGGAACAGCCATGCCGGGGCTGGGACCAGTGCCTCTCCATCCGTCGCCGGACTCGATTGCCGTTCATCCTCGACGAGTCCATCGACGGGGTCGACGCACTCCTTCGCGGGCACGCCGACTCCGCCATGGACATGGTCAACATCAAGGTCAGCAAGTTTGGCGGGTTGACCCGTGCGGCACGAGCACGCGACCTCAGCGTCGAGATGGGTCTCGGTCTCATCATCGAAGACACCTGCGGTGGCGACATCGCAACCGCGGCCGTGGCACACCTCGCCCAATCCACGCCGGAGCGGCATCTGTTCGCCTCGACCGATCTCAACGGGTATGTCACCAGGCGATTGGCCGATGGGGCACCCAGGCGCGAGGGGGGAGAGATGAAGGCGTCGGACGCTCCCGGGCTCGGGGTAGACCCTCGACTCGAGGAGTTGGGCTCACCGATCCTGGAGATCGCTTAGCTCTCTTCGCTTTCGGACTGGAAGGGAGACGAACCGGACGTGGCCACACGTCCCGGTTCCCTATCAGGCTGTTTCAGATCGAGACTCGACCCATTCGGGATTTGGCGCGGCACTCGAAGAGGGCAGGTGGCCGCGCGAGGTCAGACCGCACACCATTGACCGTAAACACGTACTACTGCAGCCGTTCGACGGTCGGTGACCTCAAGACGGGATTTCGCCGAGATGCACAGGAAAGCGGGTTGCGACCCTGCAATCGCCTGGACAGGAAGGGAAGCGCCGAATCTCGCGACCACCCGCCTCGCCACGAAACCGCCAAAACACGACCATGCCGCCCGAAGTCCGCTCCGGGGACAGCAACCTCGAAGCATCGAAGTCATCGGCGGAGCACTGTGGGCGGCAATGCAACCGGATGGGTGTGGGTCACACACGAGGTGTCCGCTGCCAACCCGGCCATCTCCTCCCGACCCGGTTGGCCCAGAGTGCGACGAGAGCGACGCGCATCGAACGACCGATTTGTCCGTGCCGCCCGAGGACGTACGCCCACTGTCCGTTGGAGTGCAAACGGTCGGGACATATCGTCGGCGAAGGACACGCTCTTGATATGTTAAGCCAGGTTTGACCCTCGTTTAGCGCCGGCCACCTAACCACCGAAATCGCCTAACAGAACGGACCTCCTACGCCCAACCCGTCCCGTTTTCGTTCACGCGACGTGTTCGGAGTTGACCGATGCGGCCGACATCCCGGCGTCAGTGGTGATGATGGTGGCCTCCACTTGATTCGCCAGTTCGATATAGAGGGCGTCGACGAGACGAACATTGTCATGGAGTGCCCAAGCGCCCTGTAGAAGTGGAGCGAGGAGATGGCGATGGAAGGGGGCCTGTGCTGTCAGGGCTAGCCGCTCTTCGACTTGGCCCTCACTGAGCTCGCCGCTCCGTTGCAGGCGGCCGAGGGCAGAGAGGATCTCAGCGTCGAAGTGGGCCGGCACGAAGATTTCGCGGTCTCTTATACGGTCGGCCACGCGCGGCGCCAGGGGGGAGTCGACCAGGTAGTCGACCATCGCCGACGCATCGATGACGAGTCTCTCAGCCACTCTCGAGCTCGTCCTTGGCGGACTCCACGGCTTCGGTGACCTTGGCGTGGCTGATCCTGAGGGGTTCGAGTTCGGAGACTCGCTGTTGCCATCGTGTGAGGTCTTGGGCCGCGAGGGAGCTGCGAATGGCTTCCTGGGTCAGGTTCGAGATGTTGAGCCCGGCCTTTTTCGCCTCCTCGGCAAGATCGTCCGGTAGGTACACGTTGACGCGCGACATGCGCACAGTATACACACACACTTGAGTGTCCAACATCACGCTGGTTTTCTATTTCAGAGCCAGGTGTTGCCGTGCCTAATCCGAAAGATGGCGGGCCTATTCCACGATCGCGGAGGTACTGAAGAGCCTCAGGTCCCTGGGCCGTCAGGCCCTTTCGCTCGAGGCGCCCCTCACGAGTCGGGGGTCAAACAGCTCAGGCCGCCGTTCAGAGCCGGGCAGTCATACCCGTTGCCAAGGCGAGATCGACCGCCTCCTCGGCGGACAGCCCATGACCCTGCTCCCAAAGTCGGTCCAACTCGGTGCGACCCAGACTCGCCTCCAAGAGGGCAAGCCGCTCCCCGCGTTTTCCCTGTGATACCTCCGAAGCGGGGATGTCGAGACGCAGGCCCAGCTCGTCGACGAAACCGAGGAGGGTCGCCGCCCGGGCGGGGTCGCCGCTCTCGGCGGCGATGCGGGCCATCCCGGCGATGGCGGTCCGGATAGGTCGTGGGTCGGCGAGCATCCTCCCCCTCTCCAGGCTCTCCCTGAGGGGGCTTTCTGCCGCGGCCGGGTCCCCCGCATCGAGATAGGTGGTGCCCAGTGCCGCCAGTGTTCTGAGGGTGCATCTCTCATCGCCCTGCTTGCTCAGCTGGGCGTGGGCCTCGCCGAGCACAGCGATGGCCTCGGCAGTCCTCCCGGCGCGGCGCAGCACCTTCCCGTACTCGAGACGGGCGTGTGCACCGTCGTGGACATTGCCGACCTCCTGGCAGATGACGATCGCCTGCTGGGCGTACTCCACCGCCCGCCCCAGATCGCCGTCGCCACCGGCGAGCTGCTCGGCGATTTTGTACAAGACCAGAGCCTCCCGGCCCCGGTCACCCACCTCCCGATAGAGGTCGAGGGCCCGCTCCAGCATCTTCAGCGAGCCGGCAGGGTCCCGGAAGCTGGCCTGACCCATCCGCTCATACCACAGCGCCAGCTCCCAACGGTCGTCGTGACCGGTCAGGTAGTCGAAGGCCTCCATCCCGACGACGCGGGCCTCCACGGTTTCGCCGTCGATGGCATAGGCCCAGGAGAGGGCGCGCAGGGCCCGAGCCACCCCCAGGTCATACCGGATCTCTCTGGCGACGGTGAGGGCCTGATCCGCATAGGCCCGGGGCAGGGAGGCCCGCTGCGAGGAGAAGAGATTGCTCGCCTCGAGGAGGGTGTCCACCCGCAGCACCGGGTCGACTCCGTCGGAGGCCTCGGCCGCCCGGACCAGCCACTCGTGACCCTCCGAGCGGGGGCCCACCGTGTCCCAATAGGGGCCGAGGGCACAGGCGAGACGGACCATGGTTTCGGCCGAGTTGTCCACTCCCCATCGCAAGGCCGCCAGCAGGTTGTCGTGGTCGCTCCGCAGGGTGGCCAGCCACGAGGTCTGGCCGGGGCCGCGGAGATGCCGGTTGGCCTCCTCCGCCAGCCACAGATAGTGGGCGGCGTGGGCGCCACGGAGCCGGGTGGTCTCCTCGGCGGCGGCGACCACCAGTGCGTACTCCCGCAGTGTCTCGAGGAGGCGGTAACGCCGGGGCTCGTCGCCGGTGATGGTGACCAGGGAGCTGTCGACGAGATCGGCGAGAGTCCCCGGCACCTGTTGGGGGTGGAGAGGCTCGTACCCGCACACCTCGACCACCGCCTGGAGATCGAAGGGCCCGCGGAACACCGAGAGACGGCCGAAGAGGACCTGCTCGTGGGGGGTGAGGAGACGGAAGCTCCATTCCACCGCCTCGGCCAGGGTCTGATGACGCTCCACCTCGGTCGAGGAGGCCAGCAGTGAGAACCGGTCGTCGAGACCGTCGCGCAAGGCGGTCAGCCCCAGGCCCCTGACCCGGGCTGCCGCCAGCTCCAGCGCCAGCGGGATGCCATCGAGACGGCGGACTATCTCACCCACCATCTCGGTGGGCCGGCTCTGAGCGTTCCCGCCGGATCTGACCCGCTCCATGAACAACCTGACCGCGTCGAAGTCCTCGCTGACCGGATCGTCGATCTCGGGGTAGGGGAGGGGAGAGACGTCGAACAACGTCTCCCCGGGGAGGCCGATGCGTTCCCGGCTGGTCGCCAGGATCACCAGTTCAGGGCAGTGGCCGAGGAGCCCCCGGGCCACCTCGGCGACCCTGCCGACGAGATGCTCGCAGTTGTCGAGGATCAAGAGCAGGTGGCGGTTTGCCAGATACTCATGGAGCACCGTGCTGACCTCACGCTCACCGAGCCCACCCACACCCAGGGTATTGGCGATGGTGTCGAACACCAGCTCCTCGGACCGTATCGATGCCAGATCGACGAACCACACCCCGTCAGCGAAACGGTCGAGGTTGGCCCGACCGGTCTCGATGGCGAGTCTGGTCTTCCCCGACCCGGCGGGCCCGAGCAGCACCACCAGACGCCGGCCGGCGAGGAGCTCGGCGAGGGCCCTCATCTCGGGGTCACGACCAACGAAGCTGGTGAGCGGGGTGGGGAGGTTGTGGCCTGCGGTCGCCGGTGGCTTGAGGGCGGGGTCGTGGAGCAGGATCTGCTCCTCCAGGGAGGCCAGCTCCGGCGAGGGCTCGATCCCCAGCTGCTCGCCGAGGAGACCACCGAGCCGGGCGTAGGCGGCGAGGGCGTCCGACTGCCGCCCCGCCCGGTACAGGGCCCGCATCAGAAGCGACCACAGATTCTCCCGGTAGGGATGGGCGGCCACCAGGGTCTCCAGCTCCCCGATCACCTCGGTGTGCCGGCCACCCTCGATGCGACTTCTGAGGAGGGTCTCGATGGCCTGGAGACGAAGCTCGTCGAGACGGGTGGCCTCGGCTCTCCCGGCATCGGTCTCGGCGAGCTCGGGGTGGGGGGCGCCCCGCCACAGGGCCAGTGCCTCCTCCAGGTCGGTCTCCCCCCGGCCGTCCTTCAGGATCTCCTCGAATCGGGCCACGTCGATCATTGCGGCGTCGGGGTCGACCAGGTATCCGGGGGGACGGGTGACGATGGCCGACCCCAGACTCCGTCGCAGACCCGAGACGTACTTGTGGATGCTCTTGTGAGCCGTCGCCGGGGGCCGGTCGCCCCATAGGATGTCCACCAAGGAGTCGACGGAGACCACCCGACCCCGGTTGAGGACCAGGGCGGAGAGCAGCGCCCGGGCCTTGGGGGTGCCCGGATCCACGGGTCGGCCCCCCACCTTCATCTCCAGGGGCCCCAGAACGTTGATGTGCAGCTCGGTCATGACATGTACCCGACGGTTACCGGACCGGTACCGGTGTTCGCGACAAACCAACCGGATCGGGTCACGAACCTACACCCCCGGTCCAAGGAGATCGCAATGACGACACGCACCGAATCGGCGGTGCTCATCGACACCGAGACCCTGGCGGGGATGCTCGACGACTCGAGCATCGCCGTGGTCGAGGTGGACGAGGACACCACCGCCTACGACGGGGGCCACATCCCCGGGGCGGTGTCCCTCGACTGGAAACTGGAGCTGCACGACCTGCCCCGGCGCGACTTCGTCGATGCCGGCCGGCTCGCCGCCCTGCTCGGGTCGAAGGGAATCGGCAGCGACCAGACTCTGGTCCTCTACGGGGGCAACAACAACTGGTTTGCCGCCTATGCCTACTGGCTGTGCAAGCTGCGGGGCATCGACAACGTCAAGCTCCTCGACGGGGGGCGGATCAAGTGGATGCTCGAGGACCGACCCCTGACCACGGAGACCCCGGGCCGAGCCCAAGCCGAGTTCAGGGCGACGACGTCGCCACGACCCGAGTTGCGCGCCAGCCGGGAGGAGGTGATCGAGTTCGCCGTCACAGGTGGGCAGATGGTCGACGTCCGCTCACCGGGGGAGTTCTCCGGGGAGGTGACGGCCCCACCCCATCTCCCCCAGGAGCAGCCCTATGTGCCGGGACACGTCCCGGGAGCCGTGTCCATCCCCTGGAGCCAGACCGCCAACGAGGACGGCACCTTCAAGGGCCACGACGACCTGGTCGCCCTCTATGGGGGGAAGGGCATCGACGGTGACGGCACCGTCATCGCCTACTGCCGGATCGGTGAGCGGTCCTCCCACACCTGGTTCGTGCTCAGTGAGCTGCTCGGCTACCCGTCGGTGAAGAACTACGACGGCTCGTGGACCGAGTACGGGAGCCTGGTGGGTGTCCCCGTCGAGGTCGGGGCCTGACCGTGTCGGGGTGGTCGCCACCATGGTGGTGGCCACCCCGATACGGTGACCGTGATGGGACACCACCCTTTCCGCTTCGGGATCAGCTTCGGGGGCGCCCCGGGTCGCGGCGAGCTGGTGGAGGCGATCAGGAAGGCCGAGGACACCGGGTTCGACGTGGTGTGCACCGCAGACCACATCAGCTCCCGGCTGGCGGTGATGCCACTGCTCTCCCTGGCCGCCGAGGTCTCGGGGATGAGGGTGTCACCGATGGTCATCGCCAACGACTACCGCCACCCGGTGGTGGTGGCCCGGGACGCCGCCACCCTCGACATACTCTCCGAGGGTCGCTTCGAGCTGGGGATCGGGACCGGGTGGATCAAACCCCAATACGACTCGATCGCCTTGGCCTATGACCCGCCGGGGACCCGGGTCGACCGCTTCGAGGAGGCGATCCGGGTCATACTGGGATGCTGGTCCGGTGAGCCCTTCACGATGACCGGGATTCACTACCAGGTGGAAGGGGTCACCTGTCCTCGACCAGTGCAGCAGCCCCACCCGCCACTCTTGATCGCCGCCGCGGGCAAGCGCATGCTGACCCTGGCCGGTCGGTTCGCCGACATGGTTGGGATCTCACCGGTTGGTGGCCCCGACTCCAGTCTCGACGACTTCGACGAGGCTCTGGGTCGCTCGGGCTCCCGCATCGACCAGCAACTGGCGTGGGTCAGGGCGGGCGCCGGTGATCGGGACCTGGTCCTCAGCCTCGCCGCCAACCACATCGAAGCCACCGACGATCCTGAGATGAGGGCTGCGGAGCTGGCCAGGGAGTGGGGAACCACCCCGGATCGGGTGTTGGCCTCGCCGCATGTGCTTCTGGGTGCGCCGGGTCGGATCATCGAGACCCTCGAAGAGCGCAGGGAGAGGTATGGGGTCTCTTACTGGGTGCTCCCCGCCGCTCGCTTCGACCTGGTCGAGACCGTGGTCACAACCCTGGCCGGCACCTGAGACCAGTCCCCGTGGCCCCGTAGAGGGGCGGGCCAAGATCCTGGGTCCGCAGCGCATCACATGGCTCCGACGTGAAACGTCGCGTGAGGCACTCGGTGAGGCTCATGAGCCCTTTGCTTCCTTGGGGGGTTGCATGTATGCTACCCCTTGTGATAGACAGCGCAGCAATCCTTCGAAGTGCTCGGGCCAGCGCCGGCCTTTCGCGTCGCGCCCTGGCTTCCAAGGCGGGAGTTCCGACTTCCACGGTCTCTCGAATCGAGGATGGCGAGAGCGATCCAACGCTGACCATGCTCGGCCGGCTCGTCCAAGCAGCCGGAAACAGCCTGGTTGTTGAGTCGCGACCACGGGAGGACCGTTTGACTCTCGCCCAACTGGCGACAGCGTTCGACAAAGACGCGGGACGATTGAAGATCGACTGGACTCGGCTTCGTGCATTTGTCGATCGGGTGGTACAGCACCCTGAGGACCTCGCAGAGGCAATAGCTGACCCACCCGCGACGACCGTTCCAATACTTAACGCCATTCTCGCCGCGCTGGCTGAGCAACTGGCCGACGAACACGACATCGAGCGTCCGCGATGGACCCGCGCCTTCGGGCGGTTGAAGGAGCCGTGGTCTCCCCCGTCCACTCCACGGATGCGCGCTTCATTTGAGGAATCCACCCCGGAGGCATTCAGTCGACGCAACCTCGTCCTATCACGTTCGGCGTTGTTCCGATCAGTCGTCTGATGAGCAGCAGTGACTAACGGACTGCTCGAAGACCGCGGCCAGCTGGAGGCCCTGTTTGATGAACTCGCACGGGAGTTGGACCAGTTGGCAAGCTCGGCTGAGATATTGATGGTCGGCGGCGCATGGATGCTTTGGAACTCGCAACGAATGTCGACTCGCGACGTCGACTCCGCCCGCAAACTCGATTCGGACCTAAAGAAGGCCGCGGACCGCGTTGCGGCTCGTCACGACCTGCCTCATGGGTGGCTCAACGACGCTGCGGCGCCGTTCTGGCCATCCACGGCTAGTTACGAGGAATGTGAGCTTGTCTATCAACACCCGGCGCTGGAAGTTCGGTCGCCCAGCGCAAACGTCATCTTTCTCATGAAGCTCTATCGAGCAGATCCCCAAGACCGAGAGGACCTCGTGACTCTCTGGCCATTGTGTGACTTCAACCAAGCCGACCATGCGGCACGAGCGTTCCGGCTCGCCTATCCGCAGGCTCCAGAGGATGAGCACTTGGTGAATTACATCGCCGACGTGGCGGGCGACGCGATTCGATAGCACCGGGCCCGGGCGGATCTGTTCTAGATGACGGCGAATGCCCGGACCGGGAAAGTGCCCATGCCCCGAACTGGAGCCGGCACCGCGGTGAAGTGGAGCTCGGTGCCGAGCAGAGCCTGAAGACCGGTCAGATGCTCCACGATGGGGATCCCCGCGGCGAGGAGTCGGCTGTGCACGGGACGGGACCCGCCCCGGGTGTCGTCGATGTTGACCGAGTCGATTCCCACCAGTGCGGCTCCAGCGGCGACCAGAAGCTCCGCCGTCGTCTCGGAGAGGTATGGGTGGCTGGGGTCGCCGTACGCGGCCGTGCCCCAATGACGATCCCAGCCGGTGGCGAACAAGACGGCCTTGCCGGCAAGGTCGAAGCCGGTGAGAGAGCCAGGCCCGATCTCTTGGGACTCGGCCTTGATGCAGAGCCCGGTGAGGTCGGTGACACGCTCGAGGGGCAGGTCGGCGAGGTCGTAGCCGTCGGGGTAGCGGTGGAACGGCGTGTCGAGATAGGTGCCGGTGTTGGCCACCATGTTGATGCGGCCAATGTTGAACTCGGTCCCCGTTTCGTAGTTCTTCCTCGAGCCCTCCCGGGACAAGTGGTCGGTGATCGTCGGGCCGGGAAGACCGGGGTAGGTGGTCATCCCGTTCTCTATGACATGTGAGAGATCGACCAGAGGTGGCACCTGGCGAGGATATCGACATGGGTCGACCAAGGTCACTGGGCAGCGTGGAAGCCGGGTAGCACCCAATCACCTAGGCACGAGTCAAGGGATTCCCTATAGCCATGGAACCCAGGGTGTCGGCGAGCCTGCTCCCCGAGACGCCCTCCACGGCAATCACCACACAGTGTTCTCCCCGGCCACCGTGCCTAGGACATGGGGGTGGCCCGACTCGTCGATGGCCTGGGCCACGGGATCGGCGTAGCCATTCGGAGTGCGGATGACCACCATGTTCCCACTCGGCTCCATGGCAAGCGCCCACCGTTGCAGCGCCCGAGCCATGGCTGCCAGCTGATCCTGGTCGGGACGCTCCCCTGTACGTAGACGAGATGCCCATTCGATGCGCGCACCTTGTTGAGCCCGAGCTCTCGCAGATCGCGGGAGACGGTGGTCTGGGTGACGGCGAACCCCTCTTGGCTCCTGGAAATGGGGCGCTAGCCAACAGCACCTCGCCTCTCCCTCCCAAGCGCACATGGTTCGTTCGGGCTGGCGCTGCCCACATACAGTGGGTCGAACCAGGCAGGGAGTCGGGTGAGCTCTTCTCTGTTCGACCGAAGCGATTACCCAACCTTGCGCGATGTCGTCTACCTGAATCAGGCCTCCCTCGGTCTGATCGGCCAACCCGCCGTCGATGAGATGACCGGGTTCCTAGGAGATGTGGGTCGTCACGGCAACACCTACATGCCCGACGAAGACGAGGCCGGCTTTCTCGAAGCCCTCCGCTCAAAGGCGGCTCAGCTGCTCAGGAGCGACCCGGAGCAGGTCGCCATCCTGGCCAGCGCCAGTGAGCTACTCGGTCAGCTACCTCTCATCCTCGCCCCGGCCGAAGGGGCCAAGATCGTTGCGGTGGCTACCGACTTCCCGGCGGTGACCCGCCCCTGGCTGCTGTTGGCCGAGCGGGGCGGCTGCCGGGTGGACTTCGCCCATGACGACCCTGATTCCGATCTGACCGGTGAGCTGGTCCAGCGGATAGACGGAGAGACCGCGGTGGTGACCATCGGTTCTGTCCAGTATGCAACCGGGACGGTCGTCGACATCCCCCGCCTGCGGGAGGCCACCGCACAAGCCGGGGTCCGGCTGGTGGTAGACGCCACCCAGGAGGCCGGGGCGACGAACCGCCCGATGGGGTCGTGGGGCGCCGATGTCGTGGTCTCGAGTGGGTACAAGTGGCTCGGCGGCCACGGTGGTGTGGCCATCGGGGTGATCAGTCGTCAACTCCTCGAAGAGCCTCCGGCGTTGCCTGGGTGGATGTCCGCCCCGGAACCGTTCGACTTCGACGCCACCCGCCTCCTGCTGGCACCTGACGCTCGTCGATACACCCAGTCGACCATCTCATACGCGTCGGCTGCGGGTCTCACCGCCGCCATCGACCAGCTCCTCGATGCCGGCCTCGACAACATCGAACGAGCCGCCGCCGACCTTGCCCGCCTGCTCGTCGGCGAGCTGAGGCCCTACGGCTGGCATCCCTTACGAGAGTTGGTGGACCCCTCGGCGTCCGATCACATCATCTCGCTGAGCCACGACGGGATGGACACGAGGGAGGTGACAAGACACCTGAGGACGGTCGGCATCGTTGCCGGTGGTCGTGGCGGGCGACTGCGAATATCTCTGGCCCCTTATAACAACGAAGACGACGTCGCAGATCTTGTGAGGGCCCTCAGTCAGCTCTGAGGTGGGCTTCTGATGGAGTCATCAAGCGTTTGCTCATCGACCATGCCTCCGATTGGGCACGTCAGGGGAGGATCGAGGGCGACAGAGGCGGGTCATGGATCATCACAGTGATTGGTCCTGACGTCGAGGGTGCTCTCTACTGGGACTATCACAATGAGGTCGAGGTCATCCTCGTCGCTCTAGTAGTCCGTGATCGGTGAGGAGCGCCATCGGTAGACGCGTTAGCGGTGGTCGATGTCGCCAAGCTCGAGTTGCTGCTCGCGGAGCTCACCTCCCCGGCACACATCTGAGCAAGGCGGCCGACCCGGTCCGATCGATTGGCCGAGATCCGAGTCGGCCCACCTGCATCACCAGCCCCGAGATGCCTCACTGATACTCTTGAATGCCGGTGACCCAAGCCGACAAGACGACCGAGTTGATGGGCGTCCTGGTCGAAACCGCTCGCGCCCACCATGCCGCAACCGGCGGGCCCAACCCGAGATGGGCGGAGTGGTACGCGAACAATGCCATCCACGAGCTGAACCGGCTTCTGGACTCCGAGATGACGGTAGACGAGCTCACGGATTGGCTGATCGAGGCCGACCGCCGGTACACCGCCGAGCAGCCCGACAAGTCTTGGCCGCGCGCCTACGCCACGTGGCTGCTCGAGGAAGTGCCGTGACTCCGTTTCGCTGAGGGACTCGGAGTGGTCGCCTCGCCGGACTCTAGGTAGTTGTCGAATGCGTTCTCTCGTGGGACCTGGTGGCCTTCCAGACCAGTTGTGCCTCTTCGAATCCCTTGAGGTGGACCTGGCCCCGTGGCTCGAACTCGAACTCCTTGCCGACCGCAAATTGGCGCACGCTCAATCTCTCGTGGTCGTGAACCGAATGTTCGGTTGAGCCACAGGCACGGCCTCAGGCCACGGGGCCGAGGTCAGGGGAACCGGAAGGTCCCACATCGCTGTTGTGCTCACTGGGCGTGTCCAAGCCCTTCTCGGCGCGGGCAGGGATCAATGGACCTTGCGTCGCAGGCGGCGCCGGGACATCGGCGTCAGTCTGACGAGCGTCCATCCGAGACGAGACTGCGACCAGTCGGCCAGGTCACGCCTTCAGCCGGGGACGGTGGTCGGGGGCAACCTGAGCAGTTCGGGGTGTCAGCGAAGGATCTCGATCTCGTACCACTCGGGCCAGGACAGGCTCTGCAAGGTGGTCATCCGGAACCCCTCCACGTCGGCGACGGGACCATCCGGCAGCCACCCCAGAACGTCACCGGTGGCAGTGAAAGTCTCGAAGCGCTCCACCTCGACCCACTCGCCTTCGATCCGGAGCTTGAGGACATGGAGGGTGTCGCTCTCCGGGTTCTGGAAGACGGTGAAGCGGAGACCCAGAAGGGTGGCGGGCTCGTCGAAGTCGACCTGGATCCAGCCAGGGGGGTCGGTGCCAGATGACCAGAAGGATTCTCCCTGGATGCTGCCGTCGAGAGCCCGTTCAGGGACATGTTCGTCCCGTGACGACGAGGCGGTGACCGTGAGACCCTCCAGGCCCTGCTCGTAGCCGGGGTCAACTTCACAGAGAAGCTCTTGGCCTTGGCGGCAGAACTCGACATTGCCCCCCACGACGGTCATCAGCGCCTCGGTGCCCCCCAGCTCCTGCGGGTCGAGGTTCATGGGGTTCTGGTTGAGCACTACGAGATCGGCGTACTTGCCTGGCTCCAGCGACCCCACCTCTTCGTCTCGGTCGAGGGCATAGGCGGACCCCAGTGTCATCATCTCGATGGCTTCCTCGACTGTCACGGTTCCTGCGGCCATCTCGGACAGCGGCTGACAATCCCCCTCCACCCTGGTGACGAAGCCGGCCAGATTCTCACCCAGGGTGGCGGGAAGAGCCGGGTAGTCGGCATGCCAGGCGAAGACCGTCTCGGGGTTGCTGTCCAGTAGTTGTCGCCAGGGCCACTCCCATCCGACATACTCCTCCGGAGTCCTGTAGAGGTAGCTGCTGTCGGCCTGAGTGAGAAAACAGGTGCGGAACGCCCCGGAGAGGAGCGCCACGACCCCTGCCTCCTGGTGTCGGCCATACAGCTCCGGAGGGACGACCGCGTTGTGGTCGATACGGTGCCGCAGCGGGTTCGGACCGCCTGCCATGACCCGCTCCATCGCATCGAGCACCGTGGCCAGCGCCCGATCCCCAAGGGCATGGACTGCCGCCTGGTGCCCTTCGGCCTCGATCTCTCGGAGGATGGCCTCCATCTCATCGACGGTGAAGTAGAGGTCCCCGCTGGACCCGTTGGGGTACGTGAAGCTGACCGCGGGGACGTTGCAGCTCCCGCCGTCGGCGAACACCTTGATCCCACCGATGCGCAACATCTCCCCGGGCTCCCGGGTAGGGGGATGCTCCTTCCACCAGTCTCCCTGTCGGTTGCCGCAGCTATCCGTGTGTACGAGGTAGACACTGGTCCGGACCCGGAGCTCGCCACTCCCGGCGTAGCCCCGAATCGTTTCCAACAACTCCGGTGTGACGTGCAGCTCGGCGGTGGTGGTGATCCCGTTGCTCAGGATCTCCTGGTCCTGGATCGAGGGGTCCCCCGATTCGAAGAAGTGGCTGTGGGCGTCGACCAGTCCGGGCAGCACTGTCAGACCCTGGAGGTCGAAGACCCGGGTCTCGTCCCCGACGAACTGGTCGATTGTGGATCTGTCACCCACTGCCCGGATCCGATCCCCGTCCACCGCCAGCGCCTCGGCGGTCGAATTCTCAGGATCCATGGTGATGATCTGAGCGTTGGTGAACACGACTTCGGCTGGGTCGGTCAGTGTCGTGACGGGAGGGCTCGTGGTAGTGGTTGGTGCCGAAGTGGGCGCCGGGCCCCCGGTCGTGGTCGTCGGCTCAGGAGTCGCAGTGCAACCGGCGAGTACGAGGGAGGCGGCGAGGGCCAAACGACCACCCATCTAGCTGGACGATACAAGGCGTCCCCGCTCCAGTGCCTCCCCAAGCGACTCTGACCAACCTACCCTCAGCGCCAGCTTGAAGGCGATGGTGTACGAGCGGTACGGGCCACCCGACGTCCTCGAGATGGCGGACGTCGATAGCCCGGTTCCGGGGGAGCGAGACCTGCTCATCAGGGTGCGGGCGGCGTCACTGAACCGTTCCGACTGGGAGGGGTTGATCGGAAAGCCCTTCTATGCACGGATGGGAGGGCTGTTTCGGCCCGGGAGGAAGATCCTCGGAACCGACGTCGCCGGCATAGTGGAGGCGGTGGGAGGGGCGGTCGAGGGGTTCCGACCCGGTGACGAGGTGTTCGGCGACACGATGTACCTCAATGGGGGCACCTTCGCCGAGTACGTCAAGGCACCGGAGACGGCACCCATCGTCCACAAGCCGGCGGCGCTCACCTTCGCCGAGGCCTCGACCCTCCCCCAGGCGGGGGCGATCGCCATCCAAGGAACCCGGCGGATCGAGCCGGGCGATCGGGTTCTCGTTAACGGGGGTGGGGGAGGAGCGGGAGCCTTCGCCGTCCAATTGGCCAAGACCGCCGGTGCCGAGGTGACCGCGGTCGACAACGGCTACAAGCAGGACTTCATGCGATCCATCGGCGCCGATCATGTGATCGATTACACCAAAGACGATTACACCAAGAGCGGGCACTACGACCTCATCCTCGACCTGGTGTGTGAGCGGTCGATGTTCGCCATCCGGCGGGCGATCGCTCCCGGCGGGCGCCATCTGGTGGTGGGGGGCTCGATGCGAGCCGTGCTGTCGGCCCTCACCCTGGGTCGGCTCCTGTCGACCGGGGGTCGGCGCATGGGACTGCTCATGGTGCGGCCCAACAACGACGACCTGCGCCGGTCGGCCGAGATGGTTGGCGCCGGGGTCTTGCGGACCACCGTGGAACGGACCTACCCACTGGAAGACCTGCCTGAAGCGCTCCGCCACCTCGGGGAGGGCCGCGCCCTCGGCAAGCTGGTGATCGAGATCGATTGACCCACCACCGCTCGGTAGGGTGCCCATCAGCCGATTCGAGGATCACGAATGAGAGAGGCGTTCTTCGCGCTGAGCACCGACTGGAAAGAGGGGATCAACTGGGCCGCGGTCAGGGACTGGCGGCTGAAGCGTGCCCACGACGCCATGGAGCGGCACGGGCTCGGCGCCCTGCTGCTGTTCTACGACGAGAACATGCGCTACGTCTCCTCCACCCTGACCCCGGGGTGGAACCGCCTCAAGCCCGGGCTTCGCTATGTGGTGTTGCCCCGGGGCAAGAAGCCGATCGTCTACGAGCAGGGTGACATCGGGCACCATCTCGAGGTGCACAACCCGTGGATCCCCAAGGAGAACATCCGCTACTCCTACTCCTGGATCAAGGGAGCGGTGGGGCCTGCCGCCAACCAGCAGGTGAACAAGTTCGCCAACGCCCTGATGAACGATCTCGAGCAGGCCGGTGTCAGAGACGAGCCACTGGGCGTGGACTTCATCGACATCAACCTGATCAGGGAGTTCGAGAACAGGGGCATCACCTGGACCGACGGGATGTCACCGATGATGGAGGCCCGAGCCATCAAGAGCCCCGACGAGATCAAGGCATTCTCCATCGTCGGCGCCATCTGCGACTACGTCCACTACGAGATCACCAACTTCATCAAACCCGGGCTGAGTGAGAACGAGGTGGCCGCTTTCGGGTTCGAGAAGCTGTACTCACTGCCGGGGGTGGAGGACGTGGAGGACGTCATCGTCTCCTCTGGCCCCAACGCCTGGCCCAATTGGCGGAACTTCTCCGACCGGATGATCCGGCCCGGGGAGCTGGTCATCGTCGACCTCGCCGCCCTGACCTGGAACGGCTTCAAGTCCTGTGTCTACCGGACCTACTGCGTCGGCGGCGAGCCCACCGAAGAACACAAGAAAACCTACGAGCTGGCCCACAAGTGGCTGTGGGACTCGATCGAGGCCACCAAGCCCGGGGTCACCACCGCAGACGTCGCCTCCAAGTGGCCGTCGGCCAAGGAGGTGTGGGGCTACGAGGAAGAGGACCAGGCGGCGGCCAACTTCTGGGGTCATGGCCTCGGTCTCGCTCAATACGACCCGCCGGTCATCTCCCGCATCTGGTCACTCGACTACCCGGTGGAGATCGAGCCCGGCATGACATTCGCTCTGGAGACCCAACACGGCAAGCTCCACGATCATGGGGTCCGGCTCGAGGAGATGCTCTATGTCACCGACACCGGGATCGAGCTGGTGTCGACCTACGCCAGCCACGAGATCATCACGGTGAAGTGATCACCGGTCTCGACGAGCCTTCCGCCCTCGATCCGAAGCGGGTGGGCGCCAAGGCGGCGGCGTTGGCCCGGGGGCTTCGGGACGGTCTTCCAGTCCTTCCCGGGATCGTCGTCGAGACCATGGTGTCGCTGAGCCATATGGAGATCGGAGCATCGGTGCTCTCCCGACGTGGGTCGGGTGGTGCCCGTCAGGCAGTGACCACGACACCACTCCCTGGTGCGGCTCAGATCGAGGCGGCCGGTAGGGCCCTTTCCGCCACCCTGGCCGTGCGCTCCTCCAGCCCCCTCGAATCCGACGGGGTGTGGGCCGGGGCCTTCGCCTCATACACCGACGTTTCTCCCGAGGAACTGCCCCACGCGGTCCTGGGTTGCTGGGCCTCGGTCTTCACCGTCGATGCCCTTGATCGACAGCACCGATCCGGGATCGAGCCGGGGGCGGTCCCTCTGGCGGTACTGATACAACCATCGATAGCGCCGGTTGTGGGTGGCGTCGCCGAGATCACAGCCGAGGGGACGATCCGGGTCCAGGCGGTGACCGGGACGCCGGCACCGTTGCTCCAGGGGTGGGTGCGCGGTGTGGCCGCGACCCGAGACCCCGGCGGGAGGTGGGTGGGTGTTGACGCCATCGCCCTTGTCGGTTTGGAGACTCTCGATGACATCGGCACTGCTCTGGCCACGGCCTGGAGCCGGTTCGGTTACAACCGTTGTGAGTGGGGGGTGAGCGAGGGGTTGTGGATCCTGCAGCTGGGGACCGTCCCCCCGGAGCCGACCCCGGTACCGGTCACGACCACATCGCCCGACCTGATCCCAGTGGTGCAAGTGGCGATGACGACCCAAGGTCCCCATGAGATCGAGCCGCATCTGGCGGCGGCGGTGGTCCTCGAGCATGGGGTCAGATTCCAGGGAGTGCCGGCGGCCGGCGGGATCGGCGTCGGGCTACGTCATGTCGCCGGCGCAGTCAGCCCGCCGTCACGGGCGGTGGTCACCGCTCCACAGGCCCTGCCGTACCTGTCACAGCTGATCTGGGATGCCGTCGGTCTGGTGACCGAGCTGGGGGGCCCGGCGGCCCATGTCTTCGAGACGGCGCGATCGCTGGGGGTCCCTGCGGTGTGTGGGGTCGATCTCGGTGAAGTGACCGGTCAGATCGTGGCCGTCGACGGCTACACGGGGGTGGTGGCGGTATTGCCACCGGGATCGATCCCGTAGAGCCGGGCGGCGTTCCCACCCGAGATGGCTGCCCGGTCGGCGTCGTTGAGACCCTCGGTGGCTGCGATCAGCCCCAGCGGGTCGGTCTCGCTCATGTCGAACGGGAAGTCCGTGCCCAACAGGACATGATCGACGCCGACCACCTCCAACAGATGACGCAGATACAGCGGCTGGTAGACGACGGTGTCGTAGTAGAGCATCTTCATGTAGTGGCTGGGTGGCTGATCGGGGATGTGGGCCCGGGTCTCCGGTCGCACCTTCCAGGTGTGGTCGGAGCGTGAGGCGTAGAAGGGCAGATAGCCGCCCCCGTGGAGCAGGATCATCTCGAGCCCGGGGTGCTCCTCGAACAGCCCGCTGAAGATCATCCGGGTGGCAGCCACCATGGTCTCCAAGGGGTTTCCGATGCAGTTGACCATGAAGTAGTCCCCGAACCGCTGACCCTCCGGGTAGCCGTTGGGGTGGACGATGACCGGGACTGCCTTGGCCTCGACCGCAGCCCAGAAGGGTCGGAATCGGGGCTGGTCGAGATCGAGTCTGTCGACCGTCCCCCCGATCTGGAGACCCTTGAACCCCAACTCGTCGACCGCCCGATCCATCTCGGCGATCGCCAGGTCGACGTCCTGGAGGGGCACGGTCGCCCCCAAGGCGACGAAACGGTGGGGGTGTGAGGCCACCGCCTCCGCCAGGTTGTGGTTCTGGATCCGGGCCGATTCGGCCCCGACCCGGGGAGGGGCCCAGTAGAAATGCTCGGAGACGAACGTGGAGAGCCCCTGGATATCGATGCCCATCCGGTCCATGTGCTCGATGCGTGACTCCGGCTCGGTGAGGAGAGGCCTGATGGCGGGCAGCATCACGGCGTTGTGCGCCACCGAGTCCGCTCCCATGTAGTGGTCGTAGGGCTCGTGCTCGGGGCGGCGGTATGGCTCGATCGACTCCCTGCTCGCCGGGGTGGCGAGATGGGTGTGGATGTCGATGGTGGTCATGCGCTCCCAGGTGGGCTTGGGAAGTGGAGGGCACGATAACGGGCTGTATCGTCCCCACCCCGCCGGAGGATTGCAGTGAGGATCGGCTTCATAGGTCTGGGTGACATGGGTCAGGGCATCGTCCCCCGGCTGCTGGCCGCCGGACACGATGTCACCGGGTGGAACCGGACCGAGTCGAAGGCATGGCCCCTGGTGGAGGAGGGCATGAGATGGGCGGACACGCCGCGGGCGGTGGCTTCCGCATCTGAGGTGGTGTTCTCGATCGTGACCGACGGCGCCGCGGTGAGGTCGGTGGCGCTGGGTCCCGATGGAGTGATCGCCGGTCTCGGCCCCGGCTCGGTCTACCCCGACATGAGCACGATCGACCCCGAGGTGAGTCGGGCGATCAGCGCCGAGTTCGAGGCCGCCGGCCTGACCATGCTGGACGCACCGATCTCGGGAAGCCCGATAACCCTCGCCCAGGGCAGCGCCTCCACGATGGTGGGCGGTGACCTGACCGCCTTCGAGCGGGTGGCGCCGGTGCTCCACGACATCGGCTCCAAGGTGAGCTACATCGGTGGCCCGGGGACCGCGGTGCAGATGAAGATCGCGGTCAACCTCACCCTCATCGTGGAGATGGTGGCCTTCTGCGAGTCGGTGGCCCTGGCCGAGAAGGGCGGTGTCGACCGTGAGGTCGCCGTCGACGCCATGTTGAAGAGTGTGGTCGCCTCGCCGGTGATGGGGTATCGCGGGCCCTTCATCCTCGAGGGCGGCATGCCGGACAAGCCGCTGGCCGACGTCACCCTGCAACAGAAGGACATGATCCTCGCCCTCGAGGTGGCCCGACGCCAAGGCTCGCCGGCGCCGCTCGCCGCCGTGGCCAACGAGCTCCTCAACGCCTGCCGGGGGCGTCGTATCGACCACCGCGACTTCGTGACCGTCTTCGATGTCTATCACCTGCTCAAAGTTCCTGGTGGACAAGCACAGTGCCGGCTCGGAGGACTTCCTCCTCGGCTGGACGGTGCTCCCGCCCGGGGGGCGACATGACCGTCATCGGCACCATCTGGCCGACGAGTTCTTCATCGTCCTCCAGGGAAACGGCATGATCTACACCGACCACGACCCAGAGCCGGCGCGACAGGGTGATGTGGTGTTCACCCCGCGCGGGCACTGGCACGGTTTCGACAACACCGGCGAGGAGGACGTCGTGCTGGTCTGGGGTTGGAGTGGGGCCGGGGCGCTCGAGGACACAGGTTACGAGGCCGAAGCCACATGACCACGCCGGGGTGGGACGACCCGGTGGTGGGGGAAGCGATGCGACGGATGCTGGATCAGCGTCGGCGGGTGCTGGAGCGGGGCGAGGGGACCATCGGCTGGAAGCTCGCTTTCGGGGCGCCGGTCTGGCTGGAAAAGCTGGGGCTCACCGGGCCCTTAGTCGGCTTTCTCCCGGAATCGAGCAGGAAGGCGCCAGGGTCGACGATCTCGTGCCAGGGTTGGGTCGACCCGGTGGCCGAACCGGAGATCGCGGTCTACCTGGGCAGCGATGTGCTCGAGCCGGACCGGGTGGTGGAGTCGATCTCGGGTCTCGGTGCGGCAATCGAGCTCGCCGACGTCGACAGCCCGGTGGAGGACATCGGGCAGGTCCTCGAGGGCAACATCTTCCATCGCGCCGTGGTCCTCGGTCCGCCGGACCATTCCCGTGTCGATGGCAGCGTCGCCGGGATGCGGGCCCGGATCTCGAGAAACGGATCAGAGATCGCCGACACGGAGGATCTCGAGGCCCTCACCGGTCGCATCGTCTCGGTCCTCGGCCACACGGCTGCTCTGTTACGGGCGGCCGGGGAGCGGCTCGGAGCCGGAGACGTGGTGATCGTCGGCTCGGTCATCCAACCTATAAAGGTGCACCCGGGAGACGAGATCACATTCGAGCTCGTCCCGCTGAGCCCGATCTCGGTGAGCGTCTAAGCGGTCTGATCGAGGGCGGGGTGGGTCGTCGGGCTCGGAGCCCACCCCGGCTCGCCGGTCTCGCTTATATGGGGCCGGTCGGCGGCGGTGACCCAGAAACCGAGCAATGATGCGGGGATGTCGGGATGCGGATTCAGGGCCCGATGCACCACCCCGATCGGCTCGGTGTAGACGTCGCCCGCCGAGTAGTGCTCGCTCCGCCCCTCGTACTGGAGGGTGATGATGCCCCGGAGCAGGACGAAGTAGACGACGCCATTGTGGATGTGCCAGGACGCGGTTCTGCCCGGGTTCAGCTCGGAGAGCTGGATGTTGACCCGTGACCCCGGGTCGCGGGGGAGACGGGCCTCGATCTCGTCGTGGAGGACCTGACGGACGTGGCTCCCACCCTGGGGCACGAGCCCGGTGATCTGTAGGGCGAGTGTGGAGGGGTCGACGATGAAGTCGGTCATGGCCCCGTCATTCAAGTGGTTTCACCGCCGTGATCGCCCCACGATGATCTACTGGCCCGTCGCCCAAATAGCTACGCATCAATTGAGCGACAGACCACTAGGACAAGAGGACGATGGTGGCGCCCATGAGCACCAGGAAAGCACCACCGAAGAACCGCGGGTTCATCCGCTCGAATGACTGTTTGAACATGATCGGCACCAGCGCGAGGACGAAGAGCACCGAGAGCTGCTGGATGGTGATGGAGACGGCAATGGTGGTGAGATCGAACGAGACCCATTGCGCCGATACCGCCAGGGCACCGCAGAGCCCGCCGATCATGATCCAGCGTATTGCGGCGCCCGGCACCGGGCCTCGCCATCCCCGCATGAGAGTGAGGATGAGCGCATAGACCACCACGCTGGAGGCCAGCCCGATGGTGAGCCCTTCCACGGGGTGATCGAACCGCTCCAGACCGATACGGATCAGGAGTGGGGTGGACCCCCAGATCAACGCCACGGTCAGCGCCAGCCAGGGCCGGCGCCAGCCCTCGGTGCCGGGGGCGCCTCCACTCAGGGAGATCAGCGCCACACCCACGACGGCGAGGAGCACGCCGCCGCCGATGGCGAAGGTGAGCGGCTCGTCGAGGGCGGCCGCCGCCACCAACGTGCCGATGATGGGGGCGGGCGACACCAGGGCGGCGGTGCGGGCCACACCGATCTTCTGCTGGCTCAGGGCGAGCAGGGTCCACCCACCGATGAAGTGGAACAGCGTGGTCGCTCCGAAGATGAGGACGGCGGACAGTGGCGCCGACAACAACAGGTCCAGGTCACCCAGGACGAGGGCGCGCACCAAGAGGACGATCTCGACGGCAACCAGCAACCCGAAAGCGGTCCGGTAGGCGTCGACGAGTTGGTTCACCTTCCGATTCGAGGCCTGGAGGAATGCGAACCCGACGGCAGCCACCAGGGCCCAAAGGGCTCCGCTCAACTGATGGCGCTCAGCGCCCCGGCGATGGCCCGGACGGTGTCACCGTCGTGCGCCCCGGTGAAACCGAGAATCACCACGTCGATCCCGGCATCGAACATGGCGGCGGAACGAGATGCCACGTCGGCCGGGTCGGGCTCCGGGCTCACTGAGAGGTGACTGGAACAGGAGATCTCGCCCGGATCGCGTCCCACATCCTCGCAATGAGCCCACAACACGCCGCGGAGCCGGAGCCACTCGTCCTTCTCCTCCTCGACGAACAGGGCGTCCCACATCGAGGCGAATCGGGCGGCGAGACGCAGGGTCCGTTTCTCCCCCCTGCCCCCGATCACGATCGGCGGGCGGGGTCTCTGGATGGGCTTGGGCTCGTTGCGTGCGTTGGTGAGGTCGAAGAAGCGGCCGTCGAAATCCGTGTGCTCCTGGGTGAGGAGCAGGTGGATCACCTCGGTGCCCTCCTCGAAGCGGGTCATCCTCTCGTCGACGGTGCCCATCTCCATTCCGTAGGCCTCTGCCTCCATCTCATTCCAGCCGGCGCCGAGACCGATCTCGAGACGACCGGCCGACACGATGTCGAGCGACGCCGCCATCGAGGCCAGCACCGCCGGGTGTCGGAAGTGCATGCCACTTACCATGGTCCCCACCCGGATCCGCTTGGTCGCCTGTGCCAGGGCGGACAAGGTCACCCACGCCTCGAGACATGGCCCATTGGTGTCGCCCCGGATCGGGTAGAAGTGGTCGAAGTTCCAGGCCGACTCGAAGAGCTCGATCTCGTCGGCCGCCTGCCACACCTCCAGCATCCGGTCCCATGTGGTGTGGTGTGTCGGTGTCTTCACCGCAAAACGGGCCATCTCATCCTCCTCCTCGAGCCTCGAACCTCGCTACCCATCGTGCCCTCTGGTTTGAAAACGACAACGCCACCCTGGTCCCCTCGAGCGCCGTCGCAGACAACCCTGAATCCATGGCCATGTCGATCGGCCCCACCGTGGCGTCTGGCACGTCGAGGGTGGCGGAGAAGTCGACGACGTCGGTGCCATCCAGCACCCCGGCCCGGGGGCCGTCATCGGCGTGATACCTGACCAATCTCAAGTGATTCTCCTTGCTCGGCTCGCCCCCCTGGACACCCACCACGGGTCGGCCCGGGTGAGGATTGGGTCGGAGCCCAACCCGATTCGGCCACCTATTGCACCCCGTGGGGTGATCCTATATCGTGCGGAACCGGTTCAGCAATCGATTGCTAAACCGCCGAGGAGTGACGACATGACACCGCGGCTGAGGGGCGGATCGATGCGATACTGGTCGACGTGACCTGGGGTCTTCGCTGTGCAATGCCTCATCCGGCTCGAGTCGGGGCCCGGGTCGGATGACGGTCAGGATCGACCGTCGGGACAGGTCCAACCGTCCTCTCGTCGCCTCGGTTCGTGATCTCAAGGTCCATTTCCAGACCAAGGCGGGAATGGTGTATGCCGTCGACGGTGTCTCCTTCGAGATCCGCGACGGGGAGACTCTCGGATTGGTAGGGGAGACGGGGTGTGGCAAGAGCGTCACGGCGCGCTCGTTCAACCGGCTGGTCCCCACCCCGCCGGGGGTCTATGCCGGGGGGAAGATCCTCTTCTGGCACTCGAGGAAACGGGGGGAGGCCGATACGCCGATCGACTATGTCGAGGATCACGTCGACCTCCTCCAGATCTCGGACGAGGAGATGCTCCAGATCCGCGGTGATCGCATCGCCATGATCTTCCAGGACCCTGGAAAAGCCCTGAACCCGGCTCTGTCGATCCGAGCCCAGATCGCCGAGGTCTTCCACCAACACAGATCGGAGGAGATCCTGCGGGCTCTCGGGCCACGGGTGCCACGGGTCATACGTCGTGCCGTCTGGCAGCAGACCACCTCATTCGAGCGATTCCTGCTCAAGTTCGCGCCGTTTCGCTCCATGGCTGAGAAGCTCGAGGAAGTGGTCGACGAGATGGTCGTCGACGCCCTGGCTGAGGTTCAGATCTCGAATCCACGCAAGATCATGCACAGCTACCCCCATGAGCTGTCCGGGGGCATGAAACAGCGTGTCCTAATAGCACAGGCGCTCGCCTGCAATCCCGACCTTCTCATCGCAGACGAGCCCACCACCGCGCTCGACGTCACCATCCAGGCCCGAATCCTCGAGCTGATCGCAGAGCTCCAGGAGCGGCTCGAGACCTCCGTCCTCTACATAACCCACGACCTGTCCCTGGTGAAGAACATTTGTGACCGGGTGGCGGTGATGTACGCGGGTCGGATAGTGGAGACCGGCACCACCACGGAGGTCTTCAGCAATCCGAGACATCCCTACACCCGCGGCCTGATGGCCGCCGTCCCCTCCGCCAGCCATCGCCGCGGCGAGTTGGCCTCCATCGTCGGGAACGTTCCTGAGCTCGTGGATCCCGAGCCGGCGTGCCGGTTCAACACCAGATGCCCCTTCGCGGTCGAGATCTGTCGAACCACCGATCCACGGACGATCGACATCGGGGAGAGCCACTCCGTCGCCTGTTTCGCATACGAGGTGGATGACGGCGACGTCGTCCTCCCCAGACTCGAGGCGTGGGTGTCGTGACATCGCTGCGCGCCGAGCCCGGAACGGTCGAACGCTCCGCCCCGCAGCGGTCGGTGATCTCACTCCGGGGAGTCGAGAAGCTCTTCCCGATCAGGGAGGGCACCCTGCAGCGGGTCGTCGGTCATGTCAGGGCCGTCGACGGGGTGTCCTTCGATGTCCGCCCCGGAGAGACCGTGGGTCTGGTGGGCGAGTCGGGGTGTGGCAAGACGACACTCGGCCGGTGTATCAGCGGGCTGACCCAGGTCACAGGGGGCAAGATCTACTTCCGGCTGCCCGACGAGGAGGCGGCCCGTCTCGACGCGATCGAGGCCACGCCTGAGCCCGAGCGCACCAGGGAGCAGCTCGGAGAGTTGGAGCGGATCGACGACAACCACCGGATCGACCAGATCTCCGGCAAAGCCTGGAGGACATACCGTCGCAACTGTCAGGTCGTGTTCCAGGACTCGTTCAGCTCCCTCAATCCCAGACAGCTCGTCAAGGACATCGTCGGGCGACCACTCCGTGTCTACAAGGAGGCCTCGGGACAGGACCTCATGGAGCGCGTCGTCTCCCTTCTCGAGAGTGTGGGTCTGGGGCGACAGCATCTGTATCGCTTTCCGCATCAATTCTCGGGGGGCCAGCGACAGAGGATCTCGATTGCCCGCGCCCTGGCACTCGACCCCGAGTTCATCGTGCTCGACGAGCCCACTTCGTCCCTGGACGTGTCGGTGCAGGCCCAGATCCTCAATCTCCTCTACGAATTGCAGCGGAAGCGCGGGCTCACCTACCTCTTCATCAGCCATAACCTCGGGGTGATCCGGCTGATGAGCGATCGCATCGCCGTCATGTATCTGGGAAAGGTCGCCGAGCAAGGCACCGCCAGGGAGCTGTTCGAGGACCCCAGACACCCGTACACCGAGGCACTGCTCGCCGCCAACCCGGACATCAAGGCAGAGAAGTCCGAGATGAGAGGGCTGCCCGGAAGCGTGCCCGATCCGGCCAAACCGCCCGAGGGTTGCAGATTCCACACCCGCTGCCCGGTGGCCACACCGGCGTGCGGCTGGGAGGTCGATGACGCCGTCGGCTGGTTGCAGGACCACGAGGCCCTGGCCGCAGGTCTCGCCGACGTGGAACGCCGCACCAACTTCGATGCGACGTTGGTATTCCACGACGAGGCGGCGGCCGCCACTGCCGTCGAGGCCTTCAAACGCGGAGAAGTGCCAGCTGCGATGAGAGCCGCCCTCGAGGACATGTCAACCGACGGTCGCAAAGTGAGCATCAGGTTCGGCCCTGTACCGCCGGTGGAGCTCGAGCACATCGGCGACGGTCGTCTCACCGCCTGCATCCTCCACACGTCACGCGGTTCGCGGATTTAGTGGCCCGAGTCGATCCTCAGCCGAGGGCGGACCAGAGCAGACGAGCCGCGGCGAACCCGAGCAAGGCGAGGATCACCCGCTCGAAGGTCCTCGGGTTGATGAGCCTCCCGATTCGTATCCCGACTGCCGTCATCACCGCCACCGGGACCATCGCCCATATGGCCTGAGTCGTTCGCACGGGTGTGAAAGCACCCAACGCCACCAGGGTCACCAGCTGGATCAGACCGAAGACGGTGAAGGTGAGGCTCATCATGTGGATGAAGGAGGCCCGATTCATCCGGAGACTGTGCAGATAGGTCATGATCAGGGGCCCTGCCGTGCCGGTGGCCCCGAGCAGACCCCCGCCGACCAGACCCATCGGAGCCGCCATCCGCCGGGCGGTCTCCCGCTCCAGACCGAAGTCGGAATTGGCGAGATAGCGCCATATGTAGATGGCAATCACGATGGCGATGACCACGGAGAGGATCAGGTCGTCGATCTCGGTGAGGACCCAGGTCCCGGCGATCACGGCGAGGGTTCCAACCGAGAGGAAGGGGATCATGACGAATCCGGTGCCCCGGGCGCCGGCCCGGTGCTCCCAGAGCAGCCACCCGTTGGACACCATGTTCGCCAGGGAGAGGACGACCACGGCGTACTCGACGCTGGTGAGAGAGGCTATGAAGGGCACAGCCAGGAGGGGGCCACCCATCCCGGTGACGCCCTTGACCGTGTAGGCGACGGCGATGACCACCAGGACGAGTGCGAACTCGGTCGTCACGACCACTCGTACCAGACGGGAAGGACTCTGTCGGAAGCGGTGGTCGGATACACAGACGCCGGATCTATGGGGATTCGGTCAGATCGGGCGGGTTGAGTGCCAGTGCCCTCAGCATGCCGAGCTCGTCTCCGAAGTACCAGGCCTCGACGATCAGCCCGTTCTCGACCCGCCACAGGCCAACCTCGATGACATCGATGTGACGATCGGTCTCCGGGATCCCGTAGAGGGGTCCCGTATGGGTGCCCACCACCCGGAAGATCCCCCAGACCTTGTCGTTCTTGGCAGTCAGGTCGAGCAGGATGTTGCGACGGTCCCGCATCGAGTCGTCGTTCATCCCACCCGGGCCCTGGTGTTCCCACAGCTCGCCGATGTGGGTGAACCCGGCCCGGTGCCGCTTGAAGTCGGGGGAGAGGAACGGGGCCCTCTCCGACACCTTCGCCACCCGGTAGCCGGCCACTACCGCGAGGGCTGTGGCCTCTTCCTCGGTGCAGGTGCATTCGGTGGACCCGAACATCGAGATGTGGGGATGCTCTACCAAGGCCATCGTCAGATCTCCACGATGGGTCGGACCGCCTCCCGGGACTCCAGGGCGGCCAGCGCCTCGCCTACCGCCTCCAGGGGATAGACGTGGGTCACCAGGGGGCTCAGATCCACCTTGCCCGACCGCATCAGGGCGATCATCGCCGGGTAGGCGTTCGGGCTGGAGCGAATCCCCATGAGATCGATCTCGTCGAGGGTGAGGCGGTCGACATCGATCTCGGACGGCTTGCCGCCGGTGAGACCGAGCACGGCCACCCTCCCTCCCCGACGGGTTGCGCCGATCGCCTGCGCCGGGACACCCGGGTTACCGGTGCAATCGAACACGTAGTCGACGCCTCGTCCTGCGGTCAGACGACGGACCCCGGCGACCGGGTCCTCGCTCTCGTAATCCACGATGTCGTCACAGCCCATCTTGGCGGCCAGGTCGAGCCGGCTTCCCCGCCCCACCATGATGACCTGGGAGGCTCCGGAGGCCGAGGCGACCGCCGCCGTGAGCAGACCCAACAGCCCGGGGCCAAAGACCGCCACGGTGGATCCGGGGAGGAACTCGACACGTCGCAGGGCATGCACCGTCAGCGATCCCTGGTTGACCAGGGCGCCTTCGAGATGACCGACCGAGTCGGGGAGCTTGTGCAGCATCTGTGCCGGGCGCACGGCGTACTCGGCGAGAGCACCGGGAGCGGTGTGCCCGTAGAGACGGTACCCAGGGGTGCCCGACTTCTCGCACAGGTTGTATCGACCACGGCGGCACATGGGGCATCGCCCACAACCGATGTGGTTCTCCGCCACGACCTTGTCACCGGGCTGCAGGTCGAGATCTTCGAGCCCCTCACCGATGGCGACCACCTCACCCGACCACTCGTGACCCATCACGAAGGGCAGCGACGGCGGCCAGCCCCGCTCCCGGAATGCCCCGTGCACCATCTTGAGGTCGGTACCGCACAACCCGCACGCCCTGACCCTGAGCAGCACCTCACCGGGGGCCGGCTCAGGGACGTCGACCTCCAAGACGGCGAGGTCGTCCCATCCCCGCAACACCGCGGCGCGCATCGTCCTCATCCCGGGGAAGGGCCCTCGACAACGGGGGCGCGCTCGGTCAGGCTCTTCCAAACATCTTCCACCGAGCTGACGATGTGATCGACCACTGAATCGATGATCTCGCCGGCGCGTTCCTCTGTGATGGCGTCGGGGGTGCCATACCAGCCGGCGGTGGCAACCTCCCTGAAGTCCTTCATCACCGGAAACACGTCGCGTCGCCGGAACAACGCATGGCCCTCCATGCCACGGTCGACCAGGTCGCCCTCGATGCGCTCTTCCAGCCGAACCAGGGCAGGGTCGTGGGCGAGCACCGCCGCCGTTTCCATCGAACCGGCGTGGGTGAACTCCATCTCGTCGGGGAAGAGGCCGTTGGTGATGACGTGTGCCTCGACGACGATCACCCGCACGGGCAGCTTCGCCTGGAGACGATCAGCGGCGATACGGATGGCCGAGGTGTTGCCCTCGTGCCAATTGACCACGATGACCCTCTCCACACCCGCAGCCGACAGACCCTCGCAGACATCGAGCAGGAGAGAGGCCAGGGTGTCCGGTCTGAGGGTCAACGATCCCGCCCAATGCAGGTGGTAAGGGGCGACACCCACAGGGGACAAGGGGAGGACCGGCGCCTCGAGTCTGCGCCCGACCCTGAGGGCGATGGTCAGGGCGGCGAATGCATCGGTGCCAAGGGGGAGATGGCCTCCGTGCTGTTCGATGCTGCCGGTGACGATTATGGCGGTGCCCCGCCCCAGCGCCTCTTCCGCCTGCGGCTGGGTCATATTGGCGAGGAGCATGTTCTCGAGGTCCATCGGTCTACTCGTTCTCTTCGGCCGTTCCGCTGCACAAACGGTTGTCCAAGAAGCCTACCCCCTGAGCCTGCGACCGTCAGGTTCGGGCCGGTGCCGTGGAGCCCCTGACCACTAGCTCCGGGGTCACCAGCTGGGTCTCTGCGGCTCTGTCGGGGTCGGTGATTGTCTCCAGGAGGAGTCGGGCCGCCCGCGCCCCTAGCTCGTATTGAGAGATTCGGACGGTGGTGAGCGGTGGCGAGAAGCGATCGCTGTAGGGCATGTCGTTGAAGCCGACCACCGAGACATCCTCAGGGCACGACCGGCCACTGGCGCGGATGGCGTCGATAGCGCCTAGGGCGAGCCGGTCGTTGGCGGCGAGAACTGCAGTGGTGTCGGGTTGCTCCACCAACAATGTACCGGTGACCCGATAACCCTCGTCCTCGTTCTGACGCTGGGCGAAATGGTGGCTCCCTGTCAGATGGGCTGCCCGCAGCGACTCCTCGAACGCTTCGAGCCGGTTCACCGTTGACGACACGCCCTCGGGGCCCCCGACGTGGACGATTCTGGTGTGACCGAGCGAGAGGAGATGCTCGACGGCCAGTCTGGTGCCGGCGTGGTCGTCGGGCAGCACCGCACTCACCCCTAGGCCGGGCGCCGCCCGATTGAACAGGACCACCGGGATGCCTTCGTCGATGACTCCTGCCAGGAGAGCGTCGTCCTCACGGGCGACCCCGTACATCAGACCCTCCACCTGGACACCGAGCATGGCGGAGACTTGCGACTCGGCGTGTGCCGGGTCGTCATCGGTGCTGGCCAGGATCAGCGAGTATCCATCGGCGTAGAGCACGTCACCCGCCCCTCGTGTGATGCCAGCCTGGTAGAGGTTGGCCACGTCGGGCACGACCATTCCCACCACCAGGGTGCGACCGGTGCGGAGGGCACGGGCGATGATGTTCCGGCGATAGCCGAGCCTGCGGGCAACCTCCCTGATCCGCTCCTCGGTGTCCTGGGTGATCCGACCCGCGGCCGCCAGGTCGTTGAGGACACGTGACACCGTGGAGACGTGCACACCGGCCTCCCTGGCGACGTCGCGCAGGGTGGGCGGTCTCGAGGTCCGCGTCTCCCCCTTCCCAGAAGCGCTCACGGAGGGAGGGTAACCACCTGTGCCCGAGGCACCGGCCCCGACTTGGGATTCTCTTTTCACCACGCTGCCTCCGGCGGCAGGAGTCGTCAGGGGAGGAACGCCTCGGGACGTGGGCGGTGAATCCTCGTAGCAGATACTCTCGCATGGCCGGGAAGGGCGTGCTACAAACGTTTGTGCAAGTCGGGCCCCGTCAGACACAGACACGCATGCACCCCGAGGACACATACGGATTTCGTCTCGTAGGCCACTCCGACCTCGACGGGCATGGTGACGGGATGCAGGTGATGCCGCTTGGCGACGTTCTCTACGTAGCCCATTTCGGGCCGAGCGGGAAGGGGACCTCGATCCTCGACATCTCCGACCGGGCCGAGCCACGAGTGGTTAGACAGTGGGACGCCCCTGCCGGGTCGCGAACGCACAAGGTCCAGGTGGCCGACGGTCTCCTCATGGTCAACCACGAGCTGTTCCGCAGCGAGGGCCCAGCCCCCGTGGGCATGGCCGTCTACGACCTCGACGACCCACTGGAGCCACGGCGGATCGGGTTCCTCGACACCGGTGGTCGTGGGGTTCACCGGATCGTGTTCGAAGGCGGAGACTACGCCTATATCTCGGCCACACCCGACGGCTACACCGGGAGGATCTGGCTGATCGTCGACGTGTCGGACCCAACTCGCCCCACCGAGGTCGGTCGTTGGTGGTGGCCCGGAATGTGGCGGGCGGGCGGCGAGACCCTGGAGTCACCGGCCAACGTGGGGTGGCTCGTGCACCATGCCATGGTCCAGGACGACCGCGCCTATCTCGGGTTCTGGGACGGGGGCATGGTGGTGATCGACATCTCCGACCTCACCGCCCCGCTGACCTTGTCCCGGCTCGGTTGGGAGGAGGGTGGTCACACCCACACTTGTCTTCCCCTACCCGATCGCGATCTCGTCGTGGTCACGGATGAGGCCCTCACAGAGGGCTGTGAAGGCGACCGTCACATGGTCCGGCTGGTCGACGTCTCCGACGAGACCGCCCCCTTCGTCCGCTCCATATGCCCGGTCCCGGAAGGCGACTTCTGCGACCGAGGCCTGCGGTTCGGTGCCCACTGTCTCCACGAGAATCGACCCAACAGCTATCGGAGCCAGGAGTTGGTGTTCGTCACCTATTTCAACGCCGGCCTCCGGGTCTACGACATCTCGGATGCCGACGACCCGGTCGAAATGGCGCATTGGATACCGGAATGCCCTCCGAACCAGGCTGCCGCACAGATAAACGACGTGTACGTGTCCGAGGACCTCACCGTGTTCGTCACCGATCGGGTAAATGGGGGCGTCTACATCCTGGAGCCCGACCAGAGGCTCGCCGAGCGCATGACACAGGCTGCCTGGTGACCCGTTCGAGGAGGCGACGATGACCACCTATGACATCCATGCCCATTGCATACCGGGACCGCTCCTCGACATGCTGCGGTCCGAGGGCTCCCGGCTCGGCATCGAGCTGAGAGATGATGGCCGGGGCGAGTACGCCGTGATCGGTGATCGGGTGCGGTTACAGCCCTTCAACCCCACCCTCTCCGATCTGGACGCTCGCATAGGCGCGATGGACGCCACCGGCGTCGACGTCCAGTTGCTCTCCGGTTGGATCGACCTCACCGCATACGCCCTCGACGGGGGAGCCGGGGCCGAATACTCGAGACGGTTCAACGAGATCATCACCGCCGAGGCCCGCCGACACCCGAATCGGTTGACTCCGGTGGGGACGATCCCGCTTCAGGATCCGCGACTTGCCGCCGAGGAGCTGGACTACGCGGTGAGGGATCTGGGGATGGCCGGTGTGCAGATCGCCACCACGGTGGACGGGACCGATCTCGACAGGGCCGGGCTCGACCCCTTCTGGGAGGCGGCTGAGGGGCTGGGGTGTCTCGTCGTGCTCCACCCCTGCGACCCACTATCCGGGGTCGACCTGTCCCGCAACTTCCTCGACAACATGGTGGGCCGGCCTGCGGAGAGCACCATCGCCGTGGCGCACCTCCTCTTCAGCGGCGTCCTCGAGCGTTACCCCGGGTTGGTGATCTGCGTGGTGCACGGTGGCGGCTTCCTCCCATACCAGCTGGGTCGCATGCAGCGAGGCTTCGATGCGGTGCCCAGGCTGGCGGCGCAGAACATCTCGACACCGCCCTCCGAGTTGGCACGCCGGCTCTACTACGACACGGTCCTCCACGATCCGGCGCCGCTCGCCTTCCTCGTCGAGCATGTCGGCGCCGACCACGTCGTCATGGGGACCGACTACCCCTTCCCCATGGGGGATCCGACACCCGTGGACACCGTGAACACCATCCCCGGGTTATCCGACGAGCAGCGACGGCTCATCCTCGGGGGCAACGTCGCCCGTCTCCTCGAAGGCATCGACGTCTAGGTTTCCGACCGGTCAGCACCGGTGTCGGGATCGAGTGCCGCTGAGCCTCAACGCCCCTCGGTGCGTGGGTCGAAGACGTCACGCAGACCGTCACCCACGAGGTTGAAGGAGAGGGCCCACAAGAACACCATCAACCCGGGGAAGACGGAGGTCCACCATCTCCCCGCGACGATGTCGGCCTGACCCTCGCTCACCAGGGTGCCCCATTCCGCCTGACCGGCCACGGCCAACCCGATGAAGGCGAGGGTTGCTCCCAGGAGCACGGCGTGACCCATGTCCAAGGTCGCCTGCACCGCCACCGGTGTGAAGGAGTTGGGCAGGATGTCGTGTCGGATGATCCCGAACTTTGAGTCTCCGATGGCGCGTGCCGCGTCAACGTAGTCCTCCTCACGCACCTGGAGGATCTGGCTGCGGATGATCCGGGCGTAACGCGCCCACATGATGGCTGCCAACGCCACCACGATGTTGATGAATGACGGTCCGAGGATGGCGGCGATCGCCAACGGGAAGACCAGGGTCGGTATGGACAAGAAGACGTCCACCGTCCTCATCAGGATGGCATCGACCTTTCCTCCCACGATCCCAGCAGTGCAGCCGACGATCAGACCCATGAGGACGGCGCCTGTCACGACGTACAACGACAGTTGCAGTGAGAGACGGGCTCCCCAGACGACGCCATAGAGGACATCGCCACCGAAGCGGGTGGTACCGAGTAGGTGGCCTTCGGTGCCGGGCGGGACGGCGACTGCACTCAGGTCACGGGGCATCTGATAGGCGCCGCGTGGATTCTCGTCGACGATCAGGGGAGCGAAGATCGCCATACCCAGCATGAGGGTGATCAGGGTGGCGCCGAACGCCGTGCTCCCACGGCTGAACACCTCGGCGGTCGTCGCCCCTAAACGACGCGCCTTGACCCTCACCGGGGTGTCACGGAGCACCCGTGGCGCCCTCTCGGCACGAACCGCCTGGAACCACATGCTCAGGTCCTCCTCATCACGACGCGGCGGTCCAGGTACCCGTAGGTGACGTCGACGAGCAGGTTGATGCACAGGAAGAGGATGCTGGTGAAGATGACGAAGGCGAGTGTGGTGGCCTGGTCACCGCTCAGCACCGAGGCGGCCATCCAGCTGCCCAGACCCGGCCAGCCGAAGATCGTCTCCACCACGACGGTTCCTTCGAACATGATCCCGATGGAGAGACCGATCACCGTTATGGTGGGGATGTAGGCATTGCGGCGGGCGTGACGGCGGACCACGAGTCGCTCCGGGAGCCCGCGAGCCCGGGCCGCGTCGACGTAGTCCTTGCCCATCTCCTCCAGGAGCGAGGAGCGCATCATCCTGGTCACGATCCCGAGGGCGCCGTAGCCCAACGTCAGGGCGGGCAACACGAGGTGCCAGAGGGCGTCCCTGACACCGTCGAGACGGCCGGCGATGATGGAGTCGATCACGTAGAAGCCGGTCGGATGGGCCATGCTCGCCCATATCTCATGATTGGATCTCCCATGCGGGAACCAGCCGAGATAGGACCAGAAGATGATGAGCAGGACGATCCCGAGCCAGAAGGTGGGCATGCTGGCCCCACCGACGGCTATCACACTGGTGACCTGATCCGGCATTCGGTTGCGACGCCTGGCGGCGAATGTGCCCATACCGATCCCCAGGGTGACCGCCCACAAGGCGGCGACGGCCCCCAGCTCGAACGATGCGGGGATCTTGGTCCGGAAGACGTCCACCACAGGTGCCGCGGCGACCGCCGACCAACCGAGCTCACCCCGGACCACCCCACCGAGCCACGCCAGATATTGCATGGGCACCGGCTCGTCGAGATTGAAGCGCTCCTCCAGGGCGGCTATCTCCTCGTGGGTCATTCCCGGCTCCAGGTAGGGGCCGATGGTGGTGCCGCCGAGGCGGGTCATCGAGAAGACGAGGATGCTGACGACCAGGATCACGAAGGGAAGGGCCAGCAACCGTCGCGCTATGTACCTATGCACGCTTCAGACTTCCTGTGGGGAGTCTACGTGGCCGCCCTGCGAACCGGGTCACCCCGACAACACCGCCGGACGGGAGCTGATCCCGTCCGGCGGTGCCATGCACTTCGGGCACCCGGTGCCACTCGAAGTCTCGATCGATCTATCTCACTTGCCGTAGAGGGCCCAGTACTGGGACGGGCGGGCCCACATCGGGTTCTCGACATGACCCGTCACCCAGTCTCCGCTTGCGGAGGGAGCGCCCTCGTTGGCGGGCATGATCCACATGGCCTCCTCATAGAGGACTTGCTGGATCTCGGAGAAGATCTCCAGACGCTGCGCCTCGTCCAATGTGGTGCGGGCGGAATTGATCAGGGCGTCGATGGCCGCGGGGTCGGAGTACCCGTCCACGAAGCTGTTCACCGCCCCATACCGGCCGTCCGACAGAGCGCTGTCGAACAGGTAGGCGTCCGGGGTGCTGTACTGCGAGCTGGTGTACGACCACATCGCAATCGGCAACGGGTCGCTCGCCAGGATCTCGTCGAATTGGGCTTCCGGGACCGCCATCACGTTGACGTGGAAGTTCGGGTTGAGTGCCTCGACGCTGTCCTTCAGGGTGAGAGCGGCGCCCGTGAACCCCTCATGGGTCTGGTCGCTGGCTATCGAGATCGTGAATCCCTCATCCCAGTACCCGGCCTCGCGGAACAGCCTCTCGGCCTCTTCCGGATTGTGCTCGTAGATCGGGGCGTCGGAATCGTATCCGTACATCTCCACCGGGAGGATGAAGCTGTTGCGACCACCGAGACCGCCCAGGATCCCGTCGACGTACCCCTGATAGTCGAAGGCGTAGTTGAACGCCTGTCGCACCCGAACGTCCTGGAAGAAGTCCAGGGGGATGGTGTCACCGTCGGGTAGCACTCCCTCGGCGATGTTCATGTTCATGCCGATCTGGAGCACCTGGAGGTCGAGGATGTCGGTGTCGACCACCGCATGCTCGATGGGCAAGATCGACGGCACGTCTGTGGGGCTGATGTCGACGATGTCGTACTCCTTCGCCTGAAGACCCGTGGCCGGTGAGTCGACGATCAACTCCCAACGCACCGGCAGCTTGGCGGGCTCACCCCAGTAGTCGGGATTGATGTCGAAGGTCATCCGGTCACCGCGCTCCCACGAGGCCAGGGTGTAGGGACCGGTCCCCACCATGTTCTGGGCCATGTACTCGTTGGGCTGGCCGGCGACCACCCCACCGTTGGCCTCGACTGCATCCTGGCTGATTACAGACGCCGCCGGGTGGGCGGCCAGAAAGGCGAGGAAAGAGGCATCCACCGTGCTCAAGGTCACCTCGAAGGTGAATTCGTCGACCACGCTGGTCTCGGCCACGTTGTTGAAGAGCTCGGATTGCCCCTCCGGAAGCGCCATCTCCACGACGCGATCCCACGAGTACTTGACGTCCTCGGCGGTCATGTCCGTCCCGTCGGAGAAGACAACGTCATCTCGGAGCGGGAAGGTGTAGGTGAGCCCGTCATCGGAGATCAACCCGTTGTCCTGGCTGGGGACCTCGGTCGCCAGGGAAGGAATCACCGAGCCGTCGTCCGCGGATATGAAGAGGAGTCGGTCGTAGACGTTGAGGATCACGTTCATGCCGACGTCGTTCCCGCCCACTGCGGCGGGATCGAGGTTGAAGACGTCGTCGTTCACCGTGGCCACCAGCACATTCGGGTTGGGGACATCACCCCCGGTGGCGGTTGTCGTATCGGTGGTCGAATCGCCACACGCCGCTACGACCAGCGCAAGGACGGCACACAAAGCCAACATCCTCCACGCAATCGATTCTCGTCTCACGGGAGTCCTCCTCAATTTTGTCTCCGCACGAACAGGCTCAATCGTCAGCCCAATCGTTTGCACGCTAACCAGCGACGCGGCGGACTGCAACCGATTCCAGTTGTCTCTCCTCGACGTCACAGCACCCTCCTCAGACAGGTATACCGGCCTCCTGGACCCGAGCGGGATCGTCGATTCACCTCACGACGATAGACGTCGACGTGACCACGATGCTCGGGCTCGAGAGCAGGACCCGCAAGGTCAGGCGACCCTGATGAGACCGCGAGGAACGTCATGCAGGGACCGGTGCCCGTCTGCGGTCACGACGACGAGATGCCCGGTCTGTACCCCGGCGCGCTCGTCTGTGGTGATCACGTTGGGCTGGATGACGAGGGCCATCCCTTCCTCGAGGGTGAGGTCGGGTATGGGCAGGTTGGGGCGGCTCCTGCTACCGAGGACCGGAGGGAGGTACCCGCCCCCATATCCGTGGACCAGGTCGTCGTAGATGGTGAACCCCATCTCTTCGATCACCCCGGACGCTTCCACGAGGTCGGCGGCGTGGGCGCCGGGACGAACCACCGAGGCGATGGCATCGAACGCGGCGTCGGCGGCCTTATGGAGATCGACGAACAGCGGGGTCGGTTCGGCGGCGATCGTGAAGCTTCGCAAAACCTGGGCGGCGTAACCCCAATAGGCGGCGCTGATCTCACAGCGCCGCCAGCCGGCGCTCGTCCATCCCCACCTCGACCTGTTCGACGATGGCGCCCACTGCCTGATCCGAGAGCCTGGCGGCCACCTCCAGCCTCTCGATCTCTTCGGGCGACTTGACCAGACGCAGTCGCTGGTACTCGGCGTCGAGCTCCACCAACTCGCCCACCGACCCCTCCAGCCTGAGGTGGCTTCGATGGCGCAGCGGGCCCAACACCCCGACTCGCCGACCCGGTGTGACCCGCGCCCGAAGCAACTCTTCGAGCCGGGCGAGGGTGGACGGCCCACCCCACTCCACCTCGCAGTCGGAGGCGATTCTTCGCGCATTGGGCAAGTGGTTGTAATGCTGAACCAGAAGCCGAGGTGTCTCCTCTGGCGTGAACAGCAAGACAGCCTCCGTGGTGACCGGCCACTCCGTGAGCCAGGGCACGGCGGACCCCACGCGCTCGGCGCCATAGGCAACGAGATGTGAAACCCCTGCGGATCCCATCAATTCGACGATGGACTGGCGGCGTCGCGCCAACTCCTTCTCGCTGAACCTCGGATAGAGATCGTCGATCATCGGGACGACCCTATTCCGGCCATCACCAACCGGTCAGGGTCAGCCCCCTGGGAGGGCGGGCTTGATCGAGTTCACATCGCCGACGATGGTGCCCACCCCGGCGTCGGCGGCGAGGCCGAGGAGACGGGAGGCCACGATCAGGTCCTGTGCCCCGGTGCCGACCGACTTGAAGAGGGTGATCTCGTCGTTGCTCACCCGACCGGCGGCACGCCCGGTGACGACGGCGGTCAGCTCCTCTGCCCGCTTCCGGTCGAGACCGTGGTCCGTGACGGCCGAGAAGGCGTCTCCTGCCTCCTCGAGCACCAACTCGGCCGAGTCGCACACCACCCGATCGAACCTCGCGAACACCGCGGGATCGACCTCGACGCGGTCGCGGCTCGCCGGGCCGACCGAATTGACGTGCATCCCGGGTCGGAGGTGCTCGGCGAGGAGGACGGGCGCGCTTGCCTTGGTCGCCAGTGTGACCAGCGTCGCTCCTTCGAGGGCCTCTTCCAGGTTGGCCGCCTCGACGAGTCGGCCCTCGACGAGGCTTGCCATGTCGGCCACGAACGCCGCCCGATTCTCGGGGGTGGGGGCGAACACCCTGATCTCGGCGGCAGGACGAACCAACTCGATCGCCCGCAGCTGACCGCGAGCGACGGGGCCGGTGCCCACGATGGCGGCGACTTCGACATCCGGTCGAGCCAGATGATCGGTGGCCAAGGCGGAGACGGCCCCGGTGCGCAGGTTGGTGACCTCGAGCCCGTCGACGATGCCCATCAACTCGCCGGTGCTCAGCCTGTGGACATAGATCGTGTATCGCATGCCGACACCTTGGGTCCGATGCAGCACCTTGAAGCCGAGGAGGTCCTTGCTTTCGATGAAGGCAGGCAGAGAGCGGAGCCAACCAGTGGGATGCGTCAGATCGATACGGCCGTAGCCGATCTCCGCAAAGGGGAGGGAGAAGAGCTCGCCCATGGTCTCGAGCACCATGCGGTCGTCGATAAGGGCCTCGACGGCGGCGGCGTCGAGGATTCGCATTGCCTAGGCGGGGTTGCGTCCGACGAAGAACTCGGCGAAGGGCTCGTCGGTGTCGGCGATGCCCGCTTTGCGCAACCCATCGGCTGAAGACCTCATCTGGCTCTCCGACAGCTTCATCGCCGGCTGGCGAATCGGCCCGCCGTTGTATCCGTTGAGCCAGGCTTGGAACTTCCAGAGATAGCGGTGCACGAAGTTGGCGCCACCGGAGCTCATCGTCGTCGAGCGGGCGTCGCGGGCGGGCTGGATGCCCCAGTACTCCTCCATGGCCCGTTGGGTGTCGCCTCCGCGGAGCAGCCCGAGAAGCCGGGGGACATACGACCCGTAGTACTCGTAGTTGCTCGTGCCCATCCATTGCATGCCGAAGATGTCGACCCACATGGGGGCGTTGAACTCCATGGGATCGGAGAGCAGGACGTCTGCGCTCTCGAGGCGGCGGAAGGTCTCATAGGTGTTGGTGGTCTGCTGGCGGCCCAGCTCGTACTTGACGGCCACGATCGTGTCCACCTTGGTCAACCGCTCGAGAACGTCGGCGGGGAAGCCACGGACGTCGAGACGTCTCAGATTGGAGTGCTCGACGACGAATAGGACGACCGCCAGGTCGGTTGCCTCGCAGATCTCGACGGTGTAGTCCTCGACCTGCTGGGCAGATGTCGGGTAGAAGCTGTTGGGGTGCCCGAGGAGCATTCCGTCCACACCGAGGGCGCCGGCGTCGTTGGCCATCGAGACGATGTCGTCCGCGGTGTCGAAGACCCCCTGGAGGAGGAATCGATGCCGGCCCTCGGCCTCGTCCACGGCGATCTCGATGAACCGGCGCATCTCGTCGAGAGTGCTCCCCGCCTCCGAGACCAACAAGGCGCCCCAGAACCCCAACTCGATGTTTCGTCGAACGTCATGCCGGATGGCGGCCTCGTTGAGTGCCCTCAGGTCGGAGGTGTAGGAGGGGATGATCACGTTGCAGGCCCCGTGGAACGTCTCCCGCGCCCAGCTCTTGGCCTCCGATCTGGTGTACTCGGACTGCATGGGGGGTTGCCGCGTACAGATCGCCTCCTGTCGCCCGCACAAACGTATGTGCTGACAGTGGTCTGTCGCTCAATTGATGCGTAGCTATTTGGGCGCCGGGCCACTAGCGTCGCGTACCCGGTGCCGGCTCCGGGCGGGCCCGTTCGTAGGCGCCATACGGCTCCCGTGCGAGGAGAGGAGACCCGACATGACAGCGCTCAGCGCGGCCAAGGAGGTCGCATTCCAGAAGGTCAGGGGGTTGTGGATCGCGATCCCCACACCGTTCACCTCGGCCGGGGGGATCGACGAGGGGGTACTTCGCAAGTCGGTCGACTACTACATAGAGGGTCTCGCCGTCGACGGCATCTTCTGCGGGGGCGTGATGGGCGAGTTCTGGGCGATGACCGTCGAGGAGCGAGCCCGTGTCCACGAGCTCGTCGTGAGCGCAGCAGCTGGAAGAGTGCCGATCATGGCCCACATCGGCCATCACACATATTCCGAGGCCGCCCAGCTGAGTCGTCACGCCGAGCAGATCGGCGCCGACTTCGTGATCGCGATGAACCCCTACTTCCCGATCAAGCCCTCCGACGACATCGTCCGCGACTGGTACCGACGGCTCACCTCGGAGTCCTCTGTGCCCTTCTTCCTCTTCAACACCTCGTACTCCGGATATGCCCTGAGCCCGGCGCTGATCGCCGAGCTGAGTGATCTCGAGACGGTCTGTGGGATAAAGAACCCGAAGCCGAGGGAGCATCTGCTCGAGGTGCAAGACCTGGTGGGCGACCGGATCGTGGTATGCGACGCCGATGAGGGCGATTGGCTCGGTCTCCACCTGGATCATGGGTTCCGGTCACTGATGTCGACCCCGGCATTGGCCATGTATCAGACCCCCGGCCGACTCCCGATAAGGGACTACACGATGATGGCCGACGCAGGGGATGTCGCCGGGGCCTGGGAGCTGCAGGGCACCCTCGAAGCCGAGCGGGCAGCCTTCGGGCGATGGATGCGTGACCAGTGGTTGGCACAGGGCGAGGGGGCGATCCCGATCGCCGAGCTCAAGGCCTGGCTCGGGTTGATGGGCCTGCCCCAAGGCCCGGTGAGGCCGCCACTGATCCCGCTCGCCGACGAGCGACTCGAGGCGCTACGAGTGGATCTCGATGGTCTGGGTCTGCTCGACTCGATCTCCTGATCAATGGAACGACACCAAAAGAGGAGCTCATGACACCGGGTGACATCGACTTTGCCGACGCCGCCGGAAAGCTCCACACCGAGGTCTTCGGTCGCATCGCCAACAGCCCCTGGTACGGCGATGCCGTCTACGAGAGGTTCTCGGACGCCGAGTACCAGAGACGCTTCTCGGCCACCCAGGAGAAGATGAGACGGCTCGGCCTCGACGTGCTGATCGCCGCCGGTGGGCCCAACCACTGGAGCTGGGGCGGCGGCATGCGCTGGCTGAGCAACCACTGGGAGTGGCACGGGATGTCGGCATACGTCGTGGTGCCACCCGAAGGCGAGCCGGTCTTGATCTGTGGGCCCGGTGGGGCCCATCGCGAGGCGGTGCGCCGTGCCACCCCGCTCGGGGACGTCCGTCACTCGCGATGGGGCCGCTCCGGGGAGGTCATCGTCGAGCTCATCAGGGAGTGGGGCCTCGCCGACGGCACGATCGGGGTGTCACACGTAGACCCTGTCTACGGGCACCACCTCCCGGTCGACGAGTGGGAGCGGTTGCGCGATGGGCTTCCGGAGGCGTCTCTGGAGCGGGTCGGCGACTTCTTCCACGACCTGGTCCACGTGAAGAGCGCCGAGGAGATCGAGTGTGTCCGGAGAGCCGGCCAACTCATGGACCAGGCATTCCACGCCATGATCGCGGCGGCGCGGCCGGGGGTCACCGAGTATCAGTTGGCGGCCGCAGCCACCCACGCCGTGTTGGATGGCGGGGGGCAGATGGACTTCACCATCATCGGGTCCACGCCCATGGACAAACCCGCGATGGTTTTCGGCAACCCCTGGCCCTCGAGCCGGCCCCTGCAGAACGGGGACATCATCATCAACGAGCTGGCCTGTGGCTACAACGGCTACTCGGTTCAGCTGGGCACGCCGATCTGCATCGGGGAGCCGCCGGGGTGGATACGCCAGTTCTTCGAGGAGGTCGTCTTGCCGGGCTACGACCTGATGGCCGGGAAGCTGGTCGGCGGTAACACGTGGGACGACGTGATGAGGGCGAGTGAGTTCTTCCGCGAGAAGGGATACGACTCGCGACCGCTGTTTCTCCACTGCATCGACTTCGTGAGTCACACCCCTCATGTGATGTGGGACCACGTGGACGCCAACGACGACGAGCTCGACCTCGTCCCCGGGATCGTGGCGATGCTGGAGCCGACCATCATCACCCCTGACGGCCTGCTCGGGATATTCTTCGGCCGCACCTATGTCATCACGGATGGGGGGCACGAGCAGGTGACGAGGTTCCCCCACCAGTTGATCGTGATCTGAACGCCGGGCCGCCGCGCCCGGGGCCTATCTCCCCAGCTTCTCGGCCAGCCAGCGAAAGGTCGATGGGGCCCAGTGGTTGAAGTGCTTGAAGGCACAGTGGCCGTCGTCGGCGTAGATCCGGGCCTCCTTCCCGGTGGCCGGGCCGGTCTCGAGCATGAAATAGATGTTGCCGATCGGTGCCAGGTGGTCGCGCTTGCCGTTGATCATCAGCACCGGCATGGTGATGTTGTCGAGGATCCCCTGTTCGGAGAGGGCCCATCGGGAGAACTCGGCCCGCTCTTCCTCCACCGATGTCGCCGGGAACGACGGAGGGTCGTCGGGTGCGCCAAATCGCCATTGGGCCCGCTCGTTGCGGACCCGGACGAACTCCTCGATCTCGTCGTCGCCCATGACGTACCCGAAGGGGTGACCGGCGTTGGCGACCACCGCCTGCAGCTTCGAGGGCGCGGTCCCGGCGAGCTGCATCACCGAATAACCGCCCCGGCTGATGCCGAACGCCCCGATGCGCCCGCCATCCACCTCGGGCCGACCGGCGAGATAGTCAACGGCGGCCTCCCAGGCGCTCACCGACTCGGGGGCCCAGGGAAATGGGTTCTCCCCCGTCCCGGGGCCATCCATGACCAGGGCGGCCATGCCGTTCTCGAGGCACATGTCCTGGGCCCACCCCCGATCCTCCTTGAAGACATCGGCGCCACACATGATGAGGACCCCCGGCACCGGTGAATCGGCACGGGGGGCGCGGAAGTGCGCCCTGATCGTCTCGCCGTGATGCTCAAACTCGACGACCTCCATCGGGGGATCGAGGTGGGCGCACGCCTTGCGGTAGGCGCGGGCGCAGTCTTCGCTGATGCGCGCCTTGACGTCCGACACCTCGCCGGGGAAGCGGCCGATGGCGTAGTAGGTCTTCGCCTGGAGGTAGGCCCTCCTCGATGCCTCCAAGTCCCCGGCCTCCTCCAACCGATCGCCCTCGTCCTCGTGACGCCGCCCCAACTCCTCCCAAACCGGCACCCACTTGTCCTGTGTGGTTCCTTCGAGACGGGCGACCGCCCTCTCGAGCTCGGGGATGTCCTCGATCATCGAGAACCAGCGCCGATAGAAGCCACCGTGGACGACGACAAAGGGATCCTCGTTCGGGGCGAAGGCGAGTTCGAGAGTCAAGGCAACCTCCTCATCGCGTTGTTTCTCGGTTTGCACGACCTCGCTGCAAAGCAACGATCGTCGGGCAACCCTAATGCGAAATCGATTGTGCCGAGCTAACGGGAGACGACCTCCTCGATGCTGGTCCCGAGGTCGTCGAGGATCACGGTGGCCGCATTCCTCCCCGGCCCGCCGGTGATCGAGCCGCCGGGATGGGTGGTCGCCCCGGTCTGATAGAGGCCGGGGATAGGCATCCGATGTTGTGCCCACCCGGGTGCCGGGCGCTGGGCGCCCCCATACGCCAGACCCCGGTCCCCCCCGTGGATCGTCCCCCGCCACATGTGCGGGTTGGAGGCCTCGATGTCGACGGGGCTCTTGGCCTTGCGGGCCAGGATCTTGTCGTCGGTCAGGTTCGGGGCGCACGTCTGGAGCATCTTCAGATGCTCGTCTGCGAGCAGGTCCTTGCCCATCTCCCAGTCCCCGAGATCCTCCGGGGCCTCGTACGGGGCCAGACTCAGGATCTTCACGGTGTGATGCCCCTCAGGAGCACGCGAGGGATCGACGATCGTGGGTGTGGCGAACAACAGGAACGTCCCCGGCCGGTGGAGACGACCCTGGCGCAGCCCCCTGCCGAACTCGATGACGTCCTCGGCCCATGGGGCCGGCCCTGCCGAGACCACCTCGAGCTCTCCCTCATCGACCTCGAAGCGTGGCGCCTCAGTCGTCGCGTAATAGGAGGCGAACGAGGAAAGACCTTCGTCGTAGGTGTCGACTCCATAGAGGAAGTCATCGCCCCAGAGCTCTGAGGGCGCCATCCCGACCAGGGTCTTTACATGGATCGAGGAGACCACACCGAGTCTCGCCCGGTATTGGTCCCCGCCTCGAGTCTCCACCCCCACACATCGACCGTCCTCGATGACGAGTGACTCGACGAAGGTGTCGGTGACGACCGACCCGCCCCTCTTCTCGATGGCGGCCACGACCGCCCGCGGGAGGCTCGCCGAGCCCTCGAGTGGGATCGACCAACTCCGGCGTTGCCGGCTGCCGACCAAGGAGTAAGCCAGATATCCCGACCCCGGGGAGTCGAGAGGCTGTGCCGTCTGGAATGCCATCCACGCCATGAAGGCCCTGAAGTGACGGCTCTCGAACTCGTGTCTGATGACCTCCCATGCCGACATCACGTTGCGCCGCATCCACACCCGACCCCTGGGGTGGCCGGCGAGACGCTCGTCGAGTGAGGGCCCGTATCCGATGGGCGTGAACCGGTACGCACCGTATTCCGCCCTGACCTCATCGAACTCGTCGAGCATGCGTCGATAGGAGTCGGCGTCGCTCTTCGAGAACCTGGCGATCTCGGCGAGAGTCTTGTCGAGGTCGAGCCACATCGTGAAGTGCTCGCCGTCAGGGAACACGACGTGTGCCACCGGGTCGGGATGGACGTACTGAAGACCGTGCTCCGAGATCAGCCCCAACTCGTCCCGGGCGAGCAGGGGGTTCACCTGGATCATGGTGTGCCCCGTCGAGCAGGTGTCGAACCCGAAGCCGGGCAGCAGGATCTCCTCGGTTGCCGCCCCGCCACCCGCCTCGGCTCGGGCGTCGAGCACCACCACCTCATAACCCGCCATGGCGAGATAGGCCGCAGTGATCAGGCTGTTGTGCCCGCCCCCGGCAATCACGAAGTCTGTGGTCGTCGTCAACTCGTCATCTCCTCGGTCGTCTTGGGGGGTATCACGGGTATCAGCAAACCGGAAGGATGGTCCGGACCGATGTGGACGGTCACCTTGCCACCGAACACGTCTTCCGGACGATCGTCAGGGTCGGCGTGGGTCATTCCACCGGTGCCGCGTGTGGCGTAGTAGAAGGTCTGACCGTAGTCGTCGAGCGGGCCGCGGTACTCGTAGTCGCGGCCCCTGATCCAAAGCTCGAGCCAGTATCCGGATGGCACGACGATGCAGGTCGGGATGATCTCGATGTCGAGCTCGTATACGGCCCCCGGCTCCAGCGGCTGGGCCCGGTCGTGGGGGTGAAACGGCCGCCAGGGAAGGCACCGATCCGGTTCGAGGGCGCCATGCGAGGCCCGCAGCCACCCATTGGCGATCGGGGTGTTGGGATCGGTTGAGCCCTCGAATGTCACCTCGTTGCCACCTGGGTCGAACAGCTGGAGGATCAGGAAGAGGTCGGCGTCCGCCGTCGTCGACGAGATGAAGAGCTTGGCGGCGAGAGGCCCGGTGATCTCGGTTTCCTCAGTGAAGGGAGAGGTGGAGAAATGGAGCCCTTCCCCCATCGCCTCATACTGGATCGACGCCTCGCCCCGGGCCGGCTCGGGGGACAACGACAGGTCCGCATGCAGATTGAGCGTCGTCCATTCCGTGCGGGCCAGGGGCCATTCGTCCTCGCCGCGCCACTCGAACTTCTCGCCAGGGTGACGGATGTTGAGTTGGACGCGTGGTGTGCGGTCGAAGCCGTTGTCCAAGCCCTTGAGCATGTGGTCGAAGAAGCGCTTCTGCAGGTCGCGCCCGTATGCCGAATAGAAGTGGGTCCAGTGGGTGTCGCCATGTGCCTCGAGCCATTTGTTCTCCGAGGACGCTTCGACGAACCCGTTGAAGTTCCCCCTGGGATGAATCCCCTGGCCGCCCCAGTTGGCCGCGGTGAGGAGGGGGACCTTCACCCGCCCCAGGTCGATGCCACGGGCCCGGTGCCAGTCGTCGTAGATGGGATGAGCCTTGATGTCGGGGAAGGAGTCGACCCTGTTGGCCGCGAGCTCCTCGTCGGCCAGGTCGACGGGCCCCGCCACCGACTGCCCGGTATTGGGATTGAACGGGGCGCGTGATCCCCGGCCGTACTGGATCGGGTCTATCTGGCGCTCCTGCCAGCGTCGGGTGAACTCGCTGAGGATGCCCCCGTGGTAGTAGGCGTCCCGGTAGGGGTCGTTGAAGCCCTCCCAGGCGATGATGGCGGCGAGGTGCTCCGGCTGACGGTCGGCGGCCGCCCACGCCATCACCGCGTAATAGGAGATGCCCATGATGCCGACCTTGCCGTCACCCCAGGATTGTGCGGCCGCCCATTCCACCGACTCGGCTATGTCGTCGTACTCCAGGGGGTTCCGGGGCCAGAGGACACCGGGTGACCAACCCGCCCCGCGTGAGTCGACACGAACCACGACATAACCATCGGGAACCCAGCGCTCCGGGTCGGTGACCTCCCAGGCCTGATACCTGCTGGTGGAGCCCTCGAGCACCGATGGGTCCTTGGCCACCAGCTTGTCCCACTGCATCCGGTAGATCGGGCCGTTGAATGCAAGCCCCTTGGCGTAGACACCGTGGGAGAGGATCACCGGGTACCGGCCGTCCTCACAGGGGCGGAATACGTCGGCTCGGAGCACCGCGCCGTCGGTCATGGTCATGGGCACCTGGTAATCGATGCACATGCCGTCGGCCGTGACGGTGAAGGTGTGCTTGTCTCCCGGGGAGGTCATACGACCTTTCCGCCCAGCCTCTCCGCCATCCAGTCGTCCACCCACGGAGCGAACTTGTAGGCAAGGTTGCTGACGCCGTGGGTGGCGTCGTCAACGGTGATCAGGATGGCGTTCGGGGCTTCGTCTGCGATGCGCCGGGCGTGCTCGACACCTATGAGCGGGTCGAGCATCCCGTGGACCACCACGAGTGGCTGGGTGATCTTCTCCGCCACACCGGTGAGGTCGAGGGCCCGAGCCTTCTCCTTCGCCTCCTCGTCCGACGAAGACCACGAGTACTTGCGGAAGGCGCCACGGGTCACTTTCGGCAGCTCGTCCCAACAGGCGATCCAGTCGTAGGGGCCGCAGTTGGCCACCGCCGCGGTCACCCGGGGCTCGAAGGCTGCCGCCCGGCACGCGTAATAGCCACCGAGGCTGGCGCCGATCAGGCCAACCCGGTCGGTGTCGATGCGATCGTCGCCTTTCAGTGCGTCGATGACGGCGGAGATCGCGACCTCGTAGTCGTGGCGAATCGGGAGCTTGGCGCTGATCTCGCCCTGGCCGGGCCCGTCGAGGCTGAGCACCGCCAGACCGCGGCGCAGCAGCGACCCCCGCCCCCCATGTCGCTGTTCCTTGGTCGAGTCGAGACCGGGGAGGAACATCACCACCGGATGAGGGCCGACACCGGCAGGAACACTAAGCAGAGCGGTCAGGTCGGCTTCCGGGAAGGGGATGGTGATCTTCTCCACCGGGGGCGCCATGAGGGGGAGAACCCGGTCGTGGCACTCCACCATCTTGGCCAGACCATGGGCATGGGCCTCCTCGTCGTCGACGGAGAGGAAGTAGGACAGGTGGTAGCAGCGAGCCGCAGCCAGGAAGGAGTCGACCGCCGAGATGCGACGACCCTCCTCCCATGCCTGCTCGCCCATCGCCTCGTGGGCCTGGGCGGTGATCATCCACTCCGGCCCCCAGTCCGACCAGACGTTGATCCTGCCCACGGTCGCTGTCAGGTCGCCGAGTGCGATTTGGCCGTGGAGGAATCGCGCCGCCCAGATGTCGAGGACCTCCTGGACCTCTGGATCCGGATGATCGAGGGTGCGGGTCTTTGCAGGATCGACTCTCATCAGATGGCTCCTGTCCTCTCCACCATCGGAGCCACGGCAACCGCCTCACCATTCCGCCGGGAAGACTCCAATGCGGCGTGGACGACGGCCAGGGCGCGGATCGCCTCCAGGGCGCCCACCTCGATTCTCGCCTCCCCCCTGATGGCGAGGGCAAACTCGTCGAGTTGCTCCCGGAACATGTCGGTGTGGGGCATGTCAACCGGTGGCCGGGTCGACTCCCGATAGGCCTGGCTGACCAGTGTGCTCTTCGAGTCGACCAGATGGGACTCGTCCCAGTTGTTGAAGTCGAGGTCGTAGAACAGGTTCGCCTCGGTCCCCTGGATGCGTAGCTGATATACCCCGGGTGAGGCCCATCCGGTGCCCAGGTACCCAAGGGGGCCGGATTCGAACTCGAGTATCGACATGATCGCGTCGGGCACCTCGGCCTTGGTGTAGAGCTTGCGGGCGTGGCTGGAGACGGCGGCCACCGGCCCCAGCAGGTATTGCAGGTTGTCGGCGTGGTGCACCCCGAGTTGGATCATGGCCCCGCCCGGGCTCTTGTCGGCGAACCAGCGCCAGGTGTCGGTGGTCAGCTCGAGCCCGCGCTCATTGGAGAAGTTGGCCTCGGCCAGTGAGACCTGGCCGATCTTGCCGGTGTCCACCCACTGCTTCATGGCCCTGTGCCCGCCGAGACGACGGGCGCTGTGACCGACGGCGAAGGGTCTGCCCGAAGCGGCCGCGGCGCGGGCGATCTCCCCGGCATCCTCCATCGTGTGCGCTATCGGCTTGTCGGTGTACACCGCCTTGCCGGCGTCCAGGCATTCCAAGATGACGGTCTTGTGGGTGTCGTTGGGTGTGGTGACGAGGACGCCCTCGATCTCGGGGTCGGAGAGGAGCTCGTCGAGTGTCGAGGCGCCCCTGGGCACGCTGAACTCGGCCTGGAAGACGGCGCGGCGGTCGGGGGAACGCGAGAAGCAACTCGCCAGCTCTATGACCGATCCTCGCTGCGCCCCTCGGGCCAGCACCCTGGCCCAGCGGCCCAATCCGATCGATGCGAGCTTGACGCGTTCAGTCAACTCCGTGCTCCTTCCCGGCTTCGATCACCATGTCGAGCTCCTCGATGTTGTTGGCGAAGTCGTCGTGGGGGAAGAAGCAGACGAGTGACATGCGCTGGCCCGGGTCGGCCATGGTGGCGTGTGGGGTCTCCGCCGGGATTCGATACCACGAGCCGGGCCCGACGGGGTGGAAGACGCCATCGAGCCACACCCGGCCGGTCCCGGCGGCCACGTAGACGATCTCCTCGCTCTGTGGGTGCAGGTGGGGAGATCTGGAGGCGACGTGCTCGATCACGACCTGTCGCACGGTGGAGGCCCCTTTCCCGGCGTCCCGGAACGGGTCGGATGTCGCCCGTCCCGGGAAGTCGCGAAACTGGAGCTCGTTCGGGCCGACAACGGTCATGATCGACCTCTCCTCATCTTCAATATCGACTCCACGGTGCCGGCGATCTCGTCGGCCACCGTCTTGGCGAACACGCCGGCTCGTTCCATGTCAGCCCAAGCCGGGTTGCCGTACCAGCCGTCGTCCGCGATCTCGGTCACATCGGTTATGTAGCCGTAGACCTCGCTGGACCGCCGCATGGCATCGAGCTCCTCGGCTCCTTCCGGCCGAGTGGGCTCCCGGGCCCTGTCGAGCCGTGCCAACTCGGGGTCATGGGCGAGGACGGCGAGCGTCTCGATCCCGCCGCCATGGGTGAGCTCCCCACCGGCGGGGGCGTATATGCGCTGCGCCGTGTAACAGGCGTGGGCAGTGACCACGAGCACATCCCACTTGGTCTGGAGGTCGGTGGCCACTGCGTCCAACGATGCGATGTTGCCCTCGTGCCAATTGACGAAGACGAACGTCCGGGCCCCCATGGCGACCATCTCCTCGCAGAGGTTGGAGAGATACGACTCGAACACGTCCCGCCGCAGCGAGATGGTGCCGGGGTGGCCGGCGTGGATCGGTGTGACTCCGTATTGACCGGCGGGGACGACGATGGCATCCAGGATCTGCGCCACCTGGGCGGCGACGAGGTCGGCGGCCATGGTGTCGGTCCCGCAGGGAAGGTGCGGTCCATGCTGCTCGACGCTTCCAAACGGCATCACCACGAGGCCGCTGCGCCCCATCAGCTCGGCCACCTCGGGCGACGTGAGGTCGAGGATCGACCTGGCCATGCTCACCCGACTTCAGCCGGGGAAGGGGTCACCACCGGGTGGAGGGGCGGTTGTGAGTCGAGGATCCGACGGGCCTCCGCAGCCGCCTGACGACGGAGAGCCAGCTCGCTCTCCTCGGTGTACCAGGACATGTGTGGGGTGATGATCAGCCGATCGGAGACGCTCTCGAACACGGTCATGTCAGGCGGCTCGTGCTCGAAGACATCGAGGGCTGCCATGGCGGGTCGGCCCTTGCCGAGAGCTGCCATGAGGGCACCGGTGTCGACGAGAGAACCGCGTGCGGTATTGACCAGAATCGAGCCCTCTCTCATCATCCCGAACTGGTCCGCCCCGAGAAGGTGGCGGTGAGATTCCGGGGGGGCGTGCAGAGTGACGACGTCGGCGCCGCCGAGCAACTCGGGAAGATCTACCAGCCGCACCTCGAGGTCCCCGAGGGCCTCATTCAGATCGGTCGGTTGGATCATTGGGTCCGTAGCCAGGAAGCGCTCGAACCCGACGCCGTTCAGCATCGTGGCGACCCTTCGCCCGATCCGTCCCAGCCCCACTACACCCACGGTGAGGGAGGCGGGTAGATGCAAAGGACGCAGGTCGGCCACCCCCCAGGAACCCTCCCGGAGTCGACGGTCGGCCTGGGTCAATCGGCGGAGCGAGGCGAGGATCAGCGTGACCGTGTGCAGCGCCACCGCGTCGGTCCCGTAGTCGGGGACGTTCACCACCCACATTCCCAGGGAGCGAGCGGTGTCGAGGTCCACCCCATCCACTCCGACACCGAGCCGGACGATCGCCCGGCAATCGAGCGCCGTGAGCGTCCCGGAATCGAACACCGGGGCGGCGCCGGCGAGGATCACATCGGCGCCTTTCGCCACTTCGAGGATCTCGGCGGGGTTCTGACCTGACCCCGAGACGATCTCGACATCACCCAGCACCCCGCGTTCGACATCGAAATCGCGGAATCTGGTTCCGACAATCGCCACCTTGGGTCGCCTGGGATGCACCGGGTCGCCGAGTGTATGGAGCAAACGTTTGCGGGGCAACAGACCCTCACCCCGTGTCGACCCGCTCGAACGACCCGGTCACCGCACTCCGCTGGGCCGCCTCCAGCACCGCGACGACGGCGAGACCCTCGGCGCCCGACACCTCGGGACGTCTGTCCTCGCGGACGCAGGTGGCGAACTCGACCAGTTGATCGGTCACCGCGTCGACCTCGGCCAAGGGGATCTCGGTCGGCCGGTTCTCAGTTCTCGGTTGAAAGGCGAGGGTCGTCCCGTCCCGATCGGCGAGGGCAGCGCCATCGGTGCCGTGCACAGCCAGGCTGATCCGCCATGGCGTGAAGAACGAGGAGATGAGGGTCCCAACCGCGCCCCCGGCGAACTCGAAGACGAGGGCGGTCGCCTCGTCGATCGACACCGAGCGACCGGGGCGGGACATCGCGCCCACTCTGATGATCGGCCCCGCCAGATAGTGGAAGTTCTCGATCTGATGGATGCCGAGTGAGGTCATCGATCCCAACGGGCTCTCCCCCTCATCCCAGCGCCAGGCGTTCTCGGGAATGCGATTGGGCAGTGAGTGATTCGCCTCCAGCGTCTCGATCTCCCCGATCGAGCCCTCATCGATGAGACGCTTGATCTCCCTGTGGGCGGGATACCGGCGTCGTTGGAACCCGACCTGAAGCACGGTCCCGGCAGCTTCTGCTGCACGGACACAGGCTTTGGCGTCTTCCACCGACAGGGCAAGGGGTTTCTCGATGAACACATGCTTCCCCGCCCCGGCGCCGGCCTCCACCAACTGACGATGACTGCCGTGTGAGGTAGCGATGAGCAGGCCGTCGACGGTGGGGTCGGCGAGGACCTCTTCGAGACTCGACGCCGGCTCACAGCCCGCCTCCGCCGCGAAGGCGTTTCTGGTCTGCTCGGTGCGTGCGTAGCAAGCCACCACCTCGATGCCGGCGGCTTTGGCGCCCCGGGCAAGCTCCTTGCCCCACCATCCCAGACCGACACTGGCCACCTTCACACTCTCAGCCATCGCACTCCTTCAGGGCGGGGAACGATCCTAACCCTGGGTTGCAATCGATTGTCCCAAGCGATTGCCCGGTCGGTGGTGGGTGGCTATAAAGGTCGACGTGGACGAGATCCCCTATTTCGAGCCCCATTCGTTCCTTCGCCGGGAAGACCATCGCCTGATCACCGGTGCCGGGCGTTTCGTCGCCGACCTCGCTTCGCCGGAGACCGTCCACCTGGCGTTCGTCCGCAGCACCGAGGCGCATGCCGGAATCACCGCGATCGACACCGATGCAGTTGACGGTGCTGCAGTGGAAGGGGTGTTCACCGGTGAAGACCTGGATCTCCCTGACATCCCTGGTGACAACATCTCCATACCCGCCCCCGACTTTGCCAGGCCACAACTTGCCCGGGAGAAGGTCCGCTATGTCGGCGAGCCGGTGGCGGTGGTTGCCGCCGCATCGGTGGCAGCAGCCGTCGACGCGGCCGATTTGATCTGGGTGGACTATGAGCCGCTGCCTGCAGTGATCCACCCCCGCTTCAGCCTCGAGGACCGACAGCTCATCCACGAGAAAGCGGGGACCAATGTCGTCCACCGGTCGAACCTCGAGGTTGGAGAGCTCCGTCAGGACTACGAGGTCGTGGTCGAGCTCGAGGTGACCAATCAACGGCTCGCCCCCAACCCGATCGAGCCCCTGGTCATACTGGCCGTGCCGGAGGATGACGGACGTCTCACCGTGTACATCAGCCATCAGCGACCCCACGGTGTGCAGGCGCGTCTGTCCCAGCTGATCCCGATCGACCGCGACAAGCTCCATGTCGTGGTTCCTGATGTGGGTGGGGCCTTCGGCATGAAGGGCATGACCTATCCGGAGCACATGGTGACGGCGGCCATCGCCCTTCGCCTGGGGCGGCCGGTGATGTGGGCGGAGAGACGCCGCGAGCACTTCAGTGGAGGCACGCACGGACGCGGCTCGGTCCACCGCGTGAAGCTCATGGGGAGACGGAACGGTCGCATCGAGCGTGCCGAGATCGACATCCTGGCCGACGTCGGCGCCTATCCGCACAATGGGTCTTCCATCCCGATCTTCTCCCGCCTGGTGGCCCTCGGGCTCTACGACATCGAGAGCGTGTCCGTGACCACCACCTCGGTGGTGACCAACACCGCACCGACCGGCTCCTACCGGGGGGCGGGGCGACCCGAGGCCGCCTACGCCATAGAACGGGCCGTGGACGCATTCGCCAGGGCCGCCAATCTCGATCCGGTCGAGGTGCGGCTGGCCAACTTCATACCGACCGAGGCTCTCCCACACCGAACTCCCACCGGCGCCCTCTACGACTCCGGCGACTACGCCGAGGCCATGCGTCGCGCCGTCGATCTGGTGGAACTGGACCGGCTCAGGGTCGAGCAACGGACCCGTCTCGCCGAGGGACGAAATCCCCTCGGAATCGGCTTCGGCGCCTTCGTGGAGCGGGCCGGAGGCGCAGTGGACGCCGGGGAGTACGGACGGGTCGAGGTCGACCGGAACGGCTCGATAACTGTGCGCACCGGCTCGGCCTCCTCGGGTCAGGGACACGAGACAGCCTGGTCCCAGGTGGCGGCGGCGGCGCTCGGAGTCTCACCCGATGAGGTCCACTACGTGGCGGGCGATACCGACGAGGTGGCACAGGGCACCGGAACCTTCGCCAGCAGGTCCGCTCAGATCGGCGGGGCGGCGATATGGCGGACGGCCCATGTGGTCAGGCAAACGGCGACGGAGTTGGTCGCCGACCTCCTCGAGGCCTCGCCGGCGGATGTGATGCTGACCGATGGGTCGTTTTCGATCGTCGGGGTGCCGGGAACCGAGATGGGTTGGGCCGAGGTGGCGGAGGCTGCCCACCAGCGAGGCGTGGACCTGGCGGCCGAGGAGTGGTTCGTCCCCGGCGCGCAGACGTTCCCCTACGGGGTGCATGCGGCCGTGGTGGAGGTGGACCTCGACACCGGGGAGGTGAGTCTCCAACGTCTGGTGGCAGTCGACGACTGCGGCAACGTGCTCAATCCCATGATCGTGGAGGGCCAGCTCCACGGTTCGCTGATGCAGGGTGTCGGTCAGGCTTTGTATGAGGGCGTCCAGTACTCGGAGCAGGGCCAGCTCCTCACCTCGACCCTCATCGACTACGCAATGCCACGCGCCACCGACGCTCCGCCGGTCATCTCGGGACGTTTGGTCCATCCGGCGCCCTCCAACCCTCTCGGGGCCAAGGGGACGGGCGAGGCCGGTTGCATCGGTGCACCGCCCGCCATCGTCAACGCGGTACTGGACGCCCTGGCCCCATATGGAGTCACCGACCTCCAGATGCCGCTCCGCCCGGCGACGGTGTGGGCGGCGCTGTCAGGGTCGAGAGACCGCGTGGGGGCATCGCCGGTCTGAGTCGGGCGGGCTCCCCGTTCAAATCATCGAGACGACGATCTTGGCGTGGGGGTACTGCTCCTGGCGTGACCAGGCCGATCCGATCGACTCGAGAGGCTCCACATCGAGATTCACCTTGACGGCACCGACCGAGACCTGCTCGATCACGAAGCGAAAGGCATCCAGCTTCTCGGGCATCGGGGTCCATCCGGAGGAGAGGCCGACGACCGAGCTGCGGGCCTTGCGCATCGCTTGAAGCGGCAGGTCGGCATGGGTCCCCGCGGTGTTCCCCACGTTCACCAGCCTTCCTTGGTCGGCCAGGGCAGAGATGGCGCCGATTGCCGGAGCACCCCAGACCAGGTCCACCACGATGTCGAGAGGACCGCCTGCGGCTTCGATGAGTGCCTCGGGCAGGTCCGCTGACACGGCGAGGTCGACCGTCGCCGTGGCGCCGTTGGACTCGAGCCAGCCGAGCCCGGGTCGATGACGTCCCACCGCCACGACGGAGGACGCACCCCGGGCAGCGGCCAGTTGCACCGCCATCTGGCCGACGCCGCCGGTGGCGCCGAGGACCGCGACTCTCTCCCCGCCCTTCATACCCGCCAGTCGAAGCGCTAGCTCGGCGGTCACTCCGGCTACGCCGACGGCGGCAGCGGTGTTGTCGTCGACCGACGAGGGCAACTCGACGAGAGCCCCCTCCTCGGCGACTGCGATCTCCCTCATTGCCCCGTCCTTGCCAAACCCAGGCAGGTCGTTCTCGAAGCGGACCCGGGTGCCCTCGGGGAGAGTGCTGGAACTGATGATGGTGCCCACGCCCTCGAGACCGGGCACATACGGGGTCACCGCACCGGGCATTTGCCCCGCGGCAACACGTAGCTCGACAGGGTTGAGCGCAACGGCAGTCACCGCAATGAGCGCCTGACCGTGTCCGACGGATGGGTCGCCCAACTCGACGGGCTGAGGTGAAGCCCCGATGACCGTGACCTGTGCGGCTCTCATCGTGGTCCGTCGTCGATCATGCCAGGTAGGTTAATGCCCTATCGTTTGCGCAGGCCGAGAAGGAGCTGAGGTGAACGCAGTCACGATCGAGGAGGTAGCCGGCTCCGACATCCCCGTGGAGCTCGGCTATGTGGAGACCTGGGACGGTCTCTATGCCCCCATCGGCCTCCGTGTGCCGTCGGGCGACGGCCCCCACCCTTTGGTCTTGCTCGCTTCCGGGAACGGTGGGGGAGGGATGGCCTGGATCAGGGACGCCGTCGCCAACCGGGGATGCATCATGGACCGTCTCCTCGAGCGAGGTTATGCCTGTGCCTGGATTCGCTATCGGGCCGAGGTCGAGCTCGGTTACCACAACGGAGGGCGGCTGATCCGGGACATCAGACAGGGCCGCGACATGTTCAACCGCTCACCCCTGGAGTACGAGGATGAGATCGCCATCGTCGAGCACCTCAAGGAGGACCCTCGGATCGACGCCGACAGGATCGGTCTGATCGGGATGAGCCATGGCGGGGAGATGGTGCTCAAGATCACTTCGGAGTACCAGGGCATCAAGGCGGCGGTGGCATCCGAGCCGGCGGCGCATGAGTTCCTCGCATTGACCCCCGACGAGTCCGCCTTCGTCGAGCCCGACACCGGGATGCGCAACATCGAGGAGATGCAGATGGTCGAGGCCGAGAAGGTCCGCTCCCGCATCGACATGAAGAAGGCGATGGAGCGGATCTCGACCATCGACACCCCGATCCTGGTCATGGGGAGGGACGATGACCACCTCCAGGGGATATTTCGGGTCTCGTACCAGTTGCTCGCCGAGGCGGGCAAGCCGGTGGAGTGGGTCAGCTGGGACCACGACCTCCACGGCTATGTGTACCCGTTACGTGGTCCCGACGGCGAATACGAGGTCAACGAGGTGGCCGAGGCGGCCATCGACGGTGTTCTCACCTATCTCGACGAGCACCTCTGAGTCGGCTCTGGTAGCGACCCAGCGGGGGGCCTCAACTCAGACCGTCGGAGACGTCCTTGCCCTCAGGGACCAGGTCGATGCCGGCGCCTTCAGCATGCCGGCTCAGCATCGAGGCAAAGTCCTGGTCCCCGTATCCGCGCCCGATGCCGTCCACGACGATCTGGTGCACCAGGGCGGCGGTCGGCAGCGGCACATCGAGCAGCCTGCCGGTCTCGAGCCCCAACTCGAAGTCCTTACGGAGCAGATGCCAGGTGAATGTCGGCTTGTAGTCCAGATTGACGAATGCCGGGGTCTTGTACCTGGTGAAGGTGGAGCCCATCACACTGTCGTTGAGGAACTCGAGGAAGTCGGACCTCGACACCCCGGCGGCCTCGGCGAGGAGAGTGATCTCGGCCATGGACTGAGTGACGACGCCGAGCATCAGGTTGTGACATATCTTCACCAACCGCGCCTCGTCACCCGCGCCCACGTAGGTGACTTTGCGTCCGAAACACTCGAGGTAGGGGAGCACCGTCTCGTATGCTTCCCTAGGCCCCGACACCACCGTGGTGAGACGGCCCGATCTCACCACTTTGGGGTTGCCCGACACCGGGGCTGCCAGCACCGCCGTCCCGAGCTCGGCCGCTCTCTCCGTGAGAGTCTGCGAGGTGGTGGCGTCGATCGTCGTCGAGTCGACGATGATCCCAGGCCGGTGATCGGAGCGAGAGAGAACACCTCGTTCCCCTACCGTGACCTCGAGGACATCCTCGGGACCGGCGACCATGGTGAAGACGATGTCACGCTCGGCGAGGTCGTCAGGTGAGTCCACGATCTTGGCACCTTTGGTGGCCAAGGGCTCAGCCTTGGAGCGAGTCCGGTTGTAGATCCAGAGATCGACATGGGAGGCGAGCAGTCGCTCGATGAGGGCGGCACCCATCCGGCCCGTCCCGATCCAGCCCACCCGATGCGGGTGCTTGTTCTCGGCCATCTTGCTCGCTCTCCTCTCGCCTAGCGGCATGCGAGGGCACTTTGGGGTACCTCCCGCAATCGTTTGTATTATCGGATTCTCGATACGGAAGCGCAAACAGACCCCCAATACCGGCCGTGACGGATTCGACGCCAAGTCGAGCTGACTCCCCACGACAGCCAGAGCAACGGATAGCCTCGGGGCACGGTGTCGACCCGAACCACATTGAAAGACGTGGCCCGCGAGGCAGGGGTGCATATCTCAACGGCATCACGCGCCCTCAATCCGAGCACCGCCTCGATCGTCAACCCGGAGACCGTGGAGAGGGTCGCCGAAGCCGCCCGGAGGCTCGGTTATCGACCGCATCCACTGGCGAGAGGGTTGCGAACCAACCGCACCATGTCGGTCGGTGTGATCATCCCGGACGTCGAGAACCCCCTCTTCGGACCGATCATCGCCGGTGCTGAGTCGGTGCTGGTCGAGGAGGGCTACTCGGTGCTGATCGGCAACGCCGACATGGGGCCGAGTCACGCCGACAGCCTCGTGGAGGACATGCTGGAGCGCCACGTCGACGGGCTCATCCTGGCGACTCCAGGCCGAGTGGTCTCCGAGGTCGCCCGGCAGGCGCAACGAGACGCATCGATGGTCCTCGTCAACCGGTCGGTCGACGACGATTCCATCCCGGCGATCGTCGGCGACGATCACGCTGGGATCGGGTTGGCGGTGAGACACCTGAGGGAGTTGGGCCACGAGCGCATCGGTCATGTGGCGGGACCCTCGTGGGTATCGACGGGCAAGGACCGTCGCGACGCGTTTCTCGACTGGATGACGACCGTGGGGCTCGACGCCGACATCGATCTCGTCGAGGAGGCCGAGTGGTATCAGGTTGAGCCGGGGACCACCGCCGCCCTCACCCTGCTCCGACGTCATCCACACATCACTGCGATCGTGGCGGCCAACGACCTGTTGGGTCTGGGTTGTTACCGGGCGGTGCGATCCCTGGGCAAGGTCATCGGAGTGGATGTCTCCATCACCGGCTACAACGACATTCCCCTTCTCGACCTCATGCAGCCCCCGATGACAGCCGTTCGGGTTCCCTATCGCCAGATGGGCGCCGATGCGGCCAGCACGCTCCTTGCGCTCATCGCCGGAGCGGTCGTCTCTCCCGGTCGGGTCCTCCTCTCACCCACCCTCGCCATCAGGTCGTCGACGGCTCCTCCAGCGGTGAGTGGCCGGTAGCCGACCGTCGAGAACGGGGTATCACCGGCAACAACAATGAGGACCTGTGATCGGGGCCGGTGTGAAGCGTCACCCCGTCGCCAAAGACGTCGGCTGGACGGTCGAGCGGGTCGTCGTGGAGGAATGGCCCGCATCCTGTGAGGCGGTTCTTGAAGGTGCTCAGCGATGCCCCGCCAAGATCTCCCTCGTACCGGTAGTCGTTCCCCCGGACAGACAGTCCGAGGCGGTAGCCGGCCGGGGCGACGATCGACGTCGGCCAGATCTCGACATCGAGCTCGTATATCTCGCCCGGCGTCAGCGGCTCAACGCGATCGTGGGTGTGATACGGGCGGTAGGGGAGAGACAGCTCCGCATCGAGGCGTCGGTGCGATGCCCGCAGCCAGCCTTGAGCCACCGGGGTGTGCGGGTCGATGGCGCCTTGAAACGTGACCTCGTCGCCATGGGTATCGAAGATACGCACCACCGCGAATATGTCGGCGTCTCTGGTGGCCGACGAGACGAACAGCCTCAGCGCGACCGGACCGGTGATCTCGGTCTCGACGTCGAGCGGATCGAGTAGGAACGTCACGCCGTCACCCGCGGCGTCGTAACGGATCTCTCGTCGGACCTCAGGCACCTGATGTGAGAGGGTCGTATCGCCGGCGTCCAGGTAGAGAGTGGTCCATTCGGTGTCGGGCAGAGGCCACCCCCCGGCGGTGCGCTCCTCGTAGCGGTCGACACGCCGGATCTGGAGTCGGACCGGCGGCTCGTCGTCCCATCCGTTGTCCGCGTCCTTCAAGAACCGGGCGAAGAACCGCTTCTGCATGCCGACCCCGTAGTCGGTGTAGAAGTGAGTCCAATGCTCGAGGCCGTGGAGCTCCAGCCACTTGCGCCGGGTGGCCGAGCGGGCGAAGCCCTCCACGTTGCCACGCAGGTGCAGCCCCTGTCCTCCCCAATTGCCCGCCGTGAGGAGAGGGATGTCGACCCTCGACCAGTCGGGCGAGCGGTCCCGATGAAACTGGTCGTCGAGGGCATGCTCACGGACGTCTGCTCCCAATTCGGCCCGGTTCCGCTCCAGCTCCGCCTGGTTCAAGGTGATGTCGCCGGTGACGGGGACCCTGGTGACCCGGCTCACGGCGCCACGTTCGCCGAGACCGTGTTGGACCGTTTTCACCTGCATGTCGTACCAGTTCGCCCAGAAGGTGGAGAGGATTCCGCCATGGTGGGTCATGTCCCGATAACAGTCGGCCGCCCCCTCCCACACGCACATGGCGACGAGGTGCTCCGGCTGTCGGGAGGCGACGTGCCACTGGTTGATTGCGTAGTAGGAGATCCCGTTGAGACCCACCTTTCCGGTGCTCCACGGCTGGACTCCGGCCCACTCGATGCAGGCCGCCAAGTCGTCGGTCTCCCGTTGGGAGAACACGTCGACATAGCCGGGGGAGCGCCCGCAACCCCGGGAGTCGACGCGGACCACTGCGTAGCCGTCGGGCACCCACTTCTCGGGGTCGACCACCTCCCAGTTCTGGTAGCGGTTGCTCGAGCCCGCCTCTACATCGGGATGCTGGGTCGTCATCAGACGCCACTGGTCGGGGTAGCCCTCCTGAAATGCGAGACCCTTGGCGTAGGGCCCGTAGGAGAGGATGACCGGATACCGACCGTCCGGATCTGGTCGGAAGACGTCGGCTCGGAGTATCAGGCCGTCGTCCGTCTCGATGGGGACGTCCCAATCGATGTGCATTGCGGTGGCCCGAGCCGGGTTCAGGACTTGGCCCAGTAGTCCTCGGAAGCCTTCGACTGGGCCAGGTCCCCTGCGCTCTCGAAACCGGGGGCCATGGCGGCCATGGTCCCGGGCATCACCTGATGGTGATCGATGTCGAGGAGACGCAACCAGCTCTGCTGACCCATGGTGAGACCGACGAAGCACCCGAGCTCCACCAGTTCGGCTTCGTCGAAGTGCTGGTTGAGACGCTCCCAGAACGCATCGTCGGTGTCGAGATGCCAGGTGATCGCCTCGGCATAGGCCAGCGCTGCCTTCTGTCGGTCGTCGTACTCCTGCGACGACTCGAAGTTGAGCAGGTCGTCGTACTTGCCTTCGGTGAGCCCCATCGAGCGTCCCTTCTCGGAGCGCTGATTCCCGCAGTATTCGCACTTGACGGAACGGGACACGTAGACGCGGCACAGCTCTTTGATGTCGTGGTCGACCACCCCATCTCGGAAGAGATCCTTCCAGCTGTTGGCGAAGGACCAGAAGGCGTTGGGGACATGGGCCCGAACGGCCGAGCTCTCGGGCCGGGGAGTCCCCTCCCGGGCGCAGCGCTCCATCTCTGCCCGCATCTCCGAGGTCATGTCGTCGAGCGGCACGTAGCTGATGCGCGGTTTACCCGTCATCACCGTTCTCCTTCCGGTCTCTGCACCCATCCTAATGAAACCGGGCCGGGCAATCGATTGGGCAGCCTTGGAGGGTGGCACATGTCAGCATTCTCCGTGACTGCTCATTCGAGATTTCGCGTTCGCAGCACGGGTTCGCCTGTCCGAGTCGGATGTTCAGGAGATGAGTAAAGAGGAGGCGATCGGTCGTCTAACCCTTTTTCTGGACTACCGGGAAGTAGTGGATTTGGTTTGGCACTCGACCGATCGGAAGGGGTGCGCGTGCCGCCTGTTGATGTGGGATCAGAGCGATCGCCTCGCCCTGGTCCTACGGGGTGGTCGAATGCGTTCTCTCGTGGGACCTGGTGGCCTTCCAGACCCGTTGTGCCTCTTCGAATCCCTTGAGGTGGACCTGGCCCCGTGGCTCGAATTCGAACTCCTTGCCGACCGCGAGTTGGCGCACGCTGTCGGAGACCATCACGTCTCCAGCCTCGCTGAGGTCGGCGATGCGGCTGGCTTGGACGACGACAGCTCCGTGGACGTCCCCCTCCTCCTGGATCGGCTCCCCGGCCGCCATCCCGACTCGCATTTGTATGGGTTGGAGAGCCATACGGTCCTGGAGCTCCAGGGAGAAGTCAATCGCCCGGCGTGTCGACTTGAAGGTGATGAGGGATCCGTCGCCCAGCTTCTTGATCAGGTTGCCGCCGCACTTGGCGCTCAACTCTGCCACCAGGTCCTCGATCTCACGGAAGGCCCGACGCGCTTCGAGGTCGCCCTTGCGGCTCAGCACCTCGGTGGACGAGACCAGGTCGGTGAACACCACGGTCAGGAACCCGTCGCTCTGGTCGACGTCGGGCTGGTGATGCCCGGAGGTGAGAAACGAGACGAAGGCTTCCATCACGGAGTCGCGGTCGGCGAGCCAGGGTGCCATGGTGCCGGGCACGACCCTCATCTCGGCTTTTGGGATCCCCGAGATGAGCGCACGGGTCTGGCTCAGATCGGTGTACAGACTGTCTTGTGACTTGAGCACCAGGGTCGGCGCCAGTACCTGGTCGAGGAGGTCGGTGACATCGAAAGTGCGCAGATCACGCGCCTTGATCCGTGGCCGGTTGTAGAGCGAGCCTCGCATCAGGCGCTCGAGTGCCGGGAGGTCGTCGGTTGGGTTCGAGGGGAACAGACCGGTCAGGCTCGGAATCACCCCCAGGTCCACCAGCGCATCCGTGGCTTTGACATATGCATCCAGGGGCAGGTCACTCAGTCTCGGGCCCGTGTCGCACAGGATGAGGTGGGTGACCATCTCCGGGTGAGATACGGCATACATCACGGCTGCCGGGCCGAGGGAGATGGCGCCGACGAGCATCAACTCTCCGACGGCGAGGGCCTTGGCGACCGCTTCGATGTCCTGGGCGAGGCCATCAAGGGTCACCTCTTCCTCGGTGGAGTCGCCCGAGATGCCGGCGCCTCGAGGGTCGAACCTCACAAGACGGAAGTACCTGGCCAACTCGAGGTACAACGCCGCCATCGATGGGACTGCCCACTCCAGCTCGGCGTGACTGAGACTCCTGTTCTGAGCGAGGAGGAGGGTGGGGCCGGAGCCGATCTCCCAGAAGCCGATGTCGACACCATCTCTCGTGGTCGTGAACCGAATGTTCGGTTGAGCCACAGGCACGGCCGCAGGCTACAGGGCTGGGGTCACCGCAACCTGGAGGAAAGGCCAGATCGGTTGGGGTCCTTGCGTGACCGCTACCGCATCCCCGGCCCCTAGGTGACTTAGTTCGCTGGTGGGCGACCGCCACTCTCTGTTGCAACAGATTGCCGAAATTCGCGCATTCTGCGTGAATGGCTCTGGCGTTGTCGATCGCCTCCCGGACTTCAGCTTCACCAAAAGTCATGGATCCGTATTCGGATCGATTTCGGTTGCGCCGGAGACGAACGAAGCGTTCGAGGGCTGGTTCGCCTGTCTGGATGGCGAGCTCCGACCGCGGCCAGCACGTCCTGGTTCGCTGTCGGATCGACTGACATATCAGCCGCCAGTGCCGTCTCTCGCCCTCGTTGTCTGCCTAAGTCATTCGTCTTCGGGAGTGTGGGCGCCGATCACCAGGCGAGAGGTGCGCTCGAGATCTCGTGCGAGGAACGCTGTCGCCTCTTCCAGATTGCCCTTCCTGGCGCTTTCCAGGATGTGGGCATGTAAATCATCGGGGAAGTCGATGAACGTCTTCAACTGACTTGCCAGCTTTCGGTAGCGCTCGGTGTGACTCCACAGGATCTCGATCAAATAGAGCAGCCAGGGCGAATCGGCCCGCTCGTAGATCTCGAAGTGGAGACGACGGTGCAACTCGTAACCCTCGGGATCACCCTTGCTGATCTGTTGCGCCATCCGATTCCGCAGCTTCGTCAGCTCGTCGATGACCTCCGGCGTCAATCGCGGCCAGGCACGGACCAGCGCCTCCGACTCGAGAAGAATCCGCATCGAGTACACGTCGGCGACATCCTCGGGTGAGATGCCGGCGACGCGAGCACCGCGGTTCGGAGAGGTTTCCACCAAACGCTCGACCTCGAGACGCCGCAATGCCTCGCGGATGGGAATCAGGCTGACCCCGAACTCCTCGGTCAGACGATTGAGACGCAGCGGCGAGCCCGGAATGAACCTGCCTTCGATGATCGCATCACGAAGTTCCTGATGGACTCGGTCGACACTCGTAGTGGCAGGTGGCGTCGCCGGGCTTCGTTCTTCCACTATCGACCTCTCGATGCTCCTGAGGACGGTACCAGTGCCTCGGCACCCACCCGCCTGGCGGCGGCGAATCGTCTTATTAGCCTGCTGGTCGGTGACACCGAGTTGAGTTTGCAAGAGCGAATTCCCGCCCTGGCCGAGGTTCCGCTCATCGGCATCCTGAGACGATGCCCCCGGGACCGGGTAGTCGACGTGGCGCGGGTGGCTCACGATTCCGGTCTGACCATCGTCGAAGTCACGCTCGACACGACCGATGCCTTGGATCAGATCGAGATGCTGCTCGACTCCATTCCGGGCCTCACCATCGGCGCCGGCACCGTCCTCACTGCCTCAGGGGCCGGCTCGGCTATCCGAGCGGGCGCGTCTTTCGTGGTGACACCGGTGGTCCTCCCCGATGTCGTCGAAGCCTGCCTCGCTGCGGCAGTCCCCTGTCTCCCCGGGGCGGCCACACCAACCGAGATCTGGACCGCGCACCGACTCGGGGCCGCCGCGGTGAAGGTGTTCCCGATTCGGGAGCTTGGTGGGCCAGCATATATATCAGCCCTCCGTGAGCCCTTGGAAGGCGTGTCCCTGGTGCCGACAGGGGGGGTGGAAGTCAGCGACATCCGGGCCTATCTGGAGGCAGGGGCGGCCGCAGCCGGCATGGGGGGGAGCCTGTTCCCCGCGCACCTCATCGAGAGAGGGGACCTGGACCAGATCGCCGATCTGGTCACCGAGGCGGTGAAGAGCACCAGATGAAATACGACGTACTTACTTTCGGTGAGGGGATGCTTCGTCTCAGCGTCCCCCCCGGTTCCCGACTCGAGCACATGGAGCGACTCGATGTCCACCCGGCCGGTGCCGAGGCCAATGTCGCGGCAACCCTGGCACGACTGGGGGTCGACGTGGCCTGGTACTCGATCCTCCCCGATACCGCCCTTGGCCGACGACTCTCCGGCGAGCTGATCCGATACGGGGTCGATCTGAGCCTGGTCGATTGGGTCGACCAAGGTCGGATGGGGGTGTTCTTCGTCGAGCTGAGCGGCCCACCCCGACCGGTCAGCATCATCTATGACCGTCAGGGCTCCACCGCCACCCACATGTCAGGGGAGACCTTCCCATGGGATGCGATCGCAGCGACACGTCTGGTCCACGTCAGCGGCATCACCCCTGCGATCTCGTCATCGTGCCGGGACCTCACTCTCGAGGTGGTGGCTCGAGTCGCCGGGCTCGAGACTCTCCTCTCCCTCGACATCAACTTCCGATCCAAGCTGTGGAGTGCCGAGCAGGCTCGGGCCACCTTCGAGGCGATTTCCGGCAAGATCGATCTTCTCATCGTCAACCGGGAGGACGCCCGCGACGTCTTCGGCATCACCGGCGAGGCAGGTGAGATCTCAGCAAAGCTTCAAGAGCGAATGGAGACAGACAATGTGGTCCTCTCCTTGGGTGAGAATGGTGCCCTGTGGCGGTCAGGGACCGCCTTCTCACACGTCCCGGCGAGGCCGGCCACGGTCATCGACCGGATCGGCGCCGGCGACGCCTTTGCCGCCGGGATCATCGCCGGTTATCTCGATGGCGATCTGGGTCGGGGAGTCGAGATGGGGACGGTGATGGCGGCGCTGGCATTGGGTCTGCACGGCGACTTCCTTTCCACCACCCGCCGGGAGGTGATGAGCCTTCTCGGTGATCCGGGTCGAAGCATCGACAGGTGACCGGTGAGGCTCAGATCAAAAGGCTGCGGTAGACGTTCCCGATCCGGGTGACGCCCTCGTAGAGCTCGTCGGGAGCGGTCGCCAACGAGATGCGGATGTAGCGCCCCCCGTTGGGGCCGAAGGTGGTGCCGGGAACCACGGCAACCAGCGACTCGTCGATAAGCCTCTTGGCGAATGAGATGTCGTCGGTGCCGGCACCTGAGATGTCGATCCAGACGTAGAAGGCCCCCTCCGGGGTCATGGCCGGAACCTCGAAGCTCCCCAGGATCTCAAGAACCCGATCGCGCCGCTCCCGATAGGCGGATCTCATCATCTCGACGTGGTCCTGGGGCCCTGTGGTCGCCGCCAGGGCGGCGGCCTGAGCCGGAGCATTGACACAGGAAGTCATCGCCTCCTGTACCCGCGCCACCAGCTCGGCCACCGGCTCGGGTGCTATCACGTATCCGACCCGCCACCCGGTCATGGAGTGCGTCTTCGAGAAGCTGTACACGGTTATCACCCGGCCATCGGAGTCCATCGAGGCGATGCTCAACGGGGTTCCCTCGAAGGTCACCTCGTCGTAGACCTCATCGGAGATCACCCACAGGTCATGGGCCTGGGCCAGCTCATAGAGGTCACCCAGGACCTGAGTGTCGAAGACAGACCCCGTGGGGTTGCTGGGACTGTTGATGACGAGAACCCGAGTGCGGTCCGAGATCAACGATGCCAGCTCCGAAGCGACCGGTTGGAACCCGGTCCCGGCGGAGATCGGGTAATACACCATGTCGAGGCCTTGAAGCTCACAGATCATCCGGTAGTTCGGCCACCCGGGGTCGCCGATCATGACCTGGTCACCCGGCTTGGCCACCGCCAGCAGAGCCGAGCAGAGACCTCCGATACCTCCGGTGGTCACCACGATCTGATCGGGCTTCGGATCGAATCGGTTCACCCTCGATACCTTGGCGGCGAGCGCCTCTCGCAGCTGCGGGATCCCCGCGTTGGGGGTGTACTTGGTCATCCCATCCCGTGCTGCCTGGGCGGCGGCGTCGATGATGTGAGGGGGGGTCGGGAAGTTGGGCTCGCCCACCTCCAGATGTATTGCCTCGGGTAGGGCCCAGACGGCGTCGAAGACATCGCGTATCCCGGAGCGTCGCATTCCCCCGGCCGACCCGTCGGCCTGCTTGCCTCTGCGAGCTGGGAAGGCGTCGGTCATCCGGGAGGAGGGGTCCGGGGGATGGGGAGAGACGTGGTCATCGGATCAACCATTGCCGGCTTCGGTCGTCTCCGCGCCCGGCGAGGGGCCGGTTGAGGCAGTCGGAACCAGACGAGACAGGTCACTCAGATACTATAAAACATCGAATGCACCCGAAGGTCGGCGGGATCCTGAATGCCATCACAGCCTACGTTGACGAGGATTGAGGTCAGCGTTGGCTGACGTCGTCGGTTTGGTCCTCGGAAGTGCCATCGGGCCCCAGCATCTGCAGTCGGTGGTCAAGCGGGCCGAGGACGCCGGCTTCGACGAGGTATGGCTTGCCGAGGACTTCTTCTTCACCGGTGGGATCTCGGCGGCCGGGGTGTGTCTCGCCAACACCGATCGAATCAAGGTCGGGTTGGGTGTCGTATCCGCAGTGGCCCGCCATCCGGCGCTGCTGGCGATGGAGCTGTCCACACTGTCGGGTGTGTACCCCGGTCGTCTCGTCGCCGGTATCGGTCTTGGAGTGCCCGCCTGGATCGAGCAGATGGGTCTGACGCCCGAGTCCTCCCTGGGCGCAGTAACCGAGTGCGTAGAGGCGGTGGCGGCGCTCCTGCGAGGTGACACCCTCAACCATCAGGGCGACCTTTTCACGTTCAAGGACGTGACCCTGACCTACCCCATCGAAGCCGGCGCCCTCCCCTTACATCTCGGGGCGATCGGCCCGCGGATGTTGGAGCTCTCGGGCCGGATAGCCGACGGCTCCGTCCTCTCCGTGCTGAGCGGCCCCGATTACATCCGCTGGGCGGGGGAGCGGGTCAAAGCCGGGCGAAACCAGGCCGGCCGCACCGATCATCATCGGATGACCGCTTTCGCCCTCTATTCGGTGGACGATGATGGAGCGCGGGCCAGGGAGGCGGTGCGGGGGCCGATGGCCTTCTACCTGAGCGCGGGCGGGCCCAATGCTCTCACCGACCAGGCGGGGATCTCAACCGAGCTGAAGACGCTGCTCGAGGAAGACCGCCCTCTAGAAGAGACCATGCCCGAGCACTGGATCGACATGCTCGCCATCGCCGGTGACCCCGGGCAGGTCGCCGTCAAGATTACCGAGTACTTCGAGGCAGGCGCCGACGCGGTGGGTCTGTTCCCCACTCCGACGGAGAGCCTCGACGCAATCGTCGAGACGACGACACGACGGGTGCTGCCCATGCTGGGCAGGCCTGACCTCTAGTACGGGGTGAACCCGTGATCGGCGGTGATACAGGTCCCGGTCAACACGGTGCTCCCCGGTGATGCGAGGAAGGCGACCAGGTCCTCGATCTCCTTGACGGTCGGGTGGAATCCGGTGGGGGAGAGCGGGTTGGCCCACTCCCAGAACTTCTCCCGACTCCCCTCGAACTCCGGTCTCTGGATGTGGTCCTCGACGATGAAGTCACCCATGTCTGTCTCTGCGACCAGCCCGGGGTGGACGGCGAAGGTCTCGATCCCCTGGTTCCCGAATTCGACGGCGAGCACCTTGGTCAGCGCCATCAGACCGGCCTTGGCCACCGAATAGCCGGCATCGTTGATGAAGCCCTTCTTAGCGGCGTTGGACGACATGAAGATCACCTTCCCGCCGCCGTTCTCGATCATCGAGGGGAGGAAGGCCCGGGTGGCCCAACGGGCACTGTCCAGGTTGACCTTGAGCATGTAATCCCACTGCTCGTCGGTTTCCTCGAGGAACGGTGCGATCGAGATCGCCCCCGCATTGTTGACGAGGATGTCGGTCCGGCCAAACCGGTCCAGCGTCTTGGCCGCCATCGCCTCGATGTCGTTGGGCGCGGTGACGTCACAACCTGTCCAGAGGGCAACCCCGCCTCCCTCCTCGATCTGATTGGCCACCTTCTCGAGGAGATCGACGTTGCGTGCCGAGATGCTCACAGAGGCGCCCTCCTCGGCCAACCTCCGGGCGATGGCGGCACCCAACCCCCTCGACGCCCCGGTGACCACGGCAACTTTGCCTTCGAGTGTTCTCATGTCTCTCTCCTTCCAGGGCCGCGGCGGATTCTAATTCGTTATAATATTTTCCCGCCGAGCCCCTTGGCGAATGGAGGAATGAAAATGGGACGGACCGGAGGCAAGACGGGATGGCGACTCAGCCTCCTCGTCATCGCCCTTAGCCTGGTCGCGGCGGCTTGTTCGCCAGCCGAGACCACCGACTCGACCACCACGACGGGTCCACTAGCCGCGACCACGACCGAAGGAGGGGAGGCGACGACCACGTCGGCAGCCCCCGAGGAGCCGATCCAAATCGCCTTCTTCGCACCGATGGCCAACAGCTATGTGGCTGCCACCATCGAAGGGTTGGAAGAGGTGGCGGCCCGTGAAGGAGCCGAGCTCACCTATTTCGACACCCAATTCGACGCCACCCTCGAGTTCAGTCAGATCCAGGACGCCGTCGCCCAAGGGACCTTCGACGCCCTCATCATCATCCCCCTGGACCCGGTCGCTCTGGTTCCGGCAGCCGAGGAGGCGATCGCAGCCGGGCTCGCCGTGGTCAACACCGACCTGGCCCTGGGCCCCGATCTCACCACGAGCCAGCCACAAATCGACGGGCAGGCGGGGACCGTGATGACACCGGGAACGGTCCGGGCCGAGAACATCACCAACCTATTGCTCGAGGCATGCGCGGATCTCGACCCGTGCAACGTGGGCTGGATCGCCGGTTTCGCGACCATCGACTTCGAGGTGAAGACCAAGGAGCTTCTCGACCAGATCGTCGCCGAGAACGACCACATCAACCTCGTCGCCTACCAGGACGGTGGCGGCTATCTCGCCGACCCGGCGCTGGCGATCGCTCAGGACATCCTCCAGGCCAATCCCGACATCAACGTGTTGGCCACAACCGGTGACCAGATGACCCTTGGCGCTCAGATCGCCGTTGAGGACGCCGGTCTCGTCCCGGGCGTGGATGTCCTCCTGATCGGCGGTGGCGGAAGCTGCCCAGGGGTGGCGAACGTCGAATCCGGTGCTTGGTTCGGGACGACTCTCGACGTCCCTCGCAACGAGGGGGTCGTTGGAGCAGAGATCGCCATCGGCTGGGTACGCGGGGAGATCACCGAGCCCCAAGGCATAGATGCCCAAGCCGAGAGCGGGTTCCCTTCTGTCCTCACCGCCGAGACGGTGTCACAGTTCGAATGCCAGTGGGAAGGTTGATCCGAAGCATCACAGACGCGGCGTAACGAGTGCAGGTCGAGCTAGTCGGGATCGGCAAGCGCTTCGCCGGCGTTCAGGCGCTCTCCGATGTCTCTCTCACCATCCGAAGCGGCACGGTCCACGGGATGGTGGGAGAGAACGGAGCCGGAAAGTCGACTCTCGGCAAGATCATCGCCGGTTTGATCGAGCCTGACGCCGGTGTGCTCTCGATCGACGGGATGGAGCGGTCATCATTCCGCTCCCCGCGGGAGGCCCTCATCAACGGGATAACGATGATCACCCAAGAGCAGGCGCTCGAACTGCGAAGGACCGTCGCAGAGAACGTGCTGCTGGGCATCGAACCAAGTCGGGGCGGGTTTCTCACCAGGTCGGCGCTTCGACGCCGCTTCGAGTCGGTGATCGCCGAAGGCGCTTTCGAGGAGCTGGCCTTGTCCGCCGATGTCCTGGTTCGCTCGCTCCGGATATCCACCCGTCAGAAGGTGGAGATCGCACGGGCCCTGGCACGTAACGCCCGAATGGTGATCATGGACGAACCGACGGCGGCCCTCGGAGCCGGCGACGTCGATCAACTCCTGGAGAACGTGAAAGCTCTTCGGGCGAGGGGTATCACCGTGGTCTACATCTCCCACGACCTGGGAGAGGTGCTCGAAGTCGCCGACGAGATCACCGTGCTGCGTGACGGGCACATGATCCAATCCATTCCCACCAAAGGCCAGCGGCCGGACACACTGGTCTCGGCGATGTTGGGCCGACCTGCCAGCCTCGCCTTCCCCGAAAAGCAACCGCCGCCGCCCGACTCGCCGGTCGAGCTCGAAGTGGTCGGGTTGGATCGCCCCCCCATGGTCAAACAGGTGAGCCTTCAGGTGCGCAGAGGCGAGATCGTCGGCCTGGCCGGTCTGGTCGGGAGCGGGAGGACCGAGCTGGTGCGCGCTATCTTCGGCGCCGACCGAGCCACATCGGGCTCGACGACCCTGGGTGGCGCACGGATCGTCATCAAGTCGCCGCGGGCGGCGATACGAAACGGCATCGTGATGCTCGCCGAATCACGGAAGGAGCAGGGGCTCTTCCCCACCCGCTCGGTCAAGGAGAACGTCACCATGGCCCACCTCGCCGAGTTCGCCCGGGCCGGCCTGGTGATGTCGAGACCGGAGAAGAAGGCCGCGGGGGCGGTGGCCCGTGATCTCGACGTCAAGACGCCCAGTATCCGCACCCTGGTGAGCGAGCTCTCCGGTGGCAATCAGCAACGGGTGCTTTTCGCTCGCTGGCTCCTCAAGACGCCTCGGGTGCTGATCGTGGACGAGCCGACACGTGGTGTCGATGTCGGAGCCAAGCGAGCCATCTACGACTTGATCGTCAACCTGGCGGCCGCAGGTATGGCAGTCTTGCTCGTTTCCTCAGAGCTCGAGGAGGTCTTGGGTTTGTCACATCGGGTCTTGGTGGTTCGTGACGGCCGAATAGTCGGTGAGTTCGCGGGCGACGCCGTCGAAGAGGCCCCGGTGCTGGCGGCCGCCTTCGGCACCGGAGACAACCTCGTCGAGAACACCGATGGGTGACCAAGCCTCCACCCAAGACCCCAGCGTCGTAGCCACGCCGGCCATCCGTGGACGCGGCGTGTCGGCTCTACGCGATTACGGGATCATCATCGCCTTCGCCATCCTCTTCGTCGTCCTCGCCTTCGCCAGTCCCGCCTTCCTCACCCCCCGAAACCTGCTCAACATCCTCGATCAGCAGTCCACGATCGGGGTCATCGCCGTCACCGGCACCCTGGTCCTGATCGCCGGAGGGTTGGACCTCTCGACCGGGGCGGTGTTCGCCCTCTCCGGGATCGTGGCCGCCCTCACCGTCGACACACTCGGAGTGCCCGTTGCCATGACCCTTGCTGTGGTCTGTGGGCTGGTACTCGGAACGGTCAACGGGCTCCTGTCGACGGTGGGCCGTATCAACGCCATCATCGCCACCCTGGCGGCCGGGATAATGATCCGCGGGTTGGCCATCGCCCTCACCGGGGGTCAGTTGGTGCGTGTCGCCGATACCGACTTCGCAACTCTGGGCCGGGGAGAGATGCTCGGGGTGAAGTACTCGGTCTGGCTCTTCCTGGCAGTGGTGATCCTGTCGGGGGTGATGCTGCGGACCACGACGTTCGGCCGTTACATATTCGCGGTGGGTGGCAACGCCGAGGCGGCGCGGTTGGTCGGGATCCGGGTGCATCTGATCAGGGCGGTGACCTTCGCCATATCGGGCACCGCGGCAGCCCTCGCTGGGATCATCTCCGCCTCGAGAGTGGCGACCGGCCAGGCAGACACCGGCATCGGTCTCGAGATCTCGGCCATCGCGGCGATCGTCATCGGTGGCACCAGCATCCTGGGTGGCGACGGCGCCATCTGGCGGACGGTCCTCGGTCTGATGCTCCTGGCGCTGGTGCGCAACGGGTTCAACCTGTTGGACATCAATCCCATCTACCAGCAGATCTTCCAGGGCGGGATCATCCTCACCGCCGTGGCGGTGGACGCCTGGGTGCGAAGGGAGGCGACATGAGTGAAACGCGGGACCTGGTCGCCGAGTTCGAGAGGATCTATGACGAATGGTTCGATCGGGTGGGCGGTGACCCGGGGGACTTCTTCGAGACGACGCTCTCAGAGGACTGGGTCTACATCGACTTCAACGGGATCGTCCGATACAAGCCAGACTACGAGCACTACATCGCCCCGGTTCCCAGAGACAGAGCGCCGGCTGCCCCGCGAGATCTCCGGGTCCGGACCTTCGGCGAGATCGCAATCGTCGACGGCTCCTATCTGGCTCCAGGAGGGGGACAGGGCCTGGATCGTGAGCTGATGTTCACCGCAGTTTGGATCAAGCGCGACGCTCGATGGCGGGCGTTGGCGCATCACACCAGCGCAGTGCAGCCCTAACGGCCTTCGGATGGAGTTCATCTCCCCAGCCAGCAAAGACGAGGCTCTCGACGTGCTCGGACGACTGGGACCCGATGCGACGGTGCTGGCGGGGGGGACCGACGTCATGGTCCAGTACCTGAGAGGGGAGATAGCGCCCGGGCATCTGGTGTACATCGGTGGCCTGGATGCACTCGATGGGATCGCCGCTGATGGCCACGAATTCTCGATCGGTGCCCTGACTCCCCATCGCAGGTTGGCGACCGATCCACTGGTGCTCGACCTGTTGCCGGCCGTCTCGGCGGCGGCAGCAACCGTCGGCGGCTGGCAGACCCAGGCGGTCGGGACCATCGGTGGGAACGTGTGCAACGCTTCACCCGCTGCCGACCTCGCGGCGCCTCTACTCACCGCCGACGCCATGGTCAACCTGGAAAGCGGCCGGGCGAAACGCTCGGTGCGGTTGGCCGATTTCCTCATCGGAAGGCGTCAGACCGCACGCGAACCCGACGAGTTGGTCACCGGGCTGAGCGTCACTCCGCGCCAGGGTCGCACCGGTGACGTGTATCTGAAGGTCGGGCGGCGGGGAGCCATGGAAGTTGCACTCGTCGGTCTATCGACTCGCCTGATGCTCGACGACTCGGACCGTGTTGAAGCCGTGGCAATAGCGGTCTGCTCTGTCGCTCCGGTCCCGTATCGGGCCAGCGAGGCCGAAGAGGTACTCAAGGGCACCAGGCTGGAAGCAGAAGCGATCAGGGAAGCGGCCGCGGTGTTGGCCACATCTGCCTCCCCGGTCAGCGATTTCCGGGCCGACGCAAGATACCGGACGAGGGTTTTGGGCGCCCTCCTGGAGCGGGCCCTGAGGATGGCGGCGGAGAGGGCGGCGGCGTGAACCTGACGTTCGCCCTGAATGGCCGGACCGCATCCGTCGATGTCGAAGCCGGCGAGACCCTGCTCCGCACACTGCGTGACCGCCTTTCGCTGACCGGTGCCAAGGAGGGCTGTGTCGAAGGTGAGTGTGGAGCCTGCACGGTGCTTCTCGACGGCCAGCCCGTCGACTCCTGCCTTCTCCCTTCAATGAGTGTCGCCCGACGATCCGTCACCACCGTGGAAGGTTTGGGGAGTGTCGACACCCTCCACCCGGTGCAGGCCGCGATGGTCGACTCGGGCGGTGTCCAATGCGGTTTCTGCACGCCCGGGTTCATCATGGTGCTGGTGGCACTCCTCCGAGAGAACCCAGACCCGACTGAGCTCGAGATCCGACAGGCCGTCTCCGGGAACATCTGCCGATGCACCGGCTACGCCCAGATCGTCGATGCGGTCATCGAAAAGGCGAGAGGGGCGATGTGAACGCCTCGATCGGGGCTGCGATACCGAGAGGCGACGCCCGCCCCAAGGTCCGTGGCACTGCCCGGTACGCGGTCGACGTCGAGTTGGCAGGGATGGGCCACGCCCGGCTGCTCAGGTCACCGGTCGCCGCCGGACGCATCGTTCGGCTCGATCTCGAGGCGGCGAGGCGGGCACCCGGGGTACGAGCCGTTGCCGCAGCGTCGGACATGCCGTCGCGTCTGCACGGTCTGGTGCTCCGCGACCAGCCAGCGTTCGCATCCGAAGTCGTCCGATACGAAGGCGAGCCGATCGCGGCAGTGGTCGCCGACACCTTGGCCGAAGCCGAAACCGCGGTGGGCCTGATAGAGCTCGAGATCGAGGAATGGGAGCCGGTGGTCGACCTGGACTACGCCATCAGCGAGCAGGCACGCCTGGTTCATCCGGATTGGGAGTCCTACCAGATGCTCATCGAGGGCGGTTTCCCCCGTGGTGGGAACGTCGTCGCCGAGCTGGCCGCGGACCCTGACGGTGTCGACGCCGCCTTCGCATCGGCGTATCGGGTGGTGGAGGACGCGTTCGGCGCCGACCGGCAATACCAGGCCTATCTGGAGCCGAAAGGGGCACTCGCCTCATACGAGGACGGCCGATACACCATCCACGTTTCGCATCAGTTCCCATTTGCGATCCGTGACCGCCTGGCGCAGGTCCTCGACGTGGGGTTGGGGAGGATCAGGGTTATAGGGCATCACATTGGCGGCGGTTTTGGGGCAAAACTCGACCTCGGCCTCGAACCGTATGTTGCGGTTCTGGCGCGCTTGAGCGGCCGTCCGGTCAAGCTGGTGAACCACCGGACCGAGGATCTGATCACATGTCCCAGCCGGGAGAACGCCCTGATTCGGATCCGCACCGCGGTGAGCCAAAAAGGAGAGTTCCTGGCTCGTGAGCTCCATTGCCTCCTCGATTCGGGTGCCTACGCCATCGATGCCCCCTTCCTGGTGAGTCTCCCTCTGCTACTCGCCAACGGGGCATACAGGGTGGGGCCAACCCGGGTCAGCGCCCGGGCGGTCTATACCAACACTGCGCCAACCGGTGCCTTCCGTGGTGTCTCTGGCACCTACCTGAATTTCGCCGTCGAGCGTCACGTCGACCACATCGCCAACGAGTTGGGGCTCGACCGAAACGAGTTGCGTCGTCTCAATCTCCTCGACGATGGGGATCGGCTCCCCAATGGTCAGACACTCGATGACGCCCGATCCCTCCACGAGGCATTCGACATGCTCGACGACATCTCGACCACGAAAGAGGTCGGCAGTGGCGGCTGGCGTGGTGTTGGGACGGCAGCAACGGTGTGGCTTACCAACCCGCTGCCGGGGTCGGCGATCCTGAAGCTGAACGAAGATGGGACGCTGGGAGTGATCACGGCGGCCACCGAGAATGGGTCGGGCGCGGTGGCGATGGGTCTCCGTCAGATCGCGGCCGCACAGGTGGATGTCCTTCCTGACCAGGTGATCATCTCCATGCCGGACACCGACTCGGCCCCGTACGACGCGGGATCCCAGGGGAGCAGGACCACCCATATCGTCGGGCGCGCCCTGGTGGAGGCGGGGGAGGAGCTGAGAAGGCAGATCCTCAGTAAGGCGGCCCAGATACTCGAAGCGGCGCCGGAGGATTTGGAGCTCTCCAACGGAACCGTGCGCGTAGTGGGAGCTCCCAGCTCGGCCATACCCCTCGCCACCGTGGCGCTGAAGGCAACTGCCGACGGCGCCTCCATCACCGCCACGGGCTCCTATGCCACTGCCAGCCCGAGATATGACCCGACCTGCGCTTCGGGATTCCTCTTTCCCACCTTCCCGACGCCCACCTATCACGTCCATCGGGCGGAGGTGGAGGTCGATCCACTGCTCGGCACGGTCACGGTGTTGAGATACGTCGTGGTGCAGGAGGTTGGGAAGGCGATCAACCCCCAGGGTGTTGCCGGCCAAATCCAAGGGGGGGTGGCTCAGGGCCTGGGGTACGCATTGTGGGAGGGCCTTCAGATCGGGTCGGACGGGAGATACCGTCAGCGCACCTTCGAGGCCTACCGGCTCCCCCTTGCCGTCGACGTGCCTCGGGTCGAGATCGTCCTCTTGGAGAATGGACACGACGAGGGACCATTCGGCGCACGCGGTGTCGCCGAGCCCCCGGTCGTACCGGTGGCGGCCGCCATCGCCAACGCCGTCGCCGATGCCATCGGTGCCCCCATCAACAGAATCCCCATCACGCCCGCTGACATCCTCGATGCCATCGAGACCGTCAACAGACACGCCACCGCCTGATGGCTCTCCGGGTTGGGGTAGACGTGGGAGGCACCAACACCGATGCGGTGCTGATGGACGATCAGCGGGTGGTCGCATCCGTCAAGGTGCCAACCACCCAGGACGTCACCACCGGCATCGCGGCGGCTCTCGGCCGTGTGGCCGGCCGGAATACGGTGGGACGGGTCGGTGCAGTGATGATCGGGACCACACATTTCACCAATGCGGTCGTCGAGGCGCGCAATCTCAACCCCACCGCGGTCGTCCGTATCGGTGCACCAGCGACCACCGCAGTCCCACCTCTGATCGACTGGCCACCCAGGCTCATCGAAGAGATCGGTGACCGCACCTTCGTCGTCCATGGCGGCTACGAGTACGACGCCAGGCCGATCTCACCCCTCGACGAGAGCGAGATCCGAACCGTGGCGAAGGCAATACGTGACGCCGGTGTCATGGCAGTGGCGGTGACGGGGGTCTTCTCACCTCTCAAAGACGACCAGGAGAAGTGGGTCGCCAGCCTGTTGGAGAAGGAGATCCCCGGGATTCGGGTGAGCATCTCGAGCGAGTTGGGGCGTCTCGGCCTCCTCGAGCGGGAGAACGCCACGGTGATGAACGCCTCCCTCGCCAACCTGGCCGACGACATAGTGCGGGGTCTGCGTTTGGCGGTGGGGGTGGCCGGGCTGACCGCCCCGGTGTGGATGACCCAGAACGACGGGACGCTGATGAGTGGAGACACCGCCCGGCGATTCCCCGCGGCCACCTTTGCCTCGGGACCGACGAATTCGATCCGTGGTGCCGCTTTGCTCGCCAATGTGACCGACTGCATCGTTATCGACATCGGCGGGACCACTACCGACATTGGAGTGCTCCACAACGGCTTTCCACGTGAGGCTTCGGGCGTGGTCGAGGTGGGAGGTGTCCGGACGAACTTCCGTATGCCTGACATCGTCTCCATTGGGATTGGTGGGGGGAGCATCGTCAGGACCGATCCGGAGCTGACGGTCGGTCCGCACAGTGTGGGGTACCGGCTCGAGCAGAGAGCGCGGGTCTTCGGAGGTGACACCCTGACGGCGACGGATCTTGCGGTGGCGGCCGGGATGGCTGAGATCGGTGACCCGGCCCTCGTCGCCGACCTGGATCGTGGTTTCGTCGAGGACTCACTGGCGCTGATCGAGAAGAAGATCGCCGAGGCGGTCGACTCGGTGAAGACGAGACGTGGAGCGGTGGACGCCACTCTCGTGGGGGGCGGGAGTGTCATTGTTGGCGGCGGAATAGAGGGAATCTCCAGACTGGTCCGACCCAATCATCATGACGTCGCCAACGCAGTAGGGGCCTCGATTGCCCAGGTCGGCGGTGAGGTCGATCGAGTCGTCTCCCTCGAGGACATGTCTCGAGAGTCTGCCGTCGAATCGGCCCGAGCCGAAGCCCGGCAGCGGTGTCTCGAGGCGGGAGGGCTGCCGGACACGGTCCGCATCGTCGAGGTCGAGGAGATCCCCCTCACGTATCTCCCTTCGAATGCCATGCGAGTGAGGGTCAAGGTTGTCGGCGACCTGGGTCTCGAAACGTGAGAACGATCGACCACGGTCAGGTGCGAGCCCTGGGGTTGGGGGCTGCGCTCCTCGGCTCGGGTGGTGGGGGAGACCCCTATCTGGGGGAGCTCATGGCGAGGCGAGCTCTCGCCGACAGCGGGCCAATCGTGGTGGTCGAGCCGGAAGAGGTCGTGGACGACGCCCTCGTGGTGATGACCGGCATGATGGGAGCACCCACCGTCCTCGTCGAAAGGCCGCCCGGGGTATTGGGCCAACTCCAGGCACTACGGGCGCTGTCGGGTCATCTCGGCGAGGAAGCGACACATGTCACATGTGTCGAGATCGGCGGCATGAACTCGACTCTTCCCCTGATAGCCGCCGCCAGAACCGGTCTCCCTCTCGTCGACGCCGACGGCATGGGGCGTGCCTTTCCCGAGCTGCAGATGGTTGTCCCAACGCTTCATGGGATCAGCGCCGGGCCCATGGCAATCGCCGATGACAAGGGAAACACCGTGATCGTCGACGCAGACGACAATCGGCAGATCGAAGAGGAGGCGCGCTCGGTGTGTATTGGGATGGGTGCTTCAGCGTTCATCGCCCTCTATCCGATGACCGGTGCCCAGGTGAAACAGTCGATGATCCCCGGGACGTTGTCGATGGCCCAGGCGGCCGGGGAGGCCCTTCTCGCCGCCAAAGCGTCCGGCGTAGATCCGATTGAGGCAGTCCTCGGTCAGGTCGGTGGCCGCCATGTGTTCGCCGGCAAGGTGGTGTCGGTGAGCCGCAAGACCGAAGCCGGGTTTGCCAAGGGTGAGTTCATCATCGAGGGAAGCGGAGGCTATTTCGGTTCCGAGATGGCGATCGCGTTCCAGAACGAGAACCTGGTCGCTCGTCATGACGGCAGGGTGGTGGTCTCCGTACCTGATCTGATATCGGTGGTCGACGAGGAGACGGGACGCCCAATCACGACCGAGGAGATTCGCTACGGGTATCGGGTCGCGGTCCTCGGCATCCCGTGCGACCAAAGGTGGCTAAGCCCGGCTGGCTTGGAGCTGGTTGGGCCTCGATACTTCGGCTACGAGACCGAATACGAGCCGATAGACAACGGCTCCCGTCGAGAGCGCTGAGTATTTGGGGCTAGCGATCGGTCAAGTCGCCCCAGATCGGATATCGCGGTAGTTGAGCCTGGTGAAAAGGTCAGGGGTCCAGTTTCGCCGGGTCCTTCCTTTTCGCCCGCACAACAGACAGAGCCCCGGCCATGCCGGAGCTCTGTCTGCGCTATCGGGGTTCGGCTACTCCTGTGGGAGCTCGATCACCGGGCCGAGAACCGCGCCACCGTCGATGACCCATTCCGATCCGGTGCTGAAGGTGGCTTCTGCAGCCATGAACAGCAACAGCCTGGTGACCTCCTCAGGCTCGCCCATGCGGGCGATGGGCTGGGCACTGGTGATGTCGCCGATATTGGCGGTCATCGGGGTGCGGATGGGTCCGGGGTGGATCGACATCACACGGATGTTGTCCTTCCCCAACTCCATCGCCACTGCCTTCGTCATGCCGCGAACACCCCACTTCGATGCCCCGTATGCGCTGATAGTGGCATAACCCATGAGCCCCGCGGTCGAGGAGATGTTGATGATCGCCCCGCCCCCGGCTTTGCGCATGGACGGTACTGCATAGTGCATTCCGAGGAAGGTGCCCGTCAGGTTGATGTCGATCACCCGACGGAACTCGTCGGGCTCCATCACCTCGACCGGACCGTATGCCACGATCCCGGCGTTGTTGACCAACAGGCTGATCGGGCCGTACTCCCTCTCGGCAGCCTTGACCGCGTACTTCCAGTCGTCGTCCTTGGTGACGTCGAGATGGACATAGTGGGCGGACTCGCCCAACTCCTCCTCGAGAATCTTGCCGTCATCGTCGAGGATGTCACCAAAAACGACCTTGGCGCCCTCGGCGACCAGCCCCCGGACATGCGAAGCTCCCATCCCTCGGGCTCCGCCGCTGATCAAAGCGACCGTTCCGTCAAACCTTGCCATGATGCTCCCTCCTTCTTGGGGGACATTTGTCTTGCCTCTCACCGGAGAAGCCGTAACCCAATGGTCGGATACCAGCGGTAGGTGCGGCTAGTGCCATTGGTCCTATTCGGATGAGCTAAAGCCGGGCCTTCAGGTGAGCCGGACGTCGCACCACCCCGTTTGAAGGCGTCCGAACCGCGGAGAGGTGCTCGGCGCATCGGCTCGACGTTGAAGCTGGTGGTCGTGGGGGCAGCGATGGTCATGCTGGTGGTGTCAGGGAGGTTGTCGTGACCGGTCCGGTCGGCTCCGGTTCCTGGGGTTCGGCTCCACAGGCGGCGACGACGACAAGTAACCCCAACATCAAGATCCCGCGTATGACACCACGCATATGCGCACGCCTCCACACCCACACTTGCGGCGCCTCACTTGCCGCGTCCAGGGCCGGAGGCCCCTTTCCGGGTCAGAGCTTTCACGGCGCGTCGTTGGTGACAATGACGAGCCTCCGGTCAACCCGGCCTGCCACCGCAGTTACCGTTATGGGTGGCCACGTATTGTGCGATGGTGGCATTCACCCGAGGCTCCGGATTCGAGCGAATCGATGAGCCCATCCGGGCGGAGCTGTTCAGCGTCGAGCGGCTGGAACAGCACGCCCACACCCTCGCCAAAGCCCAGGAGCTGAGTGGGCGGCGAGGACGACTACGACCGATATCCCGGCGCCTCGTGGACAACGGTGAGGTTCTTTTGTCCGCCTACCGGGAGCTGTCCAAGGCAATCCGGGAGGAAGCGCTCCTCACCCCGGCGGCGGAATGGCTGGTGGACAACTTCCATCTGGTGGAGAGCCAACTGCGCGAGATACGAGAGAACCTGCCTGCCACCTACTACCGGGAGCTCCCCAAGCTCGACGGTGGCCACCTCGCCGGTTACCCCCGGGTGTACGGGATCGCCTGGGCGTATGTCGCCCACCTCGACAGCCGCTTCGACCACGAGGCGCTGCGCAGATTCGTGGTCGCATATCAGGAGGTCGAGGCCCTCACCATCGGTGAGCTCTGGGCCATCCCCATCACCCTCAGGCTGATCCTGATCGAGAACATGCGTCGGATGGCCGAGACGATCGTCCGGGCGAGGAGGTTGCGTCGAGAGGCCGATGTCATCGCCGATGGGCTACTCGGGATCGGGGGGGCCCGACCCGAGGAGGCTCGGGCTTCCCTCGATCGATATGGCCCCGACGAGTTACCCCAGCCTTTCGCTGTCCAACTGCTCCAGCGTCTCCGCGATCAGGACCCCGAGACCACCCCGGGCCTCACCTGGCTGCTGGATCGCCTGGCCGCCGAGGGCATGTCACCGGATGAGGTGGTCAACGACACCCATCTCCGCCAGGCGGCCACCAACGTCACCGTCCGCAACATCGTCACCAGCCTCCGCCAGATCAACTTCTTCGACTGGGCCGACTTCGTGGAGGAGGTCAGCCTGGTCGATCGTGCCCTGGGAGCAGAGAGCTCCTACGGCGAGATGAGCTTCGCCACCCGAGACCGCTATCGGCACGCCATCGAGGAGTTGTCGAAGGGCTCGGGCACCTCCGAGCTCGAGGTGGCCAAGACCACGCTCCGGCTGGCCGGCGCCCAGCTCGACGATCGCCGCCAAAGCGATCCCGGTTTCTACCTGCTCGCAGAGGGCAGGGCGATGCTCGAGGGCCAGATCGGATTCCGTCGCAGTCCCGGGCTGGTGACCTCGAGATTCGTCAGGAGACACCCCACCACGGTGTACCTGGTGTCGGTTGCACTGGTCACCGCTCTGGCCCTGACTCTGCCCCTGCTCACCATCGAGCCTGGTACCTGGAGATGGCTTCTCGCCGCCCTGGCCCTGATCCCGGCCTCCGACATTGGTGTGGTCGTGGTCAACCGGGCAATCGCCGCCCTCACCCATCCCGAGGAGCTGCCTTCACTGGCATTGCGTCACGGGCCCACCCCGGAGCTGCTGACCCTGGTGGCCATACCCGCCCTGCTGACCCGACCCGACCAGGTCGAAGAGCTGGTGGAACGGCTCGAAGTCCACTACCTCGCCAACCCGGAAGGCGAGCTGCACTTTGCCCTGGTCAGCGATTGGCGCGACGCCGAAGGGCCCGAGTTGGCCGACGACGTCGCACTGTTGGCAGCCGCGGCCCGGGGCGTGGCCCGGCTCAACCAGAGACATGGGCCGGGCCCGGGAGGGGCGGATCGGTTCCTGCTCTTACACCGTCGGCGGGTGCTCAACCCTGGCCAGGGCCGGTACATGGGCTGGGAGCGCAAGCGGGGCAAGCTCCACGAGCTCAACCGTCTCCTCCGGGGCGCCACCGACACCACCTTCATCCCCACCGACAGCGTCGCCCCGAAACGGGTTCGATATGTGATCACCCTCGACGCCGACTCGAGGCTTCCGCCGGGGGCGGCCACCCGGCTGGTGGCGACCATGGCCCACCCCCTCAACCGGGCCCGGGTGGATGAACCGCTGGGGCGGGTGGTGGAGGGCTACGGGGTCCTCCAGCCCCGCGTCGCCGCCTTCCTCATATCCGGTGGCATCAGCTTCTTCCAGCGTGTCTTCTTCCCGCCCGCCGGTATCGACCCATATGCGGCTGCAATCAGCGACTTGTACCAGGACCTGTTCGGCGAGGGCTCCTATGCAGGCAAGGGGATCTATGAGGTCGACGCTTTCGAGGCAGCCCTGGAGGGTCGGATCCCGGAGAACGCCATGCTCAGCCACGATCTGTTCGAAGGAAGCTTTGCCAGGGCGGGCCTGGTGACCAACGTTGAGGTGTTCGAAGAGTTCCCCAGCCATTACGAGGTGTCGCTCTCCCGCGAGCACCGCTGGTTCCGTGGCGACTGGCAGCTCCTGCCCTGGATCATCGGCATGCACGGACCACTTCCACCGGTGGCCCGTATGAAGATGGTCGACAACCTCCGTCGTAGTCTCAGTGGACCGGCCGCCCTGTTCACCCTGCTCGCCTCATTCCTCCTTCCCGGGGTGCCGCCTTGGCCCTGGACCGGGTTCATCCTGCTGGCACTGGCTCTCCCCGGGCTGCTGCCACTCCTCGAGCGGGTGATCCCCCGCCGAACCAGTACACCAGGATCGGTGCGGCTGAGACGGTGGGGGACCGACGCTTGGCGGGCGTTGGGACGGACCCTCCTCCAGACCGCTTTCCTCGCCCACCGTGCCCTGAGGACCACAGATGCCATCGTCGTGACCCTGTGGCGCCTCGCCGTCACGCGTCGCGGTTTGCTCACCTGGGTGACCGCCGAGGAAGCCGAGCGGAAGTTCGGCCTCAACCGAGCGGGCTTCGTCGAGCGGATGTCCCCCTCGATGGTGGTCGGGCTGACCGGCACCATCGCCGCCGCCATCGTCAAACCGGACGCCCTGGTGGCGGCTGCCGCCTGGTCGGGCATGTGGGTGCTGGCCCCCTTCATGGCCCACCAGGTCAGCATCCCCAGGCCGATCAAGGTGGTGGACCCACCGACCCTCGAAGAACAGGAGACCCTGCGGCTGACGGCCCGCCGCACCTGGCGATACTTCGAGAGGTTCGTGACCGGCGACGACAACTGGCTGCCCCCGGACAACTTCCAGGAGGACCTGGAACAGGTCGCCCATCGCACTTCTCCCACCAACATCGGGCTCTATCTGCTCGCGGTGTTGTCCGCCCGGGAGTTCGGCTGGATCGGCACCCAAGAGACGGTGACCCGGCTCGAAGCCACGTTGTCGACCCTCGATCGTCTGGAACGGTTCAACGGGCACTACCTCAATTGGTACGACACCACCACCGGTGAGCCCACGGCGCCCCGTTACGTGTCGACCGTGGACAGCGGCAATCTGGCCGGCCACTTGCTGGCGGTCTCACAGGGCTGCGAGCGTCTTCGCCACCTCGAGTCGGGCCCCGAGGTGGCAGCCGGCATCAGGGACGGGGCCCTTCTGATGCGGGAGGCCGCCCACCGTCTAGCCGTCGGTGCCGACATCGAGGTAGTCGCTCCCGGGGAGCTGGACCAGGCTCTGGACGGGTTCCTGGCATCACTGAGCCCCCAGGCAATCGTCGGCCCGGGGCGTCTTGCCGAGATCCTGGCCGAGGCCGAGAACCTGGCCGACATCGCCCGCACCCTGGCAACCAGGGAAGACGCCGAGGAACTGGCGGTTGCCGCCGAAGCCCTGGTGTCGACGGTGAGGGGCCATCTCCACGATCAGGAGGTGTTCGACGAGGTCGCCGGCTGGGAGCGCCTTTCCGAACGTCTCGCGGCCCTCGCCGAGCGGACCGCCGATCTGGTGGAGGAGATGGATTTCTCGTTTCTGATGGACTCCGACAACAAGCTGTTGTCGATCGGCTATCGAGTCGGCGAGAACACCCTCGATCAGAGCTACTACGACCTGCTGGCATCGGAGGCCCGTCTCGCCAGCTTCGTGGGCATCGCCAAAGGCGATCTCCCCCCCGGTCACTGGTTCCGTCTCGGTCGGTCGATGACACCGATGGGCGTGGACGCCGCCCTGATCTCATGGTCGGGCTCGATGTTCGAGTATCTGATGCCGGTGCTGGTGATGCGCTCCCCACCCGAGAGCATCCTCGACACCACCTACCGGGCGGTGGTGAGACGCCAGATCGAGTACGGGAGGGAGCGTCAGGTCCCGTGGGGCGTCTCTGAGGCGGCCTTTGCAGCCCGGGATATTCACATGGTCTACCAATACCGGGCGTTTGGCGTTCCCGGGCTCGGATTCGAACGGGGTCTGAGCCAGGACCTGGTGGTGGCACCTTACGCAACCATGCTGGCGGCGATGGTCGAGCCGAGGGACGCGGTCGCCAACCTGAGCCGGCTCGATCGTCTGGGAGCGCTGGGCAGCTATGGCTATTACGAAGCCCTCGACTTCACCCCTAGCCGCTTGCCGGAGGATGGGGACACCGTCCTGGTGCGCGCCTACATGGCCCATCACCAGGCGATGTCGCTGGTGTCCCTGACCAACGTCGTCTTCGGCGGGCTCATCAGGGAGCTCTTCCACTCCGACCCCTCGGTCCGGGCCGCCGAGTTGCTCCTGCATGAGAGGGTTCCCCGCGACGTGGAGGTGGCGCGTCCTCGCGCCGAGGAAGTCGCCGAGTCGGCCCATCCTCTGGAGGAGCCAAAGGGTGCGGTCCGTCGTATTGCCTCGCCACACGGCCCGGTCCCGGCCACTCACGCCCTTTCCAACAGCCGTCTCAGCACGGTCATCACCGCGGCCGGTTCCGGTTACAGCCAGTGGCAGGGGCTGGCGGTCAATCGCTGGCGGGAGGACACCACTCGCGACAACTTCGGGAGCTTCTTCTTCATCAGGGACGGGTCGGGGCGTACCTGGTCGGCGGGTTACCAACCAACCCTGGCCGAGCCCGACTCGTACCAGGTCGCCTTCAGCGAGGACAAGGCAGAGATCTCGCGGCGTGACGGCAGTCTCTCCACCAGGCTCACCGTGGTGGTGTCCGAGGAGGACGACGCCGAGGTCCGACGGGTGAGCCTCACCAATCTGGGCACCGCGGCCCGGGAGGTGGAGGTCACCTCTTATGCCGAGCTGGTCCTGGCATCAGCCCGGGCCGACTCGGCCCACCCCGCCTTCTCCAAACTCTTCGTGCAGACCGAGGCGGTGCCCGGGCGCGATGCCCTGCTCGCCAGCCGGCGCCCACGTTCCGCCGAGGAGGAGACGGTGTGGGCCGGTCTTGTGCTGGCGGTGACAGGCGAGGTGGTGGGTGGCGTCCAGTACGAGACCGATCGGGCCCGGTTCCTCGGCCGGGGGAACCAGGTCCACCGTGCCGCGGCCGTCGATCGTCCCCTGTCGAACACGGCGGGCCGGGTGCTCGACCCGGTGTTCAGCCTGCGGCGAAAGGTGCGGATCCAACCCGGCGCCACCGCCCACCTCGACTTCACCACCGTGGTGGCTCGCAGCCGGGCCGAGGCCCTCGACCTGGTGGACAAGTTCTCCGACCAGGCGGCATTCGAGCGGTGCTCGACGCTGGCGTGGACCCAGGCCCAGGTTCGTCTCCATCACCTGGGCATCGACCCCGAGCAGGCTCATGTGTTCCAACGTCTTGCCGAGACCCTCATCTACTCCGATCCGGTGCTGCGAGCTACTCCGGGCCTGGACGCTCTCTCGGCGAGCTGGGGGGCTTTGTGGAGACACGGCATCTCGGGGGACCTCCCGATGGTCCTGGTCAGGATCGACCAGCCCGAGGAGCGTGGGTTGGTCCGCGACCTGCTCCGGGCTCAGGAGTACTGGCGGACCAAGGGGCTGGCGGCCGACCTGGTGATCATCAACGAGAGACCGGGCTCCTATGCCCAGGATCTGCAGCAGTCCATCGAAGAGCTGATCCGGGAAAGCGGACTCCTGGTGGGTCAGGTGCCCGATGGGGGCGTCTTCGTCCTAGACGGCCCGATGCTCACCGCCGAGGATCGGGCCGCGCTCCAGTCGGCGGCGCGGGCGGTGCTGCTCAGTCATCACGGGACCCTCGCCGACCAGCTCGGCCGTCGGCCCGCCGAGGAATCGGCCCCGATCACCCGCCTCCCCCCGCTCGTGTCCGAGATCGGTGGGCCGCAACCGAGGCCGGATCGCGAATTCCACAACGGTCTCGGCGGTTTCGCCAGAGATGGCACCGAATACGTGGTGGTGTTGGGGGAGGGCCAATGGACCCCGGCGCCGTGGATCAACGTGGTCGCCAACCCCCGATTCGGGTTCTGTGTCTCCGAGTCGGGCTCCGGGTACACCTGGGCGGAGAACAGCCGGGAGAATCAGCTGACTCCCTGGTCCAACGATCCCGTCTCCGACCGTCCTGGCGAGGTGCTCTACGTTCTCGACGAGGAGAGCGGGGAGGTCTGGGGACCGACGGCATTACCGATCAGGGATGAGACCGCTGCCTACCTGGCCCGCCACGGTGCCGGCTTCTCCGAGTTCGAGCACACTTCCCGGGGGATTGCCCTCAACCTCCATCAGACCGTGCCGGTGGAGGACCCGGTCAAGATCTCCCGGCTGCGGATTCGTAACCTGACCGGCCGGCGCCGTCGCATCTCGGTCACCGCCTATGTGGAATGGGTGCTGGGGACCACCAGGTCGGTCTTGCCCATGCAGATCGTGACCGAGCGCGACGAGGAGACCGGCGCCATCCTGGCCCGCAATCCTTGGAACATCGACTTCGGGGAGCGGGTGGCCTTTGCCGACTTCGGTGGTGGGGAGGTCACGGTCACCTCCGACCGGGCCGAGTTCCTGGGAAGGCACGGCAGCGTCGACGACCCGGCCGCATTGAGGCCCACCCGGAAACTGTCGGGGGTGGTCGGAGCGGGGTTGGACGCCTGCGCCGCCATCCAGCGCAGCCTGACTGTGGCCCCGAGCGAAGAAGTAGAGGTGGTCTTCTTGCTCGGTCAGGGCAAAGACGAAGACGAGGCCCGGGCACTGATCCAGCGCTATCGCCGGACCGACCCCGAGGTGGTGAGGGCCGAAGTGGCGATCCGGTGGAACGACATCCTCGGCAACGTCCGGGTGAAGACACCCGACCGTTCCTTCGACTTGATGATCAACCAGTGGCTGCTCTATCAGACGCTCGCCTGCAGGGTGCTGGCCCGGTCGGCTTTCTATCAGTCAGGGGGAGCCTACGGTTTCCGCGATCAGCTCCAGGATGTCATGGCCCTGGTCACACCCATGCGGGACATCACCAGGGAGCACCTGATAAGGGCCGCCGGTCATCAGTTCGAAGATGGCGACGTCCTCCATTGGTGGCATGACCCATCGGGTAGGGGTGTGCGAACCAGCATCTCAGATGACTACCTGTGGCTTCCGTATGCGGTGGCCCACTATGTGGAGGTGACCGGCGACCAGGCAGTCCTCGACCAGAGGGTGCCATACCTGCGTGGGGTCGAGCTCGCACCCGACCAGGAGGAGATGCTCTTCACCCCTGAGCGGTCTCCCATAGACGGAACCCTGTTCGACCACTGCCGGCGGGCCATCGACCGAGCCCTCTCCAGGCTGGGGAGCCGAGGCCTTCCCCTGATCGGGACCGGTGATTGGAACGATGGCTTCAACCGGGTGGGCCGTCATGGGCGAGGGGAGAGCGTGTGGCTCGGATGGTTCCTCGAGGCCAATCTGACCCGATTCGCCGACATCGCCGACGGGATGAATGAGGCGGCAATGGCCGCCCGGTGGCGGGAGGGGGCGCTTCGTCTCCGGCAGAGTCTCGAAGCCGAGGCATGGGATGGCGACTGGTACCGGCGCGCCTTCTTCGATGACGGGACCCCGCTCGGTTCGTCGGTCAGCCCCGAGTGTCGGATCGACTCGATCGCACAGTCATGGTCGGTGATCCATGGCGGTGCACGGCGCGGTCGGGCCCAGCGGGCGATGGAGTCGGTGGAGGAGTATCTGGTGCATCGTGGCGACGGTCTGGTGCTTCTCTTCACCCCACCCTTCGACGATTGGGACGTCGACCCCGGATACATAAAGGGGTATCTCCCCGGCGTCCGCGAGAACGGCGGCCAGTACACCCACGCCGCCATCTGGTGCGTGATCGCCTTCGCCACCCTGGGCGACGGTGATCGGGCCGGAGAACTGTTCGGTCTGCTCAACCCGATCAACCATGCCAGCACCAGGGCGGGGATCCACCGCTACCGGGTCGAGCCCTACGTGGCTGCCGCTGATGTGTATTCGGAGGCCCCCCACGTTGGCCGGGGTGGCTGGACCTGGTACACGGGCTCGGCCGGGTGGATGTATCGGGCCGGGGTGGAGTGGATCCTCGGCTTCCGTCTCCGGGGAGCCCAACTTCTCATCGACCCATGCATCCCCCGCGCCTGGAGAGGGTTCGAGATCGCCTTCCGCTACCACTCCTCCCTCTATGAGATCCAGGTGAGCAATCCCAACGGGGCCACCCGCGGCGTGGCGGGCCTGACCATGGACGGAACCACCTTGGACCCCGGCTCGGAGCTGAAGCTGGTCGATGATGGGTCAACCCATCAGGTGCGGGTGACCCTGGGCTGAGGCCGACGCCGGGAGCGCTTCTCGACGCCGGCTGAGTCGGCCACCTGGCTCGGTCATGCCGTGGGTACCTGGCTAGATTCGAAGCTCGGCTGTCACCGTGGATGACGGAAATCCTGCTTCACGACCCGAGGGAGTCGCACTCAGCTCTCGCCCGAGGCGCGCATGGCGTCGAAAACCCGCAGGATCTCCATGGGAAGGGGAAAGATCAGGGTGGAGTTCTGCTCCGCGGCGACCTCGGTCATGGTCTGCAGGAGACGAAGCTGCATTGCCGCGGGGTGGTTCTCGAGCAGCCGGGCGGCGTCGGCGAGGGTCTCGGCAGCTTCCTTCTCGCCCAGGGCGTGGATCACTTTGGCCCGTCGTTCCCGCTCCGCTTCGGCTTGACGGGCCATGGCCCGTCTCATCGAGTCGGGCAGCTCGACGTCCTTGACCTCGACCAGACTGACCTTCACCCCCCAGGCGTCGGTCAGGCCGTCGATGATCTGCTGCAGCTGGCGGTTGATCTCGTCACGGTTTATCAGCAGCTCGTCGAGGGCGGCCTGGCCGATGATGGAGCGCAGGGTGGTTTGGGCCACCTGTGAGGTCCCGAATTTGTAGTCCTCGATTTCGAGGATGGCCTTGTTGGGGTCGACCACCCGATAGTAGGTGACTGCGTTCACCCTGACCGTCACGTTGTCCCTGGTGATGATGTCCTGGGGTGGGATGTCCTGAGTCACTGTCCGCAAACTCACCCGGAGCAGCCGGTCGACGATGGGGATGATGAAGATCAGGCCCGGACCTCTCGCCTCGGCGGTGACCCGTCCGAGACGGAACAGGACACCCCGCTGGTACTCGGGGAGGATCTTGACCGATGCCCGGAGAATGACGATGAGGAAAACGGCTGCGATGGCAAAGCCGAAGGCGGTCTCATTGGTCATGGTCAACTCCGATCGGCTCGACGATAAGTTCGAGGCCCTCGATACCGACGACACGGGCTTGCTCCCCGGGCTCCAACTCCCCAGTCGAGGACCGGACGGACCACCAGGCGCCGTCCAAGAAGACGGATCCGTTGGCGCCTTCCACGTTCACAACCATACCGGCCTTGCCGATGAGGGTGCCGGTGCCGGTGGTCGAAGGCTGGAGCCGGGCCCTCACCGCGGCTCGCCCGGCGACGGTGGCGGCGGCACCCATGACCAGGGCGGTGGGCCAGAGCACCGGGGGGCTGACCTGGAGTTCGCCTTCAAACAAGAAGACTCCGGCCAGGAGTAAGGCGATAGTCCCGCCCGCGGCCAACACGCCCACCCCCGGGACGAAGATCTCCCCGACGAACAGGGCAATGGCCAGGATGAGTAGGGCGACACCGGCCGTGGCCACCGGCAGCACGCTGAGAGCGAAGAAACCAAGCAGTAGGAGGATCACCCCGGCGATCCCGGCGAAACCCAAGCCTGGGTTGGCTGCCTCATAGATCACAGCCAGGGTCCCGATGGTGATGAACAGAACGGCCAGGTTGGGGTCGGCAATCTGGGCGAGGACACGTCGGAAGGTGGACATCTCATAGGCCTCAGGGACGGCGCCGGCTGTTGCCAGGGTCACCTCCTCACCGAGCACCTCCACCGTCATCCCGTCGATGGCTGAGAGGAGGTCGTCGAGGTTGTCGGCCACCAGGTCGACGACGCCATCTTCCACCGCCTGGCTGGCGGTTATCGATGTGCCGTCGCGGACTGCCGACTCGGCGAATTCGATGTTGCGTCCCCGGTGTTCGGCGACCGAGGTGGCGAAGGCAACGGCGTCATTGATGATCTTGTCGGTGATCTCCCCGCCCTGAAGGTCCACCGGGGTGGCGGCGCCGATCGAGGTGGCCGGCGCCATCGCCGCCACGTGGGCGGCCATGGTGATGAAGGTGCCTGCCGAGGCGGCGCGGGCCCCTTCCGGCTCGACGTAGACCACGACCGGGACCGGGGCGTTGAGGAAGGTTTGAACGATGTCACGCATCGAGGTGTCGAGGCCACCCGGAGTGTCCAGGGTTACCACAAGGACGGCTTCTTCATCCGTCGCCTCCTTCACCGCCGCCACCAGGTGGTCGGCGATCACCGGCGTGATCGGGCCGTCGACGGCGGTGACCAGCACCCCCGACGTGACCTGGGTCAGGGCCGGGGCGATGAACGCCGCAACAAGAGTTGTTCCGGCGATCAGGCCACCAACGGCGCGCCCTCGCCTTGCCATGAGTCGATTATCGCAGTCGGCCCGGAGTGTGGGGAGGGGCACTCCAAATCGAGCGGTGGGAGGGCTCCTCAATAGGCATGCAGCCCGCCTCACGCGTGGCAAGCGCCGGTGGGGGCAAGAGTTCGAATTGGCGCCGTTGTGACCCAGGGCAGGAGGACGGCTAGTTGCGGTTGCCGTGTCGATCGGTGGATCGGGTGTGGGGCGGTGCCAGGGGCTGGTAGGAGCCGGCCTCTATGGCGGCGTCGTTTGCAGCCATTTCTGCAAGGGATGTTGACGCCAGCTCTCGGATGAGTGCGTCCTGAGTGCGGGCCCAGACGTCGTGGACAGGACAGGTTTCTGCCCAGTCACAAGGGCCATCGCGTAGCACGCAATGGTCGAACGTGGCGGGTCCTTCGGCGGCTACCACGATGTCGAGGAGGCTGATCTCGCCAGGGTGTCGGGCCAGCCGATATCCCCCGTGGGGCCCGTGGGCGGCTACCAGCAGTCTCTCGGCGACCAGTCCGGCAAGGATCAGGGTCAAGGTCTTGTAAGGGATGTGCATCTCGGTGGAGATCTGACGGGCTTGGCGCAGACCGGTCCCGTAGTGGCGTCCCACCGAGATCATGGCCCTGACGGCGTAGTCGCCTTTTCGTCTGAGGCTGAGTTGCATTGATGTCCCAACCAACCTACCTCAAACTACTCGCAGCGACCAGAATTCCGGGATTGACTTAGAACTCCACAAGTGTGTTAGAGTATGCATCACACAAGCAGCTATATGAGGAGGACTCATGATTACAACTGCAATCCGCCACTCAGTGACGGACTATGGCAAGTGGAAGACCGTGTACGACACGTTCACCCCCACATCCGCCGGAGCGAAGTTCGCAAGGGTGAACCGCTCGGTTGACGATCCCAGCTTGGTGACTGTTGTCGCCGGGTTCGAAACCCTCGAGTTGGCAAAGGCGTTCGTGAACAACCCGAACCTCAAGGCCAAGATGACCGAGGCCGGCGTCCTCGGTTCACCGAGGATCGAGATCAACGAGGAGATCGAGTCGATCTAATGCAGATTTCCCGGATCCTGTCAAGGTTCCGGGAAATGCTGGAACTGACAGACGTCCAACAAGACGTCTGAAAGACTGAGGCCCCCTGGAGGACATTCCGACGGGGGGCCTTTCTCGTGGGCTCACTGAGGGCGCCGGTGTCCCAGGCTCTCGCCACCAGTTCCTTGGCGGCGACTTCCAGACTCGACGTCTTCCCATTTCCACCACGGCCAAGGCGTCGACGAGAACCATGGCTGTTTGCTTCTCGTTACACTTTCTCCTGCGCCCTGCGGAGGTGAGGCTATGAGCAGACCGCAGAAGAAGAGCCTCGATGCTCCCGATGAAAGAGTCCGGCTCAACGGGATCAGCGCCGACATCGTGAATGTCGGTGACGCGGCCGTTGCCCTGAACATATTCCAGCCTGGGGCTCATTGCGCACTCGGCGGTCGATTGTTGACCGGCAACCGCCGAGCCTCTCAGAGTTGCCAGGCGCACCATGCGGGGGTCGTCTTGGAAGGCAGGCTGCACGTGGAGATGGACGACGGGTCTTTGATGGATGTCGGACCTAACGAAGTCTTTGACATTCCTGCTGGCCACGATGGATGGACGGTGAGCGAGGAGCCGCTTCGTGCGATCGGCTGGTCGGGCGTCCGGACCTGGTTGCCAGAGCCCGAATCCGGTGAAAGAGTTGTCGTCACCTTGCTTTTCACGGACATCGTTGGGTCGACGGAGACGGCCATCCGGCTCGGTGACGAGGTGTGGCGCGAACTGCTTGGGCGGCACAACACGGAGGTCCGTGACGAACTGGACCGCTTCCGGGGCCGTGAGGTTGCCACCACGGGCGACGGGTTTCTGGCTGTCTTCGATGGTGCGGTCCGCGCGGTTCGGGCCGGCATGGGGATCCGCGACCGGGCGCGAGCCCTTGGGCTCGAGGTCCGCATCGGGCTCCATACAGGCGAGGTTGATTTGGTGGGCGAGGATGTGAGGGGGGCAGCGGTCCACGAGGCCGCCCGTATTGCCGACGCCGCATCGGTTGGGGAGATCCTGTTGTCCTCGACCACCTATCAGCTGGCTTCAGGGGCCGGACTCGACTTCGAGTACCAGGGAGAACGCGAGTTCAAGGGCCTATCCGGCCCCCGGAGCATCTACGCACTCAGCGGGTGATCCGCCAGGGGTGCTATCTCCTGTAGAGCACTCATTTTCTCGACTATGAGAGCATCATCCTCGACCTGGACCTCCTCGGTAGGCGATACCTCCGAGCATCAACGACATATCGGCACCACTCGAGCCACATGCTCGCCGGCCGTTCGAGTGTCACTTGGCTTTCTATCGACGCCACCATCAACCACCTCCTGCACGGCACTCAGAGCTTCGCATGCATCGACATCTCGCGCGCACATGCTTTCGCCGACCGTGTCGGCCATGCACGAGCTCTGCCGACGTTCCGATGGGGTCACCGGCAGTAGGCTCCGTGTCCAGCGAAGGGCGGCTAGCGAGTGGCGATGGCCAACGAAGTTGAAGTAGGGCCGGTGTCTGAGCTGACTCCCGGAACCGTGACCGGAGCCGGCCGGTATGCCGTCGGCAACGCTGACGGCGAGTTGTTTGCAGTCACTCGGCGGTGTCGCCACCTTTACGCCGACCTGGCCGGTGGCAGCATCGACCAGTCCGGATGTCTCGTCTGCCCGTGGCACGGCTCCAGGTACGACGTTGAGACGGGCAGGATGGTGCGGGGACCCCAGGGTCTCTATGCCAAGATTCCCGGCCTCGGCACCGCCCTCAAAGCCCTGACCCTGGTGCTGCCGCTGGGCCGTGGCACGGTTGTCGAACGCGACAACACTCTCTACGTCGAGTAGGCCTGCCCCGGCTGACGTCGCCCTCCCCAAGCGGCATCGGCCCACAGACCGCCGCAGTGGCGCTCGCCACCTGAAGGTGAGGATGAGCCCCCCGTTTTACCAGTGCCACGACGGTTCGCCCCCAGCTAGCCTCGCCGCCCCGTCAAGAATCGTGAGGTGACTCCTGACCATGAGGCTGCTCGACAATCCAGTGGCTCAGAACCTGCTCGACGAGATGAAGTTCCGCTGCATCGGCCCGACACGGGGTGGTCGTTGTGTCGCAGTCGCAGGAGATCCCCAACACCGAGCCGTCTTCTATTTCGGGGCGGTTGCCGGTGGGGTCTGGAAGACCGAAGATGCCGGCACCACCTGGAGGAACATCAGCGACGGGTTCCTCAAGACGAGTTCGGTCGGCGCCCTGGCGGTGTCCGAGTCAGACCCCAACGTGATCTACGCCGGGATGGGGGAGAGCTGCATCCGTCTCGACGTCTCCCATGGTGACGGCGTGTACCGGTCGGGTGACGGCGGTCAGACCTGGACCCACTGCGGTCTCGAAGACACTCGCCACATCGGCGAGATCCGCATCCACCCCAAGAATCCCCACCACGTCTATGTCGCCGCGCTCGGTCACGCCTTCGGCCCCAACGAGGAGCGTGGCCTGTTCCGCACCACCGACGGCGGGAAGACCTGGGAGAAGGTCCTCTACAAGAGTGAGGTGGCCGGAGCGGTCGACGTCGCTTTCGACCCCCATAGCCCCGAGGTCATCTACGCCACCATGTGGCAGGCCTACCGCAACTTCTGGGAGCTGAGCAGCGGCGGGCCCGACAGCGGGCTCTGGAAGTCGACCGACGGGGGCGACACCTGGGTGGACATCACCCGCAACAAGGGACTGCCCAAGGAGGGGATCATCGGAAAGATCGGGGTCACCGCCTCACCGGTGAAGGCTGGCCGGGTGTGGGTGCTTATCGAGGCATCCCAAGCCCCGGGCCTGTACCGGTCCGAGGACTTCGGGGAGACCTGGCAGCTGGTAAGCGACGAGACCAAGCTGCGCTACAGGCCCTGGTATTACATGCACGTCTTTGCAGACACCCAGGACCCCGACACCGTCTACGTGAACAACCTCGAGATGTTGAAGTCGACCGACGCCGGGAAAACCTTCACCCAGGTCGCCACCCCCCACGGCGACAACCACGACCTCTGGATCGATCCCCGGGACAACCAGCGGATGATCCAGGGCAACGACGGGGGCGCCAACGTCTCGTTCAACGGCGGCCAGTCGTGGAGCACCGTCTACAACCAGCTGACCGCTCAGATGTACACGGTGACCACCGACAACCGCGAGCCCTACTACTACGTGTACGGCACTCAGCAGGACAACTCGAGCATCGCCGTGCCCTCCGGCGCCAACGACGATGCGATCACCTGGGCGGACTGCTATCCGGCCGGGTCCGGGGAGAGTGGGTTCATGGCGGTCCATCCCGACGACCCCAACATCGTCTTCGTCGGGGCGGTGGGCAGCTCACCGGGCGGCGGCGGGGCGTTGCAACGTTACGACCACCGGAGCCGTCAGATCCGGCTGGTCAACGTCTGGCCAGAGCTGCACGGCGGGATCGGTCCCGGCGACCTCGACTACCGGTTCCCCTGGACATTCCCGATCCTGTTCTCACCCCACGACCCCACCGTCGTCTACACCGCCGGCAATGTGGTCTTCCGCAGCGATGACCAGGGTCAAACCTGGGAGCCGATCAGCCCGGACCTGAGCCGCAACGACCCGGCAAAGCTCGCCGCCTCCGGCGGGCCGATCACCAAGGACACCAGTGGTGCCGAGCACTACTGCACAATCGCCACCCTGCGGGAATGCCCCATCGAGCCGGGGGTCCTCTGGGCGGGAAGCGACGACGGTCTGGTCCATGTGTCCCGTGATGGCGGGGAGAACTGGGAGGGGGTGACCCCACCCGACCTGCCGGAGTGGACCTTTGTCCGCACCGTCGAGCCTTCTCCGCATCAGGCGGGCACCGTCTATGTGGCGGCCACCCGCTACAAGCTCGACGACAACACCCCATACCTCTACCGCAGCACCAACTACGGCCAGACCTGGGAGAGCATCGTCGGTGACGGCGACACTGCGATACCAGCCGACGAGTTCGTTCGGGTGATTCGGGTCGACCCTGCGAAACCCGGGCTGCTCTATGTCGGCACCGAGACCGGGCTCTACCTGTCGACCGACGACGGGGCCAGCTGGGTTCGTTGGCAGTCGAACTTCCCGGTGACACCGGTCTACGACCTCACCATCAAGGGCACCGACCTGGTGGTCGCCACCCACGGACGCTCCTTCTGGATCCTCGACGACCTGACGCCTCTACATCAGCTGATGGACGCCGAGCCCGATGCCGAGGCGCGACTCTTTCAGCCACGGGACGTCTGGCGGATCCTCCCCGACCTGTTCGCGCCATGGCTTACCACCGAAGGCAAGGACTACTGGGTCTCGCTGGGCAAGGCGGCCACCTTCGACGCCAAACCGGATGAGACGGGTCAGGTGGCCCGCACCTATCTCGACGCCGGAGAGTCGGGGCCGAGGGGAGTGACCGTCACCTATGTCCTCGGCAACGGTGCGACGGGCGAGGGGTCCTCGGTGACCCTCGAGCTCGTCGACGGCGACGGCGGGCTGGTGAGACGGTTCGAGCCCGAGCCGTCGGGCCGGGACCAGATGAGCGACGATGAGAAGGCCTTCCATTCGGGGCTGTGGATCACAACCAAACCTGGGATCAACCGGTTCGTCTGGGACCTCCGTTACGAGGGGTCGACCAAGGTGCTGGGCAACAAGCTGGCCGACGCCGCCAACCAGGGCCCGGTGGTGGTCCCCGGCAGCTACCAGGTCCGACTCGTCGTCACCGACCCATCAGGGGAGAGCCAGACCCTGACCGAGGGGTTCGAGGTGCGCAACGACCCGCGGGTCGAGGTCTCCCAGGAGGACCTTGAAGTGCAGCTCGAGGCTCTCCTCGGGATCCGGGACCACATCACCCGAGCCCACGAGGGTGTGTCAACGATCAGGTCGATCAAGAAACAGCTCGCCCACTGGCGGGATCGGTCCGACCTCGCTGACGAGGCCCGTACCGCGGCCACTGCACTCGAGGAGAAGCTCCACGAGATCGAGGACAGCCTGATGTTGCCCGGTGAGCACAAAGACACCTTCGGTCTCAACGAGCCGTCACGTCTCAGCCAGAAGCTGGCCTCGGTGATCAGTGTGATCGCCTCGGCCGACGCCAAACCGACCCGGAACTCCCTTCAGGTGGCGGCCAAGTACTCCGCGGAGATCGACGAGCAGCTCGACAAGCTCGACGACGTGTTCCAGAACGGGCTAGGTGCTTTCAACGCCCTCATGACCGAGGCCGATCTCCCGGCCGTTCACCACTGAGCACTCGAACCGGCGGTATGCGGTGAAGGGGTGATCTAGTCGTGGAGTTTTGGGTCGTGGTGACCTTGATCGTGGCGGTCGTGTCCTTCATGCTGTCGGCTTCGGCAGGGCTCGGAGGGTCGCTGATCCTGGTCCCTACTCTCGCCCTCGCCCTTGGCACCAAAGAGGGTGTGGCCCTGGCCGCCTTGTTGCTGGCGGTGAACAACGTGATGAAGGTCATCGCTTACCGCAAGACGCTCCCGTTACGGAGGTCCCTGGTCGTGATCATTCTGATCGCATTGGGCGCGGGCATCGGCGCTCGTCTCCTGGTGGTCGCTCCCGAGAACGTGGTGAGCATCGCGGTGATCGTCAGCTTCGCCCTCGCCCTCATCGCGGAGCGACTCGACCTCTCCGGGCTGCGCAGGGTGGGTGGGCCGGTGCTGGCCTTCGGCTCGGGCGCCACCTCGGGCTTTTCCGGCACGTCGGGCCCCTTGAAAGGCATGGCGATTCGCCAGCTGGACATCGACCGGGCCCACTTCGTCGGGGCAGCCTCCGTGGTGTCACTGGTCGGCGACGCCACCAAGGCAGCCGTGTTCACCGAGGCCGAGCTGCTGGGTGCTGACAGCTTCCTCATCGCCATAGCCGCCGTCCCTCTCATGGTCCTCGCCACCTTCGCCGGTAGGCGGATCAACAGGTCGATCGGCGAGCGAGGCTATACCTGGCTGTTCTGGCTGGTCATGGCGGGGTACACCGTGAGGCTGCTCCTGAGTCTCTGAAGGTCGGTTCGCCCCGACATGGGAAGGGTTTGCCTCCAACGCGCCCTGCTAGTTCGGCCCCCCCGAGAGTTACATGTCTGCTGGGGTCAGGCGGCCCATATGTCGTCGGTTCGACAGCCGATACCCTTTGATCGAGTTTGGGAGCCCTGCTTGTACTCGTCGGCCTTGGGGGAGTCCTCTTCGGTCTGATCAATCTGGTCAGACCCCTGGGTCGGTTACAAGTGTCAACGCGCCGGAGGGCCGGTTGGGTGGTTGGATGGTCCTTCGGTGTCGTGCTGCTCGGTAGCGTCATCTCCCCCGACCTCACAGAGGGGCCAGACCTCGTCCCGCTCCTCGGTGGCGTCCTCACAACGGTCGTTGACCAGTCCGGCTCGACGACCACTACCCAACTGTCAACCTCATCCAGTTCAACGTCGCCGGCAACCACGACGACGGTCTCACCCCTGCCCTCAGTGCCTCGCGCCGACGTGATCTTTGGGTCTCCGGTTTCGGGGCCATCGGGAGATCCGGAGGCACCTCTCGTTGTAGATGCAGAGCTGGTGACGGTGTTATCGATCACAGACGGAGACACGATGGTGGTCAGCTTCGTCGATGGCACCGCCGACACCGTGCGACTGATCGGGATCAACACCCCGGAAGGCGGGGAGTGTTGGGCGGAGCCAGCCAGCATCGCCCTAGCAACCCTGGCACCGGGAGGCAGCCAGGTTGGGTTGACGACCGACGTCTCGGATCGTGACCAGTTCGATCGACTTCTCCGATATGTATGGGTTGGCTCCATGTCGGTTAACGAGGAGCTCGTCAGGAGAGGAGCGGGGATCAGCCGCAGGTACCCGCCCGATACTTCTCTCGCACCCCGCTTCGAATCTGCCCAGATCGATGCGCAAGCGGACCAACTTGGGCTTTGGGCACCCGACGCCTGCGGCCCGCCCGTCGAGGCCGATCTGCGGATTGTCGATCTGGTCTACGACGCTCCTGGCAATGACAACGACAACCTGAACGAAGAGTGGATACGGGTGCGAAACAATGGCCTCAATCTCGTTGACCTGTCGGGATGGGGGATCAAAGACGAGTCGGCGTCCAACCGCTATGCGTTCCCGCTTGGCTTCTCGCTGGGCCCGGGCGAAACAGTCACCGTCTATTCAGGCTGTGGTGATGACTTCGGGACCAACCTCTTTTGGTGCAGCGTCGGATCGGCGATCTGGAACAACGACGGAGACACGGCATTTCTCACCGATCCCAACGGAAACGTCCATGCCACAAGAAGCTTCACCTAACCCACAACGACAACTTCTGCGACGACTACTTCGGCACCGGTCTCGGGGGGCGGCGGTGACAGCAGCTGCCACCCCTCCTATCAAGGCGAGTGCGTTCCGGTTGGTGTCAGCGACGTCGACTTTCTAGGAGGATCAGGAAACGGTCCTTACTACGTGGGAAGGGTGACGGTCGTGGGGCCGGACGTGTACCGGCTGGACAACGACAACGATGGGATCGGATGCGAAAACTCATGAGCGTCGTTCCAACTGACACAGTTCCTTCGCCGGATCAAAGGCCGGCGCCTTCCAACGACTCGACCATCGCTTCGAGCACTATCGCCTGGGTGGGGCAAGCCGCGGCGATCTCCCTGAGGACGTCATCGTCGACAGTGGTCACATCGAGCAGCTCGGGTTTCAAGAAGTCCCCCTGGCGCCAACGGAAGGCCGATGGGGCGAGAGCGATGCAGGTGCCCGCTCCGATGCAGCGCCGCCGGTCGATGATCACCCTCACTGCCATGTGACACCGGCCTTGATCGCATACTCGATTGCCTCGGTCTCCGATGTCACCCCCAGCTTCGCCAGGAGCTCCTCCACGGCGTCCGAGCCACCAGGCCCCTCGCCATGGTCGGCGACGGCCGATCCGGCGGCCAGGTCCCTCAGCAGTCCGAGCTCGGCCTCACCCAGCTCGATGCCTTCCGACTGCGGGGCCTCCGATGGCTCGAAGCCCACGATCTCGGCTAGCTCGCGGTGTGTTGGAATTCCGAACCACCTGGCCTTGAGGTCGGGGTCGGCGATCGACATGTCCACGAAGGTGAACCCAGCGAGGATCTGTGCGCTGAGTGCGGCGGCTTCCGGCTCGCCTTCGACGATCAGGATGCGCCCCGCCGCCCACAGCACGTGGAGATATTGGGAGAGGAAGGTCTCCCCGTCGATGTCGAGGGCAGCCCTGGCCTCGTCGGCAGCCCTCGCCCCCTCTCCTTCTGCCTGTGCCACCAGGGCCAGGGCGGCGTGGGCCTCCGCCTCCCAGGGCAGACGTCCGCTCATCGGACGGACCGTCCGCAGTGTCTCGCTTGCGGCCGCTTTGGCCTTCTTCAGGGCCGAATCGTCACCATTGGCGACACCGATCCGGGCGCACTCGAAGGCCAGGGTCGAGAAGGCCTCACATCGTGCACCGAGGTTCTTCTGGCCGGCGAGCTCGGCTGCCCTCTCGAAATGGCTGGCCATCTCCGCCAGGTCATCCCGGGCTGCGGCGTGGGCTCCCCGCCACATCTCGAGACGTCGCGCCATCGAAGTGCTGGCGACCGCCATGGCGGCGCCGGCCGCCCGGTCGAGCCACGCTCCGCACTCGGCTTCGTCACCGATCGACAGATGGGTCATGGCCATCCCACCGGCGGCAAGGCACTCCAGCCAACGGTCACCGAGGGCTCTGGCCGAGTCGAAGGCCTCACGTCCCCGCTCCAAGGCCAGGCCGGGCTGGAGGTTGTTCCGGGCGTAGGTGTGGATGCTGTACAGCATGAGGGCGTCGTCGATGGCCCGCTGGCTCTCGGTGACCTCGCCAGTCCTGCTGTGATGGAGGGCTCTGACGTGTTCTATCCGACCGGCCATGCCGGTCGCCGTCGGATCCGTGACATGGGCGTATGCCATCGAGATCAATGAGGACATCGACCCTCGTTTGTCACCGATCTCCTCGTATATGCGGAAAGCCTCCTCGGCGAGCTCCTTCACCTTGACGAACATCGCCGGTGCCTGGAACAGGATCTCGAGACGGGAGCTCCCCTCCTGTCTTGCCGCAATCGCCGCCTGCCTCACACGCCCGGCCTCGATCACGGCCAACTCGCGGAGAGCATCGGCTTCCTCGGACCGGGACCCGATCTCGCGTGCGATGGCCAGCGCTCGCTGAAAGGCGGACTCGGCAGCGTCGAGGTCGACCTCGAGGAGGGGCCAGTAACCCTCACCGATCGGGGCTCTGGTAATGGCCTGTCCCAGCTCGAGACAGGCGGCCAGCTCCAGCCGGCGGTCTCCGGAGCTCTCTGCTGCGTTGCAGACTCCAACGGCGAGATCGGCGGCGAGGTCGAAGTCCTGGTTGGCCCGGGCAGCCGAAGCCCTTCTCAGCCTCACCTCGGTCTCGAGAGCGGAGGAGGGAAGCGCAGCGGTCAGAGCCGTCAGCTCGGCCAGGCTGGCTAGACGCTCCATCCCACGATCGAGGACCTGGAGGGCGTCATCTTTGACCCGGAGCATCTCGATCCGGTCTTCGGGTCTGGAAGCAGTGGTGAGGGTGGCGTCGATGAGACGCACCGCCTCCTCGGGGGCGGAGACCGCGATGGCGGCCCGCGCCGCCTCCAGCGCCGTCGCCACGGCCATTGCCTGATCTCCCGCCTGAAGGGCGTGGTGGGCCAGCATCGACAGGTTCTCGGTGCCTCCCTCCGTCGCCATAGCCTCGGCGATGGCCCCGTGAATGGCCCGCTTTCGCTGTCTCGAGATAGAGCCCAGCAGCGCGGCGCGGATCTGGTCGTGGGAGAAGGAGAAGTCGTAGTGGGAGCCCGGCGGCTCCTCGACGATGAGACCCAGATCGACCGCCTTCTGCAGGTCTTCGCCGAGCTGCCACTCGGGCTTTGCCGGCTCCCCTTCCACCCGGGCCAGCACTTGGGCGAGGTCACCGAGTCGGAAGCGTCGCCCCAGGACCCCGGTGTCGGCCAGCAGGGACCGGCATTCCTCGGGCAATTGCGCCAATCGTCGTTCGATCAGAGACTGGATCGAGGAGGGCACCGCCGGCCCGCTCAATTTGGTCATGGTCCAGGTGCCGTCGATCAGTTGCAGGGCCTCCGCCTCCCGGTAGGCCCGGGCCAGCTCCTCGATGAAGAATGGCACCCCCTCGGAGCGGGCGTGGAGACTGGCCACAGTCGCCTCATCTACCGGAGCGCCGAGGAGGTTCTCGATCAGCTCACCGGTTTGGAGCCGGCTCAGCCGCTGCAGCTTGAGCACCTGGGTCACCCGCATCCGGTCGAGGTCTGCTATCAGCTTGCCCGCACCGCCGGTGGCGGAGTCGGAGTAGGGGCGGAGGCTGATGAGCAGGAAGATGGGGCCGGAGGCCAGTGTCCTCACCAGATACCGGATCAGCTGGATGCTGTCGTCGTCGGCCCACTGCAGATCGTCGAACAGCAGGGCGAGGGGGCGCTCTCGGGTCAGGGCGAGGCATGCTGAGGCGACCTCGTCGAAGGTCCGCAGCATCTGCTCCTGCGGGGAGAGCCCGTCAACGGGGTTACGCCCAGAGATCGCCTCCTGGGCCCGGTCCAGTTGCTCGAGAGCCATCGCTTGCTGGGCGATGGATGAGGTGCGTGGTGAGTTGAGGAGCGATCGGAACAGCAGAAAGGGCCCCTTCAGCTCCTCATCGGCGCTGACGTCGAGCACCCAGAACGGGGTCTCCAACCCCGAGGCGAGGTCCGCCGTCGCATCGAGCAGACGTGTCTTGCCGATGCCGGCCTCTCCTTCGACGACAACCGCGCGCAGACCCTTAGAGGGCGTCGTGAGTTGCTCGGCGATGATGCCCAGCTCGCGGGCCCTCCCAACTACCGGAGCCGTGGCGCGGGGTGCATCGGGGTCGAACGCTGCGGCCGAGGCGGCCCGGATCTCCCTGGTGGCTCGAGCCGGCTCGCCTTCCTTGTCCCGCCATAGGACCTCGAAGAGACGCCATCTCTCTGGAAAGCCCTTGAGCCAGAAGAGCCCCCGATCGACGACCCTGGCGTCACCGAGGGTCCCGGCGACATCGTGGACGATCTGAGACACCAGGATCTGACCGCCCTGGGCCTTGTCCGAGATCCTCGAGGCAGCGTGGACCGCGGTGCCGTGAGCATCCCCCGCCGATTGGGTGACATCACCGCTGTTGAGCCCGATTCGGACCGACATCGGCACGCCGGGATTGGACTGGTTGTGCTCTTCGATCGCCTTCTGGATCGACACCGCCGCTTCGATCGCCTGATTCGCCGAGTTGAAGAGGGCCATGAACCCGTCTCCCAACGACTTGAGCTCGATGGCCCCGGCTGTCTCCAATCGGGAGCGGACCAGATCGTCATGGGCCTGGATCACCTCGTTGGCTGCGGTGTCACCGACTCTCAGCCGTAGGTCGGTCGAGCCCTCGAGATCGGTGAACAGGATGGTCAAGGTTCCCTTGGTGACCGGTCCCTCTGCTTGGCTCAGATGTGCCCCATTCCAGTGAGGCACGTTACCCAGGCGAGTGGGGGTGTTCGCCGCCGAAGCCGACCGAGTGCCGGCTCATTTGGCGGCGCTGGTTCGGAGGCTTTTACGACCTCACCTGTCCGGTTTATCGATGATCGATGACGGCGTTAGGATTCGGCCGTACCGTCTACCCGTCCCGTTTCCTTGGTGGTTTTGTCGCCGAGCTGCTTGCTCGACCGGTGGGTCTCGAATCTCACGCCGGGAAGGTCGTCGAACGCCGACTCATCGGCGGTGATCACGACCCTGTTGCCGGCCCGAGCTGTAGCCGCGATCAGCAGATCATGGGCCCTGCGTGGCCGGCCCGCTTGCCTGACGGCGACCAGCAGGCGGGCATGCTCCACCGCGACGTCCCGGTCATAGGGGATGATGGGGATCGAGGCGACGACGTCATCGACGTACACCTCTCTGGTTTCCCTGTTGATTGGTGACGCAAGCTCAACTCCGACCAGCAGCTCAGCGACGGTGATAGCCGCGATTGCCACATCGTCTTCATCGTCGATGAGGGCGTCGAGATCCCCAACTTGGCGTTCGGCGTCGATCAGGAACGTGGTGTCTAACAGGACGACCCTCAAGTTCGGGCGTCGATCTCTACAAGTTCTCGAACACGAGAGAGCTCTTTTGACCACATCGAGTCGGGACTGTGGCGCCTCAGGATCTCCTTCACCTGGGCTCCGCGGCCCTTATCGACGGGCTCGAGATGCGCCACGGCCTTGCCGCGCCTAATGATCGTGTAGGTCTCCTTGCCGTGTTCGACGCTGTCGAGCATGTCGGAGAAGCGTCTGGCTGCCTCGGTGGCAGAAACATCTGGCATGAGATCAGATTATCAGATTCAGCCCGTGAGTGGAACCCGTTCCCGAGATTCAATGTTCCCCGGAAATGTCAGCGACTTCCTGCTCAATTCCTCAACGTCATCAACTGGTCGAAGCGACGATCTTGCCGGCTTCGACCACCGCCCCCAGCCGCTCGAACTCCGCCAATGCAGTCCGCAGCTCCATGTCTGCCAGGGTGCCGGCCCCGTCGTCACGGTACGCACTGGCGAGATCGGCGTGGACCAGAGCCGCCTCGAAGGGCAGACCGAGAGCGTTGAATGTCTTCAATGCCTCTCTCAGAGCCTCGATCGCCTCAGCCGATCCACCTCGGGCCAGGGCAATCCTCCCGGCTCCAGCCCGCGCCTGGGCAGCGAACAGCTCGGACCGGGCCATCCGACCGATCTCACTCAATTCGTCGACCGCGGTTTCCGCTTTGCCCACCTCACCGGCATCCAATGCGAGCTGAATGAGGGCAGGAAGAAGCCGGGCTCGAACCCATGGGGTGAGAGCGGCGGATCGCAGTGTCCGCTCCAGGACATCGATGCCGGAGGCAACATCGCCGCGGCGCGCCAGAAGGAGGGCATATCCGGGCACCGGCTCACGACCCCGGGCGAGTGCCTCCTGGAAGGCCTCCCCGGCCTTCGTGTCGTCACCGACCCGGAGCCGCATCTCCCCGTACTGATACCAGGCCTCGCCGATCACGTCGGTGAGCATGCCCAGCTCGGTGGAAGCTCTCAGAACCTCCGACTCAGCTCGCACCCATTCACCTTTGTTCCACAGCAGCTCCGCCTTGAAGATGCGACACACACCGGGGTATGGGCCGTGGTCGTTCTCACTGCACCAACGATCGGCGGCCTCGCTCCATTGACCGGCGCGCCGGACGTCCCCGGTCTGATCGCACACCGAGAGCATGTTGCAGAAACTGCGGCCGACCACCATCGGGGTCACGTCGCCGGCCATTGCGGCGAGCATCGCCTCGTCCATGAGAGCCATGCCCTCCTCCATCTCCCCCGTAGCCAGCAGGATCCGCCCCTGATCCTGGAGGGCCAGAGCTTCGAGATTCCCATCGCCGTGATCCCTGGCGATCTGCATCACCCGGTGTGACAGTCCGAGGGCACGTTCGTAGTCGTGCTCGGCCTCGAGGGCCCGTACCGTCTGCCAGCGCAGCAAGTGGCCTCTCGCCACCGAGTCGGAGTCCGCATCATCCTCGAGTACCCGTTCCGCTCTCCGCTCCCAGGCTCGGGAGACGTCGGGTGCCATTGCATGATGATGAGCCTCGGAGAGCAAAATGGCAGCCATCGCCGCACCCTGAGGGTTCCCTTCGGACAGAAAAGCATTGAAGGCGGATTCGAAGCGAGCCGTCATCTCGTCATCCCCGCCCAGCCACCACAGGGCGTTGGCCAGCATGTCGTGCTGGACGCCGCTGAGCGGTTGGTCCTGTTCGATCCCAATCAGGAGATCCTTGGTGTCCTTCCACTTCTTCGCCTGAAACGCCGCCCGGGCCTGGGCGGCCAACTGGGACGACTCCGGCTCGACCGTGCGGACAGGGGCGAACTCCTCGGGGGCACCCTCGACGACCACCTGGTATATCTCCTCAGGTCGATCGAGGTCCTTGAGATGATGGACACCGAGAGACCGCAGGCCAACACCATCCGGAAGGCTGTCGACCGAGAGACGTTGGGTGGCGGATGACACCAGGATCTGACCGCCATGTCCCGCCGCCATGAGACGGGCAACCCGGTTGAGCGTGGGGCCGGAATAGTCGCCATCCTCGTTTCGGGCGGTCCCGGTGTGAATCCCGATCCGAACTCTGATCCCCGAATCGGTCGGCCAGGTGGCGTCGTTGAGAGCGTGTTGGGCTTCTATCGCGGCTTCCAGGGCCGACACCGGCTCGGCAAATGCTGCGTAGAAGCCGTCACCCACCGTCTTGAAAACCACGCCTCCGTGAATGACGACGGCATCGCCGACGATCTGGTTGTGCACCGCCAATGCGGTGCGCATGGCTTCGGGCGTCCGTTCCCAATGCTGGGTCGAGCCCTCGATGTCGGTGAACAGGAAGGTGACGGCACCAACAGGAAGGGGTTGACTCGGTGGCTCCACCCTTTGGAATCTAGGCGACACGGGTGGGGTCGATCGCAGTTATGCAGGTTGAGAGCACTGGTGTGTGGGGGGAGTGTGGCATTGCCCTGATAAGCCATTCGCTCCGAGAGAGCTGATCGACCTGCTGGTTTAGAACGAGTTCAGCCCCTCGACACGATCCGCCCATCGCGCAGCTCGACGACCGAGTCGGCGATAGCCAGGGGGGCGGGGTCGTGGGTGGCGATGACCACGGCGACGTGCTCGCTTCGGATCAGGGTGCGGATCAATTCGACGATGGTCTGACCAGTGCGGGTGTCGAGTTGGCCGGTGGGCTCGTCGGCCAGGATCACCCTGGGGGTGTTGGCCAGGGCCCGGGCGATGGCGACCCTCTGCTGCTCCCCGCCCGACAACTCATGGGGGCGATGGTCGCCCCGATCGCCCAGACCCACCAACTCGAGCAAGGCCCGTGACCGGGTCTCCCGCTCCGCGACGTCGGTGTGGGTGAGACGCAGCGGGACCTGGACGTTTTCCCGTGCGGTGAGGATCGGGATCAGTCCGAACGCCTGGAAGATGAACCCGACCTTGACCCTTCGAACCTCGACCAGTTGTTCGTCGTCCATGGTGGTCAGGTCCTCACTATCGACGAGGACCCGACCCGATGTCGGTCGGTCGAGCCCGCCCAACAGGTTGAGCAGGGTGGTCTTGCCACTGCCGGACCGGCCCCGGACCGCCACCATTGTCCCGGATCGAACCCCGAGGTCGACATCGGTGAGGGCCTCGACGGTATGAGAGCCCATGTCGTAGACCCTCGACAACCCGACCGCCTCGACGATGAGGCCCCGCTCCGAGCGGGGGGGTGGCGTCATCAAACCCGATCGGTGGGTCACTCTTCGTCCTCCGGGTCGTCCGTCGTCGCCGGCCGGTCGGGCCAGATGCTGATGTGGTCGGCTTCCAGGGCGAGCCGAACCCGACGCCGGAGGTCGAGGGCGTCGACATAGTCGGCGGGGAGCTGGAGCCGCCCAACCCGGTCGAGGACGGCGAACTCTTCGGCCACGATCTGGTGCTCCCCGAGATCACTGATCTGGGTGCGTCGCACCACCTCGCTGCTGGTCCTCCCGTCCCGGATGGCCACAGTCCGGGTCACGTGCTCGGCGACCAGCGGGTCGTGGGTGACCACCACGATGGTGATCCCCTCGGTCTGATTGACCCGGCGCATCACCTCGAACACCTCCGACGACGTCTTGGTGTCGAGCTCGCCAGTGGGCTCGTCGGCGAAGAGGATCTCAGGTGAGTTGGACAGGGCGGTGGCGATGGCCACCCGTTGCTGCTCACCACCGGAGAGCTCCTCGGGTCGGTGATGGCGACGGTCGGCGAGACCGACCACCTCGAGAAGGGTCTTGACCCGGCTGCGGCGAAACGCCGAGGGGGCGCCGGTGAGGATCAAGGGCATCTCCACGTTCTGGGCGGCCGTGAGATAGGGGAGGAGGTTGCGGGCGGTCTGCTGCCAGACGAAACCGATCACCTCCCGGCGATAGCGGGTGCGGTCCTGATGATCGATGTCGAGGAGGTCGAACCCGGCCACCTTGACATGACCCGCCGAAGGGGTGTCGAGACCGCCGAGGATGTTGAGCAGGGTCGACTTGCCGCTCCCCGAGGAGCCGACGATGGCGACGAACTCGCCACGCTCCACCACCAGGTCGAGACCCTGGAGGGCCACCACCTCGAGGTCGGCGATCTTGTAGATCTTGACCAGGTTGTCACAGACGATGATGGCGCCGTCCCCGAACGCCTTGCGCTCGGCACGGGCCGCCTGGTCCAACAGGGCCTGGTATTCGGTGGTCTTGGTCATCTCTACTCGTCTCCCAGTCTGACCACGCTGCCCAGGTCTCGCCGGCGATTGGCAGGGCCGTAGAGGAGGATCACCCCTACCAGCACCGTCACCACCCCCAGGGAGATCCAGACCACCATCAGGGGGTTGGCGTCGAGGGTGATGGTGAGACCGGGGCCGACGAAGGTGCCGAGATCGATCACCGGTCGGAGGAGGAGGCTGATCCCGATCCCCAACAACCCCCCGACCACCGCTGCGATCAGGGCCGCCGGGACCTGTTCGATCAGGGTCATCGCCACCGTCTGGCGGTGGCTGAGACCCATGGTCCCCATGTACCCGAAGTCCCGGTCTCTCGGTCCCGCCAGAAGCGCGACGCCGGCGACGGCAGCCACCACCGCGAAGACGAGGGCGACGATGAAGGCGAGACGGAGCGCCAGATCGACCGTGGTCACCAGGGGGGAGTCATGGATCTGGTCGAACAACGACGCCTGGGCGGTGAGGCTCATCCCCAGGGTTTGCTCCTCCAGGGTGGTCTCGATGGCCCCCAAGGCGGATCTCGGGGCTCGGGCGTAGAGGATGGTGGGTGTCACCTTCTCGGGGGCGGCGGCGATCTCCAGTGCCGGCCGGGGGAGGACCACGAAGGGACGGCCCTCGGGGAAGCCGGGGAACACCTCACGGATCTCTGTGACCAATGCCACCGCCCGAACGCCCCCCATCTCGAGACTGAAGATCTGACCCAGGGCCGGTGGCCGGGTCGCCGACCAGTTGGAGGAGACGATGGCCGCCATCGGGTTGTCCCTGGTCCCCACCCCCTCACCGAGGTCGGGGTCGGTCAGCGAGGTCGGGATCCGGGGGTCGGCGGCGGTCCCGGATACCACCGTCTGGTAGTCGGCGGCGTCGATGGCGAGGACGTCGACGAGGTCCCGGGTCTCGACGTCCTCGAACCGGAGCCGGGAGGCGGGCAACAAGGTGGCGAGGGCGGTGGCCTCGACCTCGGGAAGACCAGAGAGGTCCAGGTCGGGTGAGAGCGGCCGCCCCGGGGCGGCCCCGGTCACCCGATAGCTGGCGCCGACGGTGTGATAGGTGGCCTCGATCTGACCCTGGTTGATCGAGGTGCCCACCAGATCGGCGAACACTGCCACCGCCACCGCCAGCAGGATGACCGTGAGAGGGAGCCGGGCGGCAGGGGCCTGCTGGACGACTCGCTGGAACCCGACAAAGCCGACCAGGCCCTTGCGTCTCGATCCCAGCCATGCCGCCAGCCTGATGGGCAGGACGTAGAGACGGAGGGTGACCACCGCCACCGCCAGGGCGAGCAGCACCGGCCCGGCTGCCATCAGCAGGTCGAGACCGTCTTCGGGGGTACTGGGACGTCGTCTGATCACGATGATGGCGGCCCCCGCCAGCACCACCACCAGGGCCTCGGCAACCAGACGCCCCAACGAGGCCCGCCGGGTGTCGTCCTCGGTTCGGTGGAGCAGGCCCAGGTTGCGTCGGGTGGCCGCCGAGGAGGCCACGATGAGGAGGAGGGCGGCGCCGGCGGCGAGGGCGGCGGCGATCATCAGGGAGACCCGGTTTGCCCCTGGGATGAGGGCCCGGGAGGCTCCGTAGGCCAAGGCGGCGGCCGGGACCGACAGGATCAGGCCCTGGATCAGCTGGGAAAAGGTGAGTTGTCCCGGTGAGCCCCCCCGGCTCCGGAGCTGGATGGTCGAGCCACGTTGGCTCGACGCCATCAGGGCTGCCAGCAGCCAGACCAACGCCAGGGCCACGACGAAAACGCCGGCCACCGAAATCGAGAGCACCGAGATCGCCAGGTCACGTTGCGCCAGATAGTCGTCGATGATCACGGCGAGACCGGTGCCGACCACCGGGGTGAAGCTGAAGATCGAGGTCGTCCTGAAATCGGTCTGGAGCCGTCTGACCTCGGTGGCGATCTCGGGGGCGTTCTCCACCGTTATAAGGCTGTGGTCGAGGAAGTGCCGCTGGGTGTAGGTCCAGGCCGAGAAGTCGAGGTTGTCGACCAGCCGGGCATAGTCCTCGGGGGCGAATAGACCGATCGGGTAGACGATCACAAAGTCGGGGTTGATCCCCAGTGACGGGGTGAGAAGGGTGGGATCGTCGTACCAGTAGGCCTCATCGGGGTCGTTGGCCTCGAAGACGCCGGAAACCTCGATGACTCTGGCGAAGCTCACCCCAAAGCGGAAGTCGATGTTCTCCCAGTCGGGGCTGAACCGCGGGTCGTCGGGCTCGAGCACCACCCGGTCACCGATGTCGAGCCCCATCTGATCGAGGGCGGCCCGGGTGAAGGCGGCCTCGAAGACCTCGACCGGCAACCGGGCACAGGTGACGAACCCATCCCCGTTGGGGTCGACCAGGGTCTCGGGGTCGATGGCATCAGGGTCGTCACCGATCTCGATCTCCGGGCACTCGAACCCGACCCACATCTGGATGGCAGGTTGGGGCTGGGGGAACCGCCCCTCGACCAACCTCACGTGGTCGGCGATGTCCTCCATGTAGCGGAGATGCATGAACGTCTGATAGGTGGTGGGGGTGTCCCCCGGGAAGGGGAGCATCTGGAAATTGATGCTCTCCACCTCGAATCGTGTCTCCTCGATCAGTGACCGCACCGGCTCCCCGACGTTCTCCTCCACGAACGCCTGCCCGGCCTCTTCGATCCTCACGAAGGGGTTGTCACCCGACGCCGCACCGATCCGATCGAATACCTGCACTGCCAGGTTGCCCGCCGGTGCCGAGGTGCGGGCCAAGGTGTCCTGGAGGGCATCACCGGAGAGGGTGCGGAACATGCGGGGGGCGGCGGTGAGGAAGAACCCGGTGACCAGCACTACCGCCATGATCACCACCGGGACCACCGGCTCGGCGGTGAGCTGGCGGAGGATGGCCCGGGCACCGACGGTGGCCGAGGGTCGCTCCGTGGGCCGGCGGGTCGAGACCGGGGCGGTCATCTCAGCCCTCCCCGATCCTGAGCTGGGCGGCCAGCCCCTGACGGCGCACCACCACTGACAGCACCACCACCACCAGGGCCAGGGTGACGACTACCGCCAGGTCGAGGAGGAGGATGGCGTTGAGCGGGTAGGCGACGATCAGAACGGGGAAGGCGATCGCCCCTTGCTGGGTGACCGAGATCAGGGGGAGGATCAGGCTGACCAGGACCAGCCCGACGATGGTCCCGAACAACAGCCCCATGATCACCAGGACCGCCTGCTCGATGCTTAGCCAGACACCGAGCTGGCGTTTGGAGAGCCCCAGCGCCCGGAGCAGGGTGAACTCGGCGACTCGCTCCCGGGCGGCAGCCACCGCACTGACGGTGAACCCGACCGCAGCCAGGATGGCCGAGGCGGCGAAGCCGAGGGACAGGGCGGCGATGGTGCCCAGGGCGATGGGGTCGGACTGGAGGGTGATGGCCCGCTCCACCCGTTCGGCGACCCGGGTCGAGTCGAAGGGCGGCCGGCCCAAGGTGGAGACGACACTGGCAGTCGAACGATCATCGACGTCGAGCCAGTACTCACCGGGTGCTTCGATCCGCCCCCCCGGCTCATAACCCAGCATCTGGATGGTGGCCAGGTCGATGATGGCTGCGGTGCCACTCCCCGGGGTGACGGTGGGGAAGGCCTCGATGGCCGCCACCACCGTCGCCGTGTCACGGGTGATGCGGAGACCGGCGAGCCGGATGGTGTCTCCGACCCCTATCCCGGTCTCCTCGAGGATGCCGTTGGTGACCACCACCGGGAAGGTCTGGGGCAACTCGAGTTGTGGGGGTCGCATCCCGAAATACACCGACTGGTCGGGGACATTGCCGACCGTCGATATCTGGAGACCCAGTATGCCGAGGTCGTCGGGGGAGACCCGCTGGATCGAGGGTGGGAGGAATGCTCCGGTGACGCTGGAGGCGGTGAGGGCCCACTGGGCTCCACCGATCTGGGGGAGGACCGGAAGCCAGTCACCACCGGGCCGATCGCTTACATCGAGTCCGCTGATCGTGACCCTGGCCTCTCGAGCCGGGGTGGTCCCGACCGGGATCCCGATCTCCAGCGCCACCAGTGTCAGCGGGTATTCGGGCAGGGCCGGGTCCTCGCCGACATGGTCGATGAGGGTGGTCTCCAACCTGACCTCACCCTGGTCTACCGGAACCGGTCCCAGATCGAGTCGATGCAGCAGACCGCTCCCGTCTTGCAGGACTACCCGGGCCCTGGGGGCGAGGCAGGGGACCGGTGGACCGGAGCCGGGCTCCGGTTGGAGGTCCTCGCATGGGATGGCCGCCTCCACCGACATCACCACCGAGAGGGCCTGGGGCTCACCGGGGAGGGGGATGGAGGCGATCTCGGGGCGTTGCTCGGCGAGACGTTCCATCAGGTCGGGGAAAGCGGCATCGGTGAGGTCGTCACGGATGGTGACCACCTCGGCGGCGGTGGCAGCGTCGAGGGCGACGAACCGGGTCGGCCTACCGGTCCGGGAGAGCTGGCCCGACACCGTGAACACCGGCATCGACCGGTTGACCCCCTCGATGGACTCGTGGGCGGCTCGGAGCTGAAGCTCGGGGATCGACCCGGGCCGGTGGCCGGGGCTCACTGTCACATCGGCGCCGACCTGGAAGGCGGCCTGGTCGTTCTGTGACAGGGTCCAGGTGGTGGCATAGGAGGCGGCGAAGAAGCCGACACCGACCGCCATGGTGAGGAGGAGGGCGGCACGGGCGTAACGCAGGGGACGCCGGGCCACCTGCCAGGCGGAGAGGGCGGGCACGGTGGATTTGCGGGCACCGGCGATCCGCTCGCCCAGCCTGGCGAGGAGGGGGATGGTCCGCAGCGCCAGCGCCCCGCCGGCGAGGAGCCCGAGGGCAGGGGCCCCGATCAACAGGGGGTCGATCCCGAGACGGCTCCGCACAGTCGAGCTGATCTCGACACCTCGGGTCTTGAGCTGCCAGAAGGCGGTGACGGCCAGGACCAACAGGGCGATGTCGACCCCGGCCCGCTGGGCATAGCCCTTGGTGCCCTGGCGGCCCAGTGCGATGTATGACTCGTTGAATGTCCGCGACGACCGGTATGCGGGAAACGCAAGGGCGACCACACAACAGGTGGCGGCGAAGGCGGAGAGGAGGTAGGAGGTCTGGTTGATCACCGGCTCGAAACCGAGACCGATCGAGGTGAGGGGGCCTACCCGGTTGAGGAGCCGCAGCGCCTGGGTGGCGAGCCAGGGGGCGAGGAAGACGGCGGGAAGGGTGAGCAGGACCCCCTCCATCACCGACACCGCCAGGACCTGTCCGTTGCCGGCCCCCCGGGAGCGAAGCAGACCGGTCTCCACCCGACGCCCCTCCACCAGGAGGCCCGAGGTGTGCATCAGCGCATAGCCGGCGAGGACGGCGAGCTGGACCGACAGCATCAGGACGTTCGACCGGGTGACCACCACCGACTGCTCGGCTCGGCGGAGGCTATCCCCCAGACCCGAGGCCACCCTGAAGTCCACCGCCACCTCACCGGTGGGCCCGGTCTGCTCACCCAATGCGGCGTTGAGCCCGTCATCCATGGTCTCCACCGACCGTCTCATCGGGGTGATCCCGGCAACCGTCAGGTTCTGGTGCCGGGGAAACACCCGCCAGTTGACCAAGGAAGAGTGAGGGGAGAACACCGTGATCATGCTGTCCAGGTCGGTGAGGAAGGGCCCGTGGTCCGGGAAGGCACCACTTTCCTCGAGTCCGGTCCCGATGAGGGGGTCGTCGAACCAGAACGGGTCGTCGGGATCGTTGGCGGTGAAGACTCCCACGATCCTCGCCGTGGTCTCCAATGACGGGTCCCGTCGGTTGGTCAACGTGACCTCGTCCCCGACCGCAAGACCGGTCCGGGTGGAGGTCACCTCTTGGATGGCCAGCTCGGGCAGGTCGCCCGCTTCGGCCGGCCAGTCCCCTTCGCTCAGGGTGGCATGCTCCTCGACCCCCTCGAGCCATTGGATCGAGGCCAGGTCGATCACCTCGTCCGACCCCAGCGGGATCTCATGAGAGGCCGCCACCACCTGGGCGTATACCCGGGCGCCGGTGGCCCTGAAGTCGTCTGCCACCTGGTCACGGACGATGGGGTCGAAACGGGCGAAGCCGTCGGCGCGGCCCCGGGCCGAGACCTCAAGGTTCGAATCGGTTACCTCATTGTCGGCGAGGGTGCGATGCAGGCTGGCCAGGTTGACCGCGTCGGCGTAGATCGGGCTGGCGGCGAGGAGGGTGGTGGCGAGGAGGATGGTGATGGCGGCGGCGGTCAGCATCAACCAGTCCGAGGCCATCCGTCTGGCCACGACACCCCAGGTTCGGATGATCAGACGAATCAACTGCTGGTTCCCTCACGGTCGGCGGGTGGGGGCAGGATGATATGTCTATGTCTGGCTTGCATCTCCAGATGTCAGCCTTCCCGCCATGAGCTCGATCTCCCATAACCTTGGGGGTGTGCAGGTAACGAACCCCGACCGAGTGGTGTTCCCCGAGGACGGGATCACCAAGGGCCAGGTGGTCGACCACTACCAAAAGGTCTCGGGATCGATGCTGCCTTATGTGGCGGGGCGGGCCCTCACCGTGGAGCGCTTCCCCAAGGGGATCGGGGGCCAGGGGTTCATGCAGAAGAACGTCCCCGACCACTACCCGGACATCATCGCCCGTCACGAGACCCCCAAGGAGGGTGGGGGAACCACCGTCTACCCGGTGATCGACAGCACCGAGGCAATCCTGTTCTACGCCAACCTCGGGGTGATCACCTACCACGCCCCACCGGTGAAGGTGGAGGACATCTCTCACCCGGACTGGGTGATCTGGGACCTCGACCCGCCGCCAGGACGGGTCGACCTGGTCCGTGAGGCGGCAGCGGTGCTGGGGGCGCTGCTCGAGAGTCATGGGATCCTGACCTACCCGATGACCTCGGGGTCGAAGGGATATCACCTCCGGGCCCGGCTGGTCCCCAATCTCGATGGTGATGTCGTCGCCGAGGTGGCCCGGGGGATCGCCGCCATCGGATCCGAGCAGCATCCCGATCTGCTGACCCTGGCCTTTCTCAAGAAGAAGCGCGGTGACCGGGTCTTCGTCGACTGGCTCCGCAACGCCCCATATTCCACCGCGGTGGCGCCCTGGTCGCTCCGGCCCCGAGACGGGGCACCTGTGGCCACCCCCCTCGCCTGGGACGAGGTGGCGACCATCGAGCCCGACGAGATCCGGCTCGGCGACGTGGCGGCCAGGCTGGCCGCCG
>JBBDML010000008.1:0-30920 GCA_040878345.1 Acidimicrobiia bacterium | reverse complement strand
TCTCGGCGATGACGGAGGACTTGCCTGATCCGTATGGAGCGGTTACCAGGACCGCCCGAGTGTCGAGTGACATGTCTCCGCCTCAGGTTCGGAATCTCGCCGGGTCGACGACGGCGGGATCGACCCCGGCAGCTGCCAACTCTGGTGGCAGTGCCGACCCGGTGGCCAGTGAGGCGAGAAGCGACCCGTACGCAGGCGAGGTCTGGATCCCGATGCCACCCAGACCCACCAGCCAAAAGAACCCGGGGGCCCCGGGCTCCTCCCCGATGACCAGGTTGCGATCCGGGGCGAAGGTGCGAAGGCCGGTCCACTGGGAGTTGACCGCCCGAATGCCGAGTGTGGTGTATTCGTTGATCCGCTCGATGGCCAGCGCCACGTCTTCCATCCTCGGTTTGGCGTCGCAGGGGTGGCAAGGCTCCTCCTCGGCCAGGGAGCAGAGGAACTGGACGCCGTCAGGTTTGAAATAGAACTGCTGGTCGGCCTCGGCCACCATCGGCCAATGGTGGTAGGCGTTGCTCCCGGGGACCATGAAGGCGGTGCGACGCATCGGCTGGAGACCGATGGGGGCCACTCCGGCCAGGTGTGCGGTCTCATCCCCCCAGGCGCCGGAGGCGTTGATCACCGCACTGCACGACATCATCTCCTGACCGATTGTGATCGTCCATCCCGCCCCATCTCTTTGGATCGCGGTCACCGGGGACCCGGTCCTGATCTCGGCACCGTGGCTCCTGGCGATCCGGACATAGGCCTGATGAAGGGCGGCGACGTCGATGTCGCGGGCTTTGGGCTCATGCACCCCACCGGCCACCCGCTCGGGTCTCAGGGCCGGGACGAGGTCGATGGCCTCGCCCGGGTCGAGCAACGGGGTCCCCGTGCCGGCGGATATCTCTTCCAGCTTGGTGATCTTGGTGGCGTCGGCGATCCAGAGCAGGCCGCGATCGGAGAGAAGTGGGCCATCGGCAGACCCCGCGGGAGGGTTGTCCAAGAAGGCCTTGCTGGCGGCGGCAAATGGTCGCGAGCCCTCGGTGCCGTAGTTGACGATGAACAGGGCCGCCGAACGACCGGTGGTGTGAAAAGCCATGGTGGGCTCGGTCTCGAGCAGGACAACGCTTCCGTGGGGGGCGAGATGGGCTGCGGCGGAGGCTCCCGCCATACCCCCGCCGACGACCACGAAATCGGTCACGGGTTGATGGTCACCCGCCCGAGCACCTTGCGATCGGCGACCAAGCGAAGGGCCTCCTTGCCCGCATCGAGGGTGAAGCTCCGTTGGATGACGGGTTGGAGCCTCCCGTCGGCCACCCACTCCAGGATCCGGGCCAGGTTCTGCCTGGCCTTGACCGGCTCCTCGGTGGTGAAACGACCCCAGAAGACACCCACCACGGAGTTGCCCTTGAGGAGCGGGATGTTGAGCGGGATCCGGGGGATGGGGCCCGATGCGAAACCGACGACGAGGAGACGCCCGTTCCAACTCGTCGACCGAAGGGCCTGCTCGGTGACATCCCCGCCAACAGGGTCAAAGACCACATCGACTCCGCTGCCTGCGGTGACCTCGGCGATCCCATCCCGGAGCTCGACCTGGTCATAGCGGATGATGTGGTCGGCTCCCGCCGAGCCCACCAGGTCGGCCTTCTCCTCCGAGGAGACCGCTCCTATGACCTTGGCTCCATGGGCCTTTCCGATCTGGACCGCCGCCAGGCCCACCCCTCCGGCGGCCCCGAGCACCAGGAGCGTCTCCCCCGGCTGGAGCCCGGCGCGGTCGACCAGGGCGTGGAAAGAGGTCCCATAGGTGCCGGGCAACACGGAGCCGACCTCGAAGCTGATCGCGTCCGGAAGGTGAGCGCAGTTGTCGGTGGCCATGACCACCCGCTCCGCCATCCCGCCATGCCAGGCAAAGCCGCAGACCCGATCGCCAGGGGAGAAGCCGACGGCTCGATTCGCCTCGATCACCGTCCCCGCCATCTCGAAGCCGGCAGCGAAAGGTGGCTCGGGTCGTGTCTGGTACTGGCCCGACACCATGAGGGTGTCGGCGAAGTTGACCGCCACCGAGCACACGTCGACCAGGATCGAGCCAGGCCCCGCCTCGGGTTCGGGGAGCTCACCGACCCGCAGGAAGTCGATCCCCTTGTAGTCATCGGAGATGAGGGCGCGCACCAGGCCAGCCTACGGCACCCGTCGGCGGCCTCGCTCTGACACAATCGCATGGTGCCCGTAGAGCCGATGCCCTCGCGGTTCGACCTTCCGACACCTGCCGACGACGACGGCGACGTGGTGGCGGTGGGCGCCGACCTCGCCCCCGGGACCCTCCTTCAGGCGTATCGGAAGGGCATGTTCCCGATGAAGCTCCCAGATGGTCATCTGGGTTGGTGGTCGCCGGTCGAGAGGGCGATCCTCCCGCTGGGTGGCCTCAGGGTGAGCCGCTCGCTCAAGAAGTCGGTCCGTCGCTTCACCGTGACCGTGGGCGAGGACTTCGAGGCCGTGGTGGCTGGGTGCGCCGATCCCGAACGGGAAGGCGCTTGGATCACCCCGGAGTTCGTCGAGGCATATGTCGAGCTCAACCGGTTGGGCTGGGCCCACTCCATCGAGGTCTGGGACGCAGACGGCGATCTGGCCGGAGGGCTCTACGGAGTGGCCATCGGCGGTCTCTTCGCCGGTGAGTCGATGTTCCACCGGGTGAGGGACGCCTCCAAGGTGGCCTTGTTCCATTTGGTGGTGATCATGAGCCAAGGTGGGGGCAAGATGATCGATGTGCAGTGGTTGACTCCCCATCTGGAGCTGATGGGAGCGATCGAGATCGGGCGCCGCCAGTACCTGGCACAGCTTCCCGCGGCCTTGGCCCTCTCGGGCCCATTCGACGATGTTGGCCCGGGGAGCCCGGTCTAGAGTCGGCTGCGTGCTTGAGGGTGGCACCTTGCGGGCGGTAGTCGCCGGAGTCGATCTCACCGCCATGGGGCGGAGAGTCGCCGACAGGGCTCGTCTCATAGCCGAGACGACGGATGCCAGCCTCAGGCTGGTCCATGTGATCGAGCCGGTTGCCGAGGCCATGATCGACCCCGGTCTCGCCGCGTTGATGCGTAAGCGCCAGACCGCTCAAGCCGAGGAGCTCGCCGAGTGGTGCAGGGAGCGAGCATCGGTCGAGGTCACCCTGGAGGTGACCCGGGGCTCCCCATCCTGGGACCTGGTGGCCAAGGGAAAGACCGCAGGCCTGATCGTGGTCGGCTCGTCGACCATCGACGCCTTCACCGTTGGGCCCACCGCCCGTCGTGTGGCTCGCAAGTCATTGACCCACACCCTGGTGGTGCGTCGCCAGCCCCGGGTCCGCTATCGAAGGGTCATCGTCGCCGTGGACTTCTCGGACGCCTCGCGGGTTGGTGTCGAGACCGCATTGGCCCTGTTCCCCGAAGCGGAGCTGACGGTGCTGTTCTCCCTGACTTCCAGATTCGATCCGATGCTTGCCGAGGCCGGATTGTTCGTCGAGGAGATCGACGTCTCACGGGGGAGGCGTCTCGAGGCGGCGGCCGACCGGATGGCCGAGTTCGTCCACGGTTGGGACGCCGACCTACGCACCTTCATCGCCGACGGCCCAACACTCGAGACCATCGACGAGGCGGTGCGACGACGGAACGCCGACCTGGTGGTGGTCTCGAGCCGGGGCGGGACTGCCACCCGGATGGTCCTGTTGGGGACCATCGCCGAGGGCCTCCTCGAGGCGGCTCCGTGTGACGTCCTGGTGGCACGGGTGCCGGCAGCCTTTCGCCGGCCCTGACTCAGGCGGCGGTCGCCGCGGGAAGGGTGACGGTGAAAGTCGTGCCCTGGTCCGAGGTGTCCACCGAGATCTCACCACCGGTCCTGGCCACGATGGAGTGGACCGTGTGGAGGCCCAGACCCGTGCCCTTCCCCGGCTCCTTCGTGGTGTAGAAGGGGTCGAAGATCCTGGGCAGGACCTCGGCCGGAATCCCGCTCCCGGTGTCCGACACGGTGACCAAGACGTCAGAGCCCCGGTTGGCGGCGGTGATCTTCAGGGTCCCGCCTTCGGACATCACGTCGGAGGCGTTGTCGATGAGATTGGTCCACACCTGGTTGAGGTCACGCCCCGATCCCAGGACCGGAGCCAGGTCGGGGTCGAACTCCTTCACCACGTGGATGTGCCGCACCTTGTGTTTCAGCAGCACCAGGGTGTCCTCGATCCCCTTGGTGACCACCACCTCCTGGACCGGTGCCTGATCGAGGAAGCTGTACTCCTTGACGATTCGGACCAGCTCCGAGACGCGACCCGACCCGATCCCGATCTCGGCGATCAACTGGCCTGCTGTGGCCCGGAGGGCGGTGAACCGAATCAGGTGGGGGGCCCATTTGGGGTCGACGGTGGCGGTCATCTCGGCGATGCCTTCTACGGTCCATCCCGTCGCCACCAGGCCCGGGGCCAATTCGTGGGCCCCGTCGATCCCACTCTCGTCGAGCCAGGAGGCCATCGCCTCTTCGGCTTCGGCGCGCTCGATCGGGCTGGTCGGCGGTGCCACCGGGTCGGGCTCGACGACCTCCTCGCCAAGCGAAGTCGCCAGGGTGGCGGTCTCCTCCACGATGGCCCGGTGGATGTCGGCCAGTTCCTTGCTGCTCCTCCCGATGGCCGCTGCGGGATTGTTCAGCTCGTGCATCAGCTGCGCCGCCATCCGACCCAGCGCCGCCATCCGCTCTCCATGCCGGAGGGTCTCCTCGGTGCTGCGCAGCCTCGAGGTGACGGTGCGGAACATCCGGCGCGCCACCCTGGTGTCGTCGAGCAGATGATCGAAGGTGGATGCCGGCACCCTGATCACCAAGGATGGCTTGGAGGCGCGGACACTGGCGATGCGGGGCGCCTTGTCGAGGAGGGCCAGCTCGCCCACCACCTCGCCGGGGCTGATCCTGGCCAACTCGATCTCCTTCGACTGTTGGGAGGTGGTCACCACCAGCTCACCCTCGACCAGCACGTACATCTCCTCGGAGCTGGCTCCCTCCTCGATGATCAGGTCGCCCGGCTCCAGCTCCACCTGCTCCGACGAGTTGCAGACGTCGAGGAGCAGGTTCTCGGGGAGGTCCGAGAAGTAGGTGATGTTCTTGAGGATGTCGAGTGTCTTCACAGCGAAGCCAGATGCTGATGGACGAATCGAATGGCGGTGGCCCCTTCTCCGGTGGCCCCGGCGACACGCCTTATCGAGCCATGCCGGACATCGCCGGCGACGAAGATCCCGGGCACCGAGGTCTCCAGGGGCAGCGGGTCACGGTCGACGTTCCAGTCCTTCAGAGGTCCCAGGTCGAGCCCGGACAACACGAAGCCCTGCGGGTCGGTCTGGACCAACCCTCCGAGCCAGTCGGTGTGCGCCTTCTGACCGATGAAGATGAACACGGCGCCCGCCGGGAGGGTTCTGGTCTCTCCGGCCTCGACGCTCTCGACGACCAGCGACTCGAGATGGTCGGCGCCGATGGCCTGCACCACCTTGGACTGGGGCACGACAGAGACCGACGGGTTGGCGTCGAGATTGTCGATCAGGTACTGCGACATGGTCTCGCTGAGCCCGCTCGATCTGATGATGATCGACACCGTATCGGTGAACCGGGTCAGGAACAGGGCGGCCTGGCCCGCCGAATTTCCCCCGCCGACCACGAACATTGGCTGTCCACGATGACTCTCCGCCTCGATCCGGGAGGTGCCGTAGTAGACGCCGGTGCCGATCAGATCGTCGAGACCCTCGGCCTCGAGCCTCCGATAGGAGACCCCCGAGGCGATGATCATGGCCTTGGCGGTGATCTGGCTGCCGTCGGCGAGATGGATCACCCGGAAGGGGTCTTCCCTGTCCACCCGGGCCACGGTGGCCGGGACCAGGATCTCTGCGCCGAAGCGGGCGGCCTGGGTCTGGGCGCGACGCGCCAGGTCGGCACCGCTGACACCGCTCGGGAACCCCAGATAGTTCTCGATGAGAGCCGATTGGCCGGCCTGGCCCCCCGGTGCCGATGACTCGATGAGAAGCGTGCTGAGCCCCTCGGAGGCCCCGTATACGGCCGCGGCCAGCCCGGCAGGCCCCCCACCTACGATGACCACGTCATAAGCCGGGTTGGTGGCATGAGTGCGAAGCCCGATCCGCTCGGCGAGCAGAGAAGGATCCGGTGCGTTGAGGGTCTCGCCGTTTTCGAGGATCACCAATGGGAGGTCGTCGAGCGAGGCCCCGGCGGTCTCCATCAAGGCTTCGGCCTCGGAGTCCTGACCAACGACAACGGACCGGTACGGGACCCGATTCATCGCCAGGAACGCCTTCAGCTCATGTGCGATTCGTGACCAGGGCTGGCTGATCACCCGCAGCCCGGAGAACGTCGCCCGGTAACCGGCGTGCCAGTCCTCGAGGAGATCGTCGATGATGGGATAGAGCCGTTCACCGGGCGGATCCCAGGGCTTCATGATGTAGTTGTCGAGCCCGATCTCATTGATGGCGTTGATGGCGACGTCGCTGTCGGCGTACGCAGTGAGGAGGGCCTTCCGGGTCTGTGGAAAGGCGTCGACCGAGGCCCTGAGGACATCGAGCCCAGTCACATGAGGCATCCTCTGGTCGGTGAGGATCAGGGCCAGCGGCGCTCCTCTGAGTGCCAGCTCCTTGATGGTCTCGATGGCTTCGCTGCCGGAAAGGGCCGAGAGGAGCCGGTAATCGCCACCGTACTTGGCACGTAGGTCACGGACGACGGCATTCAAGACCTCCGGCTCGTCGTCAACGGCGAGTATCGAAGGTTTTTGGTCGGTCACCACGCTATGAGCACCCGTCCTTCAGTGATGGTTCACGGGGTCGGAATCCCCCGCAACCAGCACGACGGTACTAGATGGCGGCCAGGGCCTTCTTGACGGCCCGGACCACGAAGACCTTGGCCAGATGGCTCTTGTACTCCTCGGACCCGTAGAGGTCCTCGAGCACGGTCACGCCTTCGAGGGCATGCTCGGCGGCGGCGGAGATGGCGGCATCGGACCCGTCGGTCCCCACCAGAGCGGCACCCACGGCCTCGAGGAGGGTTGGCTTGGTGCCCACCCCGGTGAGTCCCACTCGGGCGGCCTCGATGGTGCCGTTCGGCTTCCTGACCCAGGCGGCGGCTCCGGCCACCGCGTAGTCGGAGTGGCCGCCCCTGCGCCCCAGCTTGTCATACGCCGAGCCCTCACCCGGTCCTGTCTTGGGGAGCCGGATCGATGTGAGCACCTCGTCGGGCCGCAGGGCCGAGGTCATCGAGTCGACGCAGAAGTCGGCGGCACCGATCTCACGGCTGCCTGATGCCGACCGGGCCAGCATCACCCCGCCACATGCGATCACCGCGGCCGGCTGGTCGGCGGCCACGTCGGCATGAGCCATCGAGCCACACGTCGTTCCCCGATTGCGGACCTGGACGTCACCGGTGATGGAGGCCGCCATGGCCAGGGCGGCGGCGTTGGTCATCACCAGCGGGTTGGAGGCGGTGTCGGCATGACGCACCAGAGCGCCGATGGAGATGTGGTCCCCGCCATCATCGATGGTGTCGAGACCGGGGATACGCCCGATGTCAACCACGGTTGCCGGCGAGAACAGCCGCATCTTCATCAGCGGGAGCAGGCTCATGCCTCCGGCCATCACCTTGGAGTCGTCGCCAAGGGCGGAGAAGGCCTCGTCGAGTGTGGCGGGGGCCAGGTAATCGAATGATCTCGGATACATGTCAGCCCCTCGCGTCCTGGATGGCCGCCCAGACCCGCTTCGGTCTCAACGGCATGTCGATGTGCTTCACCCCGAGCGGGGCAAGAGCGTCGACCACGGCATTTACGATGGTCTGCGCCGATCCGATGGTGCCGGCCTCACCGATACCCTTCGCCCCCAGCGTGTTGCAGGTGGTCGGGGTGACCGTCTTGTTTAGGCTGAAGAAGGGCACGTCGGAGGCCGTGGGGATCGGGTAGTCGAGCAGTGACCCGGTGAGCATGTTGCCGTCGGCGTCGTAGATGGCCTCCTCGAACATCGCCTGCCCGATGCCCTGCACCACGCCACCATGGATCTGGCCGGCCACGATCATCGGGTTGACCACGTTCCCACAATCATCGACGGTGAAGTACTTGAGGATCTCCACATCACCGGTGTCGGCGTCGACTTCAACCATCGCCAGATGGGCCCCGAAGGGCCAGGTAGCGTTGGGGGGGTCGAAGATGACGTGGGACTCGAGGCCGCCCTCTATCTCGCTCTCACCGAGACGGTGCGGGAGATAGGCAGCGGCTGCGATGTCACCCCATGAGACACTGCTGTCGGGCGATCCGGCGACGTGCCCCCCCGCCTCGTCGAGCTCCATGTCCTCGGCCGAGGCTTCGAGGAGATGGGCCGCGATGTTCTTCGCCTTGGTGGCGACACGTTCCGCGGCGTCAAAGGTCGCCGACCCATCGACTGCCAGTGAGCGGCTGCCGAAGGTGCCGATGCCCATCGGGGACTCCTCGGTGTCCCCGTGTATGACCCGGATCCTGTCACAGTGGATGCCCAGGCGATCCGACACGATCTGCGCCCAAGTGGTCTCGTGACCTTGGCCGCTGGGGCCGGTGCCGGTGACGACGGTGACCGACGCGTCCGGGTTGACCCGGACCAAGCCGGTCCCATAGAAGCCGGCGGGCAACCCGTAGGTCGACCATGAGAAGCCCAGCTCCGACAGTGCGGTAGGTGCGAACCCACACACCTCGCAGTAAGACGAGATCCCGATCCCAACGTGGCGGCCCTCGGACCGCGCCTTGTCTCGGTCCGCCTGGAGCCCCTTGTAGTCGGAGACCTCCGCCAACTTGTCCAGGTTGGTTGAGTAGTCGCCGGTATCGATGGCGAACCCGATCGGCGAGATCACGGCCGAGTCGAACTTCTCGATGAAGTTCATCTTCCTCACATCGATCGGGTCCATCCCGATCTCACGGGTGTATGCGTCGAGGGCTCGCTCCAGGTAGTAGGCGGCCTCCGGCCGGCCCGCCCCCCGGTAGGCGTCGGTGGTCATGGTGTTGGTGAAGACGCAGGTGGCCTTCCAATGTGTGTCGAACTTGTACTGACCGGACCCGACGAAAAGCCCGAGAAACGGGATGGCCGCGGTGAAGTTCTGCTCGTAGGCGCCCATATCGGCGATGGCGTCCAACTCGTAACCCAGGACCTCACCGTCCTTGGTGCCGGTGATGGTGGCAGTCGCCACCCATCCCCGACCTTGGATCGAAGAGAATGGCGCCTCCCGCCGAGTCTCGGTCCACTTGACCGGCCGCCCCAGCTGCTGGGCGGCAAAGCACACCAGGATCTCGTCGTTGTAGATGTTGAGCTTGACCCCGAACCCGCCACCGACCTCTGGTGCCGTCACATGCACCTGGTTGGCGTCGAGACCGAAGGTGGTCTTGATGGCGCCCATGAGAGCATGGGCCACCTGGGTGCTGGAATGCACCCGGAAGCGCTTGTACCCGGCGTTCCACTCGGCGATCACGGACCTGGGCTCGATGGGGACCGGGATGAGGCGTTGGTTGACCGCCTCGATACTCACAGTGACGGTGTCATCCCTGCCCTTGGCGTCTGCGATCCGCTGTTTGGTGGCGGCGATGCCATCGGCGTCGCCCCAGGGCCCGGCCTCCCAGGTGACCACGACGTTTGTGGTGAGGTCGTCATGGACCAGGGACTTGTCGGCGGCGGCCTCCTTGAGGTCGATGACCGGAGTCATCGGCTCGTAGTCGACCTCGACGAGATCGATGGCGTCGCGAGCCTGATACACGTCCTCGGCGACGATCATCGCCACCGCCTCCCCGACGTGATTCACCTCCCCGTTGGCGAGGAGGGGACGCCCCTTGGCCACCACGACCTGGGCGATCAGGTTGCCCAACTGGGCGACGTCCTTGTGGGTGTAAACGGCGATCACCCCGGGCGCCCTCTCCGCGGCGCCGGTGTCGATCGAGATGATCTTGGCGTGGGCGTATGGGCCTCGGGCGAAGGCCGCAAAGGCGGTCCCATGGGGTGTGATGTCGTCCACGTAGGTGCCCAGACCCTGGATCAGTGCCGGGTCCTCGCGACGGCGGACCGAGCCGCCCATGACACTGGTGGTCGCCATCAGGAACCTCCCCCCCAGTCGGGTGGTGGGGGCTCTTCACCGCGCATCTTGGCACCGGCGTACTCGACGGCTCGGACGATGTTGTGGTACCCGGTGCAGCGGCACAGGTTTCCCTCGATGCCGTGACGGATCTCCGATTCCGTGGGGTGGTCGTTCTTCTCGAGGAGAGCCACCGAGGTCATGATCATCCCGGGGGTGCAGAAGCCGCATTGCAGCCCATGTCGCTCCCAGAACCCCTCCTGGACCGGGTGGAGCTCACCGTTGCTGGCGAGACCCTCGATGGTGGTGATGGTGGCTCCGTCGGCCTGGACCGCCAGCATGGTGCACGACTTGACTGCCTCACCATCGAGGTGGATGGTGCATGCCCCGCAGTAACCCGTCTCGCAGCCGACATGGGTGCCGGTGAGGCGGAGGTTCTCGCGTAGGAAATGGACCAGGAGCGTCCGCGGCTCGACGTCGGCAGAGACTGACCGACCGTTGACGGTCATGGATACATTCACACTGAACCCTTTCGACAACGGCAGACGCCGGGAAACCTATCAAGGCAGGCAGGTCCGCGTCGGGCCGAATCGTTAGCGTTGTCGAATGCTCGAAACACTTCTCATCATCCACATCCTGGCTGCGGCGGCCTGGATCGGCGGAGGGCTGCTCAACCTATTCATCGGCCCCAAGATGGCCCAGTCGGGCGGAGAGACCGCACTCATCTGGTTAGGGGCGGTCTTGGAGGCGGTCTCGAAATACTTCATTCCCGCAGGGACTCTGACCCTGCTGTCCGGCATTGCGCTGGTGCTGGTCGACGATGCTTACGACTGGTCGGCGCCATTCGTCTGGATCGGGATCGTGGTCGTGGTCTTGGCGCTCGGTCTGGTGTCCACGGTCATGGCACCTGCCGCCAAGAGAGCGCTAGCCGCGGCCCGGGCGGGCGACTTCCCCAAGGTGGGGATGAATGCCCGGACGGCGGCTGTCACTGCCCGGGTGGTCGTGTTGCTGCTGATCCTCACCGAGGTCGTCATGGTGCTCAGGCTCGGGGCGTCGTAGTGCCCGATCGCCACACGCGAAGCTTCGACTCACCAGATGAGATCGTCGAGATCGGGCGGGTCAGATCCCAGATCCTGACGATGGGTGGCGCGGCCATGGCGCGAGACGTCCAAGAGCCAGGATGGCGTTGGTCTGAGGACGTGCGGCCCGAGGTCGGGACCGAGTGGTGTGAGACTCGCCACGTCGGTTACACGCTGTCCGGGCGGGGTCACATCGTCCTGGCGGATGGACTGGAGTTCGACGTCGAACCGGGCGACCTCTTCGACATCCAACCAGGTCACGACGCGTGGGTGGTGGGAGATGAGCCCTGGGTCACCATCACATGGATGGGCGTCACGACCTGGCTCAGCAATCTACAGACGTTGAAAGAGCGGGTCCTGGTGACGCTGGTGTTCACCGACATCGTCGACTCCACTCTACTGGCGGCCTCCAAAGGTGACCGGGCATGGGGCGAGTTGTTGTCCAGTCACGACATCCGCATGGCTGATGAGGTCGACCGCCACCGGGGGACCGTGGCCAAGCTGACCGGTGATGGGATGGTGGCGATATTCGACGGTGCGGGGAGGGCGATCCGTTGTGCCCTCGCCTGCCAGCGGGCCGCCGCCGAGTTAGGCCTTCAACTCAGAGTGGCGGTGCACACCGGTGAGATCGAAGCGTCGGGCGATGAGTTCCACGGGATTGCGCTCCATGAGACCGCCAGGATGGTGAGTCTGGCCGAACCGGGCGAGATTGTCGTATCCGACATGACCAGGCAACTAGCCCGGGACCATCACCTCAGGTTCTTGGACAGAGGGACCGCCCAACTCAAGGGTCTGGAGACTCCCCTCCACTTACACTCGATCCTGGTCGATTGAGTCCCTGGTGTCGGACGACTGCTTCGAACACGGAGCCGGTGTATGGCGAGGCGGTGAGGCGCGCTGCCCGTAGCTGGTCAGAAAGAGGAGCCGAGGGCCAGGATGTTGCCTTCGGAGTCTTGGAACCAGGATGTCTTCTCCCCATCGGGTGAGACGAGCACACCACCGACGGTCCGGAAGTCATCCCCGAGGTCGTAGTCCTCGAAGACCACTCCCTTCGAGAGCAATTCGGACCGGATGGCGTCGAAGTCACTGACCACCAGCCGGGCGGCAGTCGCCTTGTTGGTGCCGGCGTTGTCCGATTGATACATGCCGAACTGGGTGCCGCCCACTCGATAGAGAAGCTCGTCGGCATCAGGGTCGAGCGGCTCCCAGCCAAGGACCTCCGAGTACCAAGCCCTGGCCCGGTCGAGGTCAGAGGCGGCCAAGTGAAACATCAGTGTGAAGTCCATGTGCGGACCTTAAAAGGCGGTCGCTCCGGATCCCGTCGAATTAACTCCAGCCCGATGAGCCCGGGCAGCGGGTGGCTAGGCCTCGACCTTGACGGTGCGATGCATTCCTTGCTCGTAGTGGTCGATGAGATTTCCTTCGCCATCCTCGGCGACGATGCGACAGCTGAAGACGTAGGTCCCGGGTTGGAGGTCGAGCTGCAGGGTGGCATCCTCACCAGAGGGCACCAGACCGGTGGCCCCGAGCACCTGTCCACGGTCATCGGTCACCACCAGCGTGTGCGAAAACTCGCCGACGTTGGTGGCGTGAAGGGTGGTCAGGCCCGAGCCGGCCAGTCTGCTCGGTCCATCGATCGCCCCCTCCCTGAGGACGTACTCGGCACCGCCGGCGGCGGTCTGGGCCGAGCACCCGGCGATTGTGATCAGCGCGAAGATCAACAGACGAGCTCTCATGCCATCGCTCCGATGCGCTGACGGGCGGTCACTATGGGGAGCGATAACTGGAATGTCGATCCGGCCGATGAGGTCTGAACCGCGATGGATCCTTCCAGGGCTTCGATGATCATCCGGGCCATGTAGAGGCCGAGCCCGGTGCCGGGGCTGAAACTCGATTTCTCGAACTTCTCGAAAATCCTGGGAAGGAACGCCTGCTGGATCCCGGGCCCGTCGTCGGCAACTGTGATGTACACGGCCGATTCGGGACGTTCGCCAACCTCGAGCTGGGGAACGATTTGTGCCCGGTCCGAGCACCCGACCCAGATCGACGTGGCGCCATGAGTGAGCGCGTTGTCCACCAGGGAGGCGACCACCAGCCCAAGGGCTCCCGTGTCCGTTCTGACGGTGAGGTTGGGATCGGGCTCGACTGGCTCGACCGGAGTACCAGCCGGGTGGGCTGAGGTCACGGCGAGGCGGATCTCGTCGAAGCGGACATCGGTCAAGTCGTATGACAGACCACGGTTCTCGATCCGGGCCACGGCGAGGATCTGGTCGATGATCTCCTGCAATCTCGCGCCGTCGGTGACCATCGAGTCGAGTACCACAGCCTTGTCGGGGTCGGACAGCTCAGTGGAGCGGAGGAGCTCGGCACCGGTTACCACACTGGTGAGGGGGGTCCTCAGCTCGTGGTTGATCATCAGGACGAACTCGGATCGAATTCGGATCTTCTCCTCGGCGAGGGCGAGCGCCTCCTCCGCCTGGTGCTTCGCCTGGTCGAGGTTCTCGTTCGCCGCCTGCAGCTCGAGGGAGTGGGCTCGTAGGAACTGAGACTCCAGTGCAACCTCGCGATGACGACGGGCCGCCCGCGAGCGCCCTACCAGGACGACACCGCCGAAGACGGCGAAGATGGCGGCAAGACCCAGCAGCTGGAGGGTTTCGGGCCGGACCACGCCAGGTTGTGTCCGGCGACCCAGTAGTGCCGAGACGTCGTAGTGGAGCATGACCGCCCCTTCGCCTTCGGCCAGTGGTGAGACCACCTGGTAGAGAACGCTCCCCGCCGGCCATTCGACCACCCCGTCCAGCCACAGGTCCTCGTCGATAGCCGTGGCAAGAGCCATGAAACGATGATCACTGGCGCCAAAGGCGATCAGCTGGTTGTGTGCCGGCTCCCCGATCAGGGGGTCGGAGGTCGAGGCGACGATGACTCCGTCCGGGCCGAGCAACGAAACGGCCTCAATGTCCAGGGAATTTCGGGCTTGTCTCACCGCGACATCGGAGTCCGAGGTGGCCGAGATGATCTCGGCGACCCGACTCGAGTCGGCGACGAACACCTCGCCTTCACCGATCGGGACCGTCGAGTTCCGCTGGACGACGATGGCCCCGATCGCAGCGACGGCGGTCAGGGCGGCGCAGGCCCCGGTGAGAGCGAGCCACCAACTCGAAGAACGGCCCCCCGAAGTGGATTCTCCAGGATTCACCAAGGGAAAATCGGCAGAATCTGGATCTTCTTGAGGAAGCGGGGGTCGTTAACCCGTCCGTAGGCCACACCAGGGTCGACCTGCGGGGGGATGAGCACAGATCAGGCGATCGCACGAGCGTCGAGGTGGGCGTCTATGTTGCTCCAACGCCGGAACAGGGAACCGACGCCCAACCATGAGCATCGTCAGGGTCACACCACCGCGTTTGCGCACGATGGAGCAGGAAGGCCATCGCAGCGCAACCTGGCTGGAGCTGTTCTACGACCTGGCGTTCGTCGTGGCGGTGGCAGTGCTCTCCGAGCGCCTGCTGGAGGGCGTTGGTGGGATCGGGCCTTTCTTCGGGTACTTCGCCCTTCTCTGGTGGTTGTGGGCGAGCCACACCTATTACGCCGACCGATACGACACCGATGACCTCGTCTATCGCCTCCTCGCCGCAGCCCAGATGGTGGCGGTCGTGGTCATCGCATCGTCACTGTCCGGCGAGACAGAGTCGACCGTTGCTTTTGCTCTCGGCTACGCCACCTCCCGGTGGGTCCTGGTCTTCATGTACTGGCGGGCCTACCGCCACGTCCCCGAGACCCGTCATCTGGTGCAGGGATACTTGGTGGGTTTCGGCTTGGCGGCAGTGGTCTGGTCGATGTCGGCGATCATGAGTGAGGACACCCGAATTGCGCTGTGGGCGGTGGCGCTGTCGATCGACCTCGCCACCCCCTGGGTGATGCGCCGTCAGCAGGCGCAGGTTCCGCTCGATGTGTCACACCTGCCCGAGAGGTTCGGGCTGTTCACCATTCTCGTATTGGGAGAGTCGATCGCGGCAGTCGTCGCCGGGGTCGCGGACCATGAGTGGTCGGGTTCACATGTGGTCACGGCAGGGGTCGGAATCGGGATTGCCACCGCCCTGTGGTGGATGTATTTCGACAACGCCTCTGGGACAGTGGTGCGCAGATCTGCCGTTATTCGGCGAACCTGGCGGCCGACGGCCTGGATCTACACCCATCTCCCATTGGCCGCCGGGGTGGCCGCATTGGGAGTCGGACTGGAGGTGTCGGTGTCGGCGGCAGGTGCCGGGCCAATGCCGAGCTCGGAGCGGTGGCTGCTGGTCGGCTCAGCGGCGGTGGTGCTTGGGGCCTTGGCCCTGATCCAGTTCGCGTCGATCAGTGTTCCCGGCGGCCCGGTGAACCGGGCGATCACAATCAATCGTTTGGCCGGGATCCCGTTCCTGATCCTGATCGGTTGGTTCTCATCACTGGAAGCACAATGGGTGGCTCTCGGTGTGCTCGGTGTCTGCGTTGCCGAGGTGGTTGCCGACCTGACCGCCACCGAGGAGGTTGGTCCGGTTCAGGCCCCCGGTGAGTTCGAGGCCTCCGATGGGAGTCAGAGATGAGCGAAGAGGCGTCGATAACGGTGCGAGACGATGCGGAGAATCACCGGTACGTCGTGGAGGTCGATGGGGTTCAGGCGGGGCTGGCGGTCTATCACCTGCGGGGCGGCCGGTATTTCTTCGTGCATACCGAGGTCGACGAAGACTATTCCGGCCAGGGTGTGGCCAGTGCCCTGATTCGAGAAGCGCTAGAGGATGTCAGGTCCCTGGGAGGGACGATCGTTCCGTTATGCCCTTTCGTCGACCGGTATGTCCGCGCCCATCCCGAGTACAACGAGATGATCGACTGGGAGTTGTGGGGTCGGATCGAGTCCGGTAAGACGACCTGATCCCGCACCGATCGGCGCGTCGGTCCCGGGGAGGAGTATCTTTGTCACTCTGGGCGGCGTGGGGCCACCAAACTAGACAGGGCGGAAGGGTTGGTTCGAGATGAACGGGAGAATCCAAACACGTGTTGCCATGCTTGCCGCACTGCTCGCGGTGACGGCAGTCCTGATACCGGCGGGTCTTGCCTTGGGATCTCACGGGGGCGATCCAGTGCTCGGTGGTGACCCCTCCGTAGTCCTGCTCACCCTGGGCAGGCCCGACGAAGTGACATGGGACGGCGACACCCAGACCATCTCGACTAGAAACAACGACTGTCTCGTTGTCGACTTTGCCGATATCCCAGAGATCCTCGTCGTCTCGGCGATTGGGGGTCAGCTCGGTCAGGTCAAAGATGGCCTCGGTGTGAAGAGCCCTGGCGATGGCTCTGGTGAGCCGTGCGGCCGTGTCGAAGCCGACGACGATGAGGCCATCTCGGTGGCTCTGGGCTCGCATCTCGACGACTACCTGATGTCTGCCATCGACGTCGATCTCGAGCTGAAATTCAACGCAGTGGTCGAGATCAGCTTCTCTCATGGGGGTATCGAAGTCGCCAGCGATGAGTTCTCACCGATGGCAGGGTCCGACGACGGGCCCGACTCGAGTGACGGCGACAACTTCCGGTACGTGTTCGACCCCGAAGACCCGGTCTACTTCGACGAGGTGGAGTTCAGACCGACTGCGGGGGCGCTCTCTCTCGAAGGTGGAGCCGACGGGACCGAGAATGGAACACTCGAAACCGGCAACAACTCGAGCCAGTTCGAGGTGACACCGGTGTTCGATGGCCAGATCACCTGCGGGGACCAGGTCGCCATCGAGGACGAGGTGGTTGATGAGGTGGTCGGGTTGGTGACCATGCATGCCTTGAACCTCGGTGACGGATGGGATGCCGCCTGTATCGACCTGAAGAACTACAACGAGGAGATCACCTCTTCGTCACTGCTCTTTGCGCCGACCCTGGCGAATTCCCAGGCGCGCTACACACTGGAGTTGACCGTCGAGGATCAACCCATCACCACCGACGGTGAGGGCCAAGTGACATCACTGCTCATGGAGTACAACGATGGTGCCTTCGGGTCCTCGGACACCCCGCTGATGCCATGCCTGGGCCAGCCCACCTTCAGCGCCGCCTTCTTCGAGCAGGTCGACACCGGGCTATTGCCCGATGGGGAGTTCGCCTGCTATTACGACGTGTCGGTGACACCGATCGGCGAGGTGGGCGGGGATGTCTTCGGCACCGAGGTCTGGTCGATCTACTTCGAGGATGACCCGAAGTTCTCCTTCGGATAGTGGTGAATCAGAGGGGCTGAAACCCGGATATCCCGAGTTGGCGGCCTAGCTGTTGCAAACGCTGCGCGTCGCCCGGGTCGGCCACCTCGCCGGCCCGGCGACGAGTATCGGACCTGGCCTCGAGGGTCAGAGTCTCTTCGAGGAGATTGCCGTCCTCGGTGGCGTCCCGAAGTGCGGTCCCTAAGGCTGCCAACGCCGCCTCATGCTGCCCCATCGATGTCAGGGCCTCGCCCCTGACCCTGTTGATCCCGGCTGAGACCTCGGCCGCATCAACAGGGGCATCGGCCAAGAACCGATCGAGATGCTCCACCGCATCCACCGGGTGGCCCCCCTCCACCAGAGCGTGAGCCAGATGGACCACGATCTCGGGGTCCTCCGAGGTGTCTCCGCTGCGCAACTGTTCCTCGAACAGCTCCTCGAGTTCGGCGATCCCTTTGACGAGGTCGCCCATGCCGACCACGGCTCTTGCCGCCACCATCCGGACGAAGGGCAGGCCTTGGGGTGCCCTCGAGGATCGATAAACCCGCTCGGCATCCTCGAGGTAGGGCAGCGCCTCTCCGGGTTTGCGTTGCCCCACGAGCACCTCTGCGATGTTGGCTCGAGTTCTCGCCGCCTCGACCACGTTCCCGCAGCGCTCAGCGGCCTCAACCGCACGTCGGTACCACCCGACAGCCTCGTCCCAGTCCCCTTCGAGGTAGGCGAATGCCCCCATGTTGTTCATGACCCCGACACTGCGCTCGATGAAACCGAGCCGCTCGAGGATCTCGATTGCCTCCTGCCCATGACGGGGCTCATCGCGGCCTGTGCTGAAGTTGGCCCAGTCCAGCACGCCGTACGCCCGCGCCAGCGCCTCGTCCTCACCTGTCGCACGGGCCAGGTCGGCAGCCGTGCCAGCGAGTCTCAGGGCTCGCACCGGGTCGCCACGGGCGGCATGAATGCTTGCCTCATAGGCTTCGAGACGAGCAAGAGCCTGGCTCTGGACGATGTCGGTACCGGCGTCGATTCGTTTGCGCCCGAGGGTGATGCTTCGTTTGGCCTGTGAGAGCTGTCCCGAATAGAGCCAGGCGCGTGCCCGACGAAGGTGGAGGTCGGCCACCCGAACCGGGTCGTCCCGGATGATCCTGAGCGCCCGACCGTACGCCTCCCGGGCATCCTCGTACTGGCCCGCCAGGTCCTGGACCTCGCCCAGCCGCGTCCAGATCTCGGCCACGTCCTCATTGATGCCCCCGTTCAGGTGGCCGGCCGCCTCGATGGCCTTGCGATATTGGGCGGCTGCCTCAGCATTGGCATAGGCGCCCTTCGCCCGGTCGGCGGCAACCCGGGCGTACCGCCAAACCTTGTCGTGAGCGCCCGCCAACGAATAGTGCGTGGCCAGGTACTCGGCGACATCGTCAGGATCTTTTCCAGCCATTCGCTCGATCACATCACCCGCCCTGGCATGTAGCTCCCTGCGTCGCCGATACGAGAGACCCTCATATGCGACGTCGTGAACAACCGCATGGCGAAAGCTCAGGTTCTCGGGGCTGGCATAGACGATGAACCGGCTGAGCTCGCTTTCGGTTGCGTCATCGAGCCGGACCTCATCCGGGGCTAGGAAGGCATCGAGGACCGTGCGGCGGAAGCTTCGCCCGAGCACGGACGCATACCGTAGGAGTTGACGAGTCAAGGGCGGGAGGGTGTCGATCTGGGTCGAGACCATGGCATCGAGTGTTTCAGGCATGCCCTCCGCGCTCCCGGTGTCACGTATCACCCTGAGGATCTCGGACAGGAACAGGGGGTTGCCACCGGCTCTCGACACCACTGCTTCCAACTCGTGGGGACGGAGGGGCGCAGCCGCGGTGGCTTCGATCGCGATCGATCGAATCGCCTCGTCCTCGAGTGCGGCGAGTGCGATCTCACTGCCAAGGATCTCGAAAGCCTCCCCGTCGTGGCGTGCGGTGACGATGACGGTCCAGGGCCGCGACTCGGCGGCAGCACCGATTCGCTTCAACATGCCTATCGAAGCTTCATCGAGCCATTGTCCGTCCTCTGCCACAACGGCGAACGGCCCCCGGTGCATCCGTGAGATCAGTTCGATGACGACATCGGCGGATCGCTCAGGCCGAAACCGGGCATCGATGGCAGCAGTGTCCTCGGTATCGGGGACGTGGATCTGCATCACATCGGCGAGAAGGGGGATCGACCGCTCGAGATCGGGGGCGTGGTGCTTGACGACGGAGGCCAGCTCTCTAGCCATGACATCCTGGGTGGATCGGTCGATCCCCAGCATTCGGCGCATCGGATCACGAAACGCCCAATAGGGGTTGTCCCTCCCGTTCGGCTCGGCCTGGATCAACAGCGTGTCGAGGCCGGGGCATCGCTCGAGGACCTCGGCGATGAGTCGGCTCTTGCCCACGCCGACCTCGCCCGAGATGGTCATCATCCCGCCTCTGCCTTCAATGGCGCAGGTGGAGACGATCGAGACCAGTAGCTCCAGTTCGGCAGCCCTTCCATGAAAGGGCAGGTCGTATTTGAGATCTGGGGGACGCACACCGGTCTCTTCGAAGACCGCGTAGGCCTGAACCGGGTGCTCCTTCCCCTTGACCCTGAACGGTTCCAGGACCTCGGTGTGAAACAGGGACGTGGAGAGGTCGAGGGCCGAAGGGGTCGCGTACAACATGCTCGGTGCTGCCGCTCCCATCAGGCGGGCGGCCAGATTCACCGTGTCGCCCATGACGGTGTAGGTGCGTCGGCGACTCGAACCCACGCTGCCGGAGAACACGTGCCCGCGATTGATGCCGACCCGCACAGTGAGCCTCATGTCGGTGTCGAGGATGCGACGAGCAGCTCTGAGAAGCCGACCTTCGTCATCGTGCCGGCTCGAGGGCACCCCGGCTGCGAGGATGATCTTGCCTCCGTCCGAGTCGATGTCGGAAGCCAGGAAGGTTACGCCCTCGCTCTCTGCCGCGGCCTGGACCGCACCGACCAGGACATCGAGCTGATCACGCAGCACCACCGGTCCCTCTTCGGCCAGCAGCGAATCGACCCCCTTGAAGCTGACGAAGCCGATGGTGGCGATTCGATGCTCCGAGTCACGCATCCCGGTGGCGAGGTGGTCTCGCAGGGCGCTTGGCACCAGTGATGAGAGCACCGAGTCGGATGTCGGGACAATGTCGCCGTGACCCGCAGTCGGGTGGTTGATCCGCTTCTTCCGCAGCAACCATCCACTGCCTTTGCGATCTCCTGTGTAATCCCGAGGGAGTCGATCTTTCACCTCTGTGCTGACGACGATCTCACCCGCATCGGCCGAGCTCTCCATGAGGGTGGTGATCGTGGCGGTTGGACCGGTGAGGATCAGCTCTCGATGTGACCCCCCGACCAGGAAGAGATCGATTGGCCCGGTGTGCACGCCGGACGACATCCGAAGGTTGATCCGCCCCACCGAGGTGGGCGTCTCGTTGGCGAGACGGAGTGCGGCCCTCATCTCGACCGTGGCCGCACACGCCTGCATCACATGGTCTTCGGTGTCGAAGAGCAGGAGCAAGGCGTCACCACCGAACTTGAGCAGTGACCCCCCACGCTCGTAGACCACATCGAGCATTTGGGAGAACACGCGATCGAGCACCGAAGTCAGCTCTTCGGCACCGATTCGGCCCTTGCGGGCAAGCCGTTCGGAGAGACTGGTGAAACCGGAGATATCGACGAAGACAAGGGTGCCGTGGATACGCCTGTAGCGGGTATCCGCTGCGTTCACGTCCCAACCCGATGCCACCTCAGGGACGAACGGATTGAGGCGATTGGTCTCTTCTGTCAACCCTGTTGTCACTGCTGCCACGCCTCGCCACCAAGGGTAGACCCCGGCTGTCGCCTGGCTGGCAGGCGCCAGCGTTCGTCGCAAGGGTTTGCCAGGCTGCTAGCGGTAACCTCGTTCACACCGGGCCCGTAGCTCAACCCGGTCAGAGCAGCGGACTCATAATCCGTTGGTTGCAGGTTCAAATCCTGCCGGGCCCACAAGCACAGTCATGAGTCACGGTGCGTCCGTCACCTCGGGCAAGATCGGTTGTCGACGCGGTACCGGCTCCCTTTTAGGATGCGGCCAGCACGAGGCGAGGAGGTTCAGCCAGGTGCGCAAGATCGAGGAGATGTCGCTGCCCGGAGTGGGGCTGAGACTGCAGTTCGTCACCGCAGATGGTGACCGTATCGGAGTGATCCACCATCGCACCGGTCGACGGGAGCTCTTCGTGTGCCAAGCCGAAGACTCCGACACCGTCACCTTGAGTCTCGACCTGTCCGACGAGGACAGTCACGCTCTGGCGGAGGTCCTCGGGGCTTCGACGGTCGTGGAGAGTCTCAACGACCTCCAATTTCAAGTAGAGGGTCTGGCCATTGACTGGCTGGCGGTCGAATCCGGGACCCCTTACGCCGGCAAGACCATTGGCGACGCCCGTATCAGGACCCGGACCGGGGTCTCGGTGGTTGCAGTCATCAGGGACGAGAGCCCGTACCCCGCTCCAGGGCCTGAGTTTGGGATCGAGTCGGGCGACACCCTCGTGGTCGTGGGAACCCCGGATGGAATCGAGTCGGTCGTCACCATCCTGAAAGCGGGTTGATTCTGTGGACCGCGGGGCCCTACTCCTCGTCGAGTTGGGGGCGGTGGTGCTCGCTTTGGGGATCCTGGCACGACTCGCTGGTCGTCTCGACATCTCGCCGATCCCACTCTATCTGATCGCCGGGTTGGCCCTCGGAGAGGGCGGAGTCTTCCCGGTGGTCACCTCAGAGCAGTTCATCGAGGTGGGTGCGGAGTTGGGCGTGATCTTTCTCCTCCTCATGCTGGGCCTCGAGTACTCGGCCGGGGAGCTGGTGGCGGGGGTCCGCTCGGTCGCGCCGGCGGGTCTGTTCGATCTGGCGCTCAACTTCTCTCCGGGTTTCGTCACCGGCCTGGTGCTCGGATGGGGCGTCGTTCCGGCGTTGTTCCTGGGTGGCGTCACCTATATCTCATCCACCGGCGTGATCGCCAAACTCCTCACCGACCTCGGCTGGACCGGCAACAGCGAGACACCGGTCATCCTTTCGATCCTGGTGTTCGAAGACATGGCGATGGCAGTGATGCTTCCACTGCTGGGTGCGCTGGCCCTCGGGGGAAGCACCAGTGGGGCGTTGCTGACGATCGGGATCGCCGTAGTCGCCATGACCGCTGTCCTGACATTCGCCTACAACCAGGGTGACAGAATCGGGTCCTTCATCTTTCACCGGTCGGATGAGGTCAGCCTCCTATCCATCTTTGGCCTCACCCTGGTGGTCGCCGGCCTCGCCGAAGGGGTGAGCATCTCGGCGGCGGTGGGGGCATTCCTCGTTGGCATAAGCCTCTCGGGGGAATCGGTGGCGCGTGCCCACTCGATGCTCGCCCCGTTGCGAGACCTCTTCGCCGCCGTGTTCTTCGTCTTCTTCGGGCTGTCAACCGACCCGAGGGAGATCCCGGATGTTCTAGGGGTTGCGGTGATCCTTGGCCTTGTGACCGCCGGCACCAAGCTGCTGAGTGGGTGGTATGCGGGGCGTCGCGCCGGCGTGGGCCCCAACGGCCGTCGTCGCACCGGTTTGGCCTTGATGGCGAGAGGTGAGTTCTCGATCATCATCGCCGGTCTTGGTGCGGGGGTGGCCGGTGCCGACGGGCTGGCGGCCCTGGCCGCCGCCTATGTCCTCATCATGGCGATTGCCGGACCGCTGGCGGCGAAGCTGGCCGATCCAGGAAGGGGGAGAAGACAGCCCCGGTCACGAATTCGCGCCGAAGCAGGCTCATGAACCCTTTGGGCGGAGGTTCAAGTCGAGCCGAGCCATGGACCGGACCCAACAGCTACCGGTCCCGTGACATGAACCGGCCGATCTCGATCAGCCCGGCTGCCATGAGGAGCACCGCCACCAGGGCGATGGCGGGCTCGGCTCCTTGGATCTCCCGGCTGTTCTCGTCGCCGATCCTTAGCCCGGCCAGGAACAGGTAGAGCCATAACGAACCGCCGACGGTCATCAGCACCGCCGTCGCCCACTGTCTGTGCACCACCACCATGACCACCGACAGGACGAGCATCGCCGCCGACCAGAAGGGGTGCCCGATGCTGAGGCCGGCAAAGGCCAGGGCAACACCCACGTACCACAGGGCCCAGGGCCATCCGGTGTCACTGAACTGCCGGCCCACCAGTGCCAATCCGGCAACGCCCATGAGGATCAACAACCCATGAAGGCCGAGCTGAAAGAACCAAGGCACTTCGGGGAAGTCGACAGGGATGAATCGCAACCCGTAGAAGGGTATGTAGAGAATCCCTGCGACGATGAGCAACCTGCCAGCCATCGCCTGAGTCGCCCATCGGATACCGGGTCTCGACGTTTCCAACATGTTCATCTCCGTGTCGCGTGATCCTTCACCAGACAGACGAACTGCGGCTGCGCGCAGGTGACGAGCCACTCGCCGGATCTCAGGCGCCGAGGAGCCATCAGGCCCGGGGCTGATACGGTTCAGCCATGATCGACTTCAAACAACTCATCAACGGTCAATGGGTCGATGCCTCGAACGGGGGTACCTGGGATCTGCTCAACCCGGCCAACGAGGAGACGATCCAACGGGTCCCGTTCGGAGACGGTGCCGACGCCACGCTTGCTGTGGACGCGGCGGCGGCAGCCTTCCCTGAGTGGTCGCATATGACCCCGTATCAGCGGGGAAAAGTCCTCGAGCAGGCGGCATCGTTCATCGAGGCCAATCTCGACGAGTTCGCCAGGATCACCACCGAGGAGTCGGGCAAGCCATTCGCCCAGTCCCGGGCCGAGTGGGCCGGAGCTCCGAACCAGCTGAGATGGGCCGTTGGAGAGGCCCAGCGGCTCAACGGGCGGTGGATTCCCTCACGGGTCGGCTCTAGGAGGATCGACGTCACCTATCAGGCGATGGGTGTGATCGGGGTAATCACCGCCTGGAACTTCCCGGTCTACAACCAGATGCGGGCCATCTCCTCGGCATTGGCCGTGGGGTGCACCGTGGTCAGCCGGCCCTCCGAGTACACCCCGCGGTCGGCGATGCTGATCGGCCAGGCCTTCGTCGAGGCGGGGATGCCGGCAGGCGTGCTCAACATCATCAATGGCGACCCCGAGGCAATGGGTCAGGTCATGCTCGACGACAAGAGGGTGAAGAAGATCCAGTTCACCGGGTCGACCCGGGTGGGGCGTCTGCTCATGGACGGGGCATCCCGGACCGTGACTCGCCTCTCATTGGAGCTGGGCGGCAATGCCCCGGTGCTTGTCTTTCCGGATGCAGGGGACATCGCCGCGGTCGCTAAGAGCGCCATGATCACCAAGGTCCGCAACAACGGTCAGGTGTGCATCGCCCCGCAGCGCTTCTACGTCCACGACTCGGTGATCGACGAGTTCAGTGAGGTGGCGGTGGCGACGGCCGAGGCCCAGGTGGTTGGGAATGGGCTCGACCCAGCGACCACGGTCGGGCCGCTGATCAACGCACGTCAGCGGGACCGTGTGGATGAGCTGGTGTCGGCCAGTGTCGACCTCGGCGCGAAGGTGTTGACCGGTGGGTCCCGACCCGAAGGCTCAGGCTATTTCTATGAGCCGACCGTGATCACCAACGTGACTCCCGATGTCCCGGTCCACAACGAGGAGATCTTCGGGCCGGTGATGCCAGTGATCCCGTTCGACCAGATCGACGACGCAATCGCCAGGGCCAACGACACCGACTACGGACTGGCCGCCTATGTCTACACCCGCGATCTGGCCACCGCCTTCAAGGTTTCGGAAGAGCTCGAATTCGGGATGATCGGGATCAACGACTGGTTCCCCAGCACCCCTGAAGCGCCGTTTGGCGGGATGAAGCAGTCGGGACTGGGGCGCGAGTCGGGGTCGGAGGGTATCCTGGAGTATGTCGAGCCGAAGACCCGTTACTTTGGCGGGATCGGCTAGCCCCCGACCACATTGGGGTCGCCAGCGGTGACCAATCCGGCCTGGGTCAGGTCTTGCCGCCAACGCTCGACGATCCGGCGATCGGTGAAGGGGTTGGCTTCCAGCCAAGCCTCGATGTCCACCGCCGGGAAACGGTCCTTGATCAGCTCGGCGGTGGCCCGAGCTCTCCTCTCCAGACCCATCTCGGACTGCACCGCGGCCAGGATCATCAGGGCCTCGAGGCTGTTGGGCTGATGCTCGATGACCTCCTCGGCGGTGGCCCCGGCCGTGTCGAGCCGTCCACCCACGAAAAGTGAGCAGGCTTGGACGGTCGGGTACCAGGCGGGCGTGACGGCACTCAGCCGTATGGCGGTGTCCAGCAGGTCGACCGCCTTCTCCCACTGCCCCAGATAGCGCCTGACACTCCCTTCGAGGGCGTAGGTGAGATCACAAGTTGGCCGGGTGATGTGGGCGCTCTCGATCGCCTTCAGCGCCTCCTCGGGGTTGCCCCTCAACATCTGAATGGCGGCGTGGACCATGTGGCCCAGCCCGGTGGGGTCATCTCTCTCGATCACCATGGATGCCTGTTCGAATGCCCGGTCGAGGACTGCCTCGGGATCGTCGGTGAACCCGGAGGTGGCGCCCATCCAGTTGGCGAAGGCGGAGAGCGATTGCCCGTACACCTCCTCCGGGTGGGTGACCGCCACCTCCTCGAAGATCGAAACCGCCTTTAGCCATCCATCGGGCGTATCGGCCGAGAGGTGGTACCAACCCTCATAGATCTTGTCGACGGCTTCGGGATCGATCGTGCGGTAGAGCCTGGCCTGCTCACCGATGACCAGCTCGATCTCGATAGAGCGGGTCACCTCATCACTGATCTGTTCGCTCAGATCGAACAATTCGTCGACGGTGGTGGCCCATTTGTGTGAGGTGACCACGTTCATGGTGGCCATGTGCATCACTTTGGCGTAGACCCGCACGTTGTCACCCACCTGGATCACCCCGGTCTCGAGGAGGTACTGGGCCGGGCCCTGCCTACCTCTGTCGGAGGCGCCCGAATCGATCAGGTTGAGGCGGGGAAGCCGGGCGAGACGATGGACCAGGTCCGACCTGATCACATCGGCAGCCGCCCTCGCCTGGTCTCCCGCGGTCTCGGTGTGGATCGGGAGCACGGCAACCGTCGGCTGTTCAAGGGTGAGCCGCCTCGGACGTCCCTGGACGGAAGACAGGTGATCGAGGGGGAGGTCGGCAAACTCGAAAACCTCGACCGGCTCGGGGATGTTCTTGAGTGTGAGTCGACTGGCCGGGCGGAAACGGAGGGCAGGCTCGTCGAGAGCCCGGTAGACACGACCGGAGACACTGATGCCCCCGGAGGGCGCCTCTGCCTGGATTCGCGCCGCGATGTTCAGGGCGTCACCGAAGTATTGCCCGCCGGACTCGGTGACATCCCCTTGATCGATCCCCATCCGGAACCTCGCCCATCTGTGATTTGGGAGGTCGGCATTGCGATGCTCTATCTCGGAGGAGATCGCGATCGAGGCCTGCATCGCGTCCTTGGCGTCGTCGAACACCGCCATGAAGTTGTCACCGACGAAGTTGACCAAAATCCCTGAGCTGGCGGCGACCATCTCTTCGACCAGTTGGCGGTACGATTCCATGGTCTCCGCAGTGGCTACAGGATCGTCGGCCATCAATCGGCTGAAGCCGACCACGTCGGCGTTGACGGCGACCAGCAATCGCGGGGCACGGTTTGCAGCTTGGGACACCAACTCGGATCCCTCCGTTCGACATGGAATGTAGCCGCCTTCCCTAACCTCATTCACGTGACCGCTACCCGAGAAGCCCAGCTCTGGAGGATGCTCGGGCTGGGGCTGGTGGCCGGTATCGTGGCCGGCGGTCTAGGGATTGGAGGGGGGATCGTGCTGGTCCCTTTGCTGCTATGGGTGGGTCTCGACCGGCACTCGGCGCATGCCACATCTCTCATCGCGATCCTCCCCATCGCCATCGCCGGGGCGATCTCCTTCGGTCTCTCCGGGGAGGCCGACTTCGGGATCGGTGTGACTGTGGGGATTGGGGGGATCGTGGGCTCGGCCATCGGTGCGACGGTGATGAATCGCTCGGGCCCGAGGGCGCTCACCCTCGTGTTCGACATCGTGCTCTTGGTCGCTGCCGTCCGGATGATCATGGGGGGAGACCCCGTGGTGGGAACGGTCGGGCTGGAGGGCACGGGCCAGATCGGGGTCGCTCTTCTCATCGGTGCGATCGCCGGGTTCTTCGCCGGACTGTCCGGCGTGGGTGGGGGAGTGGTGATCGTCCCCGCAAGCGTTCTCCTGCTCGCCCTCACCCAACACGAGGCCCAGGGCACCTCCCTGGTGGCGATCATTTTCACGGCACTGTCGGCCACCCTGGTCAACCTGAGGAACAAGCGGGTGTTGCTCCGCGATGGGCTGGTGGTCGGGGCGGGAGGGGTGGCCGGGTCGTTGCTCGGGTCTCAAATCGCCTTGAGGACCGAGGGCCGCACCCTGTCATTGGTCTTCGGCCTGCTTGCCCTGTTCGTCGTGGGCCAATCGTTGTTTCGCACCCTACGACCGAAGCCGATTGGTCCCTGAGGCTGAGGTCTCCTCGTTCCTTCAGCGGGTGACGGTCAGGGTCGGCCGGCGGCCAGCCGACCCTGGAGACCCTCGATGATGATGTCGAGACCGAGGGTGTATTCGTAGGAGAAGACGCAGTTGACCAAGAGTGGGGCGAGGGCGCCCACGTTGGGGAATGTCTGGGCCATCGAGGTGAGCAGGCGCTCGGCTTCCGCCGGGTCCTGCTGAGGGAAGGTACCCACCGTCTGTTGGAGGGCATAGCCCATGGTGTGCGACGCCAGGAGATGCCAAACGTGGGTGGCGTCCAAGTCGTCGAAGCCGGCCCGGCGTAGGACTCCCAGGGCTCGGTCCATGAACCCGAGGGAGGAGGGGCCGAAGTTGCCCCGTTGGAGGAGCAGGGTCACTACCCAGGGGTGAGCGGTCAGGGTCTCCATGGCTGCCACTCCTGTCCTCCGTACCCACTCCTGCCACCCCAAGTCGGTTGCGGGGGTGGGGATCGAGCCCATCACGTCGTCGATCATCCCGTCGAGGATGTCGTCCTTTTTGGCAACGTGGTTGTACAGCGACATGGCCTCGACTCCTAGCTCGGCTCCGAGCCTCCTCATCGAGAGCTCCTCGATGCCGTGAGTGTCGGCGAAGGCCACCGCCGACTCGATTATCCGCTCTCTGGTGAGCGGTGGCCGGACGGGGGCGATGATGTCGGTTGCTCCTCTCATCGTCTTGACAACATCCTATCCTACGCTTACGGTGTACGCTTACACTGTAAATAGTCCGAGCAGAAAGGTCAAGAAGGGCTCAGCATGTCATTCGGCACGGAATCTCTGGCCAGAGCCAGCTCGGCACGGCCATGGCGAACCATCGGGGTCTGGGCGGTGCTGCTGGTGGCGGCCGGCGTCCTCTCGTCTCGTCTCCTGGGCGATGCGCTTACTACGGATATCACCTTCACCGACGATCCCGACTCGGTGCTCGCCCTGGAGTGGGCCGAGGAATTGCGGGGCTCGCAGCCCGATACCGAGTTCGTGGTGGTGCTCTCCGCGACCATGACCGTCGAGGACAGCGGGTACGCAGCCTTCGTGGGCAGGATCCAAGATGAGGTCGGCGGCATCACCGGGGTCGCCGCGGTGGGGTCGTTCCTCACCGACGACGGCCCGGTTTCGGAGTCGATGCAGGCAGCCCTTCTCCCGGTGCGCATCGCCGGCGAGGACTTCGACGCGGCAGGGTTGATCGCCGAGCAGGTCAGAGAGACCGTGGCAGTCATCGAGGCGCCTGATGGGTTCGAGGCTCATGTCGCCGGGCCGGCGACCCTCAACAACGACTTCAACCACATCGCCGAAGAGGACCTCCGCACCGGTGAGACCATCGGTGTCGGCGTTGCCCTGGTGGTCTTGGTGGTGGTGTTCGGGACGGTGGTCTCGGCGGTGATCCCCATCATCCTCGGCGTGATGGCGATCGCGGTGGCGCTGGGCCTTGCCGCCCTGGTCGGTCAGGTGATGGACCTGAGCTTCTTCATCACCAACATGATCACCATGATCGGGCTGGCGGTGGGCATCGACTATTCGCTGTTCATCGTCTCCCGCTTTCGGGAGGAGCGAGCTCACGGCCACGACGTGCGGTCGGCGATCGAGAGGACCGGGGCCACCGCCGGTCGAGCGGTGTTCTTCAGCGGGATGACGGTGGTGCTGGCCCTGGTCGGGCTCCTCATCGTGCCCAACTCCCTGTTCCATGCCCTGGGCATCGGCGCCATCCTGGTCGTGGTGGCGGCGGTTGCCGCTTCGATGACCCTCCTGCCTGCTGTGTTGGCGGTGATGGGCGACCGGGTCAACGCCCTGAGAGTCCGCCGGACCGCTGCACTCGAGCATCAGGGTCGCTACTGGGACCGGATCACCCGCACGGTCATGGCGCGCCCGGTGATCAGCCTGTTGCTCTCCGCAACGATCCTGACCCTCGCCGCCGCCAGCTTTTTCTCCATCGAGACCGGGTTGGCAGGGGTCTCCAGCCTTCCCGATGAGATCGCTTCGAAACGGGCTTTCGACATCCTCGACTCCGAATTCAGCGGTGGCATCACCTCGCCGGTGCTGATCGTGGCCCGGGGTGACGATGCCCTGAGGATGATCGGTGAGATGGAGGGTCTCCTTTCGGGGGACGACCGTTTCGGGCCGGTGGAGGTCGACCCGGCGTCGACTGAAGTCTTCGCCCTGGCGACATTGGCGCTTCCCGACGATGTCACCTCCAACGCCTCGAAGGAGGCGATCCAATACCTGAGGTCGGAAGCCGTCCCAGCTGTGCTCTCGGGTGCCGATGGCACCGAAGTGGTGGTGGGTGGTGAGACCGCCATCATCGTCGACCTGGTGGCACAGACCCAGGACTACACCCCGATCGTGTTCCTGGTGGTGCTTGGATTGAGCTTCATCCTGCTCACCCTGGCCTTCCGGTCCATCGTGATCCCGGCCAAGGCCATCGCCATGAACCTCCTGTCGGTGGGGGCGGCCTACGGGCTGGTGGCCATGTTCTTCCAGGTCGGGGTGGGGCCGGAATGGGTGAAGGGCATCGCATCCTTCCTCGGCTTCACCCAGGTGGAGACCATCGAAGCCTGGCTGCCGTTGCTCCTGTTCTCGGTGCTGTTCGGGCTGTCGATGGACTACCACGTGTTCCTCCTCTCCAGGATCAAGGAGCGGTTCGACCAGACCGGGGACAACACCGAGTCGGTGGCTTACGGTCTGCGCACGACCGGAGCGCTGATCACCGGAGCCGCGGCCATCATGGTCGCCGTGTTCTCCGGCTTCGCCGCCGGCCAACTGGTCGCCCTCCAGCAGATGGGATTCGGGCTGGCGGTGGCGGTGCTTCTCGATGCCACCATCATCAGGACGATCCTGGTCCCGGCGTCGATGAGGCTGTTGGGTCATCGCAACTGGTATCTGCCCTCATGGCTCGACTGGCTCCCCAACATCGCGGTGGATGGTCGCATTCACGCCAGGCCTGCAGCCACCGAGCCCGAAGTCACCGTCGGCTGACCCTGCCTGGCCCTACGGTCGGCCGGCTGCCCTCCCTCGTTCTGTGCG
>JBBDML010000007.1:0-6576 GCA_040878345.1 Acidimicrobiia bacterium | reverse complement strand
CAGCCGGGGGTCAGAGGCCCATGACCACCGCTGACCGACGGGTCCACCCTGCCGGCCTTCGTATAGCCGTCATCGGCATGGCCGTGGTGCTGGCCTGGCTGGGGATGGCCTACCGCCTGGTTCAGATCCAGGTTGTCGACGCCGCCGAGCTCGCCGAGGCCGGGCTCAATCAGCGTCTCGTGACCAGAGACCTGGCCCCCCAACGAGGGAAGATCTTCGATCGAAACGGCGAGCTCCTGGCTTTGACCGTCGAGACCCAGAGCCTCTACGCCGTACCCGATCAGGTGGAGGAGCCGCTTTGGATCGCTCAGCAGATCGGCGCCCTCCTCGAGGTCGACAGCGACGTCCTCTACGAGCGGCTGATCAGTGATCGCGACTTCGTCTATCTCAAGAGACAGGTCGACCCGGAGATGGTGGATCAGGTGCTGGACTTCGAGCTTCGGGGCATCTACTCCCATCCCGAACCGTCCCGGGTCTACCCAGCCGGGGTGGTCGCCAGCCATGTCACCGGTTTCGTCGACATAGATGGGGTCGGCAGGGAGGGCCTGGAGTTGATCTATGACACCGAGCTGACGGGTGTCCCGGGTCGCGCCGTCTTCGAGAGGGGCCTCGATGGGACACCGATTCTCCAGGGCATATCAGACATCGAGCCGGCAGTGCCGGGAATCGACCTCAACACCACAATCGACCTCCCGCTCCAGTATCAGGCGCAGAAAGCGTGCATCGAAGGCCAGGAACGGACGTCGGGGGACGCCTGCTGGGTCGTGGTCCTACACGTTGAGACCGGTGAGGTCCTGGCCATGGCCGGGTCGCCGGTGTTCGACCCGGCGACCCGTGAGACCCTCGACCCGTCGTGTGAGGAGTCCGAGGATCCGGCGACGTGCCGGATGTTCGCCAACTTCGTGGTCCGCGGGATCTATGAGCCGGGCTCCACGCAGAAGCTGATAACCGTTGCCGCCGCTCTCGAGGAGAAGGAGGTCAGCATCGGCACGGTCATCCCCCAGGTGCCCGACGAGCTGGAACTCAAGGACGGGGCGTGCCGTTTGGCCACCGATGAGCTCTATGGGTGCTACCGCGATTTCGAGCCCCACGAGACCAGCGACATGAGCGTCGCCGAGATATTCGCCGAGTCCTCCAATATCGGGACCATCAAGATCGCAGAGAGGCTGGGGCAGACCCGCCTCGTCGACTACATCACGGCCTTCGGGTTGGGCTCGAAGACGGGTATCGACTACACGGTCGAAGCTCCCGGGATCCTCAACTTCGAGGCGGGCTGTGACATCTGCTGGGCTTCGGCGGCGATCGGATACTCGGTGGCTGCGACACCGCTTCAGATGGCTGCGGCCTATGCCGCCATCGGGAACGACGGGGTGTGGAGCACCCCTCACATCGTGTCCTCCTTGGTCGACGTGGACGGATCTACCGAGGTCGCCGGGATCGAGAGCCGGCGGGTGGTCTCGCCCGGCACCGCCAAGCTGATGCGGGAGCTGCTGGCTCGTGCCGTCGCCGAGGGCACCGGTATCGGCGGCGTGGTCGAGGGATACCGGGTGGGGGGGAAGACCGGGACCGCCAACAAACTGGGGCCCGACGGGAAGTACACCGACGAGACCAGAGCCTCGTTCGTGGGGATGGCCCCCATCAGTGACCCTCAGGTGGTGGTTGCCGTGGTCATCGACAACCCGGCATACGAGTACCGGACCGGTGGCTTGGCCGCCGCCCCGGTGTTCGCCCAGGTCATGGAGCAAGCCCTCCATAGGCTGGGTGTGACCCCCGACGACTATGGCGGGTAGCCGTCTCGACCAGCTGGCAGCGCTGGTCGGAGGTCGCCTCATCGGAGTGACAGGTGACCCGCCCACCATCCTCGACGTCACTCACGACTCCCGTCAGGCCGGCCCGGGCCGGCTCTTCGTTGCGATTCGGGGTGGCACCAGCGACGGTCACGACCACGTGGCTCAGGCGGTCTCGGCCGGAGGGGCAGCGGTATGCGTCGAGCATGACACGGGCGTCGAGGTACCCCAGCTGGTGGTCCCCGACACCAGACATGCCCTTGGGAGCCTGGCCGCCCGGGTCCATGGCGACCCCTCCCATGACCTGGCGGTGGTTGGAGTCACCGGCACCAACGGCAAGACAACCGTGACTCACTATGTCGAGTCGATCGCCGGCCATGCCGGCCTCGCCACCGGGCTGATCGGGACCATTCAGACCCGGGTGGGGGAGAGAACCTTCGAATCGGCGCGAACCACGCCGGAGGCCACCGACTTCCAACGGATCCTCGCCGCGATGAGGGACAGCGGTGCCCGGTTGGTCGCGGCCGAGGTCTCATCACACGCCCTGGCTCTCGGGCGGGTCCACGCCACCAGGTTTCGGGTGGCGGCCTTCACCAATCTCTCCCAAGACCATCTCGATTTCCATGGCGACATGGAGACCTATCTGGCGGCCAAGAGCACCTTGTTCCACGACTACGAAGTCGGGACGTCGGTGATCGGCGTCGACGACGCCGCCGGTCGGCGAATCGCAGATGAGGTGGCGACCCGAGCCGACCAAGCCCTGGTCAGAGTGGGCACCGATGGCGACGCCAGATCCGAGGCGAGACACCCCACCGGTGCTGGGACCGGTTTCCAGCTCTTCACCCCATGGGGCAACGCCGAGGTCGAGACCCCGGTGATCGGTGATTTCAACGTCGACAACGCGGTCCTGGCGGCGGTCTGCTGCCTTGCCGCCAGAATCGGCTTCGATCAGGTGGTGTCGGGCCTGGCCGAGCTTCCGGGTGTGCCCGGGCGATTCGAGCGAGTGTCCGGCGACGACCCGGTGACTGTGATCGTCGACTATGCCCATACCCCGGCCGGGATCGTCCGCGCCATCGAGACTTCCCGCCGTTTGGGCCCGGGAAGGGTGATCGCAATGGTCGGCGCCGGTGGAGACCGGGATCGGGAGAAGCGGCCGATGATGGGTGCGGCCGCTTCAGCAGCCGACCTGGCAGTCATCACCAGTGACAACCCACGCTCCGAGGACCCCGGTGAGATCATCGCCGCCGTCGTCGCCGGCGTCGACCCGGGGGCATCCGTCATCGTCGAGCCTGATCGCCGTCGAGCCATCGAGACTGCCCTCGCTTCTGCCGTCGAGGGGGACGTGGTGTTGGTGTTGGGAAGAGGCCACGAGCCGTACCAGGAGATCGGCGGTCGGCGTCTCGCCTTCGATGACCGCTCGGTGGCCCGGGAGCAGCTGGCGGTCATGCGGAGGTCCACCAATTCCGCCACCCGACCGGGGAGCATGGGCGCGTGATCTCACTCCTGATCTCGGCGGCGGTCGGATTGCTGGTGTCCATATTCGGCACTCCCTATGTGATCCGCATCCTGGAACGACGACGCATTGGCCAGTTCATCCAGGAGGAATTGGCGAGTCATGCCCACAAACAGGGGATCCCGACCATGGGTGGGATGGTGTTCGTGACCGGCGCGATCGTCGGTTACCTGCTGTCACATGTCCGGGTGGCTTTCTCGGGTGGTGTCTCGGTCGAGGTCCAGGCGTACCACGCAGGCGGCCTCCTGGTCATGCTGGCGCTGGGTGGCATGGCGATCGTGGGGTTCCTCGACGACTGGGTGAAATACACCCGCAAGCGGAGCCTCGGGTTGTCGAAGTCGGCGAAGTTCGGTGGTCAGCTGGCGGTGGCGGCCCTTTTCGCCTGGGGGGCGAGCAGTGCCGGCGTCACCACAGAGATCTCTTTCGTTCGCCCTCTGGGTATCGACCTCGGGGTGTTCTTCGTGGTCTGGGTTCTGTTCCTGATGACCGGGTTCGCCAACGGGGTGAACCTCACCGACGGGATGGACGGCCTGGCCGGAGGGTCGGCGGCCCTGGTGGTGGCCTCCTACACCGTCATCGCCTTTTGGCAGTTTCGCAATCCGACGACCTACCAGTCCGTCGATCCACTGGAGCTGGCGATCATCTCCGCCGGCATGTTCGGCGCCCTCCTCGGGTTCCTGTGGTGGAACGCCCACCCCGCCAAGATCATCATGGGGGACGTCGGGAGCCAGGCCATTGGGGGGCTGCTCGCAGCAATGGCCTTGCTCACCAACACCCAACTGCTGCTGGTGATCATCGGTGGGATCTTCGTCGCCGAGACCCTCTCGGTGATCCTCCAGGTTGCCAGCTTCAAGCTCACCGGGAACCGGATCTTCAGGATGTCACCCCTCCACTTTCACTTCGACCTGATGGGCTGGCCCGAGACCACGGTGGTCATCAGATTCTGGATACTCACCGGCATCGGAGTCGCCCTCGGGCTTGGTCTGTTCTACGCCGACTTCCTCAGGCTCGAGGGCCCGCTGTGACCCATGCCCTGGTCCTCGGAGCCGGGGTATCGGGCATGGCGGCGGCGCGCTTGGCTCGTTCGAGAGGGGTGGCGGTGACCATCTATGACCGGTCCGCGGTGACGGAGCCGATCGTGGAGGGGTTCGGGCTGGCCACCGGAGAATGGGATCATCTCCTCCTCAGAGGGACCGACCTGGTGATCGCCAGCCCCGGGTTCTCGGAACGCTCGGCACCGATAGTGGATGCCCTCGAGTCCGGGGTCCCTCTGATCAGCGAGATCGAATTCGCCTTCACCCATCTCCAAAGCCCGGTCATCGCCATCACCGGGACCAACGGGAAGACCAGCGTGACCGAGGCCACGTCGGCCATGCTCGAGGCTTCAGGGCTTGGGGCCCCCGCCACCGGGAACATCGGCGTTCCGCTCTCCGACTTCACCAACGAGGTCTATGACGCACTCGTGGTCGAGGTGTCGAGCTTTCAGCTCCGCTTCACCGAGACCTTCCACCCGGTGGCTGCCGCCATCACCAATGTGGCCGCCGACCATCTGGACTGGCACGGCTCGGTCTACGCCTACCGTCAAGCCAAGTCGCGAGTCTTCGCCAACCAGACCGCCGGCGACCTGCTGGTCTACGACTGCGACGATCCGGGTGCCACCGAGTTGGCGGCGAGCGCCCCCTCTCGGCTCTTCCCGGTGAGCGGGTCGGGTCTTCCGCCAGGCGGAGGAGGGGTCGAAGATGGATGGCTCAGGGTCATGGACGTGGTGATCGACGTCTCCCGGCTCCATGCCGATGACCCGATCCATCTCGCCAACATCGCCTGCGCTGCCGCTCTCGCCCGCCACATGGGGGCCAGCCCGCACGGAGTAGAGGCCGGCGCGGTCTCGTTCAGTCCCGGCGCCCATCGCAGGCAGCTCATCGCCGAGAGTGGGGGCGTGGCATGGGTCGACGACTCCAAGGCCACCAATCCCCACGCCGCCCTGGCCTCGATACGGGCCTTCGACTCGGTGGTGCTCATCGCCGGCGGACTGGCCAAAGGCTTGGATGTGTCCCCACTCGGTGCCGAGCCCAATCTGAGGATGGCCATCGGCATCGGTGAGGCCGGTCCGGTCGTGTCTGCTGCGGCCGGTGACAGGGGTCGAAATGCCGGAACCCTCGAGGTGGCGGTGGAGATGGCGGGGCAAACCGCCGTGCCTGGTGACACCGTGCTCCTGGCCCCGGGCTGTGCCAGCTTCGATCAGTTCGAGTCCTACGGGGTACGCGGCGAGAGGTTCACCGAGTTGGTCCTGGAGAGACTCGGAGGCCAGATCAAATGACAGCCAGTGTCACCTCGATCTCCAAGGTCCGGGCTGCGGCCCGGGACCGCGCCGAGCGGATCCGGATGAACGGCCGCACCTCTACCACCTTGCTGGTAGTGGTGGTGGTGCTCGTGGTCATCGGGCTGGGAGCGACCCAGTCGGCGTCATCTGCCATCGCTCTCGACGACACCCAGGACCGTTTCTTCTACTTCAAGAGACAGCTCCTCGGGGTCGGTCTGGGGACCATCGCCCTACTGGTCGCCAGTCGCATCCCCTACCGGCTCTACCGAAAGCTGGCTCTTCCCTCCTTCTTCCTCACCGTGGGCCTCCTGGTAGCCGTCCTGATGATGGGGGATGAACGTGGTGGGGCCACACGATGGCTGGAGGTGGGCGGGATCTCATTCCAGCCATCGGAGCTGGCGAAGGTGACCGTGGTGTTCGTACTCGCCTACCTGCTCGAGAGGAAGCACAAGCTGCTGGCCCGATTCAGCCACCTCATCGTCCCACTGGTCGCCACGGTCGGAGTCGTAGGAGTCCTGGTCATGCGTCAGCCCGACCTGGGGACCCTGATCGTCATCGGCGCCGCGGCCATGGCCGTGGTGATGGCGAGTGACTCTCCGTTCAGGTATGTCGCCCTGCTGGCGGTGGCCGCGGTCCTGGTCACGACATTCCTCGCTTTCGACGAGGTTTACCGGACCGATCGGATCTCGGGGTTCCTGGACCCCTACGCCGATGCCCAGGGGAACGGGTACCAGGTGATCCAGGGGTACTACGCATTGGGCGATGGTGGGATCTTCGGTGTCGGTCTGGGGGCAAGCCGGGCCCGCTGGTTCTACCTGCCCAATGCCCACACCGACTTCATCTTCGCCATCATCGGCGAGGAAACCGGTCTGGTCGGTGGGCTCACCATCATCGGGATCTTCATCGTCCTCGCTCTCGGCGGCTGGGCGGTGACGGCCAGGGCGCCCGACCGGTTC